>NZ_LT629743.1:0-726250 GCF_900105095.1 Erythrobacter sp. HL-111 | reverse complement strand
GACCGCTTCGAGATCGAGGCGCGGCGGGCATTCTGCGATGCCTATGCCGCGAGCGCCCCGCATTTCTCGGCCTCGCTGCTCGATCTCTTCGTGCTCGAGAAGGCCGCTTATGAAATCGCCTACGAGGCGGCGAACCGCCCCGACTGGCTCCCCATCCCGCTCGCCGGCCTAGCCGCCGCGTCGCAGCGCCTGTTTTCCGGAGAAAGCCCGTGAACCTGATGAGCAAGGATCTCGCCGCCATCGCATCCGAAGCGATCGAAGGCCGACTGTCCGACCCCTTCGCCGTGTTCGGCCCGCATGATGGCGGTAAGGGGCGGATCGTGCGCACCTTCCAGCCGGGAGCCGAGGGCGTGACCTTGGTCAACGCGAAGTCCGGCAGGACGATCGCCGAGATGGAGGACGCGGGCCACGGCCTGTTCGTCGGCAAGCTCGGGCGCAACAGGAGCTACCGCCTGCGCGTGCGCTGGCCCGATGGCGAGCACGAGACGGAGGACCCCTATGCCTTCGGCGTGCTGCTGGGCGATTTCGACCTCCACCTCTTTTCCGAAGGCCGCCACCGCGATCTGGCGCGCCATTTCGGAGCCGTCCCGAGGCGGATCGAGGGCGTGGACGGCGTGCTCTTCAGCGTCTGGGCGCCCAATGCGCGGCGGGTTTCGGTCGTGGGCGACTTCAACAGCTGGGACGGCCGCCGCCACCCGATGCGCCTGCGCCACGATGCCGGCGTGTGGGAGCTGTTCGTGCCGCGCCTCGCCCCGGGCGAACGCTACAAGTTCGAGGTCGCCGGGTCCGACGGCGCGGTGATGCAGAAGGCCGACCCGCTCGCCCGCCGTACCGAGCTTCCTCCCGCGACCGCCTCGATCGTCGAGCCGCTGCCCGATTTCGAATGGTCCGACGACGAATGGATGGAAAGCCGCCGCGCAGCGCAGGGGCCGGACCGGCCCATGGCGATCTACGAGGTCCATCCGGGCAGCTGGATGCGCCCGGGCGAGGACATCCACGAAACCTTCGGCTGGCGCGCGCTCGCCGAACGGCTCATCCCCTATGTCGCCGATCTCGGTTTCACCCATGTCGAGTTCCTGCCGATCATGGAACACCCCTTCGCCGGTTCGTGGGGCTACCAGCCGCTCTCGCAATTCGCGCCCAGCGCCCGCTTCGGCACGCCCGAGGGCTTTGCCCGGTTCGTGAACGAGGCGCACAAGGCGGGGATCGGCGTCATCCTCGACTGGGTTCCCGCGCATTTTCCGACCGACCCGCACGGCCTTGCGACCTTCGACGGCACGCACCTTTACGAACACGCCGACCCGCGCGAGGGATTCCATCAGGACTGGGACACGCTGATCTACAATCTCGGCCGCCGCGAGGTCGCCGGGTTCCTGCTCTCGAGCGCGCTGTGGTGGGCGCGCGAATTCCATGTCGACGGCCTGCGCGTCGATGCGGTCGCCTCGATGCTCTATCGCGACTACAGCCGCAAGGAGGGCGAATGGGTCCCCAACCTCCACGGCGGGCGCGAGAACCTGGAAAGCATCGCCTTCCTGCGCGACCTCAACACCCGCCTTGCCGACGAGGGCATGGGCGCGATCACGCTGGCGGAGGAATCGACCGCCTTTCCCGGTGTCACGGCACCGGTTTCCGAAGGCGGGCTGGGTTTCGACTACAAGTGGAACATGGGCTGGATGCACGACAGCCTCGAATACGTGAAGCGCGATCCCGTGCATCGCGCCTGGCACCATGGCGAGATGACCTTCAGCCTCGTCTATTCCTTCTCGGAGAAATTCGTCCTGCCGATCAGCCATGACGAGGTGGTCCACGGCAAGGGCTCGCTGCTCGCCAAGATGCCCGGCGACGAATGGCGGCGTTTCGCGAACCTGCGCGCCTATCTCACCTTCATGTGGATCCATCCGGGCAAGAAGCTGCTGTTCATGGGCTGCGAACTCGGCCAGCCGGGCGAGTGGAACCACGATTCGCAGCTGCCGTGGCACCTGCTCGGCGATCCCAAGCACGCCGGCATCCAGCGGCTCGTGCGCGACCTCAACCACCTGCACTGCACCGAAGGCGCGCTCCACGCCCGCGACGCCGACCATGCACATTTCGACTGGATCGTGGGGGACGACAGCCAAAACAGCGTGTTCGTCTGGGAACGGCAGGGGAACGAGGGCGATCCCCCGCTCGTCATTGCCGCCAACCTGACGCCCGAACCGCACCACGATTACCGCATCGGCGTGCCCCGGGGCGGCGAATGGCGCGAGATCCTCAATTCCGACGCCGGGCTTTACGGCGGCTCCAACACCGGCAATGGCGGCGCGATCACCGCCAGCGGCGAAGCGAGCCACCACCGCCCCGCCTCGCTTTCGCTCACGCTCCCGCCGCTCGGCGTGATCGCGCTCAAACCGGGGAGCGCGACTTGATCGCGGGCGCGCTCGAGCCCGGTTCCCCCTATCCGCTCGGTTCGACCTTCGATGGCCTCGGGGTCAATTTCGCGGTGTTCTCGGCCCACGCGACGCGGGTGGAACTGTGCCTGTTCGATGCCACGGGCAAGCGCCAGCTCGCCAGCCATGACCTGCCCGAATGGACCGACGAGGTCTGGCACGGCTACCTGCCCGGCGCGCGGCCCGGTCAGCTTTACGGTTTCCGCGCCCACGGTCCCTACGCCCCGCACGACGGCCATCGCTTCAATCCGCACAAACTGCTGATCGATCCCTATGCGCGGAAGCTCGAAGGCCGGTTGCGCTGGACCGACGGGCTCCATGCCTACAACGTCCGCTCGTCCCGCAGGGATCTCAGCTTCGACCGCCGCGACAGCGCCCGCGCGATACCCAAGAGCGTCGTCACCCACGAAAGGTTCGACTGGTCACACGACGAACGGCCCCGCACGCCGTGGCCCGAAACCGTGATCTACGAAGCACATGTCAAAGGCCTTACAAAGCTGCTGTCGGACGTGCCTCCGAACGAGCGCGGAACCTATGCCGCCCTCGCCCATCCGAGCGTGATCGAGCACCTCAAGCGTCTCGGTGTCACCGCGCTCGAACTGCTGCCGATCCATGCCTTCACCAATGACCGCTTTCTCCAGGAAAAGGGGCTTTCGAACTACTGGGGCTACAACACGCTCAGCTATTTCGCTCCCCAGCGCGGCTATTTCGCGAGCGAGAACGATCATGACGAGCTGCGGATCGCGGTCCGGCGGCTCCACGCGGCGGGGATCGAGGTCATACTCGACGTCGTCTACAACCACACCGCCGAAGGTTCGGAGCTCGGCCCGACCTTAAGTTGGCGCGGGCTCGACAACGCGACCTATTACCGTCTTGCAGAGGAAGACGCGCGCCATCTGGTCAATGATACGGGTACGGGCAACACGCTCAATCTCTCGCGGGCGCGGGTGGTCCAGATGGTGATGGATTCGCTGCGCTACTGGGCGACGAGCTACGGAATCGACGGCTTTCGCTTCGATCTCGGCACGGTGCTGGGCCGCACCGACGAAGGGTTCCGGCCCAATGCCCCGCTTTTCGCCGCGATCCGGCAGGACCCGGTGCTGCAGAAACTCAAGCTCATCGCCGAGCCCTGGGACATCGGGCCCGGCGGCTACCAGCTCGGCAATTACCCCCCGGGCTTCGCCGAGTGGAACGACCGCTACCGCGACACCGTCAGGCGCTACTGGCGCGGCGACAGCGCGCAGCGTCCCGAACTCGCCGCGCGGCTGGCCGGATCGGGCGACCTGTTCGACCGCCGCGCGCGCCGTCCCTGGGCCTCGGTCAATTTCCTCACCAGCCACGACGGCTACACGCTCGCCGACCTCACCGCCTATGAAAAGCGCCACAACGAGGCGAACAAGGAACACAACCGCGACGGGCACGACCACAATTTCACCCGCAACTGGGGCGCCGAAGGACCGACCAGGGACAAGACCATCCGCGAGACCCGCGCGCTCGTGCGCCGTTCGATGCTGGTGACCCTGTTCGGCTCGCTCGGGACGCCGATGCTCCTTGGCGGGGACGAATTCGCGCGCACGCAGCGCGGCAACAACAACGCCTATTGCCAGGACAATGCGATCAACTGGTTCGACTGGGAACAGGCGCGCAGCGAGGAAGGCGAGGCGCTGACCCGCTTCGTCGCGCGGCTCGCCGAAATGCGTCGCCGCCACCCGGTGCTGAGAAGCGCGGTCTTCCTCCACGGCAACGAGGAGGCGGCCGAGGGCCTGCCGGACATCGACTGGTGGGACGAACGCGGCGTCCATCTCGAAGCGGAGGACTGGGACAATGGCGAGGGCCGCGCGCTGTTGATGCGCCGGGCAGAGCGACAGGCGGACGGATCCGTGGTGGCGGTCAGCCTGCTGATGAACGCGAGCGAGGATCCCCTGACCTTCCACCTTCCTCCGCCCGACGTCCCGCGCCGCCTGCTGATCGACAGCGCCCATCCCGACGCCGCGGGGAACGTGGAGGTGCGCGACACCTACCTGCTCAAGGCGCGCGCCGCTGCGCTGCTCGAATGGCGGCAGGAGGCCGAGTGATGCTTTGGGGACCGCGCCTGCTGCCGGATGGGCGGGCCGAATTCGCGCTCTGGGCTCCCGATGCCGGGCGCGTCGAGCTGGTCGTCAAGGGCGCGGACGCAAGGGCCATGGAAAAGCGCGATGCGGGCTGGTTCGCCTGCACCGCCGAGGCCGGACCCGGCGCACGATACCGCTTCCGCCTGCCCGATGCGCCCGGCGGCGGGCTCGACGTGCCCGATCCGGCCTCGCGCCGGCAGGATGGCGGCGTGCATGGCTGGAGCGTCGTGAGCGCGTCGGACGACTACCAATGGCGCAATCCCGACTGGCGCGGGCGGCCCTGGGAGGAAGCCGTCGTGTGGGAATGCCACGCGGGCGTTCTCGGCGGGTTCGCCGGAGTGGCCGAGCGCCTGCCCGAACTCGCCGATCTCGGCATCACCGCGATCGAACTGATGCCGGTCGGCGCGTTCCCGGGCGAGCGGAACTGGGGCTATGACGGGGTGCTGCCCTATGCCCCCGCCGAAGCCTACGGGTCGCCTGCCGAGCTCAAGGCGCTGGTCGACCGGGCGCATGAACTCGGCCTAATGGCGATGCTCGACGTGGTCTACAACCATTTCGGACCGGACGGGAATTACCTCGGCACCTATGCCAGCGACTTCTTCCACGATGCCCACACGCCTTGGGGGCAGGCGGTCAGCGTGGACAGGGACCCGGTCGCGCGTTTCTTCATCGACAACGCGCTGATGTGGCTCGAAGAATATCGTTTCGACGGGCTGCGGTTCGATGCGGTCCACGCAATCGGGGATCGGGCATTCGTGGATCGGATGGGACGCGAGATCCGCGCGGCAACCCCGGGCCGCCACGTCCATCTCGTGCTCGAGAACGAGGCGAACGATCCGAACCCGCTCGAAGGGCCATACGATGCCCAGTGGAACGACGATTTCCACAATTCCGCTCACGCCCTCCTGACCGGGGAAAGCGCCAGCTACTACGCGGCCTTCGCCGATGCGCCGGCCGACCGACTCGCGCGGTGCCTGTCGGAAGGGTTTTCCTATCAGGGCGAGGAGGTCGAAGCGGGGCGGATTCGCGGGAAACCCAGTGCCCACCTGCCAAAGACCTGTTTCGTCAACTTTCTCCAGAACCACGACCAGGTCGGCAACCGGGCCCTGGGCGAAAGGCTGATCCGACTGGTGGACCGGGAAGTGCTGAAGGTTGCCACCGCGCTGCATCTTCTCTCGCCCGCCATCCCGCTCCTGTTCATGGGCGAGGAAACGGGATCGCGCACGCCCTTCCTCTTCTTCACCGATTTCCACGACGACCTTGCCGATGCCGTGCGAGAAGGGCGGCGCCGCGAATTCGCCGGATTTCCGGCCTTCTCGGACCCGGAAGCGCGCGCGGCCATCCCCGATCCCAATGCCGAGGCGACCTTCGCCGCGAGCAGGCCCGAACCCGGCCCCGATGCGGCCGAATGGCGCGGCATGTACGCCGAGCTTATCGCGCTGCGTGCGGCGCACCTCGTCCCCGGCATGGCCGAATGCGAAAGCCTCGGTGCGGCGTCCGTGGGCGACGACGGGGTGCGCGCGTCCTGGCGGCTGGCGGATGGCGCGCGCTGGCACGTCCTCGCCTGGTTCGGCAATGGCCCCTGCCCGGCCGATCGGCCCCGCGGCCACGTCCTGTTCGAAACCGGCAATCCCGCCTCCGGCCCGCGCTTTGTCGCGGCGCGAGAGGAGCCATGAGCGAGCTCGAAAGCCTCGCCCGCGAGGCCGGGCTCGCGGTGGACTGGGAAGACGCCGCCGGCGAGCAGCAGGTGGTCGCGCCCGCCAACCTTGAACGTATCCTCGCCGCGCTCGGCCTGCCTGCCGATGATCCTGCCAGGATCGCCGCCAGCCGCGAGAAGCTTGCCGCGATCCGGCGCGAGGCGGCGGCGAGCTTCCTCACCGCGCGGGTCGGAGAGGTCATTGCCCTGCCCCCGGACCTGAAAGGCGCGGCGACGCTCGAGCTCGAAACCGGCGAACGGCAACAGGTCGACCTCACCTCGGGAAAGCTCGGGGGGCTGGCCGAGCCGGGGCATCACCGACTGCTGCACGAGGCGGGCGAGACCGGGCTCGCGATCGCACCCCACCGCGCCTTCGGCCTTGCGGACGCGGTTCCGGGCCGGCGGGTGTGGGGTGTTTCGGCCCAGATACCGTCGCTGAGGGACTCGGGCGAAGGGGCGTTCGGCGATTTCGGCACCCTCGCCCGCGCCGCGCGTTCTTTGGGCGAGGCCGGGGCGGACCTGTTCGCAATAAGCCCGGTCCACGCGCTCTTCCCCGCCGATCCGGCGCGCTTCAGCCCCTATGGGCCCTCCTCCCGCCGGTTCCTTAACGTATTGTTCGCCGATCCCAGCGACGCGGAAGACCCGGAGCCTGCGGGCGGCGACCTGATCGACTGGATCCGCGCAGGCCCCGCGCGTCTCGCACGGCTGCAGCGATTGTTCGAGCGCACGCCTCCGGCCGCGCGCCAGCGAACCCTGGCCGCCGCGCGTCTGCCTCAAGCCGAAGTCGCGCTGCAGGCGCTGCACGATGCGCTCCACGTCCATTTCGCGGCGCGCGGCCATGCCTCCTGGCGCGAATGGCCCGAGGAATATCGCGCTCCGAACGGCGAAGCCGTGCAGGCCTTCGCCGCCGCTCACGAACGCGAGATTGCCTTTCACGGCTGGCTGCAGGGCCTGGCCGAACAGGGTCTTGCCGAGGCTCACCGGGCCGCACGATCGGCCGGGATGGCGGTGGGCCTCGTCAGCGACCTCGCCGTGGGGGTCGATCCGGGCGGAGCGGACTGCTGGCGCAGTCCCGAGGCCTTTCTCGACGGGCTGTCGGTCGGGGCGCCGCCCGATCTGCTCGGGCCGGAAGGACAGGACTGGGGGCTCACGACCTTCGACCCGCTGACCCTCCACCGGACCCACTTCAAGGCCTTTCGCGAAACGCTTGCCGCGGCGATGGCCCATGCCGGAGGGGTGCGGATCGATCATGTGCTGGGGCTGAGACGCGTCTGGGTCGTGCCGCACGGCGCGCCTTCGTCCGAAGGGTGCTACCTCGCCATGCCGCAGCGCGATCTCGTCAACATCGTCGCGCTCGAAAGCTGGAGGCACCGCTGCATCGTCATCGGCGAGGATCTCGGAACGGTCCCGCCGGGCCTGCGCGAGGAAATGGCCGAGGCGAACATCCTGGGAATGCGCGTGCTGTGGTTCGAGCGGGACGCGCAGGGGGACTTCACCGATCCGGCGGAATGGGATGCGCCCGCGGTCGCGATGACCGGGACGCACGACCTGCCGACGCTGGCGGGATGGTGGCAGGGCCGCGACCTCGAGTGGGCGCGGCGGCTCGGTCGCACCGCCCCCTCGCTCGCCGCGCGCAGGGCCGAGCGGGAGCGCCTGTGGCGGTGCATCGCGGCTCGCGGCCATGCGACCTGTCCCGCGCCGGAAGCGCCGGAGGCCTTCGTCACCGCCGCCGTCGCTCATGTCGCCGCGAGCGCCTGCGAAGGCGTGCTCGTCCCGCTGGAAGACCTCGCCGGCCTTGCCGAACAGCCGAATCTTCCCGGCACGACCGACCAGCACCCGAACTGGCGCCGAAGGATGCCCGAAGACCTTGCCGCCATGCTCGCTCGGCCCGATGTCGCCGAACGCCTCGCTGCCCTGAAGCGGGGGCGCAGGGCATGATCCCGCGGGCAACCTATCGGCTGCAGTTTCACCCAGGCTTCACGCTGGCGGATGCGCGCACCATCGTCCCCTATCTCGCCGATCTGGGAGTGAGCCACGTCTACGCCTCCCCCCTTGCCGAGGCGCGCGAGGGCTCGATCCACGGCTATGACGTGACCGACCCGACGCGGATCCGCGAGGCGCTCGGCGGAGAGGAGGCGCTGCGCCTGCTCGCCGGCGATCTCAAGGCGCACGACATGGGTCTGGTTCTCGACATCGTGCCCAATCACATGGCCGCGCACCCGCAGACCCCGTGGTGGGCCGACCTGCTGCGTCACGGGCAAAAGAGCCGCTTTGCGTCCTTTTTCGACGTGGACTGGTCGCGGCACGGCGGGAAGGTGCTGCTCCCGGTGCTCGGCACGCCGCTCCCCGAAGCGATCGCGCGGGGTCATGTCGAACTCGCCGAAACCGCCGGAGGCGCCGTGCTGCGGCTTTACGGCGGGGAGGATTATCCGCTCTGCCCCGAAAGCCTCGTCCCGGGCGATCTGCGCGCGACACTGGCGGCGCAGCATTACTGCCTCGCGTGGTGGCGGCTCGGCCATGACGAACTCAACTGGCGGCGCTTCTTCTCGATCAGCGAACTCGCCGGCCTGAGGATCGAGGAGGACGCCGTGTTCGAAGCGGTCCACGACCTGCCGCTGCGGCTCTACCGCGAGGGCGTGATCGACGGACTGAGGATCGACCATGTCGACGGTCTTGCCGACCCTGCCGCCTATCTCGCGAAGCTGCGGACCCGGCTCGACCAGGCGGGGCGCGAGGACGGACCGGCCTGGCTGATCGTCGAGAAGATTCTCGGCCCCGGCGAATCCATGCCGCGCGCCTGGCCGGTCGACGGGACGACCGGCTATGATTTCATGGAGGAGGTGTCGCTCCTGCTCCACGCGCCCGCGGCGGGCGAACCGCTCGCGCGGCACTGGGCCGCGCTGGCGGATCGCCCCGCCCGGTTCGAGGAAGAGGAACGCGTGGCCCGCCGCGAGATACTCCACTGGGAATTCACCGCCCAGTTCGAGGCCTGCGCCGACGCGCTGGCCGACCTCGCCGCACGCTCGCCCGAAACCGCCTGTTACGGCCGCGCCGCCTGGAAGCGCGCGCTCGAGGCGCTGCTCGTCGTCTTCCCCGTCTATCGCACCTACGGCACCGGCACCGCCGCCCCGCCCGAGGACGCGCGCGTGCGCGAAAAGGCGGCCCGCAGGCTGGCCGGGGTCGCGCCGCCCGGCGAGGCGCCGCTCGGCCACGCGATCCTCGCCTGGCTCGCCGGAGAGGGGCCCGCTTCGCAAGAGGCCGCGCCCTTCGTGCAGCGGTTCCAGCAGCTTTCCGCCCCGATTGCGGCAAAGGCGGTCGAGGACACGGCCTTTTACCGCTACGGGCGCTGGATCGCGCGCAATGACGTCGGCTTCGACCCCGCGCGCTTCGCCGCCCCGCCCGAGGCCTTCCACCGCTGGCAGCAGGACCGCGCCCGGCGCTGGCCGCGCGCGATGCTCGCGACCGCGACGCACGACCACAAGCGCGGCGAAGACGTGCGCGCCCGGCTCGCCGCGATCAGCGAGGTGGCGGAGGAATGGATCGCGGCGAGCACCTGCTGGGCCGAAGCCGTGCCGGGCGGGCACCGGGTCGATCCGGGCGACCTCGCGATGCTGTTGCAGGCCGTTGTCGGCGCATGGCCCGATGATCCGCGCGCGCTCGGCCAATATGCCGGCCGGATCGGCGCCTATGCGGTCAAGACCCTGCGCGAGGCGAAGCTGCGCTCCTCCTGGACCGAACCCGACGAGGAATACGAGCGCGCCCTCGCCGGGGTCGCCGAGACGCTGGTGAAGGGGGACGCGGGCGCCGGACTGCGCGCGCAGATCGGCGACTTCCTCGCACGCATCGGCGAGATCGAACGGGTCAAGAGCCTCGCCCAGTGCTTCCTGCGCCTGACCTGCCCGGGCGTGCCCGACACCTATCAGGGCGCCGAACTGGCCGAACGCAGCCTCGTCGATCCCGACAACCGCCGCCCGGTCGATTTCGCCGCCTGCGAACGGGCGATGCGCAAGGGCGCGGACGAGAAGCTGGTGCTGCTGCGCGACCTCCTCCACCTGCGCGCCGGCCATCCCGCCGCGTTCGGAGGCGGGTACGAGCCGGTCCCCTGCACCGAAGGGGCGCTTGCCTTCCTCCGCGGCGGGGGAGAAGAGGCGCTCCTGATGGTGACTGCGCTGCGGGCGATCGAGGGCGAGCCTGCCGACTGGGTCCGTGAGGCATTCCCCAGGGCGGGCCGCAGCCTGCTCGGTTCCGGGCTCCCCTGCGCGGTGTTCAAGCCCGCGCGGTGACGAGCCAGGCCTTCGCCGCCATCAGCACGCCCTCGCCCGGGACGAAGCGGCGTTCGAACAGGGCGAGGAGGTCGCGCCGGATCGCCTCGCGCACGGGTTCGTCCTGTTCCGCGACCACGCGGCCCACGCCCATGGAGGACAGCACCACGTCGAGCGCCTGTGCGGGCGTGGCATCCGGCCCGCCGATCGCCTGGCGGCCTTCGTGGGCATCGACCTCGATCCCGGAGAAGCCCGCGCCAGTCAGGACTTCGCGCAGGTAGTCGAGATCCTCGAACGCGAAGGGGCCGGGCGCGCGCGGCTCGGCGCGGGGAACCTCGACGTGCTCGCGCACGACGCCGATCATCTCCATCATCCACAGGTTCTCGCGCGGCGGGCCCCAAACGGCGAGGTCGATCCGCGCGCCCGGTTTCAGCAGCCTGCGCAGGTTGGCGAAGGCCGGCACGGGCCGTTCGAAGAACATCGAGCCGAAGCGGGAGAAAAGCCGGTCGAACGGTTCCTCGTCAAGCGTGACCCCCGCCGCATCGGCGCACAGGAAGCGGGCATTGGCGATGCCTTCCCGGTCGGCGCGGCGCTGCGCTTCCGCGACCAGATCGGGGGAGATGTCGATCCCCAGCACCTCGCCCCCCGGCGCGACCGAGCGCGCGATGGCGCGCGTCGTCGCCCCGCCGCCCGGGCCGAGGTCGATCACCCGTTCGCCCGGTGCATGGGCGGCACGCGCCAGGAGTGCATCGCCGATCGGCGCGATCATCGCCTCGAACCGGTCGAGATGGGCCAGCCAGCGCTCGCCCATTTCGCCCGCCCAATCCTCGCCCTTCAGCGGCTCTGTCGCCGTGCCCGCGCCCATCAGAAGTGGATCGCCCGGCCGTAGGCGTCGAGCACGCTTTCGTGCATCATCTCGGACAATGTCGGATGCGGGAAAACGGTCTGCATCAATTCCTCCTCGGTCGTTTCGAGTGTCTTTCCGACCGTATAGCCCTGGATCAGCTCGGTCACTTCGGCCCCGACCATGTGCGCGCCGAGCAGTTCCCCGGTCTTGGCGTCGAACACGGTCTTGATGAAGCCTTCCGCCTCGCCCAGCGCGATCGCCTTGCCGTTGCCGATGAAGGGGAAGCGGCCGACCTTGACCTCGTGGCCTTCCGCCAGCGCCTGCGCCTCGGTCAGGCCGACGCTCGCGACCTGCGGGCGGCAATAGGTGCAGGCCGGAATCCGGCTGCGGTCGAGGGCGTGGGGATGGACCTCGTTGTTGCCGAGTTCGCGCGCGATCGCCTCGGCCGCGGCGACGCCTTCGTGGCTCGCCTTGTGCGCCAGCCACGGTCCGGGCGTGCAGTCGCCGATCGCCCACAGGCCCCTGGTCTTCGTGCGGCCGAGCGGATCGATCCTGATGAAGCCGCGGTCCATTTCGACGAGGTCGTCGATCCCGATGTTCTCGGTGTTGGGCCGGATGCCGATGGCGCTGATGACGTGGCTGAATTCGGCGGTCGAGGTGTTGCCCGACGAATCCTTGATCGTGGCGGCGACACCCTTGGCGCCGACCTTCAGATCCTCGACCCCGGCCCCGGTCATCACCTTGATGCCCTGCTTGGTCAGCGCCTTTTCGAGAAAGGCGGAAACCTCCGCATCCTCGACCGGCACGATCCTCTCGAGCATTTCCACCACGGTGACCTCGACCCCGATGTCGTTGTAGAAGCTCGCGAATTCGATGCCGATCGCGCCCGATCCGACGACCAGCAGCCTGCTCGGCTTTTCGGGCGGGGTCATGGCGTGGCGATAGGTCCAGATACGCTTCCCGTCGGCGGGGGCGAAGGGCAGGTCGCGGGCGCGCGCGCCGGTCGCAAGGATGACGTGTTTCGCCGTCAGCTTTTCCTCGCCCTTGTCGGATGTCACCGTCAGCGCGGTCGGCCCGGTCAGGACGCCTTCGCCCATGTGGACCGTGACCTTGTTCTTCTTCATCAGGTGGCCGACGCCCCGGTTCAACTGCCCGGCGACGTCGCGGCTGCGCTTGACGATCGCCGCGAGGTCGGCCTCGATCTCCTTCGCGGCAAGGCCGAACTCCCCGGCGTGCTGCATGTAATGGAAGATCTCGGCCGAACGCAGCATCGCCTTCGTGGGAATGCAGCCCCAGTTGAGGCAGATGCCGCCGAGGTTCTCGCGCTCGACGATGCCGACCTTGAGCCCGAGCTGCGCCGCGCGGATCGCGGCGACATAGCCGCCCGGTCCGGAGCCAAGCACGATCACGTCATATTGGGGGTCTGCCATTGGGAGTCCTGTCACTGGGGAGGGAAAGGCAAGGCGCCGACGCGCCGGGTTCAGCCCGCGATCAGCCCGACGAAGTTCTCGTCCACCCATCCCTGGTTGCAGGGGCCTTCGTAGGCGCGCACGCTCGAGACGGGGGAATTGGTGCCGCAGGTGATTTCCGCGCCTTCGGGGGCATAGACGATGCCGATCCAGTCGCCGACCTGCTGGCACATGGAAACCCCCTGCCCTTCGCCGATCCGGTCGACCTCGACGGATTCGCGCGACGGCGCGGCGCGCACGGGCAGCGAGGAATTGCCGTCGGGCAGGTCGCGGATGACGCCGTAGCCCGCGCAGGCATCAAAGCGCGGGCCGTCGAAGCCGATGCGGACCGCGCGCGGCGGGACCATGCCGGGGTCTTCCAGGGCTTCCGGATTCTCCTCGATCGTCTCTGTCGCGATGCGCGTATCGTCCGCCCGGTCGCCGCGCGGATTGTCGCAGGACGCGAGCGCCAGCGCGCCGAGCGTGAGCGTGGCGAGGGAGCGAAGGTGTGAGGCTGAAATTGGAAAAATCATGGACAAAGGTCTACCGTGCTTGGCTCCTCAAGGCCAGTGGCATGGCTGCATGACGGGGCGAGGAAAGCGCATCGATCATGTCCGACGCCGCGTCACACCACCAGCCCCATCGGGTTTTCGACGAGGCTTTTGATCGCCTCCATCAGCTGTGCCCCGTCCGCGCCGTCGATCGCGCGGTGATCGAAACTGCCCGAGGCGTGCATCACCGTCGCGGGCCTTACCTCGCCGTCGACCACATGGGGCTGCTGCTGGCCCGATCCCACGGCGAGGATCATGCCCTGCGGCGGGTTGATGACCGCGTCGAACTGCTTGATCCCGTACATTCCGAGGTTCGACAGGCTTGCCGTGCCGCCCTGGTATTCGTGTGGTTTCAGCCTGCCCTCGCGCGCCTTGCCGGCGAGCTCCTTCATCTCGCGGCTGATCTGCGCGAGCCCCTTGGTATCGGCATTGGTGATGACCGGCGTGATGAGACCCGAAGGCGCCGCGACCGCGACCGAGATGTCGGCACGCGAATAGCGCCGTATCGTCTCGCCGTGGTAGCTCACGTTGCACTGCGGCACCCGCATCAGCGCGCGCGCAAGCGCCTTGATCAGGAGGTCGTTGACCGAAAGCTTGATACCGTCCGGCTCGAGGCTGGCATTGAGCTGCTTCCGGAGGTCGAGCAGCGGGTCGAGCCGGATGTCGATGGTAAGGTAGTAATGCGGGACGGTCTGCTTGCTCTCGGTCAGGCGGCGGGCGATGACCTTGCGCACGTTGGAGAGCTTCTCTTCCTCGAAGGGCGCGCCGCCTTCGGCTTCGGCCGGAGCGGGCGCGGAGGCGGCCTGCGGCTTGGCCGTTTCGCCCGAGGTATCCGCTTGCGCGGCGACCCGATCGCCGGCGGAGGCGTCGAAGCTTTCGATGTCGGCCTTGACGATGCGGCCGTTGGGGCCGGTTCCCTCAACCTGCGCGAGGTCGATCCCCTGCTGCTCGGCCATGCGCCGCGCGAGCGGCGAGGCGATGATGCGCTCCTTCGAAGGGGCCGGGGCCGTGGCTTGTGCGGGTTCGGGTGGAGGTTCGGGCGAGTTCGCCCCTGTCACAGACGCCGCACCGCCACCGCCCATGGCCGCTTCGACATCCGACTTGGTGATCTTTCCCTTGGGTCCGGTGCCCTCGATCTGCGCGAGGTCGATGCCGTTCGCCTCGGCGAGCTTGCGCGCCGTGGGCGAGGCGGCGGGGCCTTCGGCGGGCGCGGGCGACGGGGCGGGCTCCGGCGCGGGCGAAGGCGCGGGCTCGGGTGCGGCGTCTTCGCCGGGCAGGGCCACGTCGCCCGCGTCTTCACCCTCCTCGGCGAGCATCGCGATGATCGTGCCGACCTTGACGTTCTCGGTTCCCTCGGCAACCGCGATCTTCGCCAGCGTGCCTTCTTCGACCGCCTCGAATTCCATCGTCGCCTTGTCGGTCTCGATCTCGGCCATGATGTCCCCGGGGCCGATATGGTCGCCCTCCTTCACCAGCCACTTGGCGAGCGTCCCCTCCTCCATCGTCGGGGAAAGAGCGGGCATCCTGATTTCAATCGCCATGGTCGCGCGGACCTCCCTTGCCTTTCTCGCTACGCGCCGCTCTGGCCGATCGGGGCTGCACGGGCAAGGCCTTGCATTGCAGCGAATTTGACAGGATACCCGCCGCCGGAGCGGAGATCATGCGGACATTCCTTGTCATCACCGACGAAAGCGACGAATCCCGCGCCGCCCTGCGCTTCGCGGCGCGCCGCGCGGTCGCGGTGGGCGGCGCGGTGCATATCCTCGCGATCGTGCGCCAGCCCAATTTCAGCGCCTTCGGAGCGGTCCAGGCGACGATCGAGCAGGAAGCGCGCGACCGCGCCGAAATGCTCGCGCACGGGGTCGCGGGCAACCTTCTTGCCGAAAGCGGGATCATGCCGACGATTTCGGTCAAGATCGGCGACGGGCAGAAGATCGTGCGCGAATTCCTCGACACCCACAAGGAAGTCGCCGCGCTGATTCTCGGCGCGGCCTCGGGCAATTCGCCGGGACCGCTGGTGATGCATTTCTCCGCCCATGCGGGGACGCTGCCCTGCCCGCTCTACATCATTCCGGAAAACTACGACGAGGCCGAGGCCGATCACGGCTGAACCCGGTCAGGTCCGAGTCCCGCGAGCCGGGTAATCCTGTTCGAGCGCGTATTCGATCCCCGCGATCAGGTCGTCGATGTCGGGCCGGGTGAAGGGCGCGCTCTGGACCTGCGCCATGTAAAGCGTGCCGTCGGGCCGGACGAGGAACAGGCCGGGTTCTGAAAACACCTCCGGCTCGTCCGATCCTTCGCGCGCCGACGAGATGTAGAGCCCCATTCGCGGGCGGTTTCCTCGGTCATGGCATAGGCGAGCGGAAGATCGCCGGTCTCCCAGTCGGAATCGACCTTCATGGCCCGCTCCTGCGCATCCATCGAAACCGCGACCGGGTTGATGCCGTGTTCGGACAACGTTTCGACCTTGCTCCCCACCTGCTCGAGATAGGACCGGCACACCGGGCAATGGCTGCCGCGATAGAACATGACGAGGGTGAAATTGTCCGGCCGCTGCTTCGCCAGGTCGTATTGCGCGCCGATCGTGAGCGGCAGTTCGAGGGCGGGGACTGTCTTTCCGGGCTTGAGCATGGTTCGGGTTCTCCTGGTTTCCCGCAACCAATGAGCGCGCCATGCCGCGCGTTCCGAAGCTATTTGCGGCGCCGGCCCTGGTGGCGGATATTGCCGGGGCGGCCGCGCTTGCCGACCGCATGGTTCTGGGCCTTGCGCTGGCCCTCGCGGCGCGATCCGCGTTCCGGCCTGCGCCCGCGCGGTTCGATCGTGCCCGCATCGGCATCGGGCAGCACGAACTTGAGCGCGCCGGTCAGCGCATTCGCCTCGGCAAGCTTGAGCTTGAGCCGGTCGCCCAAGGCAAAGCGCGTGCCGCTGTCCTGTCCGACCAGCGCGTGCGCGGCCTCGTCATGACTGAAATACTCGCTCCCCAGCGTCGAGATCGGGACGAGCCCGTCGCCCCCCAGCCCCTCGATCGTGGCGAAGAAGCCGAAGCCCTGCACGCCGGTGATGCGGGTGTCGAACACCTCGCCCACCCGCCCCGAAAGCCAGGCGGCGACATAGCGGTCGATCGTGTCGCGTTCGGCCTCCATCGCGCGGCGCTCGGTCTGGCTGATCGCATCGGTGACCTGGGCGAGGTTCGCGCGGTCGCGGTCCGACAGGCCGGTCGTTGGCGGCAGCGAACCGGGCGGCCCGGGCTGTTCGAGCCCGTAGGCATCGACCAGCGCGCGGTGCACGAGGAGGTCGGAATAGCGCCGGATCGGAGAGGTGAAATGCGCGTAGCTCGCCAGCGCGAGGCCGAAATGCCCGGCATTGGCAGGGCCGTAATAGGCCTGCATCTGGCTCCGCAGCACCGCTTCCATGACCTGCGCCTTTTCCGCCTCGTCGGAAACGTCCTTGAGCATCCGGTTGAACAGGCCCGGGGTGATGACCTGGCCCAGCGCGAGCTTCATGCCGAGCGTCTGGAGATAGTCGCGCAGGGCGATGAGCTTCTCGCGCGCGGGGGCTTCGTGGATGCGGTAGACGACCGGCGCGTTCTTCGCCTCGAGCGCCCTGGCGGCGGCGACATTGGCGGCGATCATGAAATCCTCGACCACGCGGTGCGCGTCGAGCCGTTCGCGCACGGCGATCTCCTCGATCTGGCCTTCCTCGTTCAGCTGCACGCGCCGCTCCGGCAGGTCGAGCTCGAGCGGGTCGCGCTTGTGCCGTGCGTCGGCGAGTAGTTTCCAGGCACCCCACAAGTGCTTGAGATATTCGGGCGGCTCACCGGAATCGACCGCGGCCTGCGCGTCCTCGTAGGCGATGTTGTGCTGGATCTTCACCAGCGCGCGGGTGAAACGGAAGCGATCGACCTTGCCCTCGGCATCGATGTGGAGGTGGCAGGCCATCGCGGCGCGCGTCTCGTCCTCGACCAGCGAGCAGACATCGGCGGAAAGGATTTCGGGCAGCATCGGCACGACCCGGTCGGGGAAATAGACCGAATTGCCGCGCTTGCGCGCTTCGCGGTCGAGCGCCGAGCCGGGGCGGACGTAGAACGACACGTCGGCAATCGCGACGAGAGCGTCATATCCGCCCTTGCCGTCCGGCTCGGCCCAGATCGCATCGTCGTGGTCGCGCGCGTCGGCCGGGTCGATCGCGACGATGGGCAGGGCGCGCAGGTCCTCGCGCTGCGCCTCCGACAGCTTGAGGTTCGCCGCGCGCCGCGCTTCCTCGTGGACCTCCTCGGGGAAGATGTGCGGGATGCCGTGCTTGGCGATGGCGATCAGGCTGAACGCACCGGGCGCGAGCGGATCGCCGATCACCTCGACCACCTTGACCCCCGACCGTTCGGACCGGCCCGTGCGCTCGCACAGGACGAGTTGGCCCGCTTCGGCCTCGCCGAGGTCGCTGATGGGCGAGGAAATGCGGATGCGCTTGTCGACCGGGGCGAGCCACGCCTTGCCCGCCTTGTCCACCTCGACCACGCCGAGCAGGCCCTCGCTTCGCGCGGGAAGCTTCTTCATCGGGTAAGCGATCCACCCGGTGTCGCGCTCTTCGGTGCGGGCGAGCACGCGGTCGCCGCGCTTCAGCGCCGGACCCTGTCTTGCGCCCCTGCCCTTCATTTCGCGCAAGGTCAGGCGTGGCGGCTTTTCATCCGTCTCGGGCGACCAGTTGTCGGGCACCGCGATCGCCTCACCGTCCTCGATGTCGACGACGCGCAGCACCGTGACCTTGGGAACGCCGCCCATGCGGTGATAGGCGGACTTCTTCCCGTCGATCAGGCCCTCTTCGGCCATGTCCTTGAGCAGGGCCTTCAGCTTGATCTTCTCCTGCCCCTTCAGACCGAAGGCGCGGGCGATCTCGCGCTTGCCGGCGGGCTGGTCCGAGGACTGGATGAAGTCGAGGACCTGCTTCTTCGTGGGCAGGCCCGGTGCGCGGTCGGGAGAGTTCTTTGCCATGTCGCCCTCCCATATGGAGACGCGGCCGCTCGCTGTCACCCTCGGGCCGCGCGGCCCCGCGCCGGATCGGGGCGGCATTGCGCCCGGAATCGCGCCCACGCCTGCGCGCGGCGCGCAGGCTCAGTAGGCGCGCGCGACGAGGATCCGCTCGGCCGCCTTCTCCCCGGTGAAGAGGCAGGTGCCGTCCGCAGGCGAGGCATCCATGGGCACGTTGCGGATCGTCAGCTTCTCGCCCTTGAGCTTCTCCACGACCGCATCGAGCGCGGCGCCGGTCGGCCTTGCCCACTGGACCTCGACCCAGCCCGGATATTTCCCGTTCGAGGCGAAGAAGTCCGCGACTTCGTCCCATTTCGCAAGGCCGCGCGTGATGTTCGCGTCGCGGCGTTCGCGCGCTTCGTCGAACAGGCCCTGCTGGATGTCCTCGAGCAATATGCCGACGCCCGCGACGAAATCCCCGGTCGGGACGAATTGCATCGCGGGCTTGCCATTGTCCGCGTTCCACAAGGCATCGCGGCGCAGCACCGCGACCTTGCCGCCTTCCATGTCGCGCGGGCCAACCTCGAGAATGATCGGCGCGCCCTTCCTCACCCAGTCCCAGCGCTTGGCCGAAGCCTTGCCCGGACCCTTGTCGAGCAGCACGCGCACCGCTTCGCCGAGCGCGGACTGGCCCGCGATCCCGGCGCGCAGGCGCTCGCAATAGGCGAGCAGCGCGGCGTCCTCGTGCTTGTCGCGGAGCATGGGAAGGATGACGACCTGGTGCGGGGCGATCCGCGGGGGCACGCGCAGCCCGTCGTCGTCACCATGCGTCATGATGACCCCGCCGACGAGCCGGGTCGAGGTGCCCCAGCTGGTCGTGTGGCAGAATTGCTGCGTGCCCTCGCGGTCCTGGTACTGGATGCCCGCGGCCTTCGCGAAATTGGTCCCGAGATAATGCGAGGTCCCCGCCTGGAGCGCCTTGCCGTCCTGCATCATCGCCTCGATCGACCACGTTTCGACCGCGCCGGGGAAACGCTCGTTCTCCGGCTTTTCGCCCGCAATCACGGGCACGGCGAGATCCTCTTCGACGCAGGCGCGATACATCTCGAGCGCGCGGTGCGTTTCCGCGACCGCGTCCTCGCGGCTTTCGTGCGCGGTATGCCCCTCCTGCCAGAGGAATTCGCTGGTCCGCAGGAACATCCGCGTCCGCATTTCCCAGCGGACCACGTTGGCCCACTGGTTGAGCATCAGCGGCAGGTCGCGCCAGCTCTGGACCCAGCGCGCCATGGCATCGCCGATGATCGTTTCCGAAGTCGGGCGGACGACCAGCGGCTCCTCCAGCTTCGCGTCGGGATCGGGGATCAGCCCGCCCTTGCCATCGGCGATCAGGCGGTGATGGGTGACGACCGCCATTTCCTTGGCGAAGCCCTCCACATGGCTGGCCTCGCGCTCGAAATTGGCGAGCGGGATGAACAGCGGGAAATAGGCGTTCGCAATGCCCGCCGCCTTGATCCGGTCGTCCATCAGTCGCTGGATGCGTTCCCAGATGCCGTAGCCCCACGGCTTGATCACCATGCAGCCGCGCACGCCCGATTCCTCGGCGAGGTCGGCGGCGGCGATGACCTCTTGATACCACTTGGCGAAATCGTCTTCGCGCCGGACAGAAAGCGCGTGGCGGATCTGGGACACGGGACCTGTTCCTGCTGACATGGGGGTGGACGCGCGGGGGCCGCGCGCCAGCGCCCTAGGTGCTACTTGCCCAGTTCGTCCAGCTTCTTCTGCATCGCCGCCATCTGTTCGCGCAAGGCGGCGATCTCCTCCTTCGAGGCCGATGCGCCGTTGTCGCTGCGGCGCACCGTCTTTTCGGGCGCGGGCTTGGCGCCCGGCATGAAGGCCCCGGTCGCGGCGCGCATCATCGCCATGTTGGTTTCATGGATCGCGGCGAGCGGCCCCGTGGTCAGCCCCTTCTCGAAGGCTTCGCGGATCTTCGTCTGGTTCTGGCGGAAATTCTCCATGCTCGCTTCGAGATAGGAGGGCATCATCGCCTGCATCGAATGGCCGTACATCCCGATCAGCTCGCGCAGGAAGCTGACGGGCAGCATCTGGCCGCCATTGGCTTCTTCGTCCATGATGATCTGGGTCAGGATCGAATGGGTGATGTCGTCCCCGGTCTTCGCATCGAGCACCTCGAACTCGATGTTCTCGCGCACCATCGCGGCCAGGTCGTCCAGGGTGATGTAGCTCGAAGAAGACGTGTTGTAGAGGCGCCGGTTGGCGTATTTCTTGATGATGATCGCCTCGCCGCCGTCTGCGACCGTCTCGTTCGTCTTGCGTCCCATGATCGGATCCCGGCCCATTAGAAGGTTGCGGACCTTAGCACCTGCACATTGTGCAGGGCAACACAAAGCTCTCAGGACTTCAGCCGCGCACCCAGCAAGGTCAGCAATTCGTATTGCGAAAGAATGGTTTGCTGCGCAGCATCGACGAGATCGAAAGGCACCTCGACCCAATCGCCGGGGCCGAGATCGGGCGCTGCGGCGAGATCGACCACGACCATGTCCATCGAAACCTTGCCGAGGATGGGCAGGCCCCGCCCCGCGCTGGCGAAGGCACCGCCCGGTCCGCGCGCGCGCAGGAAGCCGTCGGCATAGCCGAGCGAGACCGTGCCGACCCGCATCGCGGCAGGGGCGGTGAACGCGGCGTTGTAGCCGACGCTTTCGCCCGGCTCGATCGTGCGGCACTGGATGAGCTTCGCGGCAAGCCGCGCGACCGGGCGCACGATCGGCGCAAGCTCCGCGCGCGGCACGCCGCCATAGAGCGCGAGGCCGGGCCGGGTGAGGTCGAAGGCGTAATCGGGGCCGAGCGCGATCCCCGCGCTGTTGGCGAGGCTCGCCCGGCGATGCGGCACCTGCCCGCACGCGGCCCGGAACGCCTCGAGCTGGCGCGGGTTCATGGGGCTGTCCTCGTCGGCGCAGGCGAGGTGGCTCATCAGCACGTCGATCTCGAGCGCGGCGATCGCCGGGTCGGCGAGATCGCGCAGCGCCACGCCGAGCCGGTTGATGCCGGTGTCGACCATGAGGTGGCAAGGCCCCCCGCCCGCTGCGCTCCAGGTGCGCGCCTGTTCCGGCGAGTTGATGACGGGCACCGCCCCGACCGCGCGCGCATAGTCCGCTTCCGCGCGGGTGACGGGGCCGTGCAGGACGGCTATCTCGCCCGCCGGGACGTGGCGGGCGACGCCTGCGACCTCGCTCCAGTGGGCGACGAAGAAATGACGGCACCCCGCCTCGCGCAGCACGGGGACGCAGGTGTCCGCCCCGAGCCCGTAGCAATCCGCCTTGACCGCCGCGCCCGCCGCGGCCCTGCCCGACAGCGCATCCATCGCCCGCCAGTTCGCCGCGAGCGCTTGCGTGTCGATGTCGAGCCGCAGCGTGGGCGCGGGCGGGTCAGCTCCCATGGCTCTCTTCGAAATCGCGCGGCGGGCCGCCGGGAATGCCCCAGAGCGCGACGATCAGCCCGAAGCCGACCACGATCCACGTGTACCATAGCCCCGCATAGATGTTGCCCGTGCTCGCCACGATCACTCCGGCGATCAGCGGCAGGAACCCGCCGAGATAGCCCGCACCGATGTGATAGGGGATCGACATCGAGGAATAGCGGATCTTCGGGGGAAACATCTCCGAAAGCAGTGCGGCGACCGACCCGTAGGTCAGCGCCGAGAGCATCCCGAGCCCGAGCAGGATGCCGATGATCCCCAGCACGTTGGCGAAGGGCGGCTGCTGGCTGGTGAAGTCGAAGCCGTATTGGGAAAGCGCGGCGTGGATGCCCTCGCGCCGGGCCGCGCCGTCCTCGAACCACGCCTCCTCCAGCGCGACCTGTTCGCCCCCCACGGTCAGCGCGAGGTTGTCCGCGCCGTCCAGCAGGGTGTAGGGCACGCCCGAAGCGGTGAGCGTTTCGAGGATCTTGCCGCAATCGGTCTGTTCGCGGTCGAACAGTTCGGCGAAGGGGTCGGTCACGCAGGCAGGGCCGGAAACCGTGACCGGCGCGCGCTCGGCCGCCTCGGCGATGGCGGGATTGGCAAGCTGGCCCATGCCCCAGAACGCCGGGAAAAGCAGGACGAGCGTCAGCACGGCGCCGAGCACGATCGGCTGCTTGCGCCCGACCCGGTCCGACCATTTGCCGACGAAAAGATAGAAACTCATCGTGATCCCGCCCGCGACCAGCAGGATGAGCTCGACCGTCCGGGCATCGACATGCATCGGCCCCTTGAGGAAGCTGAGGGCGGAGAAGAAGGCGGTGTACCAGATCGTCGTCAGCACCCCGGTGATCCCGAACAGCGCGACGAAGATCCGCTTGGGATTGCCCGGATAGGTGAAGCTTTCGACGAAGGGATTGCCCGATATCCGCCCTTCGGTCTTCATCGCCTGGAACACCGGGCTTTCCGACAGCATCAATCGCATCCACAGCGAAATGGCGAGCAGCACGATCGAAAGGAGGAACGGCACGCGCCAGCCCCAGGCGGCGAAATCGTCAGCAGGAATGACGAAACGGCAGGCGAGCACGACGATGATCGAAAGGACGAACCCGCCGGCGACGCTCGCCTGGATGAAGCTGGTGTAGAAGCCGCGCTTTTCGGGCGGCGCGTGTTCGGCCACGTAGATCGCCGCGCCGCCGTATTCGCCGCCGAGCGCGAGGCCCTGGATGACGCGCAGGCCGATGACGATGATCGGCGCGGCCACCCCTATCGTGTCGACCGTGGGGATGAAGCCCACCCCGGCGGTCGCGATGCCCATCAGCGTGACGGTGACGAGAAAGGTGTACTTGCGCCCCAGCCTGTCGCCGAGAAAGCCGAACAGGATCGCCCCGATCGGGCGGAAGGCGAAGCCCACGGCAAAGGTCGACCACACCAGCAGCAGGCCCAGCGTATCGTTTTCAACGTCGTAGAACGCATCCTTGAGGATGTAGGCGAGCGTTCCGTAGATGAAGAAATCGTACCATTCGAAAACGGTCCCCGCGCTCGATGCGCCGATGACGAGCTTGATTTCCCGGTCGGTCGGCTCGCGCTGCGTGGCCGCTGCGCCCTGGCCGGACATCGCAGCCGGTGCTCCCGCCCCTGCTCCTGCCTGTATTTCTGCCATCTGATCCCGTTCCCCGCCGGGCGCGTGGCAGCGCCCGGTCCTCCATGACGTGACAAGAAAGCGGCCTTCCTAGCCGCTGGCGCCGGCTTGTCAAAGCGCGCCCTGCGCGGCCTTCCACGGCATGAGCAGCGCGCCGTGACGGCCGGGATGCGCGCGCGCGGGGGCGAGCGCCTCGATCCCGGGCCAGTCGGGAAGCGCGCCCTCACCGCCGATCCACGCCTCCAGCGCGTCCGCCGCGGCGGCAAGCTCCGTGCAGGTCCTGCCCGCGATCCCGCCGGCGAGGATCGCTGCCGAACCTTGTCCCACCGCGCAGGCGGAAACCTGCATCCCGACCCGCGCGATGCGGTCCGCTGCGTCGAGGTCGAACCCGATCGCGATGGTCGAACCGCAGGTGCGCGAGCGTCCCTCGCCCCTCAGGGCGAAATCGCCTGAAAGCGGGTAATCGGCGAGCGAGGCGGCGAGCGCGAGCAGGCTCGGCGAATAGAGCTTCCCGGCGCGTTCGGCGGGAGCGCCGCTCACCGTTCCGCAGCCGCGGCCTCGGCCGCTTCCTCTTCGGCGCGCAGGGCCGCGCGGCGTTCGTCGATCATCTGCACCAGCGCCTGCGAGAAGGCGTCGGCCGCCGGATAGGTCCGCGCGGTGGTGATCCAGGCCGGCCGCCCCTTGTAGCCCCAGGCCGTGTCGAAACCGAGCACGAGGATCGAGAAGGCGAAGACCATGATCAGCGCGCCCTTGACCGCGCCGAAGCCGAAGCCCAGCACCCGGTCGATCGGGCCGAGAATCGAGTTGCGCGACGCCTCGCCGACATTGCCGGCGATCACCTTCATCGCCGCATAGGGAATGAGGAGCAGCAGCGCGAAGGCGAGCAGCGGGCTCGCCGGTTCGGCATCGTAGATTTCGCGCAGCGCGTCGGTCACGCTATCGTGGAGGTAATAGACCGAAAAGGCGGCCAGTATCCACGAGGCAAGGCTCAGCACCTCCTGCACCAGACCGCGCAGGAAGCCGCCGATCGCCGCTATGCCGACGACGATGAAGACGATGATGTCGAACCCGGTCATTCACCAGCCCGGTTATGCGCTCGCCATCACCTGGTCAACGAGGTTCGAAAGGCCCAGAAGCCCGCGATAGTCGATTTCCGCAGGGCCGGTGCGAGCACCGACCGGGCCGAAGCCTTTCGCGAAACCGAGCTTGGCCGCTTCGCGCAGGCGCAGTTCGCAACGGGCGACGGGGCGGATCTCCCCGGCGAGCGAAACCTCGCCGAAGAAGGTCGCCTTGTCCGGCAGGGGTCGGTCGGCCAGCGCCGAGACGAGCGCGGCGGCGACCGCGAGGTCCGCAGCCGGGTCCGACAGGCGATATCCCCCGGCGATGTTGAGATAGACCTCGGCCGAGGAGAAATTGAGCCCGCAGCGCGATTCGAGCACGGCGAGCAGCATGGCGAGCCGGCCATTGTCCCAACCCACCACCGCCCGGCGCGGGGTCGCGCCCGATTGCAGCCGCACGATCAGCGCCTGGATCTCGACCAGCACGGGCCGCGTGCCTTCGAGCGCCGGGAACACCGCGCTTCCTGCGAGCGGTTGGTCGCGGCCCGACAGGAACAGCGAGGAGGGATTGGCGACTTCGTCCAGCCCTTCGGACCCCATCGCGAACACGCCGATCTCGTCGACCGCGCCGAAGCGGTTCTTCAGGGCGCGCAGGATGCGGTACTGGTGGCTGCGCTCGCCCTCGAAGCTCATCACGACATCGACCATGTGTTCGAGCACCCGCGGACCCGCGATCGTCCCGTCCTTGGTCACGTGCCCGACGAGCACCAGCGCGCAGCCGCTCGCCTTGGCGTAGCGGATCAGTTCCAGCGCGCAGCCGCGCACCTGGCTGACCGTGCCGGGCGCGCCCTCGATCGTGTCGGAGTGCATGGTCTGGATCGAATCGATCACGAGCAGCGCCGGCGGCTCGCCCGCGCCCAGCGTCGTCAGGATGTCGCGCACCGAGGTTTCCGAAGCGAGCCGGATCGGGGCGTCCGCCACACCCATGCGCGCCGCGCGCAGGCGCACCTGTCCCGCCGCCTCTTCCCCGCTGACATAGACCACGTCCGCGCCCGAACGCGCGATGGTCGCCGCGGTCTGGAGCAGCAGGGTGGACTTGCCGATCCCCGGATCGCCTCCCATCAGCACGGCGGAACCCGGCACCAGCCCGCCGCCGAGCGCGCGGTCGAATTCGGCGAGCCCCGTCGTCCGGCGCCGGGGAAGCGGCGTCTCCCGGTCGAGCGGCACGAATTCGAGCCTGCGCCCCCCGCTCGACAAGTCGTGCTTTTGCGAAAAGACGGTCGCGGGCACGTCCTCGACGATGCTGTTCCATTCCGCGCAATCGGGACATTGCCCCTGCCAGCGCGAGGAAACGCTGCCGCAGGCCTGGCACACAAATCGTTTCTTCGCCTTCGCCATGCCCCGCGTGTAACCGGAACAAAGGCTGAACGCAATTGCATCCGCGTGCGCCCATGCTCTAGGGACCGTCGCGATGCGCCAGAAGGAACTGAGGCTAGCGCTGGTATGCTACGGCGGGGTCAGCCTCGCGGTCTACATGCACGGCGTCACGAAGGAGATCTGGCATCTCGCCCGGGCGAGCCGTGCCTTCCTCTCGCATCCCGACCAACCGAGCGAACTGGCGGGCGTGGCCGAGGTCTATCGCGATTTCCTCGGGGAGATCGAGCGCGAGCGAAACCTGCGCGTGCGGGTCCTGCCCGACATCCTGACCGGGGCGAGTGCAGGCGGAATCAACGCGGTCTTTCTCGCGCAGGCGCTCCATTCGGGCCACAGCCTCGAGCCGCTCACCGACCTCTGGCTGGAAAACGCCGATGTCGCGGAACTGACCGATCCCGAGGCCGAGCCGCTCTGGCGCTTCGCCAAGATCTGGGCGCAGCCGATCGCCGAATGGTTCCTCACCCGCCCCGGCAACGCGGTGAGCGAGAGCGTCTCGCCCGAGACCCGCGCCGAGGTGCGCCACAAGGTTTCGCGCCTGGTGCGGGGGCGCTGGTTCAGTCCGCCCTTCTCGGGCGACCGCTTCTCCGCCATGCTTTACGAAGCGCTGGCGAGCATGGCCGCCGGGCCGCCCGGCCCGCCCCTCCTGCCGCCCGGCCATCCGCTCGACCTCGCCGTCACCGCGACCGATTTCCGCGGCCATGTCGAACTCCTGCGGCTCCATTCGCCCCCCATCGTGCAGGAGACCGAGCATCGAATGCCGATCGCCTTCCGTTCGAAGGTCGGCGCGGAGCCGGGTGTTGGCATTGCCGATCCGCTCGAACTGGTGCTGGCGGCACGCGCGACGGCGAGCTTTCCGGGGGCCTTTCCGCCGCTCGAACTGGCGGAAATCGACCGGCTTGCGGCCGAGAAGGGGCTACGCTGGGACAGCCGCGACGCCTTCCTTGCGCGGATCATGCCGGGGCACGTGAAGAAGGATACGGCGCAGCAGGTCGCGCTGATCGACGGATCGGTGCTCGTCAACGCCCCGTTCGGCGCGGCCCTGCGCGCGCTCGGCGGGCGGCCTGCCCAGCGCGAGGTCGATCGCCGGTTCGTCTATGTCGACCCCAGCCCCGACCGGGTCCGGGCGCTGCGCGACGAGGCGGCGCACCCGGTCGGTTTCTTCGGCGCGATCTTCGGTTCGCTTTCGACCATCCCGCGCGAGCAGCCGATCCGCGACGACCTCGAGCGGATCGAGCAGCAATCGCGCGACGCCGCCCGGCTGCGCCGGATCGTGATGGGGATGCGGCCCGAAATCGACGGAGCGGTCGAGCGCCTGTTCGGGCGGACCTTCTTTCTCGACCGGCCGACGCCGCGACGCCTCGCGATCTGGCGGGCCAAGGCGCACGAGGCCGCCGCGAGCCGCGCGGGCTACGCCTTTTCCGCCTATGTCCAGACAAAGTTCACCGCGCTGGTCGATCGGCTCGCCCGCCTGACGCTCGCCGCCGCGCCCGAACTCGGCCTCGGCGACGCCGGTCTCCTGGGCGAGGTCCTGCGCGCCGAACTGGCGCGCCGCGGGCTCGAGACGCTGACCGGGGACGATGGCCTCGCGAGCGAGGAAGCGATATCTTTCCTGCGCGCGCACGACATCGGTTTCCGCATCCGGCGGCTGCAATTGCTCGCCCGCCGCCTGTCGCGCGACTGGGAGGTCGATCCGGACATTCCCGACGACGCGCTCGACCTCGCGCGGGAGCGGATCTACGACATCCTCGCGCTCTATCGCGCGGCCGACGACAGCGAGATGGTCGACGGCGATTTCGCGGCCCTCGCCGAGAACGTGCTGGACGATCCGGGCGCCGTGCTCGACCATCTCGCCGCGCGCCGCCTGCTGCCCGAAACCGACGCTGCGGCGGAGGAACGGCTCGCCGCCGCGCTCGAGGAGATGCCGCGCAGCCTCAAGCGGCGGATGCTGCTGACCTATCTCGGCTTTCCCTTCTACGACGTCGCCACCTTGCCGCTGCTGCAGCGCGAGGGCCTCGACGAATACAACCCGGTCAAGGTCGACCGCATCTCGCCCGCCGACGCGAGCTCGATCCGGAAGGGCGGCACCAAGGCGACGCTGCGCGGGGTCGAATTCTACAATTTCGGGGCGTTCTTCAGCCGCGCCTACCGCGAGAACGACTACCTGTGGGGCCGGCTGCACGGGGCGGAGCGCATGATCGACCTCGTCGCCTCGACGCTCGAAAGCCCGGTACCCGAAGAGGCGAGCCGCCGGGTCAAGCGCGCGGCCTTCCTCGCCATCCTGGAGGAGGAGGCAGAGGCCGGACGCTGCGGGGCGGGCCTTCTCGCGACGATCCGCGCGGAGGTCGGCGACCGGCTCGGCTAGCCCGGATTATTCACCGGCGGTGGTCTGACGGGTTGGCGGGAGTGGCGTAAGCATTTGCATTGTTGTAGGAATGTGGTTGCTTAAGCCAGACCTGCAACGGGGCAAAATATGCCACAGACCACACCCGCCGGATGCGATGATAGCGCGTCCGTATTTTCGTTTCCAGCAGTGCGCGGCAAGAAGGTCACAGCTGCGTTTGACGGCGGCAGGCTGACCTCGGATGGCGGGGTCCTGGTGCTGGCTCAGGCCGAGCGCATGATGGGGCTCTGCCAGCGGCTTGCGGCGTGTATTGCCGATCCGCGCGATCCTGCTCGGGTGGTTCATCGGCTTGAAGATATCCTGCGCGCGCGGATGTTCGCGATCGCCTGCGGCTATGAGGATGCCGATGATCTCGACGCTCTGCGCGATGATCCGGGCTTCCGCCTTGCGCTGGGCAAGCTGCCGGGATCGGGTGCGGGGTTGGCCAGCCAACCGACGATGAGCCGCTGGGAGAATGCGCCGAGCACGCGCGAGCTGGCAAAGATGCTGGGGATCATGATCGACATCTACTGCGCCAGCTACCCCACTCCGCCGGCGGCGGTGACGCTGGATATCGATGACACCTGCGACGTCGTGCACGGCTATCAGCAACTCTCCTTCTGGAACGGACATCATGGGGAGCGCTGCTTCCTGCCGATCCATGTCTACGACACGGCAACGGGCCGGCCGGTGGCGATGCTGCTGCGCACGGGCAAGACGCCTTCTGGCAAGGAGGCGGCAGGGCATATCCGGCGTCTGGTGCGCCATCTTCGCCGCCACTGGCCTGATACCCACATCACCATCCGCGGTGACGGGCATTATGGACGGCCCGAGGTCATGGCCTTCTGCGAGGCGGCCCATGTCGATTACGTGTTCGGTCTGCCGACCAACGCCGCGCTGCGCGCTGATCCGGTTATCGTCACTGCCGCCGATGCCTGCGCGGTCCGCCGCGCCGAGTGCCAACTCCCGGTCCTGCGCAGCTATGCCGAGACCCGCTACGGCGCGAAGAGCTGGAACCGCCAGCGCCGCGTCGTCGCCAGGATCGAGGCCAGCACGCTGGGCATGGATATCCGCTATGTCGTCACATCGCTAACCCAAGGCTCGGCTGAATACATCTATGACACGCTCTACTGTGCGCGCGGGCAGGCCGAGAACTTGATCAAGCTGCACAAGACCCAGCTGGCCAGTGACCGCACCTCGTGCCGGTCGGCGAACGCCAACCAGATGCGCCTGATCCTGCACACCGCTGCCTACTGGCTGCTGTGGCGCGTTCAGCAGGCGATCCCAAAGACCACCGCTCTGGCAAAAGCCGAGTTTACGACCCTGCGCCTGCGGCTGCTCAAGGTTGCTGCCCGCGTCATGGAAAGCGCCACCCGAATCCGCGTAGCGTTCGCCTCTGCGTGCCCCGATGCCGATCTGATGCGTGCCATCGTTCTCGCGCTCAAGCCTGCGCCGACGTAGCGGGCGCGGCAGTGCCGCAGAAACCCCGAGCCAAGTCCTTCAACCAGAAAAGCCCATCGATCACAGCGCGGTGAAACAGACGCCAGCGGTGCCGCACGCCCGCTCTACGCCGCCGCACGCAGCAGTGGCGTCAAGCTCGCGCCGAGAGGCGCCCAACCGCATCGCCGTGAATAAGAGAGGCTAGAGCGGTCGCCGGGCTCGCTCAGCCGCCGAAAGCGTCCTTCAGTTTCGACAGGAAGCTGCGGCTCTCGGGGCATTCGTCGCCGGTTTCCGTCTCGCGGAAGGCCTGCAGGATTTCCTTCTGCTTGCGGGTCAGCCTCGTCGGGGTTTCGACCATGATCTCGACCACGAGATCGCCCCGCCCGCGGCCCTGCAGCACCGGCATCCCGGCACCGCGCACGCGCAGCTGCTTGCCCGACTGCATCCCGGCGGGAATGTCGATCCGGTTGGTCGAACCGTCGAGGTCAGGGATCTCGACGCAGCCGCCGAGCGCCGCGGTGGTGAAGCTGATCGGCACGCGGGTCGCGAGAGTCGTGCCCTCGCGTTCGAACAGGTCGTGCGATTTCACGTGGATGAAGATGTAGAGATCGCCCGGGGGTGCGCCGCGCTGACCGGCCTCGCCCTTGCCCGTCAGGCGGATGCGCGTGCCGGTGTCGACCCCGGGAGGAATGTCGACCTTCAGCGCCTGGGGCCGGTCGACCCGGCCTTCGCCGAGGCAGGCCTTGCACGGATCCTCGATCACCACGCCGCGCCCGGCGCAGGTCGGGCACGGACGCTCGACCACGAAAAGGCCCTGTTTCGCACGGACCGCGCCCATGCCGCCGCACAGGTTGCATTGACGCTCGCCCGTGCCCGGGGTCGCGCCGGTGCCATCGCAGGTGTCGCAGGACTGGCTGACCTCGATCTCGACCTCGGTCGACTTGCCGTGGAAAGCGTCTTCGAGGGTCACCTCGAGGTCGAAGCGCAGGTCCGCCCCGCGCCGCGCCTGGGTGCGGGGGCCGCGCGCGCCGCCGAAGGCGCTGCCGAAGATGGTTTCGAAGATGTCGCCGATATCGGTGAAATCGCCCGGATGGCCGCCGCCGAAGCCGCCCCCGCCGAAACCGCCGCCCATTCCCTGGGTGAAGGCCTCGTGGCCGTAGCGATCATAGGCGGCGCGCTTCTGCGGGTCCTTGAGGCATTCATAGGCCTCGCCCACGGCCTTGAACCTCGCCTCGGCCTCGGCATCGCCCGGATTGCGGTCCGGGTGGAATTTCATCGCGAGCTTGCGATAGGCGCTCTTGATCGTGGCGCCGTCGGCATCGCGCGACACGCCGAGCGTCTGGTAATAGTCGATCTTCGTCTGGGACATGGCGGTCCTGATCCCCCGTCAAAGGCCCGCCGCCGATCGCCGGTCCTTGCGGAGCGGCGTCGGCGGCGGGGCGCTTTCCATCGGGGCTCAGCCCTTCTTGTCTTCGTCGACCTCGGAGAATTCGGCGTCGACCACGTCCTCGTCGCCCGAGGAGGCATCCGCAGCCGTCTCGGCCCCGGCATCGCCGGTCTCGGCCGAGGAGGCCTGCTCCTTCTCGTAGATCGCCTGGCCCATCTTCATCGCGAGCTGGCTCAGCGCCTCGCTCTTGGCGTTGATCGCGTCGGGATCATCGCCCTCGAGCGCGGTCTTCACCTCGCCGATGGCGCCCTCGATCTCGGTCTTGAGCCCGGCGTCGATCTTGTCGCCATGCTCCTCGAGCTGCTTTTCGGTCGCATGGACGAGGCTGTCGGCCTGGTTGCGGGCCTCGGCCAGGGCGCGGCGCTTCTTGTCCTCCTCGGCGAACTTCTCGGCATCCTGCACCATCTGTTCGATGTCGTTGTCCGAAAGGCCGCCCGAGGCCTGGATCTTGATCGTCTGCTCCTTGCCGGTGCCCTTGTCCTTGGCGCTGACGGAGACGATGCCGTTCGCGTCGATGTCGAAGGTCACCTCGATCTGCGGCACGCCGCGCGGCGCCGGCGGGATCCCGACGAGATCGAAATTGCCGAGCAGCTTGTTGTCCGCGGCCATCTCGCGCTCGCCCTGGTAGACCTTGATCGTCACCGCGTTCTGGTTGTCCTCGGCGGTCGAATAGGTCTGGGTCTTCTTGGTCGGGATGGTCGTGTTGCGGTCGATCATGCGGGTGAACACGCCGCCCAGCGTCTCGATGCCGAGCGAAAGCGGGGTCACGTCGAGCAGCAGCACGTCCTTGACGTCGCCCTGCAGCACGCCCGCCTGGATCGCCGCGCCCATGGCCACGACTTCATCGGGGTTGACGCCGGTGTGCGGTTTCGAACCGAAGAACTTCTCCACCGTCTCGCGCACCTTGGGCATCCGGGTCATCCCGCCGACAAGGATCACCTCGTCGATGTCGTCCTTGGAAACGCCGACATCGCTCATCGCTTTCTTGCAGGGATCGAGCGTGCGCTGGATCAGCCCGTCGACCAGCTTTTCGAGGTCGGAGCGGGTGATCGTCTCGACCAGGTGCAGCGGGGTGGACGAACCGTCCTCCATGCGCGCGGTGATGAACGGCAGGTTGACTTCGGTCGAAGCCGAGCTCGACAGTTCGATCTTGGCCTTTTCCGCCGCTTCCTTGAGCCGCTGGAGCGCAAGCTTGTCCTTGCGAAGGTCCATGTTCTCCTTCTTCTTGAAGGAATCGGCGAGGTGTTCGACGATCGCGTTGTCGAAATCCTCCCCGCCGAGGAAGGTGTCGCCATTGGTCGACTTCACTTCGAACACGCCGTCGCCGATCTCGAGGATCGAGACATCGAAGGTGCCGCCGCCGAGGTCGTAGACGGCGATGGTCTTGCCGTCTTCCTTGTCGAGGCCGTAGGCGAGCGCGGCCGCGGTCGGTTCGTTGATGATGCGAAGCACTTCGAGCCCCGCGATCTGCCCTGCGTCCTTGGTCGCCTGGCGCTGCGCGTCGTTGAAATAGGCAGGGACGGTGATCACCGCCTGCGTCACCGTCTCGCCGAGATAGCTCTCGGCAGTTTCCTTCATTTTCTGCAGGATGAAGGCGGAAATCTGCGAGGGGCTGTATTCCTCGCCGCCGGCCTTGACCCAGGCATCGCCGTTCTTGCCCCTGGTGATGGTGTAGGGGACGATCTCCATGTCCTTCTTGGTCGTGGGATCGTCGAAACGGCGGCCGATCAGCCGCTTGATCGCGAAAAGGGTGTTGTCGGGGTTGGTCACTGCCTGGCGCTTCGCCGACTGCCCGATCAGGCGCTCACCATCCTTGGTGAAGGCGACGATCGAGGGCGTCGTGCGCGCGCCTTCGGAATTTTCGATGACCTTGGGCTTGCCCCCATCCATCACGGCGACGCACGAATTGGTGGTGCCGAGGTCGATACCGATTACTTTACCCATTTTAACCCCATCCATAGCTGGTTGTTGGACACCGCCAATTCGCACCTCCCATGAAGCGGCAAGGCCCACGGCGGCTCTATTCTTGGCGGGATATAGGAGCGGTTTCGCTTGGCACAAGGCATGGGCAGCTCTAGGGCGTTCGGCCCATGACAAAGGGGAAAACCGACGTGAATTCGAATGCTGTGAGAACCCGCTTCGCGCTCATGCTGCTCGCCGCCACCCTCCCGCTCGCCGCCTGCGAGGGCGAGGCCGACGACCCTGCCGAAACGGCGCCGCAGGGCACGGTCGCCGGGATCGAGATTTCCGACGCGCGGCTCGTCCTCGCTCCGGTCGAGGGCAACCCGGCGGCGGTCTATTTCGACCTCGCCTATGACGGGGAAAAGGGCATCACGATCCGCGATGCCAGGGTCGAGGGCGCGGGCGATGCCGACGTCCACGACGTGATGGAATATGACGGGCGGATGCAGATGAACACGGCGGACCCTATCCCGCTCACCAAGGGCACCGAAGTCGCCTTCGAGCCGGGCGGCAAGCACGTCATGGTGTTCGAGCCGTCCGAGGCGATCGCCCCCGGCAGCACGGCCAGGGTGACGCTGGTCTTCGCGGGCGGGGCCACGCACGAATTCGACGCCGAGGTGCGCGCGGCCGGGGAAGAACGCTGACGAGGGTTGCGGGCGGAAACGGCGGCCACGCGGCCCCGCCCGCCTGCCCCAGGGGCGCGGCCCGCCCGCTCACGCCGGGCGAGGTCGAACTGGCGCGCGGCATCTTCGGCGATGCGCTCGATTATTCGCGAATAGAGCTCCGGCGGCGCAAGTGGTTTCCCCTGCAGCCACGCAAGGTGACGATGGCCCCGCGCGGCCATCTCCATTTCCATCCGGAAGGCAGCGCCTATTGCGACGATTTCGCGCGTGAGGACGTGTTCAGGCAGGGGCTGCTCATCCACGAACTCACCCATGTCTGGCAGACGCGCACGAAAGGGAGCTGGTATCTCGTGCTATACCGCCACCCCTTCTGCCGTTACGACTACGCGCTGAAGCCCGGCCGCCCGCTGACCTCCTACGGGATCGAGCAGCAGGCCGAGATCGTGCGCCACGCCTTCCTGCTGCGGCGCGGGGTGAAGCTGGCCGGGGTCGCGGACAGGTCCGCCTACGACGTCCTCGTCCGTTTCCCGGGTGCGACCCTTTGAAGCGCCTCAGGAGCGCGGATCGTCGGGATAGCCGGGCTCCCCGAAGCAGTCCTCGTCGAGATATTCGTCCCGGTAGTAGCCGTCGCACTCGTCGTTCTTGTCGACGAAATAGCCCGCGAGGCCTCCCGCAGCGGCGCCTCCGAGGGCATAGGTGGTGATATTCTCGCCGGTAACCGCGGCAACGCCGGCTCCGGCCGCAGCCCCCGCGAGCCCGCCTTCGGCGGCGTAGTTGTCGGCACAGGCGCCGAGCGCCAGCGTGCTCGCGGCGAGCGCGGGTGCGATGAGGAACTCCTTCATGTTGGTCTCTCCGTAACGGCCCCCCTGTTCGGATAACCTACGGACAGGATCATGCGCGGGTTCCTCGGCCCGCGACGCGGATTGCTCAGTCCGGCTTTTTCGCCACGCCCACCATCGCCGGGCGCAGCAGGCGGTCGCGGATCATCCAGCCCGACTGCATCTCCTGCACGACCGTGCCCGGTTCGTGTTCGTCGGTCGGGACTTCCATCATGGCCTGGTGCCGGTTCGGGTCGAGCGGCAGGCCGACCGAGGGCACACGCTCGATACCGTGGCTGCGGAACACCTTTTCGAGCTCGCGCTGGGTCGCCTCGATCCCGGTCACGAGGCCCTTCATCTTGTCGTCCTCGCGCAGGGATTCGGGGATCGCCTGGACCGCCCGGGCAAGGTTGTCGGCGACGCTCAGGATGTCCCGGGCAAAGCCGGTCGCGGCGTAGTTGCGCGCGTCCTGAATGTCCTTCTCCATCCGGCGGCGCACGTTCTGGGTGTCGGCCTTGGCATAGAGCACGTCCTGCCTCGCCGCCTCGAGATCGTTCTTCAGCTGCGCGATCACTTCGGACAGGTCCTCGCCCCTCTCCTTGCCCACTGCCTCGCGCTTTTCCCCGTCCGCGTCATCGCCCGGCGAATCCTTCAGGAATTCCTCGGGCACGCCTTTCAGTTCGGCCTCGGCCGCTTCGTCCTGCGGCTTGTCGTTCTCGTTCATTTCCAGGTGGTTCCAGACTGCGTTTGATGTGACTTGGGTGATGTGTTTCAGGCGATGCGCCGGCCCAGCGACCGCGCGGTGAAATCCACCATGGGGACCACGCGCGCGTAATTCAACCGGGTCGGCCCGATCACCCCGAGCACGCCCAGCACCCGACCTTCGCGGTCGCGATAGGGCGAGGCGATGACCGAGGAACCGGAAAGCCCGAACAGGCGGTTCTCCGAGCCGATGAAGATTCGCGTCGCCTCGGCCTCGCGCGCGCTTTCGAGCAGGCGGGCGACCGATTGCTTGTCCTCGAGGTCCTCGAGCAGGGAGCGCACCCGTTCGAGATCCTCGAGCGCGGCCTCGTCGAGGAGGTTGGCCGCGCCCCGCACGATCAGGACCGGGCGCTGCTCGCTGTCCGCGCTCCACACCGCAAGCCCGCGTTCGACGAGATCGCGGCTCGCCGCATCGAGCTGGCTTTCGCCCGCCTCGATCTCGGCCCGCATCGCCTGCGCCGCCTCGGCCAGCGTGCGCCCCGAGAGGCGCGCGGTGACGTAATTGCTCACCCGGTCGAGACTGCCGGGATCGAGCGCGCCCGACAGCTCGATCACGCGGTTCTCGACCCCGCCGTCCTCCCCCACCAGCACGGCCAGCGCCCGGCCCTGCCCGAGATCGACCAGGTTGAACTGCGCCAGCCGCTGTTCCCGCGCGGGCACCAGCACCATGCCCGCCGCCCCCGACAGGTCGGAAAGCAGCGCGCTCGCCTGCTGCAGGGCCTGTTCGACCGGGCCGTTTTCGGCGAGGCGGGCTTCGATCCGGGCCTGTTCCTCCTCGGTCGGCTCGGACATCCGCATCATCCCGTCGACGAAGATGCGAAGCCCGGCATCGGTCGGCATTCGCCCTGCGCTCGTATGCGGCGCGGCGAGCAGGCCGAGGCGTTCGAGGTCCGCCAGCACCGAACGGATCGAGGCGGGCGAAAGTTTGAGCGTCCCGTCGGCGGCGAGCGTTTTCGACCCGACCGGCTGCCCGCTGTCGAGATAGCCTTCGACGACGAGCCGGAATATCTCGCGCGCGCGGTTGCTGAGTTCGGTGATCGGAGGCGATGACATGGGGCCTAGCTAGGTAAAAGCGCGCCGAAACTCAATTTGTCTTGGACGCCCCGCTTGCCGCGGCGCCGCGATTGCGCCAAGCGCGCAGGGCAGCGAAATCACAGGAGCAGACATGCGCCCCTCTTCCCGCGCGCCCGACGAAATGCGCGCCATCACGATCGAGACCGGATTCACCAAGCACGCCGAGGGTTCGTGCCTGATCGGCTTCGGCGACACCCGGGTGCTGTGCACCGCCAGCGTCGAACGCAACGTCCCGCCGTGGATGCGGGGCAAGGGCGAAGGCTGGGTCACGGGCGAATATTCGATGCTCCCGCGGGCCACCCATACGCGGGGGCAGCGCGAGGCGGCGCGGGGCAAGCAGTCGGGCCGCACGCAGGAAATCCAGCGCCTGATCGGCCGGTCGCTGCGCGCCGTGGTGGACCTGAGGAAACTCGGAGAGCGGCAGATCACGCTCGATTGCGACGTCATCCAGGCCGATGGCGGCACCCGCACCGCGGCGATTTCGGGCGCCTGGGTCGCGCTGCGGCTCGCGGTCGACGGGCTCATCCGGGCGGGCGAGATCAGGGAGGACCCGGTCGCCGCGCAGGTCGCTGCGATCTCCTGCGGGATCTACCGGGGAACGCCGGTGCTCGATCTCGACTACGACGAGGATTCGGCCGCGGACGCCGACGCCAATTTCGTCCTGATCGACGGCGGCCGGATCGCCGAGGTGCAGGCGACGGCGGAAGGCGCGACCTATGACGAGGAAGGCCTGCTGCGCCTGCTGCGGCTCGCGCGGATGGGCTGCGATGAAATCTTCGCCGCGCAAAGGGAAGCGGTGAAATGACCCGCAGGCTGGGCGGCGGATCGCTCGTCATCGCGACGCACAATCCGGGCAAGCTCAAGGAGATTTCCGCGCTGCTCGAACCTTACGGGATCACGTGCATCTCGGCCGGTTCGCTCGGCCTGCCAGAGCCGCCCGAGACTGGGACCACCTTCGTCCAGAACGCGCTGATCAAGGCGCGCGCCGCGAGCGCGGCGGCGGGGCTTGCAGCGCTTGCGGACGACAGCGGGCTCAGCGTCGCCGCGCTCGGCGGGAGGCCCGGGGTCTACACCGCCGACTGGGCCGAGCGGCAATGGTTCGAAGGCGATCCGGGGCGCGACTGGTACATGGCGATGGGCAAGGTCGAGGGGATGCTCCAGGCGCACGGCCCCGGAACCGACCGTTCGGCCGCGTTCCACTGCGTCCTAGCGATCGCCTGGCCCGACGGCGAACAGGCGGTCTACGAGGGCCGCTGCGCCGGTTCGCTCACCTGGCCGCCGCGCGGGGACATGGGCTTCGGCTACGACCCGGTCTTCGTGCCCGAGGGCGGCGAGATGACCTTTGCCGAGATCGAGCCGGAGAAAAAACACGCGATCAGCCACCGCGCCGATGCTTTCGCGAAGCTCGTCGCGGACCAGTTCGACGCCTAGCGAACGGCGAGCCGGGCGGGTGCGATGCGCTCGCCCATGACATTGCCCGCGGGCCAGTAACGGCATACCAGCACGTCGAACTGCGGACCGCGCGCCGCGGCGCAGCCGACTTCGCGCGTGTCCGCCCATACGACCTGGGTATAGTGCCCGACATCGGCCCAGTTGCCGGTGCGCGAGACATGGGGGAAGGTTCCGGCGCGGAAATGCCGCTTCTCGCCGGTGAAGGCGGCGATCATGTCGGACGGCGAATAGTAACCCGCGCTGCCCATCCACAGGTTCTCGCCCGTGCCGCCGCGCTCGTGGCGGGCGGAATGGCGCAGGACGTTCTCCCGTGCGAGCCGCGCCGCCCAGGCGCGGGCCTCGTCAGCAAGCGCCGCGTTCCAGGCGAGCGGGGCGCTGCCGAAGGCGGCGCGTTCACGGTTGTGCGCCGCGAGCCACGCCGCCTCGGCGGAGGGCGCGCGCCGTGCCGAACCCTCGCCGGCATGGGCAACGCCCATCGCCGCCGCGAGCGCGGCGCAGCCCGCCAGAATTGTCGCGCGCAGTCTCATCGCCTACATGGTGGAACACCCGATCTTACCAAAGCCTGAAAGCGCCCGCCCCTTGGCCCGAGCCCTGTATATCCACTGGCCTTTCTGCGCGAAGAAATGCCCCTATTGCGACTTCAACTCGCATGTCCGCAGCAGTGTCGACCACGGGGAATGGCAGGCGGCCCTGATCGCCGACATGCGCGCCGAGGCGGCGGCAAGCGGGGGCGAACGGCTCGGCTCGATCTTCTTCGGCGGCGGCACGCCCTCGCTCATGCCGCCCGCGCTCGTTGCCTCGCTGCTGGCGGAGGCGGAGCGCCTGTGGGGCTTTGCCGAGGGGATCGAGATCACGCTCGAAGCCAATCCCTCCTCGGTCGAGGCGGCCAATTTCGCGGGGCTCGCGGGGGCGGGGATCAACCGCGTGTCGCTTGGGCTCCAATCGCTCGAGGACGAGACGCTGCGCTGGCTCGGGCGGCTGCACGGGGCGGACGAGGCGCTGGCGGCGCTGGGGGTGGCGCAGGCGCATTTCGCGCGCGTGACCTTCGATCTCATCTACGCCCTGCCCGGCCAGACTCCGCGCGAATGGGAGGAACAGCTGGCGCGGGCATTGGCGCTGGGCACCTCGCATCTCTCGCTCTACCAGCTCACGATAGAGCCGGGGACGCGCTTTGCGACGGATGTGCGGCGCGGCGTTTTCGAACCGCTCGACGACGACGAAGCGGCCGAACTTTTCGATCTCACGCAGGCCATGACCTCGGCGGCGGGCCTTCCCGCCTACGAGACGAGCAACCACGCCCGTCCCGGCGAAGAAAGCCGCCACAACCTCACCTATTGGCGCTACGCGGATTACGCGGGAATCGGGCCGGGCGCGCACGGACGGCGCGGCGGCTTCGCGACCGTGCGGCACCGGAAACCCGAGAACTATCTCGGCGCTGTCGCCGGACGCGGCCACGGCATTGCCGAACAGCGCGCCCTTGCGCCAGGCGAACAGGCGGCTGAAGCGCTGCTGATGGGCCTGCGGCTGACCGAGGGCGTCGATCTCGCTGCACTGGCGGCGCGTTTCGGCATGGCGCGGGGCGATCTCGTGGACGAACGGGCGCTCGCCCGCCTCGCCGGCCTGAAGCTGGTCTGGACCGAGGGGGCCCGGATCGGCGTAGCGCCGGGCGGCAGGGGTCTGCTCGACGCGCTGCTGGGCGAACTCGTCGCGGATACGCTGGTGACGGCGTGAGCGCGGCGGACCTGCTCGGCGCGTGGCGGCGCCACCTGGCCGAAAGCCGCCGCCGCTCGCCCCACACGGTGCGCGCCTATGTCGCCGCGGCGAGCCGGCTCGTCCACGCCCGCGACCTTTCGGCCTTCGAACAGGTCGCGGCGATCGAGGCGCATGACCTGCGCCGCCACCTCGCCGCACGGCGCGCGGGCGGAATCTCCAATGCGAGCGCGGCGCGCGAATTGTCGGCGCTCAAGGCTTTCATCGCCTTCGCCCGCGCGGAAAGCGGCGATCCCGACCCGGCGCCCCCGCGCCTGCGCGGGCCGCGGCTCAGGAAGGGCCTGCCCCGCCCCGTCACGCCCGACGACGCGGCGAACCTCGCCGAGCTTGCCGGGGACAGCGCGCGCGAGCACTGGATCGGCGCGCGCGACCGGGCGGTGCTGCTGCTGATGTACGGCAGCGGCCTTCGCATTGCCGAGGCCCTGTCCCTGCAGGGGCGCGACGTGCCGCTCGGCGAAACGCTCCAGGTCACCGGCAAGGGCGGCAAGCAGCGCGTGGTTCCGATCCTCCCGATCACCCGCGACGCCGTGGCCGAATACGCCGCCGCCTGCCCCTGGCCGCTCTCCGCGAAGGAGCCGCTGTTCCGCGGGGCGAAGGGCGGGCCGCTGTCGCCCGGCATGGTGCAGCGGGCGACGGCCCGGGCGCGGCGCGCGCTCGGCCTCCCCGACAGCGCGACGCCGCACGCGCTGCGCCACAGTTTCGCGACGCACCTGCTCGGCGCGGGCGCCGACCTTCGCAGCCTGCAGGAACTGCTCGGCCACGCCTCGCTCGGCTCGACCCAGATCTACACCAGGGTCGACGCGGCGAGCCTGCTCGAGAATTACCGCCTCGCCCATCCGCGGGCGAAGAAGGCCTAGTCCTCGCCCCCGCCGTGCCGCTCGGCCGGTTCCCAGGTCACCACCCGCCAGATGTACCACACGACGCCGAGCGCGAGGCTGACGATGATCGCGAGGCTGGCGACATCCTCGTAGGTTTCGATGAGGCCGGACAGTGCCGCGCCGCCCAGGATCAGGAGCACGTTCCAGATCAGCGAACCGAGAAAGGTGAACAGGCAGAACCGCCAGAAACCCATGCCCGCGAGGCCCGCGGGGAGCGAGATGATCGTGCGAAGGACGGGTGAGAAGCGCAGGACGAAGACGATCCAGTCGCCGTGCCGGCGGAAGAAATCGCGCGCACGGGTGAATTCGTCCCATTCGAAGGTCAGCCAGCGCCCGAACCGGTCGATGAAGGCGCGCAATTGCGCCTCGCTCCAGCGCCGACCGAGCCAGTACCAGAACAGGTTGCCCACGACGGTGCCGAGCGTGCCGAAGACCAGCAGCGGGACGAGCGCCATGTCCCCGCGCGCGACCAGCACGCCGCCGAAGCCCATGATGACCTCGGACGGGATCGGCGGAAACACGTTCTCGATCACCATCAGCAGGAAGATGCCGAGATAGCCGCCCTCGCGGATCACCTCGAGGATGAGATCGGTCATGTGCAACGAACGCGCCGCCGGGCTATTCGTTCAAGCCTGCCGTTTCAGGGCCGCGACACGCGTCTCGATCGCGTCCCAGATCATGCCTGCAACGTCCGTCCCATCGAAATTGGATATCGCGACGATGCCGGTGGGCGATGTCACGTTGATCTCGGTCAGCCACCTGCCGCCGATCACGTCGATCCCGACGAAGGTCAGGCCGAGGCGCTTGAGATCGGGGCCCATCGCCTCGCAGATCTCGCGCTCGCGATCCGTCAGCTGGGTTGCCTCGGCGCTCCCGCCCATCGCGAGGTTGGAGCGGAATTCGCCCTCGCCCGGGATGCGATTGATCGCGCCCGCGACTTTGCCATCGACGAGGACGATGCGCTTGTCGCCCTCCGCCACTTCGGGCAGGAAGGGCTGGATCATGTGCGGTTCGGGCCAGGTCTGGTTGAACACCTCGAACAGGGCGGTGAGGTTGTCGCCGCTCTCGGGCACGCGGAAGATCGCCTTGCCGCCATTGCCGTGGATGGGCTTGACCACCACCGCGCCGTGCTGCGCCATGAAGCGGCGCACTTCCTCCACGCTGCGGGTGACGAGCGTCGGCGGCATGAAGCGGCGGTAACCCAGCACCATCACCTTTTCGGGAGCATTGCGGACGCTGACGGGGTCGTTCACCACCAGCGTCTCCGACTGGATGCGCTCAAGCATGTGGGTCGCGGTGATGTAGCCCATGTGGAAGGGCGGATCCTGCCGCATCAGCACCACGTCCACGTCGCGCCCGAGGTCGAGCCGCTGCGCCTCGCCCTTCTCGAAATGATCGCCTGCGACTCGCCGCACCGTGACCGGCGCGCCCTCGGCCCAAAGGCGGTCGTCGGCGTCGAGCGTGAGGCTGTTGACGTGGTATTCGAACACCTCGTGCCCGCGCTCCTGCGCCGCCAGCATCAGCGCGAAGGACGAATCCCCCTCGATGTTGATCGTCTCGATCGGGTCCATCTGGACGGCGACGCGCAGGCTCATGGCAATTCCTCAGGGTTGGTAGGCGTTGGCGATGTGGCGCGGCGGGCGGCCGGGTGCAAGCAGCAGGACGTCGATGGTGAAATCGTCGCCCGGCTCGGCATAGTCGGCCGCGACGATCTCGGCCGCGGCGGCGACGCGGCGCAGGCGGCGCTCGTCGATCGCATCGGCAAGGTCGGCGCAGCGGGCGCGCCACTTGACCTCGAAGAAGCCGAGCAGGCTTCCCTTGCGCGCGATCAGGTCGATCTCTCCGCGCGGGGTCTTCACGCGCTCCGCCAGCACCCGCCAACCGCGCAGCGCCAGCCATTGCGCCGCCTCGGCCTCGCCCTCGCGGCCGCGTCGCTCGGCCCGCTGGCGGCTCCCGGTCATCGCGCCTTCAGCTCCAGCGCGCGGGCATAGAGCGCCTTGCGGTCGAGCCCGGTCGCCTTCGCCACGCTCGCGGCGGCCTTGCTCGGGCTCATGTCCTCCAGCGCCCCGGCCAGAAGCGCGTCGGGATCGGCGGCTTCGCGTCCCGCGACGGGAGGGCCGACCAGCAGCACGATCTCGCCCTTGGCCGGATGGTCCCGGTAATGCGCGGCGAGCTCGGCGGCGCTTCCCGGACGGCATTCCTCGTGCAGTTTCGTGAGTTCGCGCGCGACCGCGACCGTGCGGCCCGGCCACGCCAGCGCCATCGCCTCAAGGCTGCGGACGAGCCGCGGCCCGGTTTCGTAGAAGATCAGCGTCGATTCCACCGCTCCCAGTTCCTCCAGCACCTCGCGCCGCGCCTTGTCCCTGACCGGCAGGAATCCTCCGAAAAGGAACCGGTCGCTGGGCAGGCCCGCGAGCGTCAGCCCGGCGATCGCCGCGCAGGGGCCGGGGATCGTCGTCACCGCGATCCCGGCCGCGCGCGCCTCGCGCACGAGCCGGTAGCCCGGATCGGAAACCAGCGGCGTTCCCGCATCGCTGACGAGCGCGACCGCCTCGCCGTGCGCCCGATCGAGGATCCGGCGGCGCGTTTCGTCCGAGGCGTAATCGTCATAGCGCTGCATCCGCGTGTGCGCCCCGACCGCCTTCAGCAGCCTGCCGGTCACCCGCGTATCCTCGCACGCGACGAGGGTCGCGCGGCGCAGCACGTCGATTGCACGGAGCGTTATGTCGCCGAGATTGCCAATCGGCGTTGCGACGATGTAGAGCCCTGCGCCAAGCGGTTCGCTCGGGGTCTCGCTCGAAGGGTCCGGGTAAGCAATCGCCATGGCGGGCTGTCTTTGAAGCAGGTATCGGGGGTCGGCAAGAATGAAGGTCACGGGTTTTGCGCGCGGTCAAGCCGCCGAGGCGGCGGTCGGCGTGTGCACCGGCCTCCGGGCAGCGGCGCGCGTGTTCAACCGGCGCACGTTCGCGCTCGCCGGGTGCGCGGCGCTGCTCGCCGGGTGCCAGCTGATCCCCAAGACCGAAACCGTCTCGACCGGCCCCGAACCGTCGACGCCGACCCCGGAGCCGAGCGAGACCGCGCTGCCGAGCGACGAGCAGCGCCACCGGGTCGCGCTGCTCGTGCCGATGGGCGGGAGCACCGGCGAAGTCGGCCAGAGCCTCGCCAACGCGACCACGATGGCGCTGCTCGATACCAATGCGAACACCCTCAGGATCACCACCTACGACACCTCGGCCGGGGCGGGCGAAGCCGCGCGGCGCGCGATCGCGGACGGCAACCGGCTGATCCTCGGCCCACTCCTTGCCGCCAATGTCCCCGCCGTGCAGGCCGCCGCGCGGCCCGCCGGGGTTACGGCGATCTCCTTTTCGAACGACGTTTCCGCGGCCAGCGCGGACGTGCTGCTGATGGGGCACATTCCCGAACAGTCGATCGAGCGCACCGTGCGCTATGCCCGCGAGAACGGGTCGAACGCCTTCGCCGCCCTGGTGCCAGAGGGCGATTACGGCCAGCGCTCCTACGACGCCATGCGCCGCGCGCTCGATGCATTCGGCGGCAATCTCGTCGCGACCGAACGCTATTCGCGCGGCAACACCTCGATCATCAGCGCCGCGCGGCGCCTGCGCGAGGACGGCGGCTACGACACCGTGCTGATCGCCGACGGCCCGCGCGCGGCGGTGCAGTCCGCTTCCGAGATCAAGCGCGACGGGGCCGAAGGTACGCGCCTGCTCGGCACCGAATTGTGGAGCGGCGAGGGCAGCCTCACCCGCGCGCCGGCGGTCGAGGGCGCGATCTTTTCCGCCGTGACGGACGACCGTTTCCAGCGCTTCGCCGACAGCTACGAATCGCGTTTCGGCGGCAAGCCCTATCGCATCGCGACGCTGGGCTATGACGCGGTGCTGCTGACGCTGCGGATGGCGCAGGACTGGCGGATCGGCGATCCCTTCCCGCGCACGGATCTCTACGGGCGGACCTTCATCGGGATCGACGGCGCGTTCCGGTTCCGGCGTTCGGGCGTGGCGGAACGCGCGCTCGAGGTCCGCAAGGTGACGGGCGGCCGGATCGTCGAGGTCGAACCGGCCCCGACCAGCTTCTAGCCGGGCGGCCTGCGGGAACTGCGCAAAAGGGACCGGGCGCGGCTTGTGGGGTGCGGGCCGCGCACCCTATAACGGCGCCATGTCCGACGACCTGTTCGAAAACCCTCCCGCCTCGAGCGGCGATTACGATTCGTCCTCGATCGAGGTGCTCGAAGGGCTCGAGCCCGTGCGCCGCCGCCCCGGCATGTATATCGGCGGGACCGACGACCGCGCGCTCCACCACCTCGCCGCCGAAGTGCTCGACAATTCGATGGACGAGGCGGTGGCGGGCCATGCCAACCGGATCGAGGTCCGGCTCGAGGAAGGCAACCGCCTCTCGATCAGCGACAACGGGCGCGGCATCCCGGTCGACGAACATCCCAAGTTTCCCGGCAAGTCGACGCTCGAGGTGATCCTCTCGACGCTCCATTCCGGGGGCAAGTTCTCGGGCAAGGCCTATGCGACGAGCGGGGGCCTGCACGGCGTTGGCATCAGCGTGGTCAACGCGCTGTCGAGCCACACGCGGGTCGAGGTCGCGCGCGACAGGCAGCTTTACGCGCAGGAGTTCTCCAAGGGGCAGACCCTTGGCCCGATCGAGACCGTCGGCGCAGCCCCCAACCGTCGCGGGACCACGGTGACCTTCACACCCGACACGGAAATCTTCGGCGAGCGCCAATTCAAGCCTGCGCGCCTCTTCAGGCTCGCCCGCTCCAAGGCCTATCTCTTCGCCGGTGTCGAGATCCGCTGGCGCTGCGCGGAAAGCCTCGCGGGCGCGGACGTGCCGGCCGAGGCCACGTTCCGGTTTCCCGGCGGCCTCGCCGATCATCTCGCCGAACAGGTCGGCAGCCGCGAATGCGTCACCAGCCAGCCCTTCACCGGCAGGCAGGACTTCCCCGCGCAGGGCGGCGTATCGCAGGGGCGCGTCGAATGGGCGATCGCCTGGCCGCTCTATTCCGACGGTTCGACCAGCTGGTATTGCAACACCGTGCCCACCCCGGACGGCGGCACCCACGAACAGGGCCTGCGCGCCGCCCTGACCAAGGGCCTGCGCGCCTTCGGCGACCTCGTGGGCGCGAAGAAGACGAAGGACATTTCCGCCGACGACGTGATGACCGGCGCGGAAGTGATGCTCAGCGTCTTCATCCGCGATCCGCAGTTCCAGTCGCAGACCAAGGACCGGCTCACCTCGCCCGAGGCCGCCCGCCTCGTCGAAAACGCGGTGCGCGACCATTTCGACCATTTCCTTGCCGACAACATGGAGCGCGGGAAGGCGCTGCTCGGAGAGGTGATGGAGCGCATGGAGGAACGCCTCAAGCGCAAGGCCGAACGCGAGATCAAGCGCAAGACCGCGACCAATGCGAAGAAGCTGCGCCTGCCCGGCAAGCTCACCGATTGCTCGGGCGAAGGCGGGCGCGATACCGAATTGTTCATCGTCGAGGGCGACAGCGCGGGCGGCAGCGCGAAACAGGCGCGCGACCGCAAGAGCCAGGCGATCCTGCCGATCCGCGGAAAGATCCTCAACGTCGCCAGCGCCACCGCCGACAAGATTCGCGCGAACAGCGAAATCGCCGACCTCGTCCTCGCGCTCGGCTGCGGGACGCGCAAGGACTGTTCGCCCGACGACCTGCGCTATGACCGCGTCATCATCATGACCGATGCCGATGTCGACGGGGCGCATATCGCGACGCTGCTGATGACCTTCTTCTTCCAGGAAATGCCCGAGATCGTGCGGCAGGGGCACCTCTACCTCGCCCAGCCCCCGCTCTATCGCCTATCGGCGGGCAAGGAGAGCCGCTATGCCCGCGACGACGCCCATCGCAGGGAGCTGGAGGAAACGGTCTTCAAGGGCAGGAAGGTCGAGGTCGGCCGCTTCAAGGGCCTCGGCGAGATGAACCCGCAGCAATTGCGCGAGACGACGATGAACCCAGACACGCGCAGCCTCATCCGGATCACCCTGCCGCCCGAATTCGAACAGCGCGCGGCGGTCAAGCAGCTCGTCGACCAGCTCATGGGCCGCAACCCGGAACACCGCTTCAACTTCATCCAGAGCCATGCGAGCGACGTCGACCGCGACCTGATCGATGCCTGACCGGCGGGGCCGCTACCCCGACCCGCGCGAGGAGGACATCATGGCGGGCGACCGGCGCATTTCGCGGCCCGATGCCTCGCTGCCCGACTGGGAAGTGCCCGACACCGCCTATCGCCCGATCCCGATCGTCTGGTTCACCGGCGCGATGCTGGTCCAGCTCGCCGCGCTCACCCTCGTCTCGGTCGCGCTTTCCGGCGTCAGCGGATGGTTCACCATCGCCGCGGGCGGGCTCGCCTCGGGGGCGATCTTCCGCTGGACATGGGAACGGGGCATGAAGCGCGCCGGGAACGGGTGGCGCGCGGCCACGGCGCTGGTGATGCTCGCCCAGCTCGGCTTCCTCTGCCTCGCGGTGCTGCCGCGGGTCTAATCGGCGGCATCGCCCGCGGCCCGCGTGTGGATGTGGAGGTGCCCCTCCAGCGTGCGGTGCACCGGACACTTGTCGGCGATTTCCATGATCCGGGCGCGCTGGTCCTCGGTCAGGGCATCGCCCAGCAGCTCGATCTCGCGGTTGAGCGCCTCCATCCGTGCCCCCTCTTCCTCTGGCGCGTGTTCGCAATCCTGTTCGTGGTTGCGATCATGGGTCAGGTGGATGCGCGTGCCCTCGAACGGCCATTTCTTGCGGTCCGCGTACATCTTCATCGTCATCGCCGTGCAGGTGCCGAGCGCGGCGAGCAGCAGGTCGTAGGGTGTCGGCCCGGAGTCCTCGCCCCCGTGGGAGCGCGGTTCGTCGGCGACGAAGCGGTGGGTCGCCGTGTGCACCTCCGTCCCGAAGCGGCCGTGCCCGGTCTGCACCACCACCCCTTCCTCAGGCATGGGCCAGTCCGCGCGCAGGGGCAGGTAACGCCCGGCCCAGCTTGCGATCATGTCGGCGGCGAATTCGGCGTCCTCGCCGCGGGTAAGCAGGTGGTCCGCCCCGGCGAGGCTGACGAAGCTCTTGGGGTGATAGGCCGCTTCGAACAACCGGCTCGCGTGGTCGATCCCAACCACCGGGTCGCTCGGCGAATGCAGCGCGAGAAAAGGCACGCGCATTTCACGGACGAGGTCGAGCAGGCTCGTCGCCTCGGTCCGCTCGAGAAACGCGCGCGAGACGCGAAAGCTGCGCCCGCCGATGCTCACCTCGCCCTCCCCGTCGCGCAGGATCGCGTCGTGGTCGCCCTTCATCACGCCGAGCGCATGGGCCACGTCCGACGGCGCGGCGATGGTCGCGAGCGCCGCCACGCTCCCGCTTCCGAGCTGGGCCGCCGCCGCGAGCGCCGCCGCCCCGCCGAGGCTGTGCCCGACCAGCAGGACCGGCGCGCCGACCCGCTCCTTCACCGCCGATGCCGCCGCGACGAGATCGGAAACGTCGGTGGGAAAGCCCGCCCGGCCGAATTCGCCCTCGCTCGCGCCAAGCCCGGTAAAATCGAAGCGCAGGCAGGCGATCCCCCGCGCCGCGAGAGCGCGCGCGACGCTCACCGCCGCGCGGCTCGCCCGCGTGCAGGTGAAGCAATGCGCGAACACCGCCCCGCCGCGCACCAGCCCCGTCGGCAGTTCGAGCGCGCCGGACAATTCGTGCCCCTCCGCGCTGGTCAGAGTGAACGGTTCGCTCGGCATTGCTGCTCTTTCCTCCTCGCCCGATCGGATCGCCATGTCCCTAGCGTGCGCGTAGACTTTTTGTGCCCCCTCGCGTAAGAAATCCCCGCGCGGCCGGACGGAAGGGACATGGAAGACGAGATCGAAGCCGCGCCGGGAAGACCCAAGCCTTGCCCACCCGAAGCGCCAGTACCGCCACCAGGCCGGGGCGCTGCGGCGCGTCGCGACGGATTGGCCCCCGCCCCCGCGCGGCCGCCCCGTCTCTGAAAGGAGAAACCCTCATGATCCGCCCCGCCATGCTCGCCCGGTCGCTTTTCGCCGCAACCGCGCTGTTCGCACTCGAACCGCCGGCTGCGGCGCAGGAGACCGCCCCGCCCGAAGCCGAAGCGGAGCGCAGCGCGCTCGAAACGCGGGCGGACGAGGTCGTCGGCGTCATCAACGGCGACATCCCGCCCGAGGACGTGTTCTCGGACAGCTTCTTCGCCGACGTGCCGCCCGAAAGGTTCCGGGCGATCTCGCGGCAGCTCACCGGCCAGTTCGGCGCTGCGATCGCGGTCGAGGCGATCGAGCCCGCGACCGGCACCCGCGCGGCAATCGCAATCCGCATGGAGCGCGCCCTCGCCAAGGGCAGCATCGCGATCGACCCGGCTGCGGAAAACCGGGTGAGCGAACTCCTCCTGCGCGAATTCGGGCCGGTCGACGACAGCATCGAGAAGATCCGTGCGGATCTGTCGGCGCTGCCGGGCGAGGTCGGCGTCTATTTCGGCCCGGTCGCGGGCGGAACCCCCGTCCTCGCCATGGATGAACGACAACCCCTCGCGATCGGCTCCGCGTTCAAGCTCTATGTCCTTGCCGCGCTCTCCCTGGAGATCGCCGAGGGCCGGCGCAGCTGGGACGACGTGATCGAGCTGTCGCAGCGGAGTTTCCCGAGCGGGACGCTGCAGGACTGGCCCGCGGGCGCGCCGCTCACCCTCCACACGCTGGCAGGCCTGATGATGTCCATCAGCGACAACACCGCGACCGACCAGCTCATCGCGCTCCTCGGACGCGGCCGGGTCGCCCAAGTGATGCGCGAAAGCGGCCATGCCGCGCCCGGGCTCAACACGCCGTTCCTCAAGACCCGCGAGATGTCTTTGCTGAAGGGCGGCGACCCCGCCCGCCTCGCTGCCTACCGCGCAGGCGGGCCGGAAGAGCGGCGCGCGATCCTCGCCGGGCTCGAGGGCGAGGAGATCGAACTGGAGAGGCTCGCGCAGGTCTTCGGCGGCGATCCGGTCGCGCTCGACGTCGAATGGTTCGCCAGCGCCGAGGACCTGCGGGCCCTGCTGCGCTTCATGCTCGACCGGGGCGATCCGCGCTGGTTCGAAACGACCGCGATCAACCGGGGCATTCCCGCCGCACTCGCGGACAAGTGGCAACGGGTCGGCTACAAGGGCGGTTCGGAGCCGGGCGTGCTCAACCTCACCTGGCTGCTGCAGGACGAGGCGGGGGAATGGCACGTGCTCGCGCTCACCTGGAACGACGCGCAGGCACCGGTCGACCAGAACGCGCTGACCCTGATCGCGCAGCGCATCATTGCGCTGGGGCGCTAGCCTCTCTTATTCACGGCGATGCGGTTGGGCGCCTCTCGGCGCGAGCTTGACGCCACTGCTGCGTGCGGCGGCGTAGAGCGGGCGTGCGGCACCGCTGGCGTCTGTTTCACCGCGCTGTGATCGATGGGCTTTTCTGGTTGAAGGACTTGGCTCGGGGTTTCTGCGGCACTGCCGCGCCCGCTACGTCGGCGCAGGCTTGAGCGCGAGAACGATGGCACGCATCAGATCGGCATCGGGGCACGCAGAGGCGAACGCTACGCGGATTCGGGTGGCGCTTTCCATGACGCGGGCAGCAACCTTGAGCAGCCGCAGGCGCAGGGTCGTAAACTCGGCTTTTGCCAGAGCGGTGGTCTTTGGGATCGCCTGCTGAACGCGCCACAGCAGCCAGTAGGCAGCGGTGTGCAGGATCAGGCGCATCTGGTTGGCGTTCGCCGACCGGCACGAGGTGCGGTCACTGGCCAGCTGGGTCTTGTGCAGCTTGATCAAGTTCTCGGCCTGCCCGCGCGCACAGTAGAGCGTGTCATAGATGTATTCAGCCGAGCCTTGGGTTAGCGATGTGACGACATAGCGGATATCCATGCCCAGCGTGCTGGCCTCGATCCTGGCGACGACGCGGCGCTGGCGGTTCCAGCTCTTCGCGCCGTAGCGGGTCTCGGCATAGCTGCGCAGGACCGGGAGTTGGCACTCGGCGCGGCGGACCGCGCAGGCATCGGCGGCAGTGACGATAACCGGATCAGCGCGCAGCGCGGCGTTGGTCGGCAGACCGAACACGTAATCGACATGGGCCGCCTCGCAGAAGGCCATGACCTCGGGCCGTCCATAATGCCCGTCGCCTCGGATGGTGATGTGGGTATCGGGCCAGTGGCGGCGAAGATGGCGCACCAGACGCCGGATATGCCCTGCCGCCTCCTTGCCAGAAGGCGTCTTGCCCGTGCGCAGCAGCATCGCCACCGGCCGGCCCGTTGCCGTGTCGTAGACATGGATCGGCAGGAAGCAGCGCTCCCCATGATGTCCGTTCCAGAAGGAGAGTTGCTGATAGCCGTGCACGACGTCGCAGGTGTCATCGATATCCAGCGTCACCGCCGCCGGCGGAGTGGGGTAGCTGGCGCAGTAGATGTCGATCATGATCCCCAGCATCTTTGCCAGTTCGCGCGTGCTCGGCGCATTCTCCCAGCGGCTCATCGTCGGTTGGCTGGCCAACCCCGCACCCGATCCCGGCAGCTTGCCCAGCGCAAGGCGGAAGCCCGGATCATCGCGCAGAGCGTCGAGATCATCGGCATCCTCATAGCCGCAGGCGATCGCGAACATCCGCGCGCGCAGGATATCTTCAAGCCGATGAACCACCCGAGCAGGATCGCGCGGATCGGCAATACACGCCGCAAGCCGCTGGCAGAGCCCCATCATGCGCTCGGCCTGAGCCAGCACCAGGACCCCGCCATCCGAGGTCAGCCTGCCGCCGTCAAACGCAGCTGTGACCTTCTTGCCGCGCACTGCTGGAAACGAAAATACGGACGCGCTATCATCGCATCCGGCGGGTGTGGTCTGTGGCATATTTTGCCCCGTTGCAGGTCTGGCTTAAGCAACCACATTCCTACAACAATGCAAATGCTTACGCCACTCCCGCCAACCCGTCAGACCACTGCCGGTGAATAATCCGGGCTAGCCCTTGCGCCGCCGCGGGCTGCGCCTTATCGCTCTCGGCCAGCCAATTCAGTCTCACAGGGAAACTCATGGCCGATCAGCAGCGCTTCGAAGGCACCAGCAATTACATCGCGACCGAGGATCTCAAGGTCGCCGTCAACGCCGCGGTCCTGCTTCGCCGCCCGCTGCTGGTAAAGGGCGAGCCGGGTACGGGCAAGACCGTGCTCGCGCACGAGATCGCCAAGGCGATCGACGCGCCGCTGATCGAATGGAACGTGAAATCCACCACCAAGGCGCAGCAGGGCCTTTACGAATACGACGCGGTCGCCCGCCTGCGCGACGGCCAGCTGGGCGACGAGCGGGTCCACGACATCCGCAATTACATCAAGAAGGGCAAGCTGTGGGAGGCCTTCACCAGCGAACGCCTGCCCGTGCTGCTGATCGACGAGATCGACAAGGCCGACATCGAGTTTCCGAACGACCTCCTGCAGGAACTCGACCGGATGAGCTTCGACGTCTACGAGACCGGCGAGCGCATCGAGGCGAAGGAACGCCCGATCGTCGTCATCACCTCGAACAACGAGAAGGAACTGCCCGACGCCTTCCTGCGCCGCTGCTTCTTCCACTACATCAAGTTCCCCGACCGCGAGACGATGCAGGAAATCATCGACGTGCACTTCCCCGGCATCCAGAAGGCGCTGGTGAAGAAGGCGATGGACGTCTTCTACGAACTGCGCGAAGTGCCCGGGCTCAAGAAAAAGCCCTCGACCAGCGAACTGCTCGACTGGCTCAAGCTGCTGATGAACGAGGACATGCCGCTGGAAACGCTGCAGGATTCGAACCCCAACAACGCGATCCCGCCGCTCCACGGCGCGCTGCTCAAGAACGAGCAGGACGTGATGATGTTCGAACGGCTCGCCTTCATGGCGCGGCGCAACCCGTCCTGATCGCCCTCGATGAGCCCGCCGCTTCGCCGAAGCTGTAGGCGAATTTGAGGCTCCCCCAGCGTTCCCCGCCAAAGCGCAGCGGCACGTAGATGCTGCGCTGGACGACATATCGTTCACCGTCGGGCGCGTAGCGGAAGACGTAGGCGCGAAACGGCGCGGTGGTGTCGCGTCCGTCGTCCTTTGCCTCTTCCGGCAGGATGCGGCCATTGCGGCAATATTGCGTGTCATGGGCGATGTCGCCCGTGGGCGCTTGCGAATAGCGATCGTTGTGGGTCGGCATGAAGCCATTCACATCGACGCACACCGTCGCGATGCTTTCGGCCACGGCATCGGTCGAACGGTTGAGGATCGGCTTCCAGCTGGCAGCCGCGAAATCCGTAAGGCGGGTGGTGAAGCGTTCGGGCGCGGACCCCGCGATCAGGCGGTAGTCCCGGTCGAACACCGCGCCTCGCGTGATCGTGCCATTGGCGATTCCGGCCTCGGTTGCCTCGATGATCTGGCGCGCAACGCCCATGGCGTGCTCGGCCATGACCTTGTCGTTCGGCGAGAGACCGGCATGGACGATGGTATCGAACATTTCGTTGGCGATCCGCTCCAGCCCTGTCGCCTCCTGCTGCGCCTCGAACAGCTTGTCCTCGTTCTCGCGCGTGACCTCGTCGAAATGGATGAGGCCTTTCTGCACGGCCGAGACATGGCCGCTGATCGTGCCCGTCGCGCGGGCGATGACATCGTTCTGGCGATCGACTTCCTCGACCAGTTCGCCGACGCTTTCGATCGTGGTTTCGATCCGCGTGACCGAGGCCCTCGCATCGTCGCTCGCCTTGCTCCCTGCCTCGATCCGGCCGATCACGACCCCCGCCTCCTCATTAAGCGCGTCGAGCGTCACGGCAATTTCGTCGGTCGCGCGCCGCGTATCGCTGGCGAGGCTCTTAACCTCGCTGGCGACCACCGCGAAGGTTCGCCCGGCATCACCCGCCCGCATCGCCTCGATCGTGGCGTTAAGGGCAAGGATGTTGGTCGTCTCGGCGATGTCCTCGATGTCCTTGGCGCTGCGTTTGACCTGCTCCATCGCGGCTGAGAAGCTGGTGACATGCTGTCCCAGCGCATCGACCAGTTCGAGCAGCGAATTGATCTGGCCCAAGGAGGACTGGATCAGCCGGGTTCCCTCCTGCAGCCGGTCGGTCGCCCGTTCGGACAGCAGGCGCGCTTCGTCGCTCGCTTCGGCGACGCGGGTGTGATCGGCCTCCAGCGCCGCCACCGTGCCGCGCAGGGCCTCGTGCTGGGCATGGAGCGCGCGGGACGAACGAATCACCGCCTCCATCACGCCGGCGACCTCGCTGCACCCGACCGTGACGGCGCCGCAGCTTTCCGGGATCCGACCTAGATCGGTCGCGTCTGTAGTATCGATTGCAGTCGGCTTCATCATCTGCGCCCCGTGAAACAGCCTGTCCCCGCAAGGGTGTATCCATGCTTGGTTAGCGAAGACTTAAGGGCGGGCCCTTAGCGAAGGGGCTGGAAAGCGCGGGCCGCTGCGGTTAGACGAACGCCCATGTTCTTCAACTTCGTCGACGAATTGCGCGCCGCCGGGATCGGCGCGAGCTTCAAGGAGCACCTCACCCTGCTGGAGGCGCTCGACCGGGACGTGATCGAGCAGACGCCCGAAGCGTTCTACTACCTCTCCCGCGCGACCTTCGTGAAGGACGAAGGGCTCATCGACCGGTTCGACCAGGTGTTCCACAAGGTCTTCAAGGGCGTGCTGACCGATTACGGGCAGAACCCGGTCGAAATCCCCGAAGACTGGCTGAAAGCGGTCGCCGAAAAGATGCTCTCGCCCGAGGAAATGGCCGAGATCGAGAAGCTCGGCAGCTGGGACGAGATCATGGAGACGCTCAAGAAGCGGCTCGAGGAACAGCAGAAACGCCACGAGGGCGGGAACAAGTGGATCGGCACGGGCGGCACGTCGCCCTTCGGCAATTCGGGCTACAATCCCGAAGGCGTACGGATCGGCGGTGAGTCCAGGCACAAGCGCGCGGTCAAGGTCTGGGAAAAACGCGAGTTCCGCAATCTCGACAACACCAGGGAACTGGGCACCCGCAACATCAAGATGGCGCTCAGGCGCCTGCGCCGTTTCGCGCGCGAGGGCGCGGCGGACGAGCTCGACATCGACGCGACGATCCGCGGCACGGCCAAGCAGGGCTGGCTCGACATTCACATGCGGCCCGAGCGGCACAATGCGGTGAAGCTGCTGCTGTTCCTTGATGTCGGCGGGTCGATGGACCCCTTCATCAAGCTGTGCGAAGAATTGTTCAGCGCGGCGACGAGCGAATTCAAGAACCTCGAATTCTTCTACTTCCACAACTGCCTCTACGAAGGCGTGTGGAAGGACAACAAGCGCCGCTGGCAGGAACGCACGAAGACCTGGGACGTGCTCCACAAATACGGCCACGATTACAAGGTGATCTTCGTCGGCGACGCGGCGATGAGCCCCTACGAGATCACCCATGCGGGCGGCAGCGTCGAACATATGAACGACGAAGCGGGCGCGGTCTGGATGAAGCGCGTGACCGACACCTATCCCGCGACCGTATGGCTCAACCCCGTGCCCGAAAAGCAGTGGGGCTATTCGCAATCGACCAAGATGATGCGCCAGCTGGTCGACGACCGGATGTATCCGCTGACGCTCGACGGGCTGGACGATGCGATGCGGGAGCTGTCGCGCAAGCAGGGGCATTGAAGCGGGGCCGTTTGCGGATCGGGCGAATTGCCATTAGACCGGCTCCGTGAACACGGCGCAGAAGACCCTTCAGGAAGCGATTTCGGAATATTCTTCCGAGATTGCTGCCCTTGCCGAAGCCCTGATTTCAAAGGGATGCGCCAAGGCGCCCGGCGCCAATCTGCTCGTCTACGATGCCTATAATGCGCTCGCTGTGGGATTTTCTGCGAACGACAAGCAATCGGGCATTGTCTTCTCGATCACCTCCTACCCGCGCTGGGTGAGCCTGTTCTTCCCGCGCGGGACGGAGCTTGCGGACCCCGAGGGCCTGCTGAAAGGCTCCGGGAAGACGATCCGCCATGTTGTGATCGAGGACGTGGACCATTTCGACGATCCCGCCATTCAAACCCTCATCGACCAGGCGCTCGCCTTCTGCGATCCTCCCGTTTCAATCGAAGCCAAGGGCGAGGTCATCATCAAGTCGGTCTCCGCAAGGAAGAGGCCGCGTCGGCCCGAATGAGGGGGCGTCGTCTGGGCAAGCGACCGGGCTCCCTTCCAAGGCCCGGCCTGATCTGCTATCCTGCAGATATCGCAGGAAAAGCCCATGCGCCTACTCTCCCTACCCCTCCGCGCGCTCGCACTCATCGACGCGGACAAGGCGGGCGCTGCGGAAACCCGAACGCGGGCCGAGGCGGAGAGGACCCCCGACAGCGCGATCTGCAGCGGTCGGATCGAACAGGGTGCACAGAGCGATGGGCCAGCCCCTGCTGATGCACCGCGGGCCCGCAACGTCCGACGATCCGCCGATGATCTACGCCGTCGACCGGCGGCAGGACGGCTGCACGGTCATGGTCGTGAAGGGCGATCCTTCCGAGATCCGCCCGCTCCCCTAACAGCCCGAGAGCGGAAAGCTACACTGGCGCGCCCCGCCCTCCCGCTATAACGCCAAAAAATCAGGCCGTGCCCATCGCGCGGGCCGTGCCCAGCGTGTCGATATATTGCTGGAAGCGCACGACCTTGCCGTTCTCGATCGTCCAGACATGGGCGGCCTGCACGTCGAGCGGCTTGCCCGTGCTCTTCCACGTGCCGGTATAGCGGCCCATCGCCACCACCCGGTCCCCGCCATCGACGATATCGTCCATCTGCACCGCGAAGCCCTCGAAGTCCTCGACCGTGCGGGCGAACACGCCCTCCATGATCTCGCCGAAGCCGCGATAGGGATTGCGGTCCGCGTAGGGGTAGTTCTCGGCCTCGTTCCAGACGATGTCGGGTGCCAGCGCCTCGCCGAAAGCCGCCATGTCGCCGACCGCGAAGGCAGCGTAGATGCCCTCCACGACATCGCGCGAAGATTTCGCCATCTCCACTCCCCCCACTTTTGCCCCGACCGTTGCGAAGGCCCTACGCGAGAGCCTATGGGATCGCGCGGCTAAAGGGAAGCGTCAAACCGAGCCGTCTCAGTAAAGCAGGTGCCCCCGCACCTCCGCGATCCATGCCGCCTCCTCGGCTGACGCCAACGCGTCGAGATCGCCCGGCGCCGCCGCGCTGTCATCGACCCATTCGCGCAAGGAAGGCCCGCCGTTGATCACGTCGATCGCAAGCCGCTCCAGCTCGTATTCATAGGCGAAATCGCGCCACAGGTCGTAATCGGGATAGAGCCTGCGGATCGCCTTGAACGCCAGCGCCTGCAAGCGCCACGGGCGGAAGGCGTCGTGGGCGTAGAACGGCCCTTCCGCGTGCAACATCAAGGCGTTGCACAGGGAACCTGAGTGCTTGTGAAAGGTCGGCTCGAACCAGCATTCGCGGATCGCCGCGCCTTCGCACCAATCGGGAGCGAGGCTGCGCATCTCCGCCAGCACGGCCCTGGCGTCCACGTCCGGAGCCCCGAACAGCACCTCCAGCGGCCGCGTGGTCCCGCGCCCCTCGGACAGCGTCGTTCCCTCCAGCATCACCGTCCCGGCATAGCAGCGCGCCATGTTGACATTGGCGGCGTTGGGCGACGGGTTCACCCATACCCGCGAGATCGGCCAGCCATGCCCCTCGCCGTCAGGCTCCCAGCCCTCCATAGCCACCACCCGGTAATCGACGTCGAGCCCGAAATGCGCGATGAACCAGTGCCCCATTTCGCCCATGGTGAGCCCGTGGCGCATCGGCATGGGCGCAGCCCCCACGAAGCTCTCCTGCCCCGGCACCAGCAGCGTCCCTTCGACCGGGCGACCGGCGGGGTTAGGGCGGTCCAATACCCACACGCTCTTGCCCCGCCTTGCCGCCTCTTCGAGCAGGTAGAGCAGCGTGGTGACGAAGGTGTAGATTCGGCAGCCCAGATCCTGCAGGTCGAACAGGAAGACGTCCGCGCTCTCCATCATCCGCGCCGTGGGGCGGCGCACCTCGCCATAGAGCGAGAACACCGGAATGCCGTAGACCGGATCGAATTCGTCGGCAGTCTCGACCATGTTGTCCTGCTTGTCGCCCTTCAGCCCGTGCTGCGGGCCGAAGGCGCTGGCGATGTTCACCCCTGCCCCGATCAGGGCATCTAGGCTGTGGACGAGGCCCGCCGTCACGCTCGCCGGGTGGGCGACCAACGCGACGCGGCGACCCTCCAGCGCGGTCAGCAAGGATCGGTTTTCGAGCAGGCGGTCGATGCCGAATTTCACGTCAGTCATGGCCGCGGGGTTGGCGCAGCCGCTCGGCGAAGGCAAATCTTTTGGCATCTCTGCCCGCGCGCGCGGGAACCGCTTGCCCGCTCCTTCGCTTGTGCAGCATGGACATCGAATGGACCCCCGCGATCATCGCCGCGCTCTGGGCGATCATCCTCGGCGGCGCCGGCGGCGCGCTGACCGAGATCGGGGATTGGTACCGCAACCTGAAAAAGCCGAGCTGGCAGCCGCCCGACTGGCTGTTCGGCCCGGCCTGGACGATCATCCTCGCCCTGTCGGGCTGGAGCTTCTACCTCGCCTGGACCGCCGCCGAAACGACCGCGGGAGGCATCGCCATCGGCGCACTGTTCGGAGTGAACTTCGTTCTCCACTTCGCCTGGTCGCCGCTCTTCTTCAAGATAAAGCGCCCGGATTTCGCGCTGGTGGAAAACATCTTCCTCTGGCTCTCGGTGTTGTCGCTGTGCCTGTTCCTGCCGCTCTGGTCGCCGCTCGCCGGCTGGCTCAACCTCCCCTACATTTCCTGGGTGAGCTTCGCCTTGCTGCTGAACTGGAAGATCGTGCAACTCAACGCCCCCTTCGGCCAGCGCCCGCAGGAAGCGTGAAGCGCTCGGGCCTTAGCGCTCGACGATCAACTGGCGGCAGGCTTCGGAATGGAAATCGGGCGGTCCCGGCGGGAAGGCGAGCGCCCAGTACTGCAGGCCGCCGGAGGCGTGTTCGATCACCGCGCTCAGCCCCACCTGCGCCGGGCTGGCGAGATCGGCTGCGAGGTTCGCTTTCAGCACCAGCACCCCCGCCCCGTCGCTGGCCGAATGCGCGCAGGATACTGCGACGGCATCGACCGGCGCCTCGCGCATTCCCTCGCGGTAGCGGTCGAAATCATACGCGGCCCAGCGGCCCGAGGGCGCGAGGTTGAATTCGCGGTAACCCTCTTCCCCGATGCCCTGCCAGAAGATCTCGAAACAGGTCGATTTCCACAGATCGTCGGTGCGGACCGAAGGTCCGGCGCCGGGCAGGACCACGCCGCCGAGCCCGCCCTCGAGCCGGAATTCGGCCTCGCAACCGGTTTCGGTCGCGGCGACACGGGCCAGGACGGCGCGCACCGGGCCGAGGTCGCAGGTGCGGTGGAGCATCAGGGGGATCATTCCGCCCCTGATGCCACAGCGCCCGCATCACGCAAGGCCCGCGCGCAAGGCTCTAGGCGATCGCGGCAAGCGCTGATAAGCGCCCCCGCCATGAACACGGGCACTGCCAACTACACCTCCGACCTACTGCGCCTGCTGGACGAGCGCGGCTACATCCACCAGGTCACCGACGCCGCCGGGCTCGATGCGCTTGCGGCAAAGCAGGTGGTGCCCGGCTATATCGGCTTCGACGCGACCGCGCCGAGCCTTCATGTCGGCAGCCTCGTCCAGATCATGATGCTGCGCCGCCTGCAGCAGGCCGGGCACAAGCCGATCGTGGTGATGGGCGGCGGCACGACCAAGATCGGCGACCCTTCCGGCAAGGACGAGAGCCGCAAGCTGCTCACGCCGCAGGTGATCGAAGCCAACATCGCCTCGATCTTCACCGTGTTCGAGCGCCTGCTGACCTTCGGCGAGGGACCGGGCGACGCGGTGATGGTCAACAACGACGAATGGCTTTCCACCCTCGGCTATATCGACCTCCTGCGCGATGTCGGCCCGCATTTCACGATCAACCGGATGCTCACCTTCGATTCGGTGAACCTCCGGCTCGAACGCGAACAGCCGCTGACCTTCCTCGAATTCAACTACATGATCCTGCAGGCCTACGACTTCCTCGAACTCGCGCGGCGCCATGATTGCCGTTTGCAGATGGGGGGGAGCGACCAGTGGGGGAACATCGTCAACGGGTTGGAACTCGCCCGGCGGATGGAAGGGCGCGAGCTGTTCGGCCTGACGACGCCGCTGCTCACCACCGCCGACGGGGCGAAGATGGGCAAGACCGCGGCGGGCGCGGTGTGGCTCAACGAGGACCAGCTTCCCGCCTATGATTTCTGGCAGTACTGGCGCAACACCGACGACCGCGACGTGGGGCGCTTCCTGCGGCTGTTCACCGACCTGCCGCTGGACGAGATCGCGCGGCTCGAAGCGCTCGAGGGGGCGGAGATAAACGCGGCCAAGATCGTCCTCGCGAACGAGGTGACGAAACTGGTGCGCGGCGAGGAGGCGGCGCGCGCGGCGGAGACGACCGCGCGCGAAACCTTCGCGGGCGGCGCGGGCGAGGACCTGCCTAGCCTTGCCGTGGGCGAGGAAGGGATGCGGATCGGCGCGGTGCTGACGCAGATCGGCTTCACCGCCTCGGGCGGCGAGGCGAAGCGCAAGCTCGCCGAGGGCGCGGTGAAGCTCGACGGGGAGACGGTGAGCGACCCCGGCTTTCTCGTTCTGCCAGCGGCGGGCACGAGCCTGCGGCTGAGCCTCGGCAAGAAGAAGCATGGCCTGGTAACCCGTTGAAATCGGGCGGTCGCAGGGCACAGTGTTAAGCCCACGTAACCCTCGGGCTTTACCAAATGTCAGCCTTTATCTCCCATTAGGAAAGCCTCGCGAAATCCAGCGGAGGAAAGGGCGCCGTGTCCGTCGGAGCGAATCTGAGCGTTACAGACATGCGCCGCGCGGCGCGCCATCCGGTCGATTTCCCGGTGATCGTCGAGCATTTCCAGCACGGCGACCTCAACCTTCATGTCTGCAACCTGTCGGCGCACGGCTTCATGGTGGACGACGCGCACAGCCTGGCGCGCGGCGACCGGATCATCATCCGCCTGCCGGTCGTGGGCCGGATCGAAGCCTATTGCATCTGGACCCGCGACGTTCGCGCGGGCTTCCAGTTTGAACGGATCATCCGCCTCGACGATTTCATCGCGATCATCGACACGCTGCAGCCCAATCCGCGCCTGCGCCGGGGGCGTTGACCCCCTTTCCGGCGCGCCCGGGGTGCCTGCGAAGGCAGGGGCCTGATGCAGGGAAAGCCCGCGCCTGAATGCCTGCCGGCAGCGCTCGCTTGGCAGGTTCGCCCGCGCCTGTCATGGGCGAGGGCGTGACCGAGAATCCTGCCACGCACCCCTTCCGGGTCCCCAATTTCCGCGCCTACTGGGTAAGTCGCCTCGCCATGACGCTGGGGGGCTATGCGATGATGCTGATCATCGGGTGGCAGACCTACAATATCGCGCGCGATGCGGGGATGGGCATCCCGGAAGCCTCGGGCCAGCTCGCGCTAATCGGCCTGTTCCAGTTCCTGCCGCTGTTCGCGCTGACGCCTTTTTCCGGTCTGGCCGCCGACCGGTTCGACCGCCGCGCGCTGGGGCGGCTGACCGTGCTCTTGCAGCTCGCCTGTGCGGGCGTGCTCGCCTGGGCGACGGCGAGCGGGGCGATCGGGCTGCCGATCCTCTATGCGGTCGCCATCGTGCTCGGCGTGGCGCGCGGCTTTGCCGGACCGGCTCTGTCCGCCCTCGCCCCGAACCTCGTGCCAAGGGCGATCCTGCCGACGGCCATCGCCCTGTCCTCGATCGCGTGGCAGGTCGGCATGATCGGCGGGCCCGCGATCGGCGGCTACCTCTTCGCGATCGAGCCGCACCTGCCCTACACGGTCGCCGCCGGCCTGTTCGCGGTATCCGCTGCCGCCCTTTCCTTCATCTCGCGCGTGCCCCAGCCCGCGGTGCGCAAGGACCAGCGGCCGATCGGCGCGATCATCGACGGGCTGCGCTATGTCGTGAACAACAAGATGGTGCTGGGGGCGATCACGCTCGACCTTGCCGCGGTCTTCCTGGCGGGCGCCACCGCGCTCTTCCCGGTCTATGCGCGCGACATCCTCGAGGTGGGCGAAACCGGGCTCAGCCAGCTCGCCATGGCCCCCGCCATCGGCGCGGCGATCACCGCGGCGTGGTTCTCCTTCCGCCCGATCCATTCCGATGTCGGGCCAAAGATGCTCGGCGCGGTTGCGGTGTTCGGGCTCGCCACCATCGTGTTCGGGCTTTCGACCTCGATGCCGCTTTCGCTTGCCATGCTCGTCATCGTCGGCGCGGCGGACATGTTCAGCGTCTATATCCGCCAGTCCCTGATCCAGCTCCACACCCCCGACGACAAGCGCGGGCGCGTGTCCTCGGTCAGCCTGCTCACCATCAGCGCGTCGAACGAAGGCGGCGATTTCTTCTCCGGCACGCTCGCCTTCCTGATCGGCCCCGTCGCCGCGGTCGTCGCCGGCGGAGCGGGAGCGGTCGCGACGGTCGCGCTGTGGGCGCGGCTGTTCCCCGTGCTCGTCACGACCAGGACCTTCGATCCGCCCGCGGACCTGCTAGAAGGCGAACCGGACAAGAAAACACAGGAGGCCTGACATGAAAGCAGCCAATATCCTCGAAACCATCGGCGGCACCCCCCACATCCGCCTGTCGCGGCTTTTCCCCGATCACGAGGTGTGGGTGAAGTCCGAACGCGCCAATCCCGGCGGCTCGATCAAGGACCGCATCGCGCTCGCCATGGTCGAGGACGCGGAGGCTTCGGGCAAGCTCAGGCCCGGCGGGACCATCATCGAGCCGACCAGCGGAAACACGGGGATCGGGCTGGCCATGGTCGCCGCGGTCAAGGGTTACCGGCTGGTCCTCGTCATGCCCGAATCGATGTCGGTCGAACGGCGCCGCCTGATGCTCGCCTATGGCGCGACTTTCGACCTCACGCCGAAGGAAAAGGGCATGAAGGGCGCGATCGAACGCGCCGCCGAACTCGTCGAGGAAACCGAGGGCGCGTGGAGCCCCGCCCAGTTCGAGAATCCCGCGAACGTCGCCGTGCACGCGCGCACCACGGCGCAGGAAATCCTGCGGGATTTCGCGGAGTCCCCGATCGACGTGATGATCACCGGCGTCGGCACCGGCGGCCACCTCACCGCCTGCGCCGAAGAACTGAAGAAGGTCTGGCCCTCCTTCAAGGCCTATGCGGTCGAACCCGAAGCCTCCCCCGTCATCAACGGCGGAGAGCCCGGCCCGCACCCGATCCAGGGCATCGGAGCGGGCTTCATCCCGGACAACCTCCACACCGACGCGATCGACGGGGCAATCGCCGTCGCGGCCGACGATGCGAGGGAAATGGCCCGCCGCGCCGCGCGCGAGGAGGGGATGCTCGTCGGCATTTCGTCCGGTGCCACGCTCGCCGCGATCGCGCAGAAGCTGCCCGACCTTCCCGAAGGCGCGCGGATCATGGGCTTCAACTACGACACGGGCGAACGCTATCTTTCGGTGCCGGACTTCCTGCCGGTGGAATAGGCGCTGCAGGGCGCAGGCGGCGCGCTAGGCTTCGAGCGCCCGCGCGCGCAGGTTGACCGCGTGCGCGAGGATCAGCAGGCTCGCCCCGCCGATGGTCAGGGCCTGTTCCTGCCATTCTTCGCCGACGAGCAACGCGCCCCCCATCGCGCCGAACGCCAGCAGCAGGATCGGGCCGAGCCAGCGCACGGCGATGGCCCGCCGGCCGAGCACCCACCCGCTTACCAGCACCACCGGGACGAGCAGGACGGCGTGGAGCCATTCCGCTTCCGCAACGCGCCCGAGCGCGCTCGCCGAAAGCACCGGGAGCAAGGCGAGCGCGACCGGAAGGGCGAGGCAATGGACGAGGCAAAGGCCCGACAGGGCAATGCCGAAGCGATCGAGCAGGCGGGTTCCGGCGGCGTTTTTCATGGCGTCCTTGCAAGTCGTGTCGCATCGGGCTAGCGATGTTACAACGTTACATCAAGCTCGCAAAGGCACTGCATTGACGATGATCTCCGAACAGGTTGCCCCATGCGCGCCCGAAAGCGCTGCGCCGCTCCCGCAGGCTGTCCTTTCCACCGCTCCCTCGGTGCTCGGGCGGGTGCGCGATGCGGACAGCAACCTCGCCATCTGGCAGCGCCGTGCAGTGATCGACTGGAGCCCGCTTCTCGCTGGCGAACCGGCCGATATCCGCTTCGACACCGAACGCGCCGCTCTTGCGGACCGATTCGCGCAGGCTCTCGCGCGGAACGGCTTCGCCGCTCCGCATCTCCACCGCGCCCTGACCGACGATGTCTCGCTCCTGGCCGGGCTGTTCTGCTCGGCGCTCGGGATCGAACGCCTCGAACTCCGGCTCGAGGTCGTCACGAGCGATTCCTGCCGCAAGTTCCACGCCGATTACGTCGTCGCCCGGCTGATCACGACCTATGTCGGACCGGGCACGCAGTGGCTCGAAAGCGCGGACGCGGCGCGCCTGCGCGAAGGCGGCGAACCGCGCCGGATCAACCGGATGGCGGCGGGCGATGTCGGCATCTTCAAGGGCCGGTTGGCGAGCGAGCACCCCGCGATCCACCGTTCGCCCCCGATCGCGACCTCGCCCGGCCCGCGCCTGCTGCTGGTGCTCAACCGGACCGAACGGCCCTGATCCTCGGCGGCTGCGGCACCAATCGCGGCGACAGGGCGAATTCTTCGAGCCGGATTGGCCCTTTCCTTAACCCGCTGGCGCTAGGCATCGGGGCGAGACATGGCCCATTCGAATCTAGCCTGCCGGGACCTGCGCCCATGAAATTCATCAAGCTCGAATCGCGCGGCGGGAATTACCTCGTCGTGGCCGAGAACGTCGCCTGGTTGCGGACCGCCGAGAACGGCCAGACCAGCGTCGGCATCGTCGGGGGGCAACCGCTGCTGGTGGTCGGTTCGATCGAGGAGGTGGCGGAGAAGATCCTCGCCGCTGCCGGCCCGGACGAGCCGACTGCCGCCGCGCCCGCGCCCGCGCCGCCCGCCGCTCCCGTCGCTGCCCCTGCGCCCGCCGCCGCGCTACCGCATGAAGCGCCCCCGGCCCCGCAGCCGGACCCTGCACCCGTTGTACCTGTGACCCCGCCGCCCCCGGCAGCCCCCGCACCTCCCCGCAGCGCGAGCCGGGGCGCGACGAAGGGCACCACCCTTGCCGAACGGGTGGCGGCGGCCGCCGCCGCGGCCCCGCGGATCAAGGCGGGATCGCAGCGGATGCTGAAGATGCACGAATAACCCGTCTCGCCCGTTCGCAAGCGCAAAGGCAAGCGGCCACCCCGCGCGAACGGGGTGGCCGCCTTGCTGTTCCTTGCGCGGAAAGCGTCCGCCTCAGGCGGCGGTGGCGAAGGCTTCCTCGGTCAGCTTCATCATGTTCTCGCTGCCCGCCTCGAGCTTGCGCCGCAGCGCGCCCGCATCGGGCAGCCAGCGTTCGGCGTAATAGGCCGCCGAGGTGAGCTTGGCCTCGTAGAACGCCCTGTCCGACGGATCCCCCGCGAGCGCGTCCTGCGCGACCTTCGCCATCTTGAGCCACATGAAGCCCAGCGTCACGATGCCCATGATGTGCATGTAGTGATGCGCGCCCGCGCCGAGGTGGTTGGGGTTCTGCATCGCGTTCTGCATGAACCACATGGTCGCCGCCTTCTGCTCGCCCAGCGCCTTTTCGAGCGCGGTGGCGATGGGGGCGAGGGTCTCGTCGCCCTTCACGCTGGCGATTTCCTCGTCGATCACGGCGAAGAACTTCTGGATCGCCTTGCCGCCCTTGGCCGGGAGCTTGCGGCCGCACAGGTCCATCGCCTGCACGCCATTGGTGCCTTCGTAGATCATGGCGATCCGGCTATCGCGCACGAATTGTTCCATGCCCCATTCCCTGACGTAGCCGTGCCCGCCATAGACCTGCTGCATGTTGTTCGCGATGTCGTAGCCCTTGTCGGTGCCGTAGCCCTTGATGACCGGGGTCATCAGGCCGATCAGCATGTCGGCTTCCTCGCGCTCCTCCTGCGTCTGGGCCTTGTGCGTGAGGTCCACTTGCAGGGCGCCCCACAGGCACAGCGCGCGCATCCCCTCGTTGAAGACCTTGGCGTCCATCAGCATCCGGCGCACGTCGGGGTGGACGAAGATCGGATCGGCTTTCTCATGCGTGTCCTTCGGCCCGGTCAGGGCGCGGCCCTGGCGCCGGTCGAGCGCGTAGGTGACGGCGTTCTGGTAGGCGACCTCGGCCTGGGCGAGGCCCTGCAGGCCCACGCCGAGCCGCGCCGCGTTCATCATGACGAACATCGCGGCCAGGCCCCTGTTTTCCTCGCCGACCATCCAGCCCTTGGCGCCGTCGTAGTTGAGCACGCAGGTCGCATTGCCGTGGATGCCCATCTTCTTCTCGATCGAACCGCAGGAAACGCCGTTGCGCTCACCCGGCTCGCCGTTTTCATCCAGAATGTACTTGGGCACGATGAACAGCGAGATGCCCTTCGAACTGTCGGGCGCGCCCGGAGTCTTGGCGAGGACGAGGTGGATGATGTTGCTGGTGAGGTCGTGTTCGCCCGCCGAGATGAAGATCTTGGTCCCGGTGATCGAATAGGAACCGTCCTCGTTCGGCTCGGCCCTGGTCCGGATCATGCCGAGATCGGTCCCGCAATGCGGCTCGGTCAGGTTCATCGTGCCCGACCATTCGCCCGAGATCATCTTGGGCAGGTACATGTCCTTCTGTTCCTGCGAACCCGCCGCCTCGATCGCGGCGGTCGCGCCGTTGGTGAGGCCGGGGTACATCGCGAAGGCCTGGTTCGCGGTGCCGGTGAATTCCTCGATCACGAAGCCGAGCACGTGCGGCAGGCCCTGCCCGCCATATTCGACGGGCTTGGCGATCGTACCCCACCCGCTTTCGACATAGGCGTCATAGGCTTCCTTGAAACCGGGAGGCGTGGTGACCGAGCCGTCCTCGTGGCGGGTGCAGCCATGTTCGTCGCCGACCTGGTTGAGCGGCGCGAGCACCTCGGCGCAGAACTTGCCCGCCTCGTTGATGACCGTGTCGATCATGTCGGGCGTGGCGTTCTCGAAACCGGGCAGGTTGCCGTAGCTGGCAAGGTCGAGCATCTCGTTGACGACGAAACGCGTGTCGCGGGTCGGGGCGGTATAGGTCGGCATCGCTTTGATCCCTTCGTAAGCGGGGTGGCGGGGTTCGGGGGTGTTCCTCAGCCGAGGTCGAGTTTTTCGATCTCGGCGACGAATTCGGTGAGATCCCTGATCGAGGAATCGATGTCGGCGCGCTGGGCCTTCAGCTTCGCGATATGCTCGCGGCATTTCTCGATCGTGACGCGGCGCTGTTCGACGCGGCCGTCGTCGAGGTCGTAGAGGTCGATCATCTCGCGGATCTCGGTAAGCGAGAAGCCGACATTCTTGGCCCGCATGATCCACGCGAGCCGCGCCCGGTCGCGTTTGGAATAGACCCGGGTGAGCCCCACGCGCGCCGGGCTGATCAGGCCCTCGTCCTCGTAGAAGCGCAGGGCGCGCGCGGTGCACCCGAATTCGGACGTGAGGTCCGAAATGGAATATTGTTCGCGCGCGTGCTTGTCCGGCCGGTCGAGATGCGCGCTGCTGCGGCGCTGCTCGCTTTCGGCAGGGAGCTTGGACGCGGTCGTCGGCGAAGCGGTCTTGCGGGCCGGTGCGGTTACCATGCCCCGCTCCCTACCTTCCCTTTACGTCAGCGTCAAGTATTGCCCTTCACGAGAGGGCCCGCGACAGCGCCCCCGAAGTCAGGACCGCGGCGACAGCGCCGTCTCGTCCGGGGCGGCGGGATCGAGCCGCCGGTAGAAGCAGCTGCGCGCGCCGGTGTGGCAGGCCGGGCCCTTCGGCCAGGCGCGGATCACCAGCGCATCCTGGTCGCAATCGACCAGCATCTCCTCGACCTCGAGGAAATTCCCGGAGGTTTCGCCCTTGGTCCAGAGCTCCCTGCGCGAGCGCGACCAGAAGGTCACCCGCCCGCTCTCCCGCGTCCTTGCCAGCGCCTCGGCATTCATCCAGGCCAGCACCAGCACCTCGCCCGACCCGGCGTCGACCACGACCGCCGGCATCAGCCCCGCCCGGTCGAAGGCCGGCGCGAACCGGGCGCTGTGTTCGCGTTCCTCTTTCGTCAATCCCGCTTCGGCCATGGCGCCATCCTTTCCCCGCCGCCATGGCGCGGCCGAGCGCTCGGTTCAAGCGGTTCATGTTGCACGATAACAACAGACCGGCACGAAAATCCGTTCGCTTTCGTTTTGGACCTTTCGGAAAGCTGAATGGAATGGAAGAACGGTCCCACGGGGTCGGCAACGGCTCCGCCACCGGATACCGACGGCCCGCTGATCAAGCGCACCGTCAGGTTCAGGGGGTGGCCGGGCAGGGCCGACAGCGGGGTGTCGGCCGGCCCGGTTGAACGATGAGGGACAGGGTCCCGGCAGCCCGTTTGGGGGTTGGCTGCCGGTGGTTCCCCGGGGGGAGCAGGCCCGGATCATTTCGTCACGTGGCGCCCGGGGTCTTCATGGCCTCGGGCGTTGTGTGTTCCGGCCCGTTGCGCCTCCATCCGGGCCCTTCGCCGGTTCCGCCCGCCCCCTCCCGTCCCACACCGAGTCCGTCGACCACCCGGGCGAAGCAGGCCACCCGCACCTCGCTCGCCCCGGCCGAAAGCAGCGCGTCGATGCAGGCATTGCTCGTCGCCCCGCTGGTGAGCACGTCGTCGACCAGGATCACGCTGCGCCCCGCGATCCGCCGTGCCCGCGCGGGATTGGCCGCGATCGCGCCCGCCAGCATGGCCTCGCGCTCCTCTCGCCCGAGCCCGCCGAGGCTGCGCGTCGCCTTGCGCCGGACGAGCGCGTCCACCATCAATTCGCCCCGCCCCTGCCGCGCCAATTCCCGTGCGAGCAGCGCCGACTGGTTGTAGCCGCGCTGCCAGATGCGCCAGCGATGGAGCGGGACCGGAACCAGCAGCGGCACGTCTCCCGGGGAAGGATCGGGCAGGCGCGCGCCGATCAGCCGCGCCATCAGCCCGGCAAGCGCGATCTTCCCGCCATGCTTGAACGACAGCAGCAACCTGCGAGAGGCGTCATTGTAAAGCGTCGCCGCGAATATCCCCGCATGGCGCGGTGGGTCGGCGCGGCAGGCGAAGCAGGTGTCCTGCCGCGCCGCCTGCGCGCTCGCCAGCGGCCGCCGGCACAGAGTGCACGCCGGTTCGCCCAGTATCTCGAGCGTGCCGAAACAATCGCCGCACAGCCCGCCCTGGTCGACCACCGCCGTCCCGCACAGCGGGCAGCGCGGCGGATAGACCAGATCGACGAGCGGCCTCAGCCCCGCGGCAAGAAGCGACCCCTTCCCCATTCGCGACCCTCCGCCGTCATGTCTGGCACGCCTTGCGGCGAAGAGGCAAGCGCGGCAGGAGGCGCGGCATGGCATCCGCACAGGTCCCCCGCATCTTCAGCCCCCGCCGCCGCGCGCTGCGCCTAGCGCGGGCTTTCGCCCGTCAACAGCGGGAGGGCGCGGCGCGGTTCGTGTGGGAGGACATGGCCGGGGAAATGGTCGAACGCCTCGCCTTCGTCCGCCACGAACCCGCGCGCCCGCTGGTGGTGGGCCCCTGCCCCGCGCCGCTTTCGGACTACCTCGGGCAAAGCGCCGGGCGCATCGCCGACGGCAACGCGATCGACCTCGAATCGCCGTGGCCGGAAAGCGGCTTCGACTTCATCGCCGTGCTGGGCCTGCTCGATGCGGTGAACGACCTGCCCGGCGCGCTCATCCACCTCAGGAATGCGCTCGCCCCGGGGGGCCTCGTCATCGCGAGCTTCGTCGGCGGGCAGAGCCTTGCCGCCCTGCGCGCTGCCGTGCTCGCGGCCGAACCGGACCGGCCGGCGGCGCGGATGCACCCGCTGGTCGACCACCGCGCCGCGCCCGGCCTGCTCCAGCGCGCTGGGTGGAAGGACCCGGTGGTCGACACGCAGGCGCTGAGTTTGCGCTATTCCGCGCTCGACACGCTGGTGAGCGATCTGCGCGACCAGGGGCTCGGCAGCGCGCTCGCCGATGCCGCCCCGCCGCTCGGGCGCGCGGCGCGGGAGCGGGCTCGTGCGGCTTTCCTCGAACTTGCCGACGCGGATGGCAAGGTGCCCGAACGGATCGAGATCGTCACCCTCACCGGGCGGCGTTCTCTTGCCGGAACCTAGGCCGTCGAGGGAACCTGGCCGTTCCTGAGGGCCGCCTGCGCAGCCGCGAGCCGGGCGATCGGCACGCGATAGGGCGAGGCGCTGACGTAATCGAGCCCGACCTCCTCGCAGAACCGGATGCTCGCCGGGTCCCCGCCGTGTTCGCCGCAGATCCCGAGCTTGATTTCGGGCCGCGTCGCGCGCCCGCGCTGCGCGGCGAGCTCGACCAGTTGGCCGACCCCGTCCACGTCGAGGCTGACGAAGGGATCGCGCGGGAAAATGCCCTTGTCGACATAGGTGCCCAGGAACCGCCCCGCGTCGTCGCGCGAGAGGCCCAGCGTCGTCTGGGTGAGATCGTTGGTGCCGAAGCTGAAGAAGGCCCCCTCCTCGGCGATCTCCCCCGCGAGCAGCGCGGCGCGCGGCAGTTCGATCATCGTGCCGACGAGATAGGCGATGCGCGTGCCCTTCTCCTCGAACACCTCCTGCGCCACCCGGTCGACCAGCGCGCGCAGCAAGGCCAGCTCCTTCTTCGTCGCGACCAGCGGGATCATGATTTCGGGCAGGGGCGCGTCGCCGCTCTCGGCCTCGACCGCGCAGGCCGCATCGAAGATGGCGCGGGCCTGCATTTCGTAGATCTCGGGATAAGTGATGCCGAGCCGGCAGCCGCGATGGCCGAGCATGGGGTTGAATTCGTGCAGCTCGTTCGCTCGCCGCCTGAGGTGGTCGACGCCGAGCCCGGTCGCGTCGGAAAGCTCGGCGAATTCCTCGTCGCGGGTCGGCAGGAATTCGTGCAGCGGCGGGTCGAGCAGGCGGATGGTGCAGGGAAGGCCCGCCATCACCTCGAAGATCGCCTTGAAATCCGCCCGCTGTTCGGGAAGCAGCCGCTCCAGCGCCTTGCGCCGCCCCGCCTCGTCCTCGGCGAGGATCATCTGGCGCACCGCCTTGATCCGGCTCGCATCGAAGAACATGTGCTCGGTGCGGCACAGCCCGATGCCCTCCGCGCCGAACTGGCGGGCCATGCGGCAGTCCTCGGGCGTTTCGGCATTGGTGCGCACGCGCATCCGCCGAAGCTCGTCGGCCCATTCCATGAGCGTCGCGAAATCGCCCGCAAGCTCGGGCTCGACGGTCGGCACCTCGCCCAGCATGACCTGACCGTTGCCGCCGTCGAGGGTGATCGTGTCGCCTTCCTTCAATTCGGTAGAGCCGATCCTGAGCGTGCGTTCGGCCCGGTCGATCGAGATGCCGCTCGCGCCCGAGACGCAGGGACGGCCCATGCCGCGCGCGACGACCGCGGCGTGGCTCGTCATCCCCCCGCGCGCGGTGAGGATGCCCTGCGCCGCGTGCATCCCGTGGATGTCCTCGGGCGAGGTTTCGACCCGCACGAGGATCACCTTGTCGCCCCGGTTCGCCCATTGCTCGGCGGTGTCCGCGTCAAGCACGATCCTGCCCGCCGCGGCGCCCGGCGAAGCGGGCAGGCCGGTGGTCAGCACGTTGCGCTCCGCCTCGGGGTCGAGCGTGGGGTGGAGCAGCTGGTCCAATGCCATCGGGTCGATCCGCCGCACCGCCTCGGCGCGGTCGATCAGGCCTTCCTCGACCATGTCGGTCGCCATCTTGAGCGCGGCCCTGGCGGTGCGCTTTCCGCTACGGGTCTGCAGCATCCAGAGCTTCCCGCGCTCGACGGTGAATTCGATGTCCTGCATGTCCCTGTAATGGCTTTCGAGCAGGTCGAAGACGCGCGCCAGTTCCCCGTAGGCCTCGGGCAGGGCCTCTTCCATCGAAAGCGGCTTGGCACCCGCCGCCTCCCGCGCCGCCCTGGTCAGGTATTGCGGCGTGCGGATCCCCGCCACCACGTCCTCGCCCTGCGCGTTGACGAGATATTCGCCGTAATAGCTCTTCTCGCCGGTCGAAGGGTCGCGGGTGAAGGCGACGCCGGTGGCGCTGGTATCGCCCATGTTGCCGAACACCATCGCCTGCACGTTGACCGCTGTGCCCCAGTCCGCCGGAATGTCGTTCAGGCGGCGATAGACCTTCGCCCGCTCCGAATCCCAGCTGCGGAACACGGCCGCGATCGCGCCCCAGAGCTGGTCGTTCACGTCCTGGGGAAAGGGCTCGTCCTGTTCCTCGCGCACGATCCGCTTGTATTCGCCGACCAGCGCGCGCCAGTCGTCCGCGCTCATCTCGGTGTCGTTGTAATAGCCCGCGTCCTCCTTGGCGATCTCGAGCGCTTCCTCGAACAGGCCGTGGTCGAGCCCGAGCACCACGTCGGAATACATCTGGATGAAGCGGCGATAGCTGTCCCAGGCGAAACGCTCGTCCCCGCTCACCCGGGCGAGCCCCTCGACCGTCTCGTCGTTGAGGCCGAGATTGAGCACGGTGTCCATCATCCCCGGCATCGACACGCGCGCGCCCGACCGGACCGACACCAGAAGCGGGTCGGCGACATCGCCGAATCTCTTGCCGACCGCCCGTTCGACATGGCCGAGCGCATCGGCCACTTCGCGCCTGAGATCCTCGCGGAAGGCCTCGCCCGCCTGGAGGTAGCGCACGCATTCCTCGGTCGTGATGGTGAAGCCCGGCGGCACCGGCAGGCCGATGCTCGCCATCTCCGCGAGATTCGCGCCCTTGCCGCCGGTCACCACCTTGTCGCGCTGGCGCGGATCGTCGTGCGGCGCGTCTCCGCCGAAGCGGTAGACGGTGACGAGATCGTCGGCGGGTTGCGGCGCGGTGGCGGTGTTCATGAACGGCTTTCCCTGTTGTCGGGTGGGTGACGGTGCGACCGGTGATGGCATCGGGTCCGGGCGGCCACGCCCGGGAGGTTCGCGGCCCGGCCCGTTCGCGGTCCCGGAACGGACATGGTGAGTTGCATCAAACGCGCCATTTCAACCTTCTATCCGGCTGAAATCGGCCACCTGCCCGACCGCGCGGGTGAACCGGGCGAGCAGGTCGAGGCGGCTTTTGCGCTTGTCGGCATCCTCGTCGTTGACCGTGACCTCGTCGAAAAAGGCGTCGATGGGGCCGCGAAGCGAGGCGAGCGCTTTCATCGCGTCCTCGAACCGTTCCTCCTCCACCGCCCGCGCGGCCTGCGGCGCGGCAGCGTCGAGCGCCTCGATCAGCGCGCGTTCGGCGGGTTCGGGCTCATAGGAAAGCGCGCTCGCCCCGCGCGCCGCACCGCGACCGAAGGCCGCGTCGAATTCGGGCTTGCCCGCCAGCGCGAGCGGGTCTTCCTCACTCGTCTCGGCGACCGGTTCCTCCGCGCGCGGCGGGGCAGCGTCCCACTCCTCCTTCTTGAGGATGTTGGCCGCGCGCTTGTAGCCGGCGAGCAGGTTCGCCCCGTCCTCGGTCTCGACGAAGGATTGCAGCGCATGGACGCGGGCGAGGAGGCGCACGAGATCGTCCTCGCCGCCGAGTGCGAAGACCGCGTCGATCAGGTCGTGGCGGACGCCTGCCTCGCGTTGCTGGACCTTGAGGCGGTCGATAATGAATTCCTCGCTCAGCTGGAACGAGTTCGGCGTAACGTCATCGAGAAAATCAGGTCTCGCTGAAGCTATAAACTCAGAAAATTCGCCGCTCCGAGCTCTGCCTTCGGCTTCCAAAAAAGAATCCACTGCTGCGCTTCGGTTCGGGTCGGCGATCTTTTTATTCCAAGACCTTATGGCCAGACTCCACGCTTCCATGATGAAAGCACCTAAAGACAGCCTAAGTGTGCTTTCGAGGACTTCTCGGACCAAGCCCAAGGCTGCTCGACGAAGAGCGAAAGGATCCTTGGAACCAGTAGCCTGCTCTCCGACAAGATTGAGAGCGACCAACGTATCCAACTTATCCGCCAGCGACACCGCCACCGTCACCGGAGCCGTCGGCACCTCGTCGCCCTGTCCGACCGGCTTGTAATGGTCGCGGATCGCGTCGGCGACTTCGTCGGGCAGCCCCTCGGCCCGCGCGTAATAGCCGCCCATAAGCCCCTGCAATTCGGGGAATTCGCCGACCATCTCGGTGACGAGATCGGCCTTGCACAGACGCGCGGCCTGTTCGGCGAGGTCGGCCAGGGAAGCCCCTTCCCCAGGGGGAAGGGGTTGGGGATGGGGGTTCGACGTTTCGGGCGTGGCACCCCCCACCCCCGGCCCCTCCCCCGAGGGGAGGGGAGAATCTTTGACGATCCCCTCCTCGCACAGCCACCGCGCCAGCTTCGCCACGCGCTCGACCTTGTCCGCCACCGTGCCGAGCTTTTCGTGGAATGTGATCCGCTTCAGCCCCTCGGCGTGCTGCGCAAGCGTCTTCTTCTGGTCCTGTTCCCAGAAGAACCGCGCGTCGGACAGCCGTGCGGCGAGGACCTTGCGGTTGCCGTCGACCACCACCGCCGGGTCGATCGCATCGATATTGGCGGTGCATACGAAGGCATTGGCCAAGGGCTGAGTCCCTGCGGAGGCAGGGACCTCGGGCGTTTGCGCGCCATCGCCTGAGGTCCCGGCCTTCGCCGGGACTCGGGAAGTGCACACGAAATACTTCTGGTTCACCCGCGCGGACAACTGGATGACTTCCGGCGGCACTTCGAGAAACGCCTCGTCGAACCGGCCGAGCAAGGGCGCGGGCCATTCGGTCAGCCCGGCATTCTCGACCACCAGCCCCTCGTCCTCGACCAGCACGAGGCCCGCCGCCTTCGCCGCCTTGCGCGCGCCCTCGCGGATGATCCCGGCGCGCTCCTCGTGATCGACGATGACGCGCGCCTCGCGCAGCCTTGCGGCGTAGTCTTCGGCGCTGCCGATCGTGACCGGGCCGGACGAATGGAACCGATGCCCCATAGTCTCGCGCCCGCTGGCGATGCCGTCCATGATGCAGGGCACGACGTCCTGCCCCAGCAGCGCGACGATGCCGGAAAGCGGGCGCACCCAGCGCGTGCTTTCGGGGCTGATCGACGCCTCGCCCCAGCGCATCGACTTGGGCCAGGAAAAATCGCGGATGATCGCGGGGATCGACGCGGCGAGGAGGTCGGCGACGGCCTGCCCCGGCTTCTCGATCACGGCGAAGAAGGTCGCGCGGCCCTTCACCTTGCGCTCTTCGAGCTGGTCGCGCGTGACCCCGTTCTTGCGGCAGAACCCTTCGACCGCCTGGTCCGGCGCGCCGACGGGCGGTCCCTTGGCTTCCTCGCGGACGGCCTCGGTCCGTTCCGGCAGCCCGCGCGCGATCAGGGCGAGGCGGCGCGGGGTCGACCAGACGGTGACCGCGCCGACCGAAATCCCGGCGGCTTCCATCTCGCGGCGGAAGAGCTTTTCGAGCTCCGCTCTCGCCCCGGCCTGCATCCGGGCCGGAATCTCCTCGGAGCGCAGTTCGAGCAGGAAATCGGCCATCACAGGCTCCATTCCGGATATTGCCCGGCCCAGCGCGGGGCCATCATCCTCGCATATTCCTCGCAGCTCGACCGCGCGAGGTCGCGCACGCGGCCCATGTAGCTCGCGCGTTCCTGCACGCTGATCACGCCGCGCGCCTGGAGGAGGTTGAAGATGTGGCTCGCCTCGATCGCCTGTTCGTAGGCGGCGATGGGCACGCCCTCGGCCAATGCGTTGCGGCATTCGGCCTCGGCCCTGGCGAACAGCGCGAACAGGCCGTCGGTGTCGGCGACCTCGAAATTCCATTTCGACATCTGGCGTTCGTTCTCGAGGAACACGTCGCCGTAACTCACGCCGGCCGAATTGAACGCGAGGTCATAGACGTTGTCGACGCCCTGGATATACATCGCGAGCCTTTCGAGCCCGTAGGTGAGCTCGCCCGAAACCGGCTTGCAGTCGAACCCGCCCATCTGCTGGAAATAGGTGAACTGGGTGACTTCCATCCCGTCGCACCAGACCTCCCAGCCCAGCCCCCAGGCGCCGAGCGTGGGGGATTCCCAGTCGTCCTCGACGAAGCGGATGTCGTGGGCGAGCGGATCGATCCCGATCACCGAAAGGGAGCCGAGATAAAGCTCCTGAATGTCGGGCGGGGATGGCTTCAGGATCACCTGGTATTGGTAGTAATGCTGCAGCCGGTTGGGGTTCTCGCCATAGCGCCCGTCGGTCGGGCGGCGGCAGGGCTGGACGAAGGCGGCGTTCCAAGGCTCCGGCCCGAGCGCGCGCAGCGTCGTCGCCGTGTGGAACGTGCCCGCGCCCATCCGCATGTCATAGGGCTGCAGGATCACGCAGCCGCGCGCCGCCCAGTAATCGTGCAGCGTGAGGATCATGTCCTGGAACGATCGGGCGGGATCGCGGGCGGTCCTTGTCGTCGTATGCAGCGAGGCGCTCATGGCGCTCGCCCATGGCTCAAGCCCCGCAAAGCGTCAATGCCGCGGCGCAGCATGAGGTGGAGCGAGGGGGTGCCGCGCACCGCGAAGCCCGATGCGGGTCGGGTTCGAAAGGCTGGAGAGCAAGGCACCTTGACCTGGTCAAGAGCCTGCGACATATGGTCATGCAAACCTGACATTATGCTACGCAATAGGTCGAGGGCGGATGAACAAGATCGACCAAAACCCATGCGCGCGCCGCCGGCAGGCAGACCACCTCCTTGCCAGAAGCGGCCCTGCGACCGGTATCCTGCCGGCAGGCGCCGCCTCCGCCCGGGGCCGGTTTCGCCCGTGAAGAACCGCCTCAAGGTGCTGCGCGCCGAACGCGACTGGTCGCAGGCCGAACTGGCCGGCCGGCTCGACGTGTCGCGCCAGGCGGTGAACGCGATCGAGACCGGCAGGCACGACCCTTCCCTCCCCCTCGCCTTCCGCATCGCCCGCCTGTTCGAGCTGCGGATCGAGGACATCTTCGACGACGGGGCGCGGCGATGATCCGGCCCTGCGGCCGTCGCCCTCTTCTTGCGCCGTGCGCGCGTTCAACCAATGGTCAACTTCGCTCGCTAGGACCCTCGTCCCGAAAGGAACCGAATCCATGAACATGAAGCCGCTCCTCACCGCCTCCGCCGCCGCCTTTGCCCTGTTCGCGGGCGTTCCCGCGATCGCCGGGGACACCGCGCCGCCCGCCGCCGACCTTCCCGCCGGTCCCGAAGGCCCCGCGCTGTGGAGCGTTTCGGACGAGGACACGACGATCTACCTGTTCGGCACGGTCCACGTCCTGCCCGCCGAGGTGAAGTGGTACGATCCCGAAATCGCCGCCGCTCTGGCCGAGGCGGACACGATCGTGACCGAGATCCGGATGGACCCGGGCAGCGAAGCGGCGATGCAGCAGATCGCCATGGAGCGCGGCCAGCTTCCCGAGGGGACCACGCTGCGCTCGCTGCTCGACGAGGAACAGACCGCGACCTACGAGGCCGCGCTCGGCAAGATCGGCGTGCCCGCTGCCGCCTTCGACCAGCTCAAGCCGTGGACGGTCGGCCTTTCGCTGACCATGATCCCGCTGATGCAGCAGGGTTATTCGCCCGACAGCGGGGTCGAGAAGATCGTCCTCGCCAAGGCCGGGGAGAAGCCGCAGGAGGCACTCGAAACGGCGGAATACCAATTCGATCTCTTCGACAGCCTGCCGCTGGAACAGCAGGTCGCCTTCATGATTTCGGCGGCCGAGGGGGTGGAAGACGTCAAGTCCGAGCTCGACGCGATGGTCGCCGAATGGGTCGAGGGGGATGCCGATGCGCTCGCCGAGATGATGAACGAGGGGCTCGACGATCCCGAACTGGCCGAGGCGCTGCTCTATCGGCGCAACGCGAACTGGGCCGAGTGGATCGAGGAACGCCTCGCCGAACCGGGCACGGTGTTCGTCGCGGTCGGTGCGGGCCACCTCGCGGGCGAGAACAGCGTGCAGGACTATCTCGCCGAAAAGGGCATCGAGACCGCGCGGGTCCAGTGACGGGCGCGACCATGGCCGCGGGGGCGCCGGGGGCGCCGGGGGCGATGGCGTTCCTCCGGACCCTGGCGGCAGGCGTCCTGCTGGCGGCGAGCCTTGCCCTTGCGGCCTGTTCGGGGGAGGAACGCGAGGCGGAACCCGCCCCGCCCGCCAATCCCCTGATCTACGAGATCGCTTCGAGCGACGGGGCGGCGCGTGGCTGGCTGTTCGGCACGATCCACGCCCTTCCCGAAGGCACGCGCTGGCGCACCGCCCCGATCGGGCGGGCACTGGAGGAGGCGGAGCTGCTCCTGGTCGAGATCGCCGGCCTCGAGGACCGCGGCGCGATCGAACGGACCTTTGCCCGGCTCGCCACCAGCACCGGCCTGCCCCCGCTCCCGCAGCGGATCGCGCCGAGCCTGCGGCCCGATCTCGCCGCGCTGATGGACGAGGCGGGGATCGGCGGGCGCGACAGTGCCCGGATCGAGACCTGGGCCGCCGCGCTCATGCTCGCCCGGACGCAATCCGGCGGCAGCGCCGCGCACGGGGTCGACCGGGCCGTGATCGCCGCTTTCGAAGGCCGCGAGGTGCGCGAGCTGGAGGGCGCGGCGGCGCAGCTCGCGGTGTTCGACACGCTGTCCGAGGCCGACCAGCGCGACCTGCTGCGCGAAGTGGTCGCCGGGGCGGGCGAGGCGGATGATACGGGTGAGGGCGTGATCGGTGCCGACCCCGCGCGGCTGCGCGAGGCGTGGCTCGCCGGGGACGAGGCGGCGCTGGTCGAGGCGAGCGAGACCGGCATCCTCGCCGACCCAGGCCTGCGCGAGGCATTGCTCGTCGCCCGCAACCGGGCCTGGCTCGATCCGGTCCTCGCCGCGCTGGAAAGCGATGCGCGCCCGCTCGTCGCGGTGGGCGCGGCCCACGTGGTCGGCCCGGAAGGGCTCGCCGCGCTCCTGGAGGAACGGGGCTACCGCGTCACGCCGCTGCGCTGAACGGCGCCCCCGCCTCCAGCGAAACGCCTTGCCAAGCGGCCTCGCGCGCTGTAACGGGCCGCCCTTCGGCGCCATGGTCATCCCTGGAGGCGCGGCGCCGCTGACCACACTCATACAACGCATTCGAAAGGCAGACATCATGAGCAACGCTCTCACCCTGCCGGCCGAGGCGCGCGAACGGGCTGGCAAGGGAGCCTCCCGAGCACTTCGCCGCGAAGGCCGGATTCCCGCCGTCATCTATGGCGGAAAGGAAGAACCCACGGCGATCCACGTCGAGGAGAAGGAACTGGTCAAGCAACTGGGCACCGGCCACTTCATGAACTCGATCGTGACGATCGAACTCGGCGGCAAGACCGTCCGCACCCTGCCCAAGGATGTCGCGCTCCACCCCGTCACCGACCGCCCGCTGCACGCGGACTTCCTGCGCCTGTCGCGGGATTCCAAGGTCGAGGTGCAGGTCCCGGTCGTCTTCACGAACGAGGAAAAGGCTCCCGGCCTCAAGAAGGGCGGCGTTCTGAACGTGGTGCGCCACGAACTCGACCTCGTCTGCGAGGCGGACAGGATCCCGAGCGAGATCGAGATCGACGTGACCGGCAAGGAAGTCGGCGATTCGATCCACATCAGCGAGATCGCCCTGCCCGATGGCAGCGAGAGCGCGATCACCGACCGCGACTTCACCATCGCGACCCTCGTCGCTCCGTCCGCGCTCAAGAAGAGCGAAGGCGCGGCTGCGGCCGAGGGCGAACCGGCTGCCGACGAAGTCGAAGCGACCGAACAGGGCGGCGAAGGGGACGAAGGCGAATAAGCCTCCCCTTCCCGTCGATCCGAAAGATCACCAGGGACGCCGGGCCGGGAAACCGACCCGGCGTTTTTGTTTGAGAGCGCGGGGCGAGACGCTAAAGCCGCGCCCATGCAGATTTGGGTTGGCCTCGGAAATCCCGGACCGCAATATGCGCTCCACCGGCACAATGTCGGCTTCATGGCGATGGACGTCATCGCCGACCTGCACGATTTCGCCCCGGTGCAGAAGAAGTTCACCGGATGGGTCCAGGAAGGACGGATCGGCGGCGAAAAGGTGCTGCTGCTGAAACCCGCGACCTTCATGAACGAAAGCGGCCGCAGCGTCGGGGAGGCGATGCGCTTCTACAAGCTCGCGCCTGGCGCGCTGACCGTCTTCCACGACGAGCTCGACCTTGCACCCTTCAAGGTCAGGGTGAAGCGCGGCGGCGGGACCGCGGGGCACAACGGCCTGCGCTCGATCGACCGGCATCTCGGTCCCGAGTTCCGGCGGGTGCGCATCGGGATCGGCCATCCGGGCCACAAGGAGCGGGTGACCGGCCACGTCCTCGGCAATTACGCCAAGGCCGAACAGGACGATCTGGCGGCCATGCTCGGCGCGATGGCGAGCGAGGCGCACTGGCTGGCGCAAGGGGACGACGCACGCTTCATGAGCGACGTCGCACTGCGCCAGCAGGGCTGAGGGCGCCCCTGGTGCCGCGATCGATTTGCAACTCGCCCCGCCCCCATACGTTGGTGGGGCGACATGAAAACCGAAATCCGATCGAACTGGAGCCACGCCATCCTCGTCTGCGGAAAATGCGGCAAGAAGGCGAAGAAACGCGGCCTGACCTTCGGGCGCAAGGAAGAAACCTTCCGCAAGGCGCTCAAGTCCGCGCTCGGCGCGAAGAAGGGGCGCAAGGCCTCGCTCGGGCTGGTCGAGGTCCCATGCCTCGACATCTGCCCCAAGAACGGCGTCGTCCTCGTCGACAGCCGCACGCCGGGCCAATGGCGCATCATAACGCCCGATGCCGACATCGACGAACTCGCCCGACAGTTGAAGAGCGTCGAGGATTAGGGCCTCCGGCGTCGCGGGATCCGACTCCATCGCCCGTTTCGGAACGGAAGAGCTTGACCCGACGGTCGCAAGCCTCAAAGAGGCTGGCCTCACATTCACCAAGGACCCTGTTGATGAAAGCCGGGGCCGACGCGGGGCGCGCCTCGCCGACCCGGCCGGCAACCTGATCCGCCTCTGTCGGGCCGGCGCCGATCGCCACTTTCCCGACCGGCGCATCGACGGGCGGACACAGGACACACGCGAGGACGAGACGAGATGGGTTTCCGGTGCGGGATCGTGGGCCTTCCCAATGTGGGCAAGTCCACCCTTTTCAACGCTTTGACAGAAACGCAGGCCGCGCAGGCCGCGAACTACCCCTTCTGCACGATCGAACCCAACGTCGGCCAGGTCGCCGTGCCCGACGAACGGCTCGACAGGATCGCAGCGATCGCGAAAAGCGCGAAGGTCGTGCCGACCCAGCTGGCCTTCGTGGATATCGCGGGCCTGGTGAAGGGGGCGAGCAAGGGCGAAGGGCTCGGCAACCAGTTCCTCGGCAACATCCGCGAGGTCGACGCGATCGTACATGTGCTGAGATGCTTCGAGGATGACGACATCCAGCACGTCTCGAACAAGGTCGATCCGATCGCCGATGCGGAGGTGGTCGAGACCGAACTGATGCTGGCCGACCTCGAAAGCCTCGAAAAGCGCGTGCCCGCCGCGGCCAAGCGCGCGACCGGCGGGGACAAGGAGGCGAAGATCACCGCCAGCGTGCTCGGGCAGGCGCTCGAACTGCTGCGCGAAGGCAGGCCCGCGCGCCTCACCGAACCGAAGGACGAGGAGGAAGCGCGGGTCTTCAGACAGGCGCAGCTGCTCACCGCCAAGCCCGTGCTCTATGTCTGCAACGTCGCCGAGGACGAGGCGGCCACGGGCAATGCCATGTCGCAAGCGGTCTTCGCCAAGGCCGCGGCCGAGGGCGCGCAGGCGGTCGTCGTCTCGGCCGCGATCGAGGCGGAACTCGTCGCCATGCCGGCCGAGGACCGCGCCGAATATCTCGACAGCCTCGGCCTTTCCGAAAGCGGCCTCGCCCGTGTCATCCGCGCGGGCTACACGCTGCTCGGTCTCAAGACCTTCTTCACCGCCGGCCCCAAGGAAGCGCGCGCCTGGACCTTCCCCGACGGCGCCAGGGCCCCGCAGGCGGCGGGCGAAATTCACACCGATTTCGAAAAGGGCTTCATCCGCGCCGAAACCATCGCCTACGAGGACTATGTCGCGCTCGGCGGAGAGGCGGCCGCGCGCGAGGCGGGCAAGCTGCGGCAGGAGGGCAAGGAGTATCTCGTCCAGGACGGCGACGTGATGGTCTTCAAGTTCAACGTGTGAGGGCATTCGCTCCGGCGCGATTGTCTGAACGATTGCGCCGCAGGCACCGTTGGTTTGCGTAGACGGCAACCAACGGGAGAGTAGCGGCGTGGTCGACAAGTCCGAAAAGTTCAACTGGCTGGTGCGCGTGGGCTATTTCTCGCGCGCGGTGCTCTATTTCGTGCTCGGGCTGCTCGCGCTGACCGGCGCGGGCGCGATCAGGCAGGGCACGGACGGCATCTTCGACGCGGTCGAGGAATTCCCCGGCGGCACGCCGCTCCTCTGGGTGCTGGTCGTGGGGCTTACCGCCTATGCCCTGTTCCGCTTCGCCTCGCCCCTGTTCGACATCGAGAACAACGGCTCCGACGCCAAGGACTGGGGCAAGCGGATCGGCCATGCGGGCAGCGGCATCGCCCACCTCGCGCTCGCCTGGACCGCCTACAAGGTCGCGACCGGATCGCCCTCGGGCGGCGACGGCGCGAGCGGCGCTGCGGCGGGCGTGCTTTCGGTCGAATTCGGCGGGGTGGCGCTGGGCCTGCTCGGCCTGGCCTTCTTCATTGGGGCGTTTAACCAGGCGGAAAAGGCGATCACGGGCAAGTTCATGCGCCGCGTTTCGCCGCAGGCACCCGATGCGACGCGCTGGCTCGGCGGGGCGGGCTTTGCCGCGCGCGGCGTGGTCTATGTCGTCATCGGCTGGTCGCTGGTGCAGGCGGGGTTCTTTTCGAGCGGCGCCTCCAACGTCAAGACGCTGGGCGAGGCGGTCGCCTCGCTCGCCGGGACCGGGTGGCTGTTCAATGTGACGGCGGCCGGCCTCCTGCTGTTCGGCCTGTTCAGCCTGATTCTCGCGCGGTACCGGATCATCCCGGAGATCGACGAGAACCAGGGCGTGCCCAAGTTCCGCGCGGCGTGACCGATCAGGCCGGGCTGTCCTGCCAGCCCCGCTCCTTCCATCCCCAGGCGAGGATGCAGGGCGGGACGTTGCGCCAGACGAAATCGGTTTCTACCCGGTCGAAATGCGCCTCGGTCAGGTCGCGCGCGACGGGACGGAACTGGTAGGTCAGGAACGCCCCGCCGCGCCGCAGGACCCGCTGCGTCGCCGCGACGATGCGATCGGCGACGTCTTCCGGCAGGGTCGAGACCGGCAGGCCCGACAGCACGAAATCCGCCTTGTCGTGGCCGAGCTGCCTGACAAAGCGTTCGACATCCTCGGCCGAGCCGAGCCGGGCATGGAACCTCTCGTCGCGCACGGTGCGCTTGAGATAGTCGACGAACCGTTCGTTCGTATCGATCACGAGGAGCTTGCCGTCGGCGGGCAGCCGGTCGAGGATGTGCGGGCAGAACGTCCCGACGCCCGGGCCGTATTCGACGAAAAGCCGGCAGTTTTCCCAGTCGACCCGCTCCAGCATCGCTTCGATCGTGGTGCGCGAGGAAGGGATGACCGAGCCGACCATGCGCGGCGCCTCGAGGAAGCCGCGAAAGAACACGGCGATCGGCCCGAACATCTGGCCGAGACGCTTCCTGCTCCGCTTCTCCATCCTTGCGCTGCGAATCTCTGTGTTCATTCCTCTTACCCTTTGCTTGTGATCGCGCGCGACAGGCGTTGCCCCGACCGCGCATGAACCGGCAAAACGCCGACGGGAACCGGTCCGTTCCCCCGGCCCGGCGCGCGCCGGCATGGTATCGTCCCCGTCAATGCCGCCCGAACAGCTTTTCGACATCGTCCATCGACAGCTTGACCCAGGTCGGGCGACCGTGATTGCATTGGCCCGAACGCGGGGTCGCCTCCATCTCGCGCAGCAACGCGTTCATCTCCGCAACCGAAAGCACCCGCCCCGCCCGCACCGATCCGTGGCAGGCCATGGTGGCGAGCGTGTATTCGAGCCGCTCTGCAAGCAGCAGCGCGCCGCTCTCCTCCTCCCGGCCGTGCTGCGCGATATCGTCGGCAAGGTCGCGCAGGAGCCTGCCGCTGTCGGCCTTCGCGATGGCCGAGGGCACCGCGCGCACCAGCATGGCTACAGGTCCGAAACGCTCGATCACGAGGCCGAAGCGGGCAAGACCCTCGGCGGCGTCCTCGAGCCGGTCGCAATCGGCTTCGTCCAGCTCGACCACGTCGGGCACGAGCAGGGCCTGCGACCGTTTCGCCGCCTCCCCCGCCCCTGCCGCGCGCAGGCGTTCGAGGACGAGCCGTTCGTGCGCGGCGTGCTGGTCGACCAGCACCAGCCCGTCCGCCGCCTCGGCGACGATGTAGGTGTTGGCGACCTGCCCGCGGGCAATGCCGAGGGGGTAGTGGCGCGCTTCCTCCGGGATCGGGGCGGCCTCCTCGGCGCGGCCCTGGGGCCGGGGCTCGAAACCTGCGAATACCGTCGCCTCCTCGCGCAGCCTTGGCCCCTCCCCTCGACCGGCGGGGCGGGGAAAGTGTGCCGCGCGCCCCGGATCGAACGGCGGACCGGGCGCCCCCGCCTCCTCCCCCGGGGAAAGCGCGGACCGGGCGGGCTCGGCCTGCCAGCGCTCCATCGCCTTGCGGTCCGGCCCCTGCGCGCTGCGCCTATCGCCGGTCGAAAGCGCCTGGCGCAGCCCCGAGACGATGAACCCGCGCACCGCGGCGGCATCGCGAAAGCGCACCTCGGTCTTGGCCGGGTGGACGTTCACGTCGACATCCTCGGGCGGCAGGTCGAGAAACAGCGCGAGCACCGCGTGCCGGTCCCGCGCGAGCATGTCGGAATAGGCCCCGCGCACCGCACCCACCAGCAGCCGATCCTTCACCGGGCGACCGTTGACGAAGAGGTACTGGTGATCGGCGACCCCGCGGTTGTAGGTCGGAAGGCCCGCCATGCCGGACAGGCGCATGGTCCCGTGCGGCGTCTCGCGCGTGCAATCGATGACGACGCTGTTGTCCTTGAGTTCGTGCGCGACGATCTGCGCCACCCGCGTCGCCAGCGCCTCGCCCGCCTGGGTGCGAAGCACGGTGCGCTCCTTCCCCTCGGCGCCATTGGTCAGGGTGAAGGCGATCTGCGGCCGGGCCATGGCGAGGCGCCGGATCACGTCGAGGCTCGCGATGTATTCGCTCCGCGCGGTGCGCAGGAACTTGCGCCGGGCGGGAACGCGCGCGAAGAGCTGCTCGATCCGCACCCGCGTGCCGGGCGGCAGGGCGGCGGGGCCTTCCGCGACCGTTTCGCCGTGGTCGACGACGCGCCGCCAGCCTTCGGCCGCGCCCGCAACCCGGCTTTCGAGCGTGAGGCGGGCGACGCTCGCGATCGACGGCAGCGCCTCGCCGCGAAAGCCGAGCGTCACCACCCGCTCGATCGCGCTCTCGGCGCCGATCAGCGCGTCGGGCAGTTTCGAGGTCGCGTGCCGCTCGAGCGCGAGCGCCAGTTCGGCCCGGTCCATTCCGCAGCCGTCGTCGGTCACCTCGATGCGGGTGAGCCCGCCATCGGTGAGCGCGATCGCGATTCGCGTCGCGCCGGCATCGATCGCGTTCTCGACCACTTCCTTGAGCGCGGAGGACGGCCGCTCGACCACCTCTCCGGCGGCGATGCGGTCGACGAGGACGGGCGGAAGACGACGAATGCGTGACATTTGTCGCAGCCTAGCTGTCAGCGGTCGCAAATTCGAGGGTAACCAAGGATAATCACCACCTCGCTGCACAATTATTTTGGCCTTTTGGCCGCGAAAACGCTAGGCGCATCAAGGTGCGTCACCTCGGGGTCGCAACTGCGCGGAAACGTCTGCCAGCATCCCCCCCGCTCCTACGGAACAACCAGAAATGAGCTTCCTTTCGAACCTCTTCAAATTCGGATCGCAGAACATGGCGATCGACCTCGGCACGGCCAACACGCTGGTCTATGTCCAGGATCAGGGCATCATCCTCAACGAACCCAGCGTGGTCGCGATCGAGACGATCAACGGCGTCAAGCGGGTGAAGGCGGTCGGCGACGATGCCAAGATGATGATGGGCAAGACGCCCGACACGATCGAGGCGATCCGTCCGCTGCGTGACGGGGTGATCGCCGACATCGAGATCGCCGAGGAGATGATCAAGCATTTCATCCGCAAGGTCCATGGCAAGCGCAACCTGTTCCGCTATCCCGAAATCGTGATCTGCGTGCCCTCGGGCTCGACCTCGGTGGAAAAGCGCGCGATCCGGGATGCGGCGTCGAATGCGGGCGCATCGGAGGTCCACCTCATCCTCGAACCGATGGCGGCGGCGATCGGCGCGGACATGCCGGTGACCGAGCCCGTCGGTTCCATGGTGGTCGATATCGGCGGCGGCACGACCGAAGTCGCGGTCCTCTCCCTGCGCGGCCTCGCCTACACCACTTCGGTCCGCACCGGCGGCGACAAGATGGACGAAGCGATCGTTTCCTATGTCCGTCGCCACCACAATCTCCTGATCGGCGATGCGACAGCCGAGCGGATCAAGAAGGACTACGGCATCGCTGTAGTCCCCGAGGACGGCGTGGGCAAGACGATCACGCTCAAGGGCCGTGACCTCGTCAACGGCGTGCCCAAGGAGATCACGATCAACCAGGCCCATGTCGCCGAAGCCCTGTCCGAACCGATCGGCGCGATCGTCGAGGGGGTTCGCATCGCGCTCGAGAACACGGCGCCCGAACTTGCGGCGGACATCGTCGACCAGGGCATAGTGCTCACCGGCGGCGGTGCCTTGATCCGGCGGCTCGACGAGCACCTGCGCGAGGAAACCGGCCTGCCGGTCTCGATCGCGGAGGACCCGCTCACCTGCGTGGCCATCGGCACCGGGCGCGCGATGGAGGATCCGATCTATCGCGGCATGCTGATGACGGCATGAACCGCGCGCGCCCCGCATTCGCCGGGGCGCTGAACCGCTAGAGAAGGGGCAGCAGGCCATGGCGCCGCCGTCATCGCGCCGTTCGGGTTTTTCGAAGAAGGCGCAGTATTCCGTCTTCACCGGATACCTGCTCGCGGCGCTGGGCGCGCTTCTGGGGGCGGCGCTGCTCCTCCTGTCCTATTGGCAGCCGGGCAGTTTCGCGCCCCTGCGCGGCGCGGTGCGCGATGTGGTCGCACCGGTGGGCGAGGTCCCCGCCGCCGCGCGCAGCGGGTCGCAATCGGCTTTCGATGTCGTCACCGGCTATTTCAACGCGGGCGCGCAGAATTCGCGCCTGCGCGAGGAGAACGCGATCGCCCGCATCCGCCTTGCCGAGGCCGAGGCCGTGCGCGACGAGAACCGCCGGCTGAAGGCGCTGCTCGACCTTGCGACGGGCGAGGTCGAACCGGTCGCCGTCGCGCGCCTCGTTGGCTCGAGTTCCACCAGCGCGCGGCGCTTCGCCTATGTCGCGGTGGGCAGCGCCGACGGGCTCGCGCCGGGAATGCCGGTCAGGTCTCCGCGGGGCGTGGTCGGTCGGGTGCTCGAGGTCGCGCGCGGATCGGCGCGGATCATGCTCCTCACCGACAGCGAAAGCGTCCTGCCGGTGCGGCGGGCGGGCGACAACACGGTGGCCTTCGCCGAAGGGCGCGGCGACGGCCTGCTGCGGATCCGGCTGATCAATCTCGGCCTCAACCCTCTCAAGGTCGGTGACGTATTCGTCACCAGCGGCGCGGGCGGCTATTACCGGCCGGGCGTCGCGGTAGCGGTGCTGAGCGAGCTCACCGCCGACGGCGGGCTCGGCCGGCTGATCGCCGACCCTTCGGCGACCGACTTCGTCTCGATCGAGCCGATCTACGAAGGCGAGGCGGTCGCCGCATCGCGCATCGGCGGACGAAACGAGCTGACCCAGCAAGAGCTCGAGGAGTGATCGACCGGCGCCCCGGCAGGCCGCGCAGCGTGCGCTATCGCAGCGGCATCAACCGCGAGGCCTCGCCCCTGCGCGCGCGGACCGTGCCCTATGTCTCGATCGTCGCCGGATCGCTGCTGCCGGTGTTCGTGCAGGCCGATGCCATGCCGCTGAGCCCGCCGCTCGGCTTCGTCATGCTGGTGGCATGGCGGCTGATGCGTCCCGGCCTGCTGCCGATCTGGGCGGGCGTTCCGCTCGGCCTCGTCGACGATCTCGTCAGCGGTCAGCCGCTCGGCAGCGCGGTTCTGCTATGGTCCCTGACCATGATCGCCTTCGAATACCTGGAACAGCAGGTGCCCTGGCGCGGATTCTGGCAGGACTGGTTCACCGCAGGTCTAGCTATCGTGCTCTATATCGTCGCCGCCATGGCCCTGTCACGCGCGACGGTCTCCCCTCCCCTGCTCCTCGCCATGCTGCCGCAGATCGTGGTGGCGGTGGTGCTTTATCCTGCCTTCGCGCGGGCGGTCTCGTGGCTCGATCGCTTCCGCCTCGCCCGCACCCGGAGGGTCGGATGAAGCGCTGGTTCCGCAAGAGCGGCCTCGCCCGCCGCGGCCCCAAGATCACCGCTTCCAGCCTTCGCAACACCTTCGACCGGCGGGCGATGGTGATCGGCACGGTGCAGGGCGGGATCGGCGTCCTGCTTGCGGTCCGCATGGGCTATCTCGCGATCGCGGAGAACGAGAAATACCGGCTCGAATCCGAAAGCAACCGGGTCAACCTGTCGCTGATCCCGCCGCGCCGGGGCTGGATCCTCGATCGCAACGGCGCGCCGCTCGCTTCGAACCGGGCCGATTTCCGGGTCGACGTGATCCCCGAACGCCTGTCCGATCCCGAAGGGACGATCGACCAGATCGGCACGCTCCTGGCGCTCGAACCCGACCGGATCGCGGACATCAAGCAGAAGGTGACCCGGTCCCAAGGCTACCAGCCCGTCGAGGTCGCGAGCCGGCTCGATTACGAACAGTTCGCCGCGCTCAGCGTGCGCCTGCCGGACCTGCAGGGGATCGTGCCCCAGCGCGGCTTTTCGCGGTTCTATCCGACTGGCTGCTCGGTCGGGCATCTCGTCGGCTATGTCGGCCCCGCCAATGCCGAGGAATATGACGAGGAGGACCGCAACCCGCTGCTCATCACGCCGGGCTACAAGATCGGCAAGGACGGGCTCGAAAAGCAGTTCGAACGGGACCTGCGCGGCGTCCCCGGTGCGCGGCGGGTCGAGGTGACCGCCTCGGGCCGGATCGTGCGGGATCTCGAAACGCGCGAGGACGTGCAGGGCAATCCGGTCAAGCTCACCATCGACGGCCCGCTGCAGGACTATGCCGCGCGCCGGATCGGGCTCGAAAGCGGCTCGGTCGTGGTGATGGACTGCGCGAGCGGCGACATCCTGTGCATGGCCTCGATGCCGAGCTTCGACCCGAACAGCTTTTCCGACGGCATCGGCTCGGTCGAATACGCCATGCTGCGCGAGGACGAGCGCGTGCCGCTGCGCAACAAGGTCCTCCAGGGACTCTACCCGCCCGGTTCGACAGTCAAGCCGATGCATTGCATGGCCTTCCTGAAGGAGGGGATCCACCCCGACGAGACGATTTCCTGCGGGGGCGGACGGCGGATCGGCAACCGCTTCTTCAATTGCTGGAGCAACCACGGCACGGTCGACATGGCCAAGGCGATCTACCAGTCGTGCGACAGCTATTTCTATCACTACGCGCAGGCCATCGGTTTCGACAAGATCGCCGCGATGGCGAGCCAGTTCGGCCTCGGCAAGCAATTCCCGCTGCCCGTCACCAGCCAGTTCTACGGCACGGTTCCGACACCTTCGTGGAAGCTCGACCGGTTCGGCAGCGAATGGCAGAGCTACGACACGGTCAACGCCTCGATCGGGCAGGGCTATTACCTCGCCACCCCCTTGCAGCTCGCGGTGATGGCGACGCGGCTCGCGACCGGGCGGCACGTCATGCCGCGGCTCGTCATGAACACGCCGAAGCGCGGCGTCGACCAGGTCGACATGGCAGCCGACGCGGTCGCCTTCGTGCGGCAGGCGATGAGCGACGTGGTCAACGGTCCCGGCACCGCGGGGCGCGGGCGTCTGCCGCTCGAAAACGTCCAGATGGCGGGCAAGACAGGCACCGCGCAGGTCGTCTCGCTGTCGGTCTCGGACGGCCGGTCCGGCCCCTGGAAATACCGCGACCACGGCCTGTTCGTGTTCTTCGCTCCGGTGGAGAACCCGCGCTATGCCGGGGCCGTCGTGATCGAGCACGGCGGCGGATCGGGTGCGGCCTATCCGATCGCGCGTGACGTGATGACCTTCATGTTCGATCCCGAAAGGGGCATGGATGCGCTCCTCAAGCTCGAGAAGGAATGGGGCGGCACCGCGCAGCAGCGGCTCGAGAAACGCTACGCCGCCTATGCCGCGGAACGCGGGGCGACCGTGGTTTCGCTGCCGCGCCGGGACGAGGACATCTTCGACATGGTCGAGGCCGAGGCGCGCCTTGCCGCCGCGCGCAGCGAGGCGATCGCGGACGATGCGATCACCCCCCGCCCCGATCCCGCCGCCTCGGGCAGCCCGCGCCCCGATGCCGGGCTTGGCGCGCCAGGCCCCGTTCCCGGCAGCGAGGGTTGAAGGCCGTGCCGAGTGTCGTTCCCGAACCGATCGCGCGCCAGCCCTGGGGAATGCTGATCCCGCTGTTCGCGCTGGTCGGTTTCGGCGCGGCGGTGCTGTTCTCGGCGGCCGGCGGCTCGATGGAACCCTTCGCGAGTTCGCACCTGTTGCGCTTTGGCGTGTTCCTCGTCATGGCGCTCGTCATCGCCGCCTTCCCGCGCGAACTGGTGCGCTTCCTGACCTATCCGGCCTACCTGGTCGTTCTCGCGCTGCTGATCGCGGTCGAGATCAGCGGCCAGGTCGGCGGCGGCAGCCAGCGCTGGCTCAACCTCGGGTTCATGGTGCTGCAGCCGTCCGAACTGATGAAACCGGTGATCGTGGTGACGCTGGCGCATTTCTATTCGATCCTGCCGGTCGGTCTCGTCACCGGCTGGCGCGCGGTGCTGATCCCTGCCGGGCTGATCGGTGCGCCGGTCGCCTTCGTGCTGCTCCAGCCCGATCTCGGCACCTCCCTCGCGATCGCATTCGGCGGCGCGGTGGTGATGCTGCTCGCCGGGCTGCCGCTGCGCTGGTTCATCGGTGCTGCTGCTGCTGCTGCTGCGGCGGCGCCCCTGGCGTTCTTCTTCGGCCTGCAGGAATACCAGCAGCGCCGGGTGCTCACCATGTTCGACCCGGAGGCCGATCCGCTGGGCGCGGGCTATCACATCGCCCAGTCGAAGATCGCGATCGGATCGGGCGGCCTGTTCGGCAAGGGCTTCAACGAGGGCTCGCAAAGCCACCTGCAATACCTGCCCGAACCGCACACCGATTTCGTCTTCGCCACCATGGCCGAGGAATGGGGACTGGTGGGCGGGCTCTTCGTGATCGGCGTCTTCAGCCTGATCCTGCGCTGGGGAATGCAGGTCGCGCGGGCCTCGCAGGACCGATTCGCCCAGCTGCTCGCCGGCGGCATGGTGGCGACGATCTTCTTCTACGTGGCGGTGAACCTGCTGATGGTGATGGGTTTCGCCCCCGTGGTCGGCATCCCGCTGCCCTTCATGAGCCACGGCGGCTCGTCGATGCTGACCAACATGATCTGCATCGGCGCGCTGATGATGGTCGACCGCTGGAACCGCAAGGCGCCCCGGGGTGGATTGGGCGCAGGCTTCGGCGGCGGACCGTCGGGCGGCTATTCTGGCGGACTCGCGGCCTGACCGTTCAGGCCCGCAGCAACCCGAGCTTGAGCGCCTTGACCACCGCCCCCACCCGGTCCGAGGCGTCGAGCTTGGTGTAGATTCGCCGTGAATAGGTCTTCACCGTGTCCGGCGAAAGACCCATGATGTCGGCGGTGACCGAGAGCGACTTGCCCTCGGTGAACCAGCCGAGCACCTCGCGCTCGCGGTCGGACAGCGAGATCTTGCCCGGCCCGTTCTCGATGAGGACGCAGACCCGCTGGTGCGCCGCCTGGGCGATGGCGCGCACGAGGCCGATGCGGCGGTCCGGCACCTGGTCCACCGGGCAGCCGAAATCGATCGCGGCATAGCCATCGCGCCCGTGCATCCCGAAAAGCGCAATGCCGAAACCGTGTTCGAGCCCGTGGTCGCGCATCGCGCCGAAGAAGGCCTCGTTCCGTGGCGTGTTGCGCCCCGCCTCGAACGCCTCGCGCCAGGTCAGCATGGTGCCGGATGCAAGCACGCGGCGCGGGATCGGGTCGTCGCGGCGGAAATCGGCATCCTCGTAGCGTTCCAGCCATTCTTCGGGAAAGCCGCGCGAATAGACGATGGTGGAAGGCGAGGTCGGCTCTTCGAACAGCGGCGTGACGTGATAGCTCTGCCGCACCGCGCCTTCTTCCTCGGCGACGTCGCAGCCATACCGGATCGCCTCGGCGATGTCGGAGATCCGGTCCAGGCTGGCGAAATGCCGCTGCATGACCTGCGTCATACACGAAGTCACCCGGATGGGCGACTTCCGCTTTGGCCAGGAAACGCGCAACGGCCCGCATCGATCAAGTTCGGGCCTTCGGGTCGCAATCCGTCCGGTCCGGGCGGAAGGCTGAAAGCCCGGATCCTGGCGGCAGCGGTTACTCCCCCCTTGGCAGTCCTGCCGCCAGGAACACCTCCCCCGCTCCCGAGCCTCGCAATGCCCTTTCCGCTTCGTATCGTCCGCAACCTGCTCGACCGGCTTGCCCCGGCCGAACCCTGCCGTCCCGCCGAACCGCCGCTGCGCGAAGGCGGGGTGGTGCTCGCCGCGTTGATGACCGAGGCCGTGTACCACCGCGAGACGCGCGGCCTCGTCACCAGTCTGCGCCAGCTCCACCGCATCCTCGACCTTTCGCAGCCCGCCGCGCTCAGGATCGCCCACCTGCTCTCGCGCGAGGGCGTGCTGTGCATCGAGGAGAACCTCTCCGACCGGCTCGAAAGCACGGTGCGCCTGTCGCCCCGCACGCGCGAGCGTTTCGCCCGCCTCGCCCTTGAAAATCTGGGCGAGGAAGCGGCATAGCCCCTTCCCAATCGCAAAGAGCGCGCTATATGCAGCGCCTCACGCGATTCGACAGGCGCGTCCTGCGCCTCCTCCGCCGTGACTTTCCGATCCCGATCGGTATGGACGCATAGCTCAGTTGGTAGAGCAGCTGACTCTTAATCAGCGGGTCCTAGGTTCGAGCCCTAGTGCGTCCACCACCTCCCTTCCCTCAGTTTCGTCCTGCAGCGCACATCGCGCGCCACATTGCGTCGGGGTTTCGTTCACCTGGTTCAGGCGCCTTGCGCGTTTCGGCGCGACAGGCGGGGCTTGAATTCACATCATGGTGTAATAAGGCGTCGTCATGGACACATCGACCGTCACACGCGTGCGCGACCTCGTCGAAAGCGGCACCTTCACCCGCGCCGGGCTTGCCCGGGCCGCCGGGCTCCATGCCAACACCCTGCGCGACTGCACGGAGGAAAGCTGGAACCCCACCGCCGAAACCCTCGCCAAGCTCGCCGCCTTCCTCGAAGCCAACGACGAACGCCCGGTCCTCGTCGGGATCGAGGAGATCATCGACGAAGCGCGCAACGGACGGATGTACATCCTCGTCGATGACGAGGACCGCGAGAACGAGGGCGATCTCATCATCCCCGCGCAGATGGCGACCCCGGCCGCGATCAATTTCATGGCCACCCACGGGCGCGGCCTCATCTGCCTCGCGCTCACCAAGGAGCGGGTCGACCACCTCGGATTGCAGCCGATGAGCCGCAACAACAAGGAATCGATGCAGACCGCCTTCACCATCTCGATCGAGGCGAAGGAAGGGGTCACCACCGGCATATCCGCCGCCGACCGGGCGCGCACGATCTCGGTCGCGATCGACAGCGCCAAGGGCCCGGACGACATCGTCACCCCCGGCCATGTCTTCCCGCTCGCCGCACGCGACGGGGGGACCCTCGTGCGCGCCGGGCACACCGAAGCGGCGGTCGACATCTCGCGCCTTGCCGGGCTCAACCCCTCGGGCGTGATCTGCGAGATCATGAACGAGGACGGCACCATGGCGCGCATGGACGACCTCGTGAAATTCGCGCGCCGCCACGATCTCAAGATCGGGACGATCCGCGACCTCATCGCCTACCGGATGCGCAACGACCATCTGGTCGAGCGCCTGTCCGAACGCAATTTCGTGAGCGATTACGGCGGCCACTGGCGCATGATCACCTATCGCGACCGGGTCGAGGGGAACGAAGCCTACGTCCTCCAGAAAGGCCATGTCGTCCCGGGAGAGCCGACCCTCGCCCGCGTCCACCCGATCTCGGTGTTCGACGACGTTCTGGGCGCACCCGGCCCGCGCAAGCGCACGCTCCAGCGGGCGATGGAGGCGGTCGGCGATCACGGGTCGGGCATCATCGTGATCCTGACCGGCCGCGTCGGCACGGGCGCATGGAGCAGGGACGAGGAACTGCGCAACATCGGCATCGGCTCCCAGATCCTCGCCGATCTCGGCGTCCACGACATGATCCTGCTGTCCAATTCACGCCCCGACCTCGTCGCGATCGAGGGTTTCGGGCTCACTATCACCGGCCACCGGCCGATCCCGGAGTAACGCGAAATGGCACGCATCCTCATCGTCGAGGCGCGCTTCTACGAACACCTCAACGACCAGTTGATCGCCGGCGCGCGCGCCGTGATCGAGGCGGCCGGGAACGAGGCCGAGGTGCTGACGGTGCCCGGCGCGCTCGAGGTTCCCGGCGCGATCGCGCTCGCGGCGGAAAGCGGCGATTACGACGCCTTCGTCGCACTCGGGGTCGTCATCCGGGGCGAGACCTATCATTTCGAGATCGTCGCGGGCGAAAGCGCGCGCGCGATCATGGCGCTGACCATGGACGGCATCGCCATCGGCAACGGGATCCTGACGGTCGAGAACGAGGCGCAGGCCCTCGTCCGCGCGGACCGGGCGCAGAAGGACAAGGGCGGCGAGGCGGCGAAGGCCGCGCTCGCGCTGATGGCGCTGGCCGAGCGATTCGCCCGCTGAGCCCGCGCGCCGGGCGGGGTGCGGGCCGGACTAGGGGTTTGCCCGGATACAGGTCTTCATAAGGCTGGGCTAAGGATACTTCCTGAGGGCCGCGCACCAATCGTTCCAGCTCGAAGGATTCCCGATGACCTGCACTTCCACCGGCCCGACGGCCGAACTGATCGACGTCGCCCTCGTTCTCACCGACTGTCTCGTCCGGCTCGACCGGGCCGGCGCGGGGATCGCGGCGATCCACGTCAACGCCGCGATCGAACACCTTGCCGCGGGGCTTGGCGCGCAGGCGGGCGCGGAACCGCCGGGCGGTGATGCCGCACCCGCATGGGACCTGTCCGGGGAAGACGCGGACTGGCCCGAACAATACGACGCCCGCCTTGTCGGCATCCTGCCGCCGAACGGACAGCCGCATTGAAAGCCTGCACCCGCGCCGCCCGCGGGCGCGGGACCGGGTGTTTCGCCTTAGGGTTCTTGCGTAAAGCCAGCGCGCAGGCGGTAAGCTAACCTGCCGGCAAATGGGGGCGCTTCGGATCGACCGGCCGACAAGGCCGATCGGATCGGCGCGCACCGCCGGTCCCGGAAGGTCGCAATCCGCATGACACACCCTGGCAATTCCATCGGCCCCGCCGCCCACGCCGGCTCGCTCGCACTCCAGACAGACGGCGGCGCTCCGCGCAATGCGCCGCGGCAGGGAGGGCGGCGATGACCGAGGGCCGCCTTTCCCCCTTCCCCGATCGCTGCGTCGGCTCGCAGGACGACGATCCTGCCGGCGAGATCTCGAATGACGGACAGGGCGGGACGGCGCGCTTTCCCGAAGCCCGCACCGCCGGCGGGGGCGATGGCTCGCCGACCGACCTCAGGCCCTTCGCCGATCAGTTGATGGCCATCGCCCGGCAATTGCGCGATGGTCGGTTCACCGCTCTTTCCGGCCCATCGGAAGGGGGGGGAGCGGGCTCGGGCTTGGCCTCGGGCATGGCGGGCCGCGATGCGGGGTGCAGGTGTGCCCCGCACGCCCGGCCCGCGCCCGGCGCCGAGCCGCGCGAGGAAGCGGTGCCGCCCGATCCCGAAACGCAGCGCCGCCGCTTCGGGATCCTCGCGCGCAAGGCCTATGCCGCCCGCCGCCGCCGCGGGGCGATCTTCGGCAGCCCCGATCTGTTCGGGGAGCCCGCGTGGGACATCCTGCTCGACCTCTACATCGCCCATGTCGAACGCAAGGACGTCTCGGTGTCGAGCGCGTGCATCGGCTCCGCCGCCCCGCCGACGACGGGGCTGCGCTGGCTCGGCGTGCTGGCAGAGGCGGGCTTCGTCCGGCGCGAACACGACCCATGCGACCAGCGCCGGGTGCTGGTGCGCCTGACCCGGCGCGGGCTGGAGGCGATGGACCGCTACTTCACGCTCGCCGGCGGGGCGCTCTAGTCCCTCAGTGCGCCGAAACAGGCCGCCCCGGCATAATGCGCGCTGTCGCCCAGCTCTTCCTCGATGCGGATCAGCTGGTTGTATTTCGCGAGCCGGTCCGACCGGGCAAGGCTGCCGGTCTTGATCTGCCCGCAATTGGTCGCAACCGCGAGGTCGGCGATGGTCGCATCCTCGGTTTCGCCCGAGCGATGGCTCATCACGCTGGTGTAGCGCGCGCGGGTCGCCATATCGACCGCGGCCAGCGTTTCGGTGAGCGTGCCGATCTGGTTGACCTTGACCAGCAGCGAATTGGCAAGGCCGCGCGCGATCCCGTCGGCTAGGCGCTGCGGATTGGTCACGAAAAGGTCGTCACCGACCAGCTGGACACGGTCCCCGATCGCCTCGGTCAGCGCCTTCCAGCCTTCGAAATCGTCCTCGCTCATGCCGTCCTCGATCGAACGGATCGGGTAGTCGGTGGTCAGCTTCGCCAGATAATCGGCCATTTCCTCGCCCGAAAGGCTGAGCTTTTCGCCGGAGATTTCGTAGCGCCCCTCGCGGAAGAACTCGGTCGCCGCGCAGTCGAGCGCGAGCACCACGTCCTCGCCCGGGGTGAACCCGGCCTGTTCGATGCTCGTCATGATGAAATCGAGCGCGTCGCGCGTGCCCGCGAGGTCGGGGGCGAAGCCGCCCTCGTCGCCGACCGCGGTCGAAAGGCCCTTGTCCGACAGGCCCTTCTTCAGGGTGTGAAAGATTTCCGCGCCCCAGCGCACGGCCTCCGCGATGGAATCCGCGCCGACCGGCATGACCATGAATTCCTGGATATCGATCGGGTTGTCGGCGTGCTCCCCGCCGTTGATGATGTTCATCATCGGCACGGGCAGGACGTGGGCCGAAACACCACCGATATAGGAATAGAGCGGCAGGCCCCGCGCCGCCGCCGCCGCCTTGGCCACCGCAAGGCTGGTGCCCAGGATCGCGTTCGCGCCGAGCCGGGCCTTGTTCGGCGTGTCGTCCAGCGCGATCAGCGCCATGTCGACATCGCGCTGGTCCTCGGCATCGAAGGCCGCGACGAGCCGCTCGCGGATCTCGGTGTTGACCGCATCGACCGCACCCAGCACGCCCTTGCCCTTGTAGCGCGCCGCGTCGCCGTCGCGCAGTTCCACCGCCTCGTGCGCGCCGGTCGACGCGCCCGAGGGCACGGCGGCGCGGCCGAAACTGCCGTCTTCGAGCAGCACGTCGACCTCCACCGTCGGATTGCCCCGGCTGTCGAGGATTTCACGGCCGTGAAGGTCGATGATGGCGGTCATGTTTGGCTCCGGCTGGCTGATCGTGTATGATGCACGCGGCCCCGGCCGCTGCGCCTTTCGCCCGCGTCCCTATGCTGCCCTTTGCGGCGGCGCAAGCGGCGGTTTGCCCCGTCGCCGGGCCAGGCCGCGTGCGGAACGGCATTGTTTCGGACCCTTTTCGCCGCGCGGCCATTGCATAGACGGGCGATGATGTATTTCTTGCCCATTCATGCGATCACGGGAGGTGACGAGACGATCATGGCAGAGAGCAGCACCACGAAATCGACCACGGCGAAAAAGACCCCGGCCAAGTCCGCCAAGGGCGCGACGACGAAATCGACCGCCCCCAAGAAGGCGGCGAGCGCGAAGAAGACCGGCGCCGTCGCCAAGGGGCCTGACGGCGATCACGCCGCCGAGGCGAAGAGCCGTTTCAACGCCGCTCTCGAGGAAGCCAAGGCCGGCGCCGCCGCCCTCCGCAGCGAGGCGCAGACCCGCGTCGGTGCCTACCGCGACCAGGCCGGCGAACAGGGCGAAGCCTACGGCGAAAAGGCCCGGACCCGCGCGAGCGAACTCGCGACCGAAGGCAAGAAATCGGTCAGCGAAGGGCTCGTCTCGCTGAGCCACGTCGTCTCCGACACCGCGGCCAAGATCGACGAGAGCCTCGGCCCGGAATACGGCGACTACGCGCGCAAGGCCTCGCGCAGCCTGGCCGAAACCTCGGCCCGGATCGACGAGAAGAGCGTCGAGGAACTGGGCGAGGACGCGCGCGAATTCGTCCGCCGCAGCCCCGGCCTTGCGGTCGGCATGGCGGCGCTCGCGGGCTACCTGTTCGCGCGGATGTTCCGCGGCTCGCGCGACTGAAGGCGTGGCCGCGACGAAAACGGCCCCCGCCGGGCACGGTCGGCCGGGTGAAGCGGTGCCGGGCGACGAACCGGCAGCAGCGACGCCGGACCTTGCCCGCGGGTCGGACCGACATCTGCCGCCCGGCGCGCCCGGCGGGATCGAGGACCCGTTCGATCCTGCCAACACGCCCGCCGACATGCCGGCCGATCCGACAACGGTCGGCCCGCCCGAGGAAGGCCTGTCCGAAAGCCTGACCGAAGAGCTCGCCGCCCTGATCGATGACGGGCGCACCTATGTCGGCGCCGAGATCAATTTCCAGAAAACCCGCGCCAGCCTTGCGGGCAAGCACGCCGGGATCGCGCTCGGCCTCGCGGTCGTCGCGGTCGTGGTGCTGCACGTCGCGGTGCTGGCATTCGCGGTGGGGCTGGTGATGGCGCTCGCCCCGCTGGTGACCATCTGGGGCTCGATCGCGATCGTGGTGGGCACGCTGCTCGGCGTGACCGGGCTGCTCGGCTGGCAGGCGGCAAGGCACGGCCAGCGCATCGGGGAGATCTTCTCCGCCGGCGATGCCTCCTCCCCGCCCGCCCGCGTGCCCGGCACCGCGCCGGAGGAAGAGATCTGAGATGGCGGATATGGACCCCCGCCTTGCAGAGGACCTCGCGCTGCGCAACGCCGCGCTCGCCGTGCTCAAGGCCGATATCGACCACGCGAAGAAGAGCTTTGCGCCCAAGGCCGTCGCCACCCGCGCGGGAACCCGCGTCAAGGAAGGCGCCGAGGAGGTGTTCGAACTCGCCAAGGAACGCGCCGACGACAATCGCGGCGTGATCGCGGTGCTGATCGGGGCGCTGTTCCTGTTCCTCGCGCGGCAGCCGATCCTTGAAATCCTCGGCCTGGCCGAGCCGCCGCCGGACGATGCGGACCATGGGCACGATGCCGATCGCGAGGACGATGCCGATCACGGGACCGATGCGGAGCCCGTCTGAGCGGCGCGGGAACACCGTCCGCCCTCGCCCCGTTGCTTTCACGAAGCCCGGAAACGGCGTATGATGCGCGCCGCAAGAGACAAGCGCCCGCGACCCGCGGGCAAGGAGTGACAATGACCGAAACGAGCACCGGCCAGACCACCTGGGAAAAGACCGCCGCGCACACCGGCAACGCGCCGGCGAGCGGACACAACAGCAAGGGCACGGACAGGCGCGACGAGCTGCGCGCCAAGATCGAGGCGAGCGAGCGCCGCATTGCCGAGCGCAGCCTCGCCGACGATGCGCGCGATGCGGCGGTCGCCGCGCGCGACTACACCCGCGCGCACCCGTTGACCGTGGTCGGCGCGGCGATCGGGATCGGCATCCTGATCGGCCTCGCCACGCCGCCCGGACGGCGCGCGGCAGGCCGCGCAGCCAGCGCGACCGCAGGCGCGGTCGGCGGCGCCGCCACCGCAGCAGGCGGCGCCGCGAAACGCGGGAGCGAGGCGCTGTTCGCGCCGTTCATGAACGCGATCACCGCCTATGTCCTGAAACTGGTCGATGAGGCCCTGTCCGCCGCCGAGGCCGGTCAGGACCGGCTCGAGGACCTGTCCGACAGCGCCGAGGCGACCGCGCGCAAGGTCCGCCGCGATGCCGGCTACCGCGCCGGGACCGTGGCCGACAGCGCGCGCGACAGCGCCCGCCGCACCAAGCGCAAGGCGAGCCGCGCCGTGCGCGACATCAAGGAGCGCATCGCAGGCTGATCCGTTCCGGGCCGACCGGCCCCGCTTGCGAAAGCGGCGGGCTTGCCCGGCGTGCGAAAGCGATTAAGGGCTGCGGGGAAATCCTCCCCACGGCCCTTTTTCGTGTTTCGATGCGACAGGGGCGAGCCAAGCAAGGACAGCCGAGAATGGAAGAAACCACCCCGAGCCAGCGCCTCCACCTCGTCATGGGCGGCCGCGTGAAGGACCCGCGCGGGCACGAATTCCAGGACCCCGAAAGCCTCCACGTCGTCGGCGTGTTCAGCTCCTACGAAGCCGCGGTCGAAGCCTGGCGCGCGCAGGCGCAGCGCACCGTGGACGATGCCGAGATGAAATACGTCGTGGTCCACATCCACAAGCTGCTGACGCCCGAGGAATGAGGTCGTGGCCGCCGGGGCGGCGGGCCAGGAGCACATGAACCCGTGTCCCGGCGAAGGGCCGGGACATAGTGCGGATGTCGGTTTTCCGGAGGGCTGTCCCTGCCCGCGCACGGTATCCCGCCGCGGAAGAACGGAGTCCCCGCCTGCGCGGGGACCCGCATCATATCCTCAGATGAACTCGATCTTCTCGACGAGGTAGAACTTGTCGCCCGAAGGCACCGTCACCTCGATCTCGTCGCCGACCTGCTTGCCGATCAGCGCGCGGGCCATCGGCGAGGAGTAGGAGATCCGTCCCTTGTTCGCGTCGGCCTCGGTCTGGCCGACGATCTGGTATTTGACCGGCTTGTCGTCCTCGTCGAGGAGGGTGACGGTGGCGCCGAAGATGATCCTGTCGCCCGACAGCGTCTTGGGGTCGATGATCTGGGCGCGGCTGACCTTGTCCTCGATCTCGGCGATCTGCGCCTCGACCTGGCCCTGGCGTTCCTTCGCCGCGTGATATTCGGCATTTTCCGACAGGTCGCCGTGGGCGCGCGCTTCCTCGATCGCGTCGACGATCCGGGGACGTTCCTCGCGCAGGGCCTTGAGATCGGCAGTCAGCCGCTCATAGCCTTCCACCAGCATCGGAACCTTTTCCATTGTTGCCATGTCCGTCCTTTTTCCTCCAAAGCCCCCGCATCCGAACCGTTCTCGCGGCCTTTCGATCCGGCCTTTTGTCACTCGGGGAGCGCGCCCCCTCGTCACGGGAGGGAGCTTTCAGCGCGCCCGGAATATCGGAAGGGAAGGTTACGTGGTCGGCCCTCCATAATAGTCCTGCAACGAGCGGACTTCAAGCTGATGCGGCTTGACCGCGCGAATCGCCGCTGCCGCCGCCCGCGATGCCGCGGCCGTGGTGTAATAGGGCACCTTCTTTTCGAGAGCGCTTGCCCGGATCGACTTGGAATCGAGCAGCGACTGCCAGCCTTCGGTGGTGTTGAAGATCAGCGCGATCTCGCCGTCGATGATCTTGTCGACGATGTGCGGCTGGCCTTCGGCGACCTTGTTGACGCCTTCGACGTCGAGCCCCTGTTCGGCGAGATAGGCCTGCGTGCCCGCGGTGGCGAGGATGCGGAAACCCTCTGCGATGAGCGAGCGCACCGCATCGACGATGCCGGCCTTGTCCGAATTCTTGACCGAAACGAACACCGTGCCTTCCCGCGGGAGCGCCATGCCGACCCCCATCTGCGACTTGAGGAAGGCCGCCTCGAAATCGCGGTCGATCCCCATGACCTCTCCGGTCGATTTCATTTCCGGGGTCAGCACCGGGTCCGCGCCGGGGAAGCGGCTGAAGGGGAAGACCGCCTCCTTCACCGCCATGTAGGGCAGATCGCGGCGGAAGGGTTCGAAACCGGCGAGCTTCTCGCCCGCCATCACGCGCGCGGCGATCTTGGCCACCGGCTGGCCGATCGCCTTGGCGACGAAGGGCACGGTGCGGCTGGCGCGCGGGTTGACTTCGATGAGGTAGACCTCCGCGTCCTTGACCGCGAACTGCACGTTCATCAGGCCCACGACGCCCAGCGCGCGGGCGAGCGCTTCGGTCTGCCGTTCCATTTCGGCGACGATCTCGGGCGGCAGCGAATAGGGCGGCAGGGTGCAGGCGCTGTCGCCGGAATGGACGCCCGCCTCCTCGATGTGCTGCATGACGCCGGCGACGCGGACCTCGGTCCCGTCGCACAGGGCATCGACATCGACCTCGATCGCGTCGCGCAGATATTGATCGACCAGCACCGGACTGTCGCCCGAAACGGTGACGGCGTTGACGATGTAGTCGTCGAGCTGCGCTTCGGAATCGACGATCTCCATCGCCCGCCCGCCGAGCACGAAGGAGGGCCGCAGCAGCACCGGGTAGCCGATCCGCGCCGCCACCGCCGCCGCCTCGTCGCGGGTGTAGGCGATGCCGTTGTCGGGCTGTTTCAGTTTCAGCTTGTTGACGAGCCGGGCGAAGCGTTCGCGGTCCTCGGCATGGTCGATCGCGTCTGGGCTGGTGCCGAGGATCGGGATCCCCGCATCCTCCAGCGCCTGCGCGAGCTTGAGCGGGGTCTGCCCGCCGAACTGGACGATGACACCGACGAGCTCGCCCCTGCTCCGCTCCACCCGCAGGATTTCCAGCACGTCCTCGCTCGTCAGCGGTTCGAAATAGAGCCGGTCGGAGGTGTCGTAATCGGTCGAGACGGTTTCCGGGTTGCAATTGACCATGATCGTCTCGAACCCGGCCTCTGCCAGGGCGAAGCAGGCGTGGACGCAGCAATAGTCGAATTCGATCCCCTGCCCGATCCGGTTCGGGCCGCCGCCGAGGATGACGATCTTGCGCCGGTCGGACGGGTCCGCCTCGCATTCCGCCTGCCCGAAGCTCGGCGCCTCGTAGGTCGAATACATGTAGGGCGTCACCGCTTCGAATTCGGCGGCGCAGGAATCGATCCGCTTGAACACGGGAAAGACGCCGTGCTTCGCCCGCAGCGCGCGGACCTCGTGTTCGTCGGTGGCGCCTGCCATCGCCTGCAGGGCGGTGTGAAGCAGGCCCGAACTCTTCGCCCGGGTTTCGGCAAGCCCGCCCGCGACCCCGACCGAACGCACCGCCAGCGTCGCGAGCCGGCGGTCGGAAAAGCCCATCGCCTTGAGCCGCCGCAGCCCTTCGGCATCGCGCGGCAGACCGTCCGTCTGGACTTCGCGTTCGGCCTCCATCAGCGCGTGGATCTGGCGCAGGAACCACGGGTCGTAGAAGGTGACCGCGGCGACCTCCTCGATCGAGAGCCCTTCGCGGAAGGCCTGCGCGACTTTCAGGATGCGGTCGGGCGTCCGCCGCGACAGGGCGGCGGTGATGACGTCCTTGGGCTGGCCTTCGAGCTCGGTCACGCGGTTGAACCCGTCGAGCCCGGTTTCGAGCCCGCGCAGCGCCTTCTGCATCGATTCCTGGAAATTGCGCCCGATCGCCATGACCTCGCCGACCGATTTCATCGCGGTCGAAAGCGTCGCGTCCGCGCCCTTGAACTTCTCGAAGGCGAAGCGCGGGATCTTGGTCACCACGTAATCGATCGTCGGCTCGAAGCTGGCAGGCGTGGCCCCGGTGATCTCGTTGGTGATTTCGTCCAGCGTATAGCCGACCGCCAGCTTCGCCGCGACGCGGGCGATGGGAAAGCCGGTCGCCTTGGACGCGAGCGCCGAGCTCCGCGAGACGCGCGGGTTCATCTCGATCACGATCAGGCGCCCGTCCGCCGGGTTTACCGCGAATTGCACGTTCGATCCGCCCGTCTCGACCCCGATCTCGCGCAGCACCGCGATGCTGGCCGAACGCATGATCTGGTATTCCTTGTCGGTCAGGGTCAGCGCCGGGGCGACCGTGATCGAATCGCCCGTGTGCACGCCCATCGGATCGACGTTCTCGATCGCGCAGATGATGATCGCGTTGTCCTTGCGATCGCGCACGACCTCCATCTCGTATTCCTTCCAGCCGAGGAGCGATTCCTCGATCAGGACCTCGGTGGTGGGCGACGCGTCGAGCCCCTCGCGCACGATGCGGTCGAATTCCTGCGTGTTGTAGGCGATCCCGCCGCCCGTCCCGCCGAGCGTGAAGGAAGGCCGGATGATCGCGGGCAGGCCGGTGCGCTCCAGCACCTCGCGCGCCTGTTCGAGCGTGTTGGCGACGCCCGAACGCGCGCTTTCGAGCCCGATCGCGTCCATCGCCTCGCGGAAGCGCTGGCGGTTCTCGGCCTTGTCGATCGCATCGGCCTTCGCGCCGATCATCTCGACGCCGTATTCGGCCAGCACGCCCATCGCATCGAGCTTCAGCGCGCAGTTGAGCGCGGTCTGGCCGCCCATGGTCGGCAGCAGGGCGTCGGGGCGTTCCTTCGCGATGATCTTGGCGACGATTTCGGGCGTGATCGGCTCGACATAGGTGGCATCGGCGAATTCCGGGTCGGTCATGATCGTCGCCGGATTGCTGTTCACGAGGATGACGCGGTAGCCCTCCTCCTTCAGCGCCTTGATCGCCTGCGTGCCGGAATAGTCGAACTCGCACGCCTGCCCGATGATGATGGGGCCTGCGCCGATGACGAGGATGGAGGAAATGTCGGTGCGTTTGGGCATCAGCGTTGCGTCTCTTGTTCGGGTTCGCGGTCTGCGGCGGGGTCTTGCGGTGCGGGGCCGGCCTGCACGTCGATCAGGCGCATGTCGGCCTGCTGGCGCGCACAGCCGTTGGCGATCATGTCGGAAACGGGCTGCCGCTCGCCGCGCACGCGGTAAAGCGCCGGGTCGCGGCCGAGGAAGAAGGCGCCCTTCTCGTCCACGTCGCGGGCCATGAATTCCTCGACCGCGGTGTCGGTCATGTTGGTCCGGTTCATCGTGCGATAGCCCGCCGTCTCGTCCCCGCCCCGGCCCACCAGCGCCTGCACGTCATCGAGGGCGAGCTTGGTGATGTCATAGGTGTAGGTGGGAACGCCTACCTCGCCCTCGTAGCGCCGGAAGTCCGATCCCGGACCGAGCAGGCCGGAAACCCGCGCGGCGCAGTCTGCGGCGCTTTCGGTGCCGACGCGCTTGTCCTCGGGCCAGATCAGCGAGCAGGCCGAAAGCGCAGGCAGGATGGCGAGGAACACGACGGCGGCGCGCATCAGCCTTCCCCTCCGCCCGGATCGAAGCCGAGCACGACGCGGGTGTAGCGATCGACATAGGGCAGCACGTCGGGCCCGCTCACGCCCTTGCCGTGGACGAAGGTGCAGTTGCGCCGCACATCGACGAGCCGGTCGCCATCGCGCACGAGGATGTAGGACAGCACGTAATAGCGCAGCGGCTGGCGCTGGCGCCCGACAATGTCCAGGCGGCGGACGTCGTCGCCATAATCGCGCAAGGATTCGCGGTCCTCGAAGCCCTGCGCGCTGCGGCGTTCGGCGACGGCGGCATGGCGGGCGTCGGGGTCGAAATCCGCTTCGGCAAAGGGGGTTTCGGTGGCGGCGACGAGGCAGTCCATGCGCCCCGCGACGGGCCTGCCGGTGTCCTCCCTGAACAGGACGGGCCGCCAGAAGGCGACGACGGGCAGGCCGGTTTCGTCCTGCCGGACGGTGACCGACCCGTCGCCCTGGAACGCGACGCCGCTGGCGATCTCGACGCCGGGCCACTCGGCAAGCGGCGGCGGGGTGGTTGCGGGGGATTGGGCGAGCGCAGGGGTGGCGAAAGCTGCGGCAAGCGCAAGAAGCCCCTTCCCTTGAGGGAAGGGGTTGGGGATGGGTGTGCGACGATGCCGGAAAAGCGACTCACGCAAACCGCGCGCAAACTGCGCCGCGAAATGACGGAGGCGGAACGCGCGCTCTGGCTTCACCTCCGCCAGCGCGACCTCTTTGGCGTCAAATTCATCCGCCAACACCCCATCGGAGACTTCATCGCCGACTTCGCCTGCCGGTCCTTGCGCCTCGCCATCGAAGTCGACGGCGGGCAGCACTCCGACAGCCCGACCGATGTAAACCGCACGCGGATCATCAAAGCCCACGGCTACTGCGTGATCCGCTTCTGGAACAACGAGGTGCTGGAGAACATGGATGGAGTTTTGCAGGTGATCGCCAAGGAAATCGCGATCGCGCGTAACCAATAAGGCTCTTCCCTTGAGGAAAGGGGTTGGGGATGGGTGTTCCACGCCCGATACGTCGCGCTGCCCCCTCACCGCCGAACCCCCATCCCCGGCCCTTCCCCAAGGGGAAGGGAGAACAAGAGGCAACGCTATGAGGCCCATCCCTCTCGACATCAGTATCCGAACCTGTTTTTCGAGCGGTCGCTTCGCAAAATCTTCACCGCAACACGGCGAAGAGGTGTCGTGGCTTTCCATCGGAGGATGTGCTCAGCAAATCTTGTCGCTCGATCTTGACTGAGTTCACCAAGAAGAACCACTTTAACTAGGCGATTTCTGTGGCATTCGACAGCCATACCATACTGCTTTACAATCCGTCCTAGTCCAGCCTTCTTGAAATAGCGTTCGCTGTAAACAGGCGGCAGGTAGGTTCGCCTGCCCGAGTAGCGAAAATTCCTCTGCATATGAGTGAGTGAACCGCGGGGACCGAACTGCCAGCGTGTCATAGGCTCACCCCAGCCCCCCGACGAACTTCTCGAACAGGTAGAAACTGTCCTGCGGCCCCGGCGACGCCTCGGGGTGATACTGCACCCCGAACGCCCGCTTGCCCCTTATCTCAATCCCGCAATTCGTCCCGTCGAACAGGCTCACATGGGTCTGCTCGACCTCTGGCGGGAGCGTCGCCGCGTCGACCGCGAAGCCGTGGTTCATGCTGGTGATCTCGACCAGGCCCGAAGTCTCGCCCCACCCTTCCCCGACGCGCTGCACCGGGTGGTTCGCGCCGCGGTGGCCCTGGTGCATCTTCACCGTCCGCGCGCCCGCCGCCAGCGCGAGCAGTTGGTGGCCGAGGCAGATCCCGAAGATCGGCACGTCCGCGTCGAGCAATTGCCGGATCACCGGCACCGCGTATTCGCCCGTCGCCGCCGGGTCGCCCGGGCCGTTCGACAGGAACACGCCATCGGGGGAGAGCGCCATGATCTCCTCGAACGTGGCCCGCGCCGGGACCACCGTGACCTTTGCCCCCGCGCGCACCAGGTTGCGGAAGATGTTGTCCTTCGACCCGTAGTCGATCGCGACCACGTGGGGCCGGTCCGCCGCGGCCTCGCCATAGCCGGTGCCGAGCGTCCAGTGCCCGCCCTTCCATTCCTCGCTCTTCTCGCGGCTGACGCGGCTGGCGAGATCCATGCCCTCTAGCCCGGGCCATTCGCGCGCGCGTTCGATCAGCGCGGGCAGGTCGAACCGCCCGTCGGGCGCATGGGCGATTACCGCATCGGGCGCGCCGTTCATGCGGATGCGGCGCGTGAGCGCGCGCGTGTCGACGCCTGCAAGCCCGATCTTGCCCGCCGCCACCATCCATTCGGTAAAGCGTTCGAGGCTGCGGAAATTGCTCGGCTCGGTCACGTCCTCGCGCACGACGCAGCCGACCGCACTCTCCACCCCGTTGCGATACGCGCTCTCGATGTCCTCGGCATTGGCGCCGACATTGCCGATGTGGGGAAAGGTGAAGGTGACGATCTGGGCCGCGTAGGAGGGATCGGTCATCACCTCCTGGTAGCCCGTCATCGCGGTGTTGAAGCAGAGCTCGCCCACGGCGGCGCCCTCGGCCCCGAACCCCCGGCCCCAGATCACGGTCCCGTCGGCCAGGACGAGACATCCCGTCGCGCCCTTTGGTTGCACAGGCGAAGAGGCGGAAAGGGCCATGGGGCGCTCCGTTGGAAAGGGTGGACCGGCAATGCGTGCTAAGTCCCACCCGCTAGGGCCGCTTGCCCATGCCGTCAAGCTAGGCGCGGCGCTTCCAATGCGATAGGGCGCGCGCCACATTCATCTCATCCACAGATAACGGGCACAGGCAGGCGATGATCAGGGACGATATCAAGGCCGCGACGGTTCAGGCGATGAAGGCCGGCGACAAGGAACGCACCGCGACGCTCCGCCAGATCGCCGCGAAGATCAAGGATCGCGACATCGAACTGCGGACCTCGGACAAGCAGATCGACGACGACGAGCTCGTTACCGGCGTGCTCCAGAAGATGGCGAAGCAGCGCCGCGAATCGATCGAGCTTTACGAAACCGGCGGTCGCGCGGAACTGGCGGAGAAGGAGCGGTCGGAACTCGCCGTGATCGAGGAATTCCTCCCCGCCATGATGAGCGAGGAAGAGGTCATCGCCGCGATCGAGGCGATCAAGGCCGAAACCGGCGCGTCGGGCATGAAGGACATGGGCGCGGTCATGGGCGAATTGAAGAAACGCCACGGCGCGGTGCTCGACGGCAGGATGGCGAGCGCGCTGGTCAAGCAGTCGCTGAGCTGAGCGGTTTGGCACAAGGTCATGCACAGGCGCGCTTGATCGCGTCAGCGACCGCGCGCACTCTCTCGCCATGACCATCACCCCGCAATGGAAGGACGAGCTAAGGGCGCGGATCAGCCTGTCGGGGGTGATCGGGCGCACCACCAAGCTCACCAAGGCGGGCCGCGAATGGAAGGCGTGCTGCCCCTTCCACAGCGAGAACACGCCGAGCTTCTACGTCAACGACGACAAGGGCTTCTACCACTGTTTCGGCTGCGAGGCGCATGGCGACGTCATCAGCTGGATGATCGAGCAGCGCGGGCTCTCCTTCATGGACGCGATCAGGGAACTCGCCGCGGAGGCCGGGATGGAAGTGCCCGCGCCCGATCCGGTGGCGGCGAAGAAGGCGGAAAAGCGCGCCACGCTGATCGACGTGACGAGCGCGGCGCAGGACTGGTTCGTCGAACGCTTGGCGAGCGAGGAGGGGCGCGCGGCGCTCGATTATCTGAAGGCGCGGGGCTTCACTTCCGCCACCTTGCGCGAATTCGGTTTCGGCTACGCGCCCGACGACCGGCAGGCGCTCGCCCGCGTATTGTCCCGGTTCGATGAGGACATGCTGGTCGACAGCGGGATGCGGATCCGCACCGATGACGGCGCCGTCTACGACCGCTTCCGGGGCCGGGTCATGCTGCCGATCCGGGACGCACGCGGGCGCGTGATCGCCTTCGGCGGGCGCATCCTCGGGCAGCGCGAGGGCATCGCCAAGTATCTCAACAGCCCCGACACGCCGCTGTTCGACAAGGGGCGCACGCTCTACAACCTCGATCGCGCCGCGCCCGCCGCGCGCCAGTCAGGCCGGGTGATCGTGGTCGAAGGTTACATGGACGTGGTCGCGCTGGCGCAGGCCGGCTTTCCCGACGCCGTCGCGCCCTTGGGCACCGCGTTGACCGAGACGCAGCTCGAAATGCTCTGGCGGATGGTGGAGCGGCCGATCCTGTGCTTCGACGGCGATGCGGCGGGGCAGAAGGCGGCGATGCGGGCGATTTCGCGCGCGCTGCCATTGCTGAAGCCCGCCCGCACGCTCGGCATCGTGCACCTGCCCGCCGGGCTCGACCCCGACGATCTCGTGCGCCAGCGCGGACCGCAGGCGATGGAGGCGCTGCTGGCCGAGCCCGCCAGCCTGCTCGACACGCTATGGGAGCACGAAAGGGCGGCACAGCCGCTCGCCAGCCCGGAGGCAAAGGCGGGCCTCAAGGCACGGCTGATGACCCATGTCGAGGCCATTGCCGATCCCGACATCCGCGCGCTCTACCGGCGCGAACTGCTCGACCGGTTCTCGGCCTTCGCCTTTCCGCCCCGCCCCCCGCGGACCGCCCGGACGGGGGGGAGCGGCCGGTTTCCTGCCGCTGCCCCCGCCCCGCTTTCGCCCGGCGCGCGCGAGGCGCTGCGCGGGCTCGTCAATGGCGGCGCGCGCCATTCGTTCCTGGCGGCGGTCATGGCCGGCTTCGTTCGCCACCCGACGGAGATCGCGCGCCATGTCGAGGCGCTCTCGCGGCTCGCCCGGCATGACCCGAAAGCCGCACCGGCGATCGAATCGCTCATCGAGCTTTCCGAGACGCTTGATTCGCGGGGCCAAAGCGCCATATCTGCCTCGCAAGGCATTCCCGCCCCGCCGGTCGATAATCGCTACGCCTTCCTCAGAGAAGGGACCACACCGGACGAAGCGCGCGAGGAACTGGCCGAAGCTGTCGCGTTGCTGGTCGAACGACCGGCGCTGGAGGCTGCTCTGGCGGCCACGATCGCCCGTTTCGAGAGCGACCCGGAAGGGTCGTTTGCCGAACAGGTGCGCCTGCGCGAACAGCTCACGACAGTCGATGAACGCCTGAAGGCCTTCGGCCGCAGGAAAGCCGCCCCGGCGGCGCAAGGCAGGGGTCCGGCCGCAGCAGCGGGCGGATCGGACGAAACGGCCCTGGCGGAGGACCCTTCCGCGGCGGGCGAGATGGATTGACAGGACCGCATGGCTTCGAGCGCGAAAACCCCGGATACTGATGACGGCCCGCTGATCGACCTCAACGAGGCGTCGGTCAAGAAGCTGATCAGCAAGGCGAAGAAGAAGGGCTACGTCACCTATGACGAGCTGAACGAGGCCCTGCCCTCGGGCGAGATGAGCCCCGACCAGATCGAGGACATCCAGACCGCGCTTTCGGAAATGGGCGTCCAGATCGTCGAGAACGACGAGGAAGCCGAAGCCGAGGCGGAGGCCGAATCCGAAGTCGAGGAAATGGCGGTCGACGAGGACGACGACGAGGACGTCGACGCCAAGAAGGTCAAGAAGGAAACCAAGGCCACCGCCAAGAAGGCCGCCACCGGCGAACGCACCGACGACCCCGTGCGGATGTACCTGCGCGAAATGGGCGCGGTCGAACTGCTCAGCCGCGAAGGCGAAATCGCCATCGCCAAGCGGATCGAGGCGGGTCGCGACATGATGATCATGGGCCTGTGCGAAAGCCCGATCACCTTCCACGCGATCATCCAGTGGTCGGAAGCGCTCAACAACGAGGACATGCAACTGCGCGAGATCCTCGATCTCGACGCGATGCTGTCCAAGGAACCGCCGGCCGACAAGATGGCCGACGATGCCGACGACGACGACGGCGAGATCTCGGAGGAAACCGCCGGCCCGACGATCCGCGACGACGACGAGGACGATGCGGACGACGACAGCGGCGAGGAGGACGACGACGGCGAAGGCGGCTCGTCCAAGCGCGAGGACGACGACGAGGAGGACAACACCCTCTCGCTCGCCCAGATGGAAGCGGCGCTCAAGCCAGAGGCGATCGAACGCTTCGCGCGCATCACCAAGCTCTTCAAGGACTTCGAGAAGCTCCAGGCCGAACGGGTCGAAACGCTCGCCGCGGGCGGCGATTTCCCCCGGGCCAAGGAGAAGAAATACGAGGAGCTCGGCGAACAGCTCACCGCCGAGGTGGAATCGATGCAGTTCCACGCGACCAAGATCGAATTCCTGGTCGACAACCTCTACGCCTTCAACCGCCGCCTGACCGCGCTCGGCGGGCAGATGCTGCGCCTTGCCGAACGCCACAAGATCAAGCGGATCGATTTCCTCAACGGCTATGTCGGCAACGAGCTCGACGACAGCTGGATCAGGGAAAAGGCGAAGAAGGACAAGAAATGGGCCGCCTTCCTCGAAAAGGAGGCCGACGCGATCGAGCGCATCCGCACCGAAATCGCGGATATCGCCCAGCAGACCGGCATGGCGCTTCCCGAGTTCCGGCGGATCGTCAACATGGTCCAGAAGGGCGAACGCGAAGCGCGCATCGCCAAGAAGGAAATGGTCGAGGCGAACCTGCGTCTCGTCATCTCGATCGCCAAGAAATACACCAACCGCGGCCTGCAGTTCCTCGACCTGATCCAGGAAGGGAACATCGGGCTGATGAAGGCGGTCGACAAGTTCGAATACCGCCGCGGCTACAAGTTCAGCACCTATGCGACGTGGTGGATCAGGCAGGCGATCACCCGCAGCATTGCCGACCAGGCGCGCACCATCCGCATTCCGGTGCACATGATCGAGACGATCAACAAGCTGGTTCGGACCTCGCGCCAGTTCCTCCACGAGGAAGGCCGCGAGCCGACTCCGGAGGAAATGGCAGCGCGGCTGTCGATGCCGCTCGAAAAGGTCCGCAAGGTGATGAAGATCGCCAAGGAGCCGATCAGCCTCGAAACGCCCATCGGGGACGAGGAAGACAGCCATCTTGGCGATTTCATCGAGGACAAGAACGCGATCATCCCGGTGGACGCGGCGATCCAGGCGAACCTCAAGGAGACGGTCACCCGCGTGCTCGCCAGCCTTACCCCGCGTGAGGAACGCGTGCTGCGGATGCGGTTCGGCATCGGGATGAACACCGATCACACCCTCGAAGAGGTCGGCCAGCAGTTCTCCGTGACCCGCGAACGAATTCGCCAGATCGAGGCGAAGGCGCTGCGGAAGCTCAAGCACCCCTCGCGCAGCCGCAAGATGCGCTCCTTCCTCGACCAGTAGGGCATCGCGCCGATGACCCGCCCGCTTCGCTCCGGCGCGCTCGCGCTGGCCGCCCCTTTCGCGTTCGCTTCTGCCGCGTTCGCCCCCGCCGGGCTCGCGGCCGAGGAAACCGCCGCCCAGGCGGCGGTGAGCGACATCCGCGCGCTCGAAGTCGCGCGCGAGATCATCGCTATCGGGATGCCGGAGGAAACCCGCGAAACCGTCTTCGCCGCGACGATGGACCAGATGATGGTCCAGATGCGCGAAGCGCAGAAGCAGTCGGGCATGATCGGCGAGGACCCTGCGATCGAGGCGATCGTCGAGGCGAACCTCGCCGAATTCCGCGAGGACGCGATGGGCGCGCTGCGCGCCCGCCTGCCCGAGCTGATGGAAGGATGGGCGCTCGCCTATGCCAGCATCTTCTCCCATGAGGATCTCGTCGCGATTCGCGAATTCGTCCGCACGCCCGCTGGCCAGCGGTTCTTCCAGCTGAGCCCCGCGGTCACCGCCGAACCCAATTTCGCCGCCGCGAACCAGCTCTACATGAACGACGTCATGGCGATGCTGCCGCAGCTGCAACGCAACCTCGAGGCGGACCTGACGGAATATCTCGAAGCGCAGGCGGCCGAGCCGGAGGCGAATTGAGCCGGTTCAGAGCCAGCGGCGCACGCCTGCCCGATATGCCCGGTATTCCGCGCCGAACCGCGATTGAAGCGCGCGCTCTTCCGGCATGATCTGAAAGCGCGTCATCCACCACACGAACGCCGCGATCACCGCGATGTGGCCCCAGGCGAAATCCCACGCCGCCACCGCGCCCAGCATCAGCGCCAGGCCGAGATACATGGGGTTGCGCGTGACGCGGTAGGCGCCGCCGGTCACCAGCCTTCCCGCCCGTTCGGGACGGGTCGGATCGACCGTCGTGCCCGCGCGCGCGAAGCCCGTCGCCGGCACGACCACGAAGGAGACGCCGGCCCCTGCCAGAAGCGCGGCGAGCCATGGCAGGTGCAGAGCAGGCGCAGGCGCGACCTGCCCGATCCCCGCCATCAGCGCGATGGCGAGAGCGACCTGCACGACCGGGGGGATGCGAAGCTCCATCGCTGCGGTGTCCTTTTCAATAGCGCCGGTTCCTGTCGTCTCGATAACTGCGCGGGACGAGGCCGTAGCGCAGGCGATGGGCCTGCGCGACCTCGGGCGCCGGCGCGCGCGGCAGGGCGGCGAAGCGGCGGTCGAACGCGCGGCGTTCCTGCGCCGGGATCTCGGACCATTCGATCGTGTTGCGCGCTGTCAGGCTCCAGTCGCCCGCATCGGTCAGCGCGCCTGCCCTCACCTCGAACACCGGCGCGTCCTCGCCATGGCCGCGGCTGGGAAAGCTGACCGTCTCCCCGATGCCGAGCACCCTGACGTCGACGAAGCAGCGCTCCTCCGGCGCGGGCACCTTCTCGCACCTGACCCCGTGCCCGGCGAGCCGCCAGCGCCCGGCCGGCACCTGGTAGGCGCGCAGCTTGTAGCCGGTCGTCCTGTTGCCGAAGGCGAGCGCGGGCTGGCGGCGGGTGAAGCGGATCACGTCCGCCGGATCCTCCACGCTCCCGTCCTCGCGCACGAACCAGACATCGAGCTCGTCCAGCAGGAAGAGTTCGCTGCGCACCGACAGGATCACCACGCCGTGCCCGGGATCGAGCGCGCCCGCACGCGTCGCCCGCTCGGGCTCGCGCCCCGGCTCGGCAAGGAGCGGCGCGGGTGCAAGCGCGAGCAGCGCGAGAAGGCCGGGCAGGAGGGACAGGAAGGGTTTTCGCACGGGACCTCGCACGCGTCGCGGAAGGAACGGCCCGCCTTCGCGATGCGATCGGCAGGCGGGCGGTAAAGTGCATGTTCCGCCCCGCCGCGCAAGCCCCGCGCCACGGTCCCCCGAAAAGACGCGCGCGGGGTGGAGTGTTGCCGCTTTCCCCCCTATGTAGGCGCGATGCAGATCGCCATCGCTTCCGACCACGCCGCGACCGACCTCAAGGCAGAGCTTGCCGAATGGTTGATCGACGAAGGCCACGAAGTCGCCGACCTCGGCCCCGACAGGGGCGAGAGCGTCGATTATCCCGATTACGGCTATCGCCTGGCCGAAGTCGTCGCCGAGGGCACGGCCGAGTTCGGCATTGCCCTGTGCGGCAGCGGCATCGGCATCTCGATCAGCGTGAACCGCCACCCGCAGGTGCGCTGCGCGCTCGTATCGGAGCCGCTCTCGGCGGCGCTGTCGCGCGAGCACAATGATGCGAACGTGATCGCGCTGGGCGCGCGGCTGATCGGGATCGAGATGGCGAAGAGCTGCGTTGCGACCTTCCTCGCGACCGAATTCGCCGACGCCGACGATCCCGAAGGCCGCCACCGCCGCCGCGTCGCGAAGCTCGGCATCCCGCCCTTCGCGCAGGACCGCATCGAAACCCACCAATAGCCACCCCGAGGACGCCCCCGACATGAGCACCGCTCCCGCCCAGATCATCGACCGGCCCGACATGGACGCCTTCTGGAACGATGATCTCGCCACAGCCGACCCGGAAATCGCCGCGGCGATCGCCAGCGAACTCGGCCGCCAGCGCGACAAGATCGAACTCATCGCGAGCGAGAACATCGCGAGCCGCGCGGTGCTCGAGGCGACGGGCAGCGTCTTCACCAACAAATATGCCGAAGGCTATCCGGGCAAGCGCTATTATGGCGGCTGCGACTATGCCGACGTCGTGGAAAGCCTGGCAATAGAGCGCGCCAAGTCCCTGTTCGGATGCAATTTCGCGAATGTGCAGCCCAATTCGGGTTCGCAGATGAACCAGGCCGTGTTCCTCGCCCTGCTGGAGCCGGGCGACACCTTCATGGGGCTCGACCTCAATTCGGGCGGGCACCTCACCCACGGCTCGCCCGTCAACATGAGCGGCAAGTGGTTCAATCCGGTGAGCTACGGTGTCGAGCAGGGCAGTGAGCGGATCGACATGGAAGAGGTCGCGCGGATCGCGCGCGAACATCGCCCGAAACTCATCATCTGCGGCGGCACGGCCTATTCGCGGCTGTGGGACTTCGCCGCCTTCCGCGCCATCGCCGACGAAGTGGGCGCGATCCTGCTGTGCGACATGAGCCACATCTCCGGCCTCGTCGCGGGCGGCGCGCATCCCTCGCCCTTCCCGCATTGCGACATCGTCACCTCGACCACCCACAAGTCCCTGCGCGGTCCGCGTTCGGGCATCATCCTGTGGAACGACGAGAAATTCACCAAGCCGCTCAACATGGCGGTGTTCCCCGGGCTGCAGGGAGGCCCGCTGGTGCACGTCATCGCAGCCAAGGCGGTCGCCTTCCGCGAGGCGCTCCAGCCCGAATTCGGGGCCTATGCCCACCGCATCGTCGAGAACGCCCGCGCGCTCGCCGCGAGCCTTGAGGAAAACGGCCTGAGGATCGTCAGCGGCGGGACGGACAACCATTCGATGCTGGTCGATCTCACCGCGAAGGACGTCACCGGCAAGGACGCCGAAAAGGGCCTCGATCGGGCCTGGCTCACCTGCAACAAGAACGGCATCCCTTTCGACACGCGCTCGCCCTTCGTCACGTCGGGCATCCGGCTCGGCACGCCCGCGGGCACGACGCGGGGCTTCGGCCCGGCCGAATTCCGCACCGTGGGCAAGCTGATCGCCGAGGTCGTCGAGGGCCTGTCGCAGAACGGCCCCGAAGGCGACGCCCGGATCGAGGAAAGCGTGCGCGCGCGCGTCTCCGAACTGTGCCGCGCCTTCCCGGTCTATCCCGGCATGTGACGCCCGCGGGACGACCTTACGAAGAACGACACGCACGATGCGCTGCCCCTTTTGCGCCCATGAAGACACGCAGGTGAAGGATTCGCGGCCCGCCGAGGACGGGACCGCGATCCGCCGCCGCCGCCAGTGCGCCAAGTGCGGGGCGCGCTTCACCACCTTCGAGCGGGTCCAGCTGCGCGAGGTCACGATCGTCAAGGCGGGCAGCGACGGCCAGCCCCAGCGGCGCGAACCGTTCGACCGGGCAAAGCTTGAACGCTCGGTCGCGCTCGCCTGCCGCAAGCGCGGGATCGGGCAGGAACAGATCGACCAGCTGGTCAGCGGCATCCAGCGCCAGGTCGAAACCGCGGGCGAAGCCGAGGTGCCCTCCTCGCGGATCGGCGAACTGGTGATGGACGGCCTGCGACAGATCGACAGCGTCGCCTATATCCGCTTCGCGAGCGTCTATCGCGATTTCTCGGAGGCGCGCGACTTCGAGGAATTCGCGAGCGCCGTGACCGAGGCAGTGGCGGCGCGCGGCCCGAGGGCCTGAGACGGGGATGGACGAACTCAACCGGCCGGTGATGGTCCTGGTCCGCCCCCAGCTGGGCGAGAACATCGGCAAGGCGGCGCGCGCGATGCTCAATTTCGGGCTCACCGAACTGCGCCTCGTCGCGCCGCGCGACGGCTGGCCCAACCCGTCCGCGGGTCCCGCGGCGGCGGGGGCGGACAGGGTGCTCGACGAAGCGAAGGTCTTCGCCACCACCGCCGAGGCGGTCGCCGACTGCGCCCATGTCTATGCCACCACGGTGCGAAAGCGCGGCGTGACCAAGCCGGTCGTCGGCGCGGACGGCGCGGCGCGGCTGATCCACGGGGAGGAAGGCCGCCACGCCGTCCTCTTCGGCCCCGAACGCTCGGGTCTGGAAACGGAGGACGTGGCGCTCGCCCGGCACATCCTGACCGTCCCGATCAATCCGGAATTCGGCTCGCTGAACCTCGCGCAGGCGGTGATCCTCGTCGCCTATGAATGGTCGCGGATCGGACGCGAGCTTGGCGGCGCGGGCGAAACGCTTGTCCAGCCCACCGCCGAGGACCCGCTCCCCCCCGCCCCGCAGGACGAGCTCGACGGACTGATCGCGCATTTCGAACGGATGCTCGAGCCCAAGGGCTATTTCCTGCCCGAGACGCGCGCCGAGGCGACCCGCCGCACGCTCCGCAGCGTGCTGACCAAGCCGGGCTGGAACCACCTCGAAGTTCGCACCTTGCGCGGCATCCTCAGCACGCTAGAGCGCGAACCCAGGGCCTGAGGGCCGCTGGCGAACGGGACGATTCATGGAAGCGACGGTGCGGATCATCGACCCCGGCCCCGGCCAGCACCCTGGCGGCGCGGCGGGCGAGGACGGGCTTCCCGCGATCCGCGCGGCGGCGCGCGCCTTCGCCCGGCCGGTCCACCGCGCGGACGCGATGGCGCGCGATTTCCTGCTCTGGCGGCACCTGCGCGTCCTGCGCGCGCGCACCATGCGCCACGTCCACCGCGCGACCCGCGGCGCGTTGCACGGCGGGACGGGCGAACCCGCACGCTCGGTCTATGGGGTCGCGATGTGGCCGAACTGGTCGGACAAGACCTATGCCTATTGCCATTACGGCACCTATGGCCGCTATCTGGCCGACCTGATCGGGGCGATCGACGTGCCCTTCGCCTTTCTCGACGTGGGCGCGAACCAGGGCCTGTTCTCGCTCATCGCCGGGCGGAACCCGCAATGCGAGGCGATCCTCGCGCTCGACCCGGTCCCGGCGACCTTCGCCCGGCTCGAGGCGAACCTTGCCGCCGCCCGGCTCGCAGGGCGCGCGCGGGCGCTCAATGTCGGCCTGTCGGACCGCGCCGGGCCGGCGAGGATCACGCTCGGCCGATCGCACAGCGGGCTCGCGACGCTGGGCGAACACCTCGCGCGGCGCGGGGGCGATGCGGGCCGGATCGAAGTCGAACTCGTCACCGCGTGCGGCCTTGTCGGGCATCTTCCGGCGCACCTCCCGATCTTCGTCAAGATCGACGTCGAGGGGCACGAGGCGGTGGTGATCGAGCAATTGCTCGGCCCCGCCTTCGCCCCGCGCATCTGCGGGATCTTCTACGAACACGACGATCGCTGGACCGATGCGGCACGGACCGGGCGCGCGCTCGGCGCGGCGGGCTTCGTCGAGCAACGGCGCTACGGGCGCGGGCGGCATTACGACGTGCTTGCAACGCCCGCCGCCTGACGCAGCCCGAGGGGAGTAAACGCGGACCCGCGCCGACCGGCCACCTCGCACGAGCCTTGTCCGCCGGGATCGCCGCTTGACCTCAGCGGCATTCCTGCTATGTGCACCCCTTCGCAAATGGGCCCCGCACCCCGGTGAAGCGGTGGCCGCGTCGAGGAAATGCCTCGGCGGTGCGATGCCGGGTTGAATGTCCGCCGCTGGGGCGGATCAGCATGTTTGAAGGAATCGATTCATGTCGAAGCGCAAGAGCGCCAAGTACAAGCTTGACCGCCGGATGGGCGAAAACATCTGGGGTCGCCCCAATTCCCCGGTCAACAAGCGTTCCTACGGCCCCGGCCAGCATGGTCAGCGCCGCAAGGGCAAGATGTCCGACTTCGGCCTGCAGCTGCGCGCCAAGCAGAAGCTCAAGGGCTATTACGGCGACGTCACCGAAAAGCAGTTCCACCGCACCTACAAGGATGCGACCCGGATGAAGGGCGACACGGGCCAGAACCTGATCGGCCTGCTCGAACGCCGGCTCGACATGGTGGTCTATCGCGCCAAGTTCGCGCCGACGATCTTCGCCGCGCGGCAGATCGTCAATCACGGGCACATCTACGTCAACGGCGTGAAGTGCAACATCCCCTCGCGCCGGGTGGACGTGGGCGACGTCATCAGCCTCGGCGCCAAGGCCAAGGAAATGGCGCTGGTGATCGAGGCGCAGAGCCTGCCGGAGCGCGACATTCCCGACTATGTCGCGCCCGACGGCACCGACAAGGTGACCTTCACCCGCGTGCCCAAGCTAGACGAGGTGCCCTATCCGGTCACGATGGAACCGAACCTCGTGGTCGAGTTCTACTCGCGCTGATCCGTGCCGCACCCCGTGAGCTCCCGCCAAGGCGGGAGCCTCCGGCGCGCGCACCATCGGAAGAGGTCCCGGCCTGAGCCGGGACCCGCGCTGGAGCGAGAAGGGGCGGTCCTCACGGGGCCGCCCTTTTCTTTTGCCCTTCCCATCGCGAGCGCGGTTTGCGATCACTCGCTGCAAGGGAGGGATCGCAAGCGAATGAACGTGCTGCTCATCGACGGGCACCCGGACGAAGGGCGCCTCACCACCCACCTGCTCGACACCTATGAACGCGCCCTGCCCGGCGGCTGCGAGATCACCCGCGTGGCGGTGCGCGACCTCGCCTTCGCGCCGGTGCTGCGCCACGGGTACCGCCGGCGCAGCGAATGGGAGCCCGACCTCGCCCGGCTCGCCGAAAGGCTCGACGCGTGCGACCATCTCGTCGTCGCCTTTCCGATGTGGTGGGGGAGCGAGCCCGCGGAGCTCAAGGGCCTCGTCGACCGGCTGTTCCTGCCGGGCTTCGCCTTCGCCTATCACACGGACGATCCCTGGTGGGACAAGCTCATGGCGGGCCGCAGCGCCGACGTGATCGCGACGATGGACACCCCGCCCTTCGTCCTGCGGTGGTATCACGGCAATCCGCTGGTGCGGCGCTGGAAGGGGCAGGTGCTCGGTTTCTGCGGCTTTGCCCCGGTGCGTTTCCTCGCGCTCGGCCCGTGCGACGAGAAACAGGCGGCGAAGCGTCTGCCAGGTTGGGAAAAACGGATCGAGAAGCTCGCGGACTCGATCCGGACCAGGAAGCCCGGGGACAAGGAGGCGCGTCTCCCCGCCTTCCTCGCACGCGAACAGGTCAGTCCCTGATCCGGTCCCACTCGGTGAATTCGTAGGCGATCGAGGCTTCGACGAGCCTTTCCCAGATGTCCGCGATCACCTCGGCGGGGAGCCCGCGCGTTTCCGCGTCCTGCACCGCGGCGGCGATGACATAGGCCTTGCGCTCCTCGTCGCGCACGCTCGCCCGTTCCTGCTTGATCCGCGCGGCGGCGCGCATGTAGCCGAAGCGGCGGGCGAGCAGGTCCATCAACTCGCGGTCGGTCGCATCGACGCCGACGCGCACCTCGATCATGGTTTCGCAGTCCTCGGGCGGCTTGGCTGGCACGTCTGTCATGGGCCGGGGCCTTGGCCCGAAGCGGGGCGTTTGTCGAGGGTTCTATTGCCCGAGGTAATCGCGCCTGAAGCCGCGCGCGAAGGCGGCGAAGGTCCCCTTTGCGATCGCCGCTCGCATGGCCGCCATGAGCTGCTGGTAGAAGGCGAGGTTGTGTTCGGTCACCAGCATCGCGCCGAGGATCTCGTTCGATTTGACGAGGTGGTGGAGATAGGCCTTGGAATAGTCGCGCGAGGCGGCGCAGTCCGAATGCGGATCGAGCGGTTCGCTGTCCTCGGCGAAGCGCGCGTTCCTGAGATTGAGCGGCCCGTTCCAGGTGAAGGCCTGTCCGTTGCGGCCCGATCGGGTGGGCAGCACGCAGTCGAACATGTCGATCCCCCGCTCGACCGCGCCGACGAGATCATCGGGCTTGCCCACGCCCATGAGGTAGCGCGGGGCCTGTTCGGGCAGCATGGCGGGCGCGTAGTCGAGCACGCCGAACATCGCCTCCTGCCCCTCGCCCACGGCCAGCCCGCCGACCGCGTATCCGTCGAACCCGATGTCGATCAGCGCCTGCGCCGACACCCGCCGCAGGTCCTCGTCGAGCGCGCCCTGCTGGATCCCGAACAGCGCCGCGCGGCCCGCGTGCGCTGCATCGCTGTCGAACCCCTCGCGGCTGCGCTTCGCCCAGCGCATCGACAGTTCCATGCTGGCGGCGATCTCGTCGCGGGGACGGTCGGCGCGGGGGCATTCGTCGAAGGCCATGACGATGTCGCTGCCGAGCAGGCGCTGGATCTCCATCGAGCGTTCGGGGGTGAGCATGTGTTTCGACCCGTCGAGGTGGCTGCGGAATTCGACCCCTTCCTCGGTCAGTTTCCTGAGCTCCGACAGGCTCATCACCTGGTAGCCGCCCGAATCGGTCAGGATCGGGCGCGGCCAGTTCATGAAACGGTGGAGCCCGCCGAGCCGCGCGACCCGCTCCGCACCCGGGCGCAGCATGAGATGGTAGGTGTTGCCGAGGATGATGTCGGCGCCCAGCGCGCGCACCGCCTCCGGCTTCATCGCCTTGACCGTCGCCGCGGTGCCGACCGGCATGAAGGCGGGCGTGCGGATTTCCCCGCGCTGCATCCGGATCACGCCGGTGCGCGCCTTGCCGTCGGTCTGGTGGAGGGTGAACTCGAAACGCGGGCCGGTCATGCAGGCCCGCTAGCCGGGCGCGGGCGAGCTGTCACGCGCGGGACACGAAAAGCGGCGCCGCCCGTGCGCCGACCGGCGGCGTTCATTCGCGCAGGCGCCAGCCCGTGCGGAAGATCAGCGCGATCACCGCGACGCAGGACGCGAGGAAGGCGAGCGTAAGGCCGAGCGAAACCTCGATCGCGACGTCCGAAGTGCCGTAGAAGGTCCAGCGCAGACCGCTCACGAGGAAGGCGATCGGGTTCGCCAGCGCGAGCGCATCCCATGGGGCGGGCAGGTCGTCGATCGAATAGAAGGTCCCGCCGAGAAAGGTCAGCGGGGTGAGGATGAGCAGCGGGATGATGCCCAGCTTCTCGAAACTGTCCGCCCAGATGCCGAGGATGAAGCCGAACAGCGAAAAGCTCGCCGTGACCAGGACGATGAAGCCCACCGCCCAGAGCGGGTGGACGATCGTGTAGTCGACGAAGAAGGTCGCGGTCAGGAGGATGATCCCGGCAAGTATCAGGCCCTTGGTCGCCGCCGCCCCGACGAAGCCGATCAGTGTTTCGGCCACCCCCACGGGCGCGGAGAGCAATTCGTAGATCGTGCCGGTGAAGCGTGGCATGTAGATGCCGAAGGAGGAATTGCTGGTCGTCTCGCCCAGCAGGGTCAGCATCAGCAGGCCCGGGATGATGAAGGCGCCGTAGGGCACCCCGTCGACCGGCTCCATCCGCCCGCCGATCACCGTGCCGAAGACGATGAAATAGAGCGAGGTCGTCAGCACCGGCGAGAGGATCGACTGGAACGCGGTGCGGAACGCGCGCATCAGCTCGCGCCGATAGATCGACCACGCCCCGCGCGCGTTGAAGGACTGGCTCATGCCGCCTCTTCCCCGGCCAGCAGCGAGACGAAGATGTCTTCAAGCGAGGAATCGTGGATGTCGATGCCGCCATAATCAATGCCGTGCGCGACGAGCGCCTTGGTCAGTTCGGCGATCTCGGCTCGGCCGCGGCCCTTGCCGTCGCCGCCGCGATAGACCAGTTCGCGCCCTTCCGCGCGCAGTTCGACCGGGAACCGCGCGACGCCTGCGGGGATGACCCCCATCGGTTCGGACAGCACGATCACCGCCTCGGTCGTGCCGAGCCGTTCCATGATCGCCGCCTTGTCCTCGACCATCAGGATGCGCCCGCCGCGGATGATGCCGACCCGGTCGGCCATTTCCTCGGCCTCCTCGATGTAATGGGTGGTGAGGATGATCGTGACGCCCTGTTCGCGCAGGGCGGCGATTTGGTCCCACATGCCCTTGCGCAGTTCGACGTCGACGCCCGCGGTCGGCTCGTCGAGGAAAAGCAGTTCGGGCTCGTGGGCAAGCGCCTTGGCGATGAGGACGCGGCGTTTCATCCCGCCCGACAGCTCGCGTATCTGCGCTGCGCGCTTTTCGTAGAGGCTGAGCGATCTGAGAATCCCGTCGATCCGCGCCTTGTCCGGCGATCGCCCGAACAACCCGCGCGAATAGGCGACGGCGTGACGGACCTGTTCGAACATGTCGGTCGAAAGCTCCTGCGGGACGAGCCCGATCCGCCGCCGCGCCGCGCGCCAGTCGGTCGCCATGTCGTGGCCGAAGGCGGTGATCCGGCCCGAAGTGGGGCGCACAAGCCCGCACACCGCGCCGATCAGGGTCGTCTTGCCCGCTCCGTTCGGGCCAAGCAGCGCGAAGATCTCGCCCCGCCGGATCTCGAGGTTCACCCCGTCGAGCGCGCGCACGCCGCCCCTGTAGACCTTCGACAGGTTCTCGATTTTCAGGATCGGCTCGCTCACGCCCCCGGTGTGGCAGGGCCGGTGCGGATTGCAACCTCGCCGTTCAGCCGCCGGGCAGAAGCAGCGAGGAATCGCCGTAGGAATAGAAGCGGTAACGGTTCGCGATCGCGTGGGCATAGGCCGCCATCATCCGCTCGCGCGTCATCAGCGCGCTCACCAGCATCATCAGCGTCGATTTGGGCAGATGGAAATTGGTCATCAGCCCGTCGACCGCGCGAAAGGCGTATCCGGGCGTGATGAAGATGTCGGTGTCGCCCTCGAACGCGGCGATCGCTCTGTCCTCGCGCGCCGCGCTTTCGAGCAGGCGCAGCGAGGTCGTGCCGACCGCGACGATCCGCCTGCCCTGCGCGCGCACCGCGTTGAGCCGTTCGGCCACCTCCGGCCGGATGACGCCGAATTCGGCGTGCATCCGGTGGTCTTCGGTGTCCTCGGCCTTGACCGGCAGGAAAGTCCCCGCGCCCACGTGCAGGGTCAGCGTCTCGCGCAATATGCCCCGCTCGTCGAGCGCATCGACCAGCCTTTGGGTGAAATGGAGCGAGGCGGTCGGGGCCGCCACCGCGCCGTCCTTCGCCGCGAACATGGTCTGGTAATCCTCGCGGTCGGCCTCGTCGATCGCGCGCCGCGACGCGATGTAGGGCGGCAGCGGCATGGTGCCCGCGCGGTCGAGCAGGACCTCGACCGGCTCTTCGCCCTCGAAGAAAAGCGTCATCGAACCGTCGCCGTGCCGTTCCTCGGCGATGGCGGTGACGCCCCCGCCGAAGATCAGCGCGTCGCCTTCCTTCACCCGCCTGGCGTTGCGCAGGAAAGCCTGCCAGCGGCGCAGGTCGATGCGTTTGTGCAGGGTCGCGCCGATCCGGGCCTCCCCGTCCTTGCGACGGCCTTCGAGCTGGGCGGGGATGACGCGGGTGTCGTTGAAGACGAGCACGTCGCCCGGATCGAGCAGGTCGGGCAGGTCGCGCACGCCCCTGTCCTCGAGCGGGGCGGCCGGGTCGGTCCCGCGCACCAGCAGCATCCGCGCCGCATCGCGCGGGCGCACCGGGCGCAGGGCGATGAGGTCCTGCGGAAGTTCGAAATCGAACAGATCGACGCGCATGGCGCTTACTGCTGGACCGGCGCGCTCAGCATGTCGGGGGTGATTTCCTCTTCCGTCTCGCGCGCTGCGGGCGCCGCGGGGGGCGGCACGTCGTCGGCCGCGATCGAGGCCTGGAGGATGCGGGTCGGGTTCTGCGGCGGCTCGCCCCGCTGGATCGCGTCCACCGCTTCGATGTTGTCGATCACCCGGCCGAAATTGGTGTAGCGCTTGTCGAGGCTGAAGCGCGGGTAGAAGACGATGAAGAACTGGCTGTTCGCGCTGTCCTCCTCCGCCGCGCGGGCCATCGAGACGGTCCCGCGCACGTGCGGCATCGGGTTGAACTCGGCCTCCAGATCGGGGAGTTCGGAGCCGCCCTGCCCGGTCCCGGTGGGATCGCCGCTCTGCGCCATGAAACCGTCGATCACGCGGTGGAAGATCACCCCGTCGTAGAAACCCTCCCGGGTGAGGGTCTTGATCCGCTCGACATGATCCGGCGCCCAGCTCGGCATGAGCCGGATCGCGACGCGCTCCCCGTTGGACAGGTCGAGCAGCCAGACGTTCTCGCGGTCGTCGGTCACGTCGTAATTGATCGGGTCGAAGGCGCGCCGGGCGGGCGTGGCCACGGCCTCGCGCTCCTCTGCCTCTTCCTCTTCCTCCATTCCCATGTCGGGCTCGGCCGGCGCCTGGGCCTGCGCGAAAGCGGGCGCCGGAAGCAGGACGGCGAGCGCCGCCGCCGCGATTGCGGCAAACGGCGCGCGGATGGCGTCGGGGCGCAGGGCCGCGCGGCCTTGCAGGGTCGTGGGTGTGAGCACGGGTGGGTATTTCCTCGTTTGGCCGCGTTCCTTAACGGCGCGCGCCTGACACTTCAATGAATGATGCCGCGCGCCTTCCCCTCCCCCCGCGGGGGGCGGGCGCGCGCCGATCAGTAGTCGCCCTTGAGGCCGATGCGCTTCACCCGGTCGAGCACTTCGCCCTCGACCTCGGGGCTGACGAAGCGGGAGATGTCGCCGCCGTAAAGCGCGATTTCCTTGACCAGTTTCGACGCGATCGGCTGGAGCGAGACGTCGGCCATGAGGAAGACGGTCTCGATCTCCTCGTCGAGTTGCTGGTTCATCCCCGCCATCTGGTATTCGTATTCGAAATCCGCGACGGCCCGCAGGCCCCTTATGATCACCGAGGCGCCCTGCCTCTGCGCGAACTTCACCAGCAGCGCGTTGAAACCGACCACCTCGACATTGCCGAGCCCCATGGCGGCGACCTCGCGCTCGACCATGGTGAAGCGTTCCTGCGTCTCGAACATGGGATTCTTCGACGGATTGGTGGTGACGCCGATGATCAGCCAGTCGACCAGCTTGGACCCGCGCCGGATGATGTCGGCATGGCCCAGGGTGATGGGATCGAACGTCCCGGGATAGATCCCGATGCGGCGGGTCACTGGCCGGTCCTTTCCCATTCGAACGCCCCGCGCGCGGCGCCCGGTTCGGTGTAGATCGTCAATATCTCGGGCGCGGCCGCGTCCTCGAGCACGTAGGTCCCGCCCTGCCCTTCGGCAAAGCCGCGCGCGAGCGCTGCCGCACGCATCGCCTCGATGCAGTCCATCGGCGCGCTGTAGGCGAGCATCTGGCGGAAACCGGTCGCATCCGTGCGGCGGTAGGAGCCGACGACGCGGACCTCCTCGCAGCTGTCAACGGCGAAGGCGTCCATGACAAGGACGATCTGCTCCTCGAGCACGTCGGGGCGCGCGTCGCCCGGCCTGTCGGCCGGGACGAGGATGAACAGCACGACGGCGATCACCACCGCGAGCGTGACGTAGATGGCAAAAAGCGGCGCTTTCATGGGGGCTCCTCTCTGTCCGGGTCGGGGCCTTAGCGGAAACGTGCGGGGGTCACGGCGCGAACGGGCTTACCGGTCACGCTCGACGATGAAGCGGGCGAGCGCGCGCAGCATGTCCGCCTCGCTGCCGTGAGAGCCGAGGTGGGCGATCGCCTGGTCGACCAGCGCACGGGCCTGTTCGCGCGCCTTGTCGACTCCCATCAGGGTGACGAAGGTCTGCTTGCCCTGCACTTCGTCCTTCCTCAGCGTCTTGCCCGCCTTGGTCTCGTCGCCGGTCACGTCGAGCAGGTCGTCGGCGATCTGGAAGGCGAGCCCGATGTCGCGCGAATAGGCCCGCAGATGCACCCGCGCGCTTTCCGGCACCCGGCCGAGGATCGCGCCCATCTCGACGCTCGCGCCGAGCAGGGCGCCGGTCTTGAGTTGCTGCAGTCGGGTCACGGCGCGCAGGTCGTAGTCGACCCCTTCCTCGTCGGCAACCATGTCCATCATCTGCCCGCCCGCCATGCCGTTCATCCCCGAGGCGGTGCCGAGCGTCGCGATCAGTTCGCTGCGCACGAAGGGGTCGGTGCTGGTGTCGGGATGGCTGAGCAGTTCGAAGGCGAGCGCGTGGAGCGCGTCGCCGGCGAGCACCGCGGTCGCCTCGTCATAGACCTTGTGCACCGTCGCCTTGCCGTGGCGCAGGTCATCGTCGTCCATGCAGGGCAGGTCATCGTGGATCAGCGAATAGACGTGGATCGCCTCGACCGCGGTGCCGACCCGGATCGCCGCCTCGCGGCTGACGCCGTACATCTCCGCCGTGCTCGCGACCAGCAGCGGGCGCACCCGCTTGCCGCCCCCGATGGTCGCATAGCGCATTGCCTCGACCAACCGCGCGCGGGTGTCGCCGGGAACTGGCAAGAGCTCGTCGAAACAGGCGTCGATCTCGGCCTGCACGCGTTTCAGGCCGTCGGCGAGCAGGTCGCCGTCCATCCCCACCAGAGCCATGTCAGCGCGTCTCGTCGAGCGGCGCGGTGCCGGCCGGGTTGCCGCCCGCGTCGGTCACGATCTTCTCGATCCGCGCCTGCGCCGCGTCGAGCCGCTTCTGGCAGGCGGCGCGCAATCTCTCCCCGCGTTCGTAGAGCGCAATCGATTCGTCGAGCGGCACGTCCCCGCTTTCGAGCTGGCGCACGACCTGTTCGAGCGCGGCCAGCGCCTGCTCGAAGCTCATCCGTTCGATATCGACCGCCCCGTCCGCGGTGCTGTTTCCCTCGTCCATGCGCGCGAGCATTGACCGGACCCCGCGCGGCGGTCAAGGCTGGCGGGCAAGGACGGCAACAGGGAAAGCGGACGATGGTGAAGTGGATCACGGCCTACGCGGCCGCGGCAATCGTGTTCGGCCTGCTCGATGCGATGTGGCTGCGCTGGGCCGCGGGGAACCTCTACCGCCCGGTGATCGGCGAGATCATGGCCGACGATTTCGACCTGGCGGCCGCCGGCGTGTTCTACGCTATCTACCTTGCCGGGATGACGTGGTTCGCGATTCGCCCCGGGATCGAGAGTGCCTCGGTCGCCAGCGCGCTTCTCAACGGCGTGCTGCTGGGGGCCTTGTGCTATGCCACCTTCGACCTGACCAGCCAGGCCGTGTTCAAGGTCTGGGCGACGCGGATCAGCGTGCTCGACATCATGTGGGGCGCCTTCGCCACCGGCACGACCAGCGCGATCGCGACCTGGATCGTGCTGCGTGTCTTCGGCGGGGAATAGGATCGAAAACCGGGGGGCGTCGCCATGTTCATAGGTCATTTCGCCCCGGCCTTCGCCGCCGCCGCGCTGAGCGAGCGAAGCCCGCGGCTCGGCACGCTGTTCGTCGCGGCGCAGCTGGTCGACTGGGGCTTTTTCGGGCTCGCGCTGGCGGGGGTCGAGAAGATGCGGGTGGAGCCGGGCGCGACCGCGATGGTGCCGTTCGATCTCTACCACATGCCCTTTACCCACAGCCTGCTGGGATGCCTCGCCTGGGCAGCGGGCTTCGCGCTCGTCGTCGCCCTCGCCCAGCGCAATCCGGCCGGCGGGCTGATCGGGGGCGCGGTGGTGCTGTCGCACTGGGTGCTCGACTGGCTGACCCATGCGAGCGACCTGACCCTCGCCGGATCTCCCCCGACCTTCGGGCTCGGCCTGTGGAACTGGCCGTTGGTCGCGATCCCGCTGGAGCTCGGGATGACCCTTGCCGCCTTCTTCTTCTACCTGCGGCGAACGCGGGGGCCGGTGGGGCAGCCGGTCATCCTGCTCGCCGCAATGCTCGCGATGCAGGCGATCAACTGGTTCGCGCCCCATCCGGCCGAAGCGGGCGCGGCGCTCTACCTCCAGGCGCTGTTCGCTTTCGCCGTGCTGACCGCGCTCGCCTGGTGGGTAGGGGAGAACCGCCAGCGCATCCGCAAAGGCGGGTTGGCGGCCCGCCCCGCGTGACTTAAAGGGCGCCGCAAGGAGCCCCTGCCATGACCACGATCACCCCCGAAACCGTCGAACAGCACGGCCTCAGCCCCGAGGAATACGAGCGCGTCCTCGCCGCCCTCGGCCGCGAGCCGAACCTCGTCGAGCTCGGCATCTTCTCGGTCATGTGGTCGGAGCATTGCAGCTACAAGTCCTCGCGCGTGCATCTCAAGAAGCTGCCGACCGAGGCCCCCTGGGTGATCTGCGGCCCGGGCGAGAACGCGGGCGTGATCGACATCGGGGAAGGCCCGGACGGGCAACGGCTCGCCGCGATCTTCAAGATGGAGAGCCACAACCACCCCTCCTATATCGAGCCCTACCAGGGCGCGGCGACGGGCGTGGGCGGCATCCTGCGCGACGTCTTCACCATGGGCGCGCGGCCGGTCGCCAACATGAACGCGCTGCGTTTCGGACGGCCCGGACATCCCCGGATGAAGCATCTCGTGAAGGGCGTCGTCGCGGGCATCGGCGGCTACGGCAATTGCGTCGGCGTGCCGACCGTGGGCGGAGAGACCAACTTCCACCCCGCCTATGACGGCAACATCCTCGTCAACGCGATGACGGTCGGGATCGCGGACGCGGACCGCATCTTCTATTCGGCGGCAACCGGCGTCGGCAATCCGATCGTCTATGTCGGCTCAAAGACCGGGCGCGACGGCATTCACGGCGCGACCATGGCGAGCGCCGATTTCGAGGAGGACGCCGAGGCCAAGCGGCCGACCGTGCAGGTCGGCGATCCCTTCACCGAGAAGCTGCTGATCGAGGCCTGTCTCGAACTGATGGCGACCGACGCGATCGTCGCGATCCAGGACATGGGCGCGGCGGGGTTGACCTCTTCCAGCGTCGAGATGGCGACCAACGGCAATGCCGGCATCCGGCTCGACATGAACAAGGTGCCCTGCCGCGAAGAGGGCATGACGCCCTATGAAATGATGCTGTCGGAAAGCCAGGAGCGGATGCTCATGGTGCTCAAGCCCGGCCGCGAGGCGGAGGCCGAGGCGATCTTCCGCAAGTGGGAGCTCGATTTCGCGGTCATCGGCGAGGTCACGGATACGCGCCACATGGTGCTCGAATGGAACGGCGAGGTCGTGTGCGACATCCCGCTCGGCCCCCTCGCCGCCGATGCGCCGGAATACGAACGCCCCTATCTCGACCGGGAGGAATACGCCGCGTGGGTGAACATCCCGCGCCTTGCCGAAGTGCCCGAGAGCAAGGACCCGGGCGCGGACCTGTTGAAGCTGCTCGCCAGCCCCAACCTCGCCTCGCGCCGCTGGATCGCAGAACAGTACGATTCGCAGGTCATGGGCGACACGCTCCAGACCGGGGGCGATGCCGCGGTCGTCCGCATCCACGGCACCGGACGCGCGCTGGCGATCAGCACCGACTGCACCCCGCGCTATGTCCATGCCGACCCCTACGAGGGCGGCAAGCAGGCCATCGCCGAAGCATGGCGGAACCTCTGCGCGGTCGGCGCGCGCCCGCTCGCCGTTACCAATTGCCTCAATTTCGCGAACCCGCACCGGCCCGAGATCATGAGCCAGTTCGTCCACGCCCTCGAAGGCATGGGCGATGCCTGCCGCGCGCTCGATTTCCCGATCGTTAGCGGAAACGTCTCGCTCTACAACGAATCGAAGGCGACCGGCGGCGGCTCGGCGATCCTGCCCACTCCGGCAATCGGCGGGGTCGGCGTGATCGAGGATGCGGCGACCATGACCACTCCCGCGTTCAAGGCGGCGGGCGATGCGATCTACCTTGTCGCGCCCGAGTTCTGGGCGACGCCCGACCCGACCCGCTCGCATCTCGGCCAGTCGCTCTGGCTCGCGGTGATCGAGGGCCGGGAGGAAGGCCGCGCCCCGCCGGTCGATCTCGAGGCCGAACGCGGCGCGGGCGAGATCGTGCGCCGCCTGATCGAGGAGGGCCTGCTTTCCGCGGTGCACGACGTGTCGGACGGCGGGCTCGCCGTGGCGCTCGCGGAAATGGCGCTGCTCGGCGATATCGGCGCGCAGCTCGCCCGCAATGTCGCCTACACCCCGGCGCAATGGTGGTTCGGCGAGGACCAGGCGCGCTATGTCGTGACCGTCTCGCCCGACAGCGCCGACGCCTTCAACCGCATCCTTGCGGAGGGACCGGAAAGCCCGCAGGCCGAGCTGGTCGGCTTCACCCGGATCGGCACGGTCGGCGGCGACAGCCTGCTCGGCGTGCCGCTTGCGAGCTTGCGCGAGGCGCATGAAAGCTTCTTCCGCGACTGGATGGAGGCCTGAAACCCGAAGCGAATCCCAGCGAAGGTTGGGACTTCCCCCGCCGTGGCGCAATTCGGCCCGAGGTCCCTGCCTGCGCAGGGACTCGCATCGATCGGCACTCGATCGTCAGGCCGCTTCCGCGCCGCCCAGCGTCAGTTCCTCGCGCCCGTTCCCTTCGGCTTCGAGGATGCGGAGGCATTCGCGGTAGATCACCGGCTTCGCAATGCCGAGCCGGGCGCGCGCTTCGTCGATGTCCTCGCGCATCAGCGCCGCGATATCCTGGTGCGCGATCTTCGCCGCGGCGCGGCCATTGCGCTGGCCTTCGCGCACCGCGCCGAACAGCGGGGCTTTCGTGCGCGAGACCTTCTTGATCTGGCGCGCGCCGGCATAGGCGATGAAGAGCAGGCCCTTGTTGTGGTTCTGCGAATAGGAAAAGCCGAGCAGGCTTGCCTCGCCGAGCGCGTCGCGGCCATAGCCGGTGAGCACGTGGAACAAATCATGCGTGTCGCGCAGACGATCGAAATACCACTGGGTGAGATCCTTCGGCAGGCTTTCGGGCGGCGCCCACTTGCGGCTTTCCGCGACCAGACCCGCCGCCGACAGCCCCTCGCGCTTCATGAAGGCGATGTAGCGCTGTGCCACGCTGTTTTCGGGAAGGTCCGCCCAGCGCGCATGGTCGTCGAGCATGGCGGGTATGTCCTCGCCCGAATCAAGGAAGCGCTGGCCTTCGGGAGAGAGGATGAACTTGCGCGCCTGGTCATGGCTGCGACGTCCCTTGGTCGCCTCGATGATGTGGAACACCTGTTCGGTGTCCTCCTTATCCTCGACCAGCTTGCCGAAATGGTGCAGCACCTTGAGCGGGCGGATGCCCGAAATCCGGCGATCGGGCGCGATCAGGGGAAGATCGGCGGGAACCATCTGAACCTCCATGCAGGGCGGCCTATTTACACCCTTGTCAGTAAATAGTCCACTTCACAAACACGCCCGCGGCCCGGATAGGAAAAGCCATGAAACCGCCCGAAACCGTCCCCTATTCACTGCCGCGCCTCCCCGACGAGGACGCGATCCGCGCCGCGCGTGCGCTGCGCGACCGGCTGCGCCAGCGCCGCAGCTGCCGCCATTTCTCCGACGAGCCGGTCCCGCGCGCGGTGATCGAGGCGGCGATCGAGGCGGCGGGGAGTGCGCCCAGCGGCGCAAACCACCAGCCCTGGCATTTCGCGGTGGTCGCCTCGCCCGCGAGAAAGCGCGCGATCCGGCGCGCGGCGGAGGCAGAGGAGCGGCGCTTCTACGGGGAGGACGGGGGCGATCCCAGGGCGAGCGCGGAATGGCTCGCCGCGCTTGGCGAGCTCGGCACCGATGCGGACAAGCCCTTTCTCGAAACCGCGCCCTTCCTCATCGTCGTCTTCGCGCAGCGGAAGGGCGGGATCGAGGAGGACGGGCGCACGCAGAACTATTACGTCAATGAAAGCGTCGGGATCGCCTGCGGGATGCTGATCGCGACGCTCCACGAGGCGGGGCTGGCCACGCTCACGCACACGCCCTCGCCCATGGGCTTCCTGCGCGAGGCCTGCGGGCGGCCCGAATGGGAAAAGCCGGCGATGATCGTGGTGGTCGGCCATCCGGGCGCGAGTGCGACCGTCCCCGCCCACGCGCTCAGGAAGAAGCCGCTGGAGCAGATGTCGAGCTGGCTCTAGGAAAGGCGGGCTTACGCCGCGACCGGTTCGCCCGTGTCTTCGGACGTTGCGAGCAGGTCGTAGGGGTCGATCCCCTCCTCGCGCCAGATGCGGTGACATTCGCGGTATTTCGTCGGCTCGGGAATATTGAGCGCATCGCGCACGCGCTCGAGCGGCTGCTTCAGAAGCTCGCGGATCGGCTGTTCGATGAGGCGTGCGGCGCCCTTGCCGGTGCGCTTCGCCTGATTCACCGCGCCAAGCACCGGGGCGTTCGAACCCTGCACCATCTTCCTTATGTTGGCGGCCCCGGCATAGCCGATCAGGAGGTGGCCATGCGTCGGCGACTGGCCATGGGTGAACAGCAGCACGCATTGTTCGCCCAGCGCGTCGCGGCCATAGCCGGTGAGGACATGGAACAGGTCGTGCGTGTCGCGCGAACGCTCGGCGAACCATTGCACGACATCGGGGTATTTCGGCCGCCCGAGCTTCTCCGCCTCGGCCACCAGCCCCGCCGCCGACAGGCCTTCGCTTTCCATGAAATCGCAATAGGCGTGCGCGAGGCTGCCCTTGCGCGTTGCCCGCAGCGCGGCGTGATCGTCGAGGATTTCCGGCAGGCTCGGCTCGGTCCGGCGCAGCAATTCGCCGCGTTCGGACAGGGCGAGCGCCTGCACCCGCGGCATGAAGTGCCTCGACGGCAGCGATTCGTAGATCCTGAAGACGAGGCTCGTGTCCTCCTTGTCCTTCATCAGGAGGCGGAAATTCTTCACCGCGCGCGGGAGCGAATAGCGCGGGCGCGGCCGGTCGGGATGGCGCAGCACCGTGCCGTCGGCGGCGCGGAGCGAGGAATAGTCGGGAGCCTTCGTCATCATCGGGATCATCGGGGCCTCGTCACGCTACTTACACTCGTGTCAATAGCATCGTTCCGGTCCCGAATCAAAACCCTTTCGCCGCGCATCGCCAACCGCTCGACCCATGCGCCCGGCGTGCTTCAGCCCTTCTCGATCCAGTCCGCGCGCGGGATGCCGAACAGTGCGAGCACGGAGGTCAGGTCCCCGCAATCGATCCGCCCGTTCGCGGCGGCCCGGGCCTTGGGCTTGGCGCGGTAGGCGAAGCCGTAGCTCGCCGCCTCGATCATCGGGATGTCGTTCGCCCCGTCCCCGGTCGCAAGGCTGTGCGCCTCGCTGCCGAGACGCGCGAGTTCCTCGGCCAGCACGCGCGCCTTGACGCGCGCATCGGTGACCGGGCCTTCGAGCTTGCCCGTCAGCTTGCCGCCCGCGACCCCAAGCCGGTTGCCGACCACCCGGTCGAAGCCGAGCCGGGTCGCGACCGGATCGGCGAAGTGGTGGAAGCCGCCCGTCACCAGCACGCTGCGCGCGCCCTTCGCCGCGAGCGTCGCGACCAGCGTCGCCGCGCCCGGAGTAGGGCGGATTCGTTCGTCGAGACAGCGATCTATCGCCGTTTCCTCCAACCCTTCGAGCAGCGCGACCCGTTCGCGCAGGGCTGCCTCGAAATCGAGTTCGCCCTGCATCGCGCGTTCGGTGATCGCGGCGATCTGCGGCTTGATCCCGGCATAATCGGCCAGTTCGTCGATGCATTCCTGCCCGATCATGGTCGAATCCATGTCCGAGACGAAGAGGTGCGGGACGATGATCTCGCCCCCGGTCGCCGCGGTGCCGACCAGCGCGTCGCAGGGGCCGAAATGGGCGTCGATCACGTCGAGCACCGCTGCCGGCTCGGCCTCGGCGAAGGAGAGCTGGAGCACGCCGTCGCTGTGCTGCAGCATCACCGCCGCGGCGACCGGCATCCCCCGATCCGCAAAGGCGGCGAGCGCCGCGTCGAGCCGCGCCTCGAGCCGCGGCGCGGGCTTCGCTTCTTCGGTTCCTTCCGGCAGCTTGTCTGCTATCAGCCGGGCTATGAGCACCAGGCACTCTCCTGAAAATTCCGTGGATGCCACGATGGACGGGCGCGCGCTCACGCGCCCGCTCGCGCTCATTGCAGGGCCGACCGCGAGCGGCAAGAGCGCTCTTGCCCTGCGGCTCGCCGACGAATGGACCAGGGCCGCTCAGCGCGAGGCGCGCATCATCAACGCGGATTCGATGCAGGTCTATCGCGACATCCCGATCCTTTCGGCCGCGCCGGGCGAAGACGAGCGCGAACGCCACCCGCACCTGCTCTACGGCGAATGGGACGGGGCCGAAGCCTGTTCCGCCGCGGCCTGGGCCGATCGTGCAAAGGCCCGGATCGAGGCCGCGCACGCAGCGGGCGCGCTGCCGATCCTCGTCGGGGGAACGGGCCTCTACATCAAGGTCCTCCTCGAAGGGATCGCCCCCATTCCCGAGATCGACCCCGAGGTGCGCGCGGTGGTGCGCGCCCTGCCGGTCGAAAGCGCGCGCGCCGCGCTGATGGTCGAGGACCCGGAGCGCGCGCTCGAACTGGCTCCGACCGACAGCCAGCGCATCGCCCGCGCCCTGGAGGTCAAGCGTTCGACCGGGGTAACGCTCGCCTACTGGCAGCGCGCCAAGACGGGCGGGATCGCGGAAGAGGTCGATCTTCACGCCGCGATCCTCCTGCCCGACCGCGAAGCGCTCTATCGCCGCTGCGACGAACGGTTCGAGGCGATGCTGCGCGCCGGGGCCGTAGCCGAGGTCGAAGCCCTGCTGGAACGCGGGCTCGACCCCGCGCTTCCCGTGATGCGCGCGATCGGCGTGCCCGAAATCGCCGCCTTCCTCGCAGGCGAGATCGCGCGCGAGGCGATGATCGCATCGGGCCGGCAATCGACCCGCAACTATGCCAAGCGGCAATACACGTGGCTGCGGCACCAGGCGGGGGAAGGCTGGCGGACAGTTCATGACAGCGGCGAATCGCAAAATATCGCCGTCGATGATATTTTCGCAGGAATCTTGCGTGATTAAGGGTTGACGCCTCACATTATGGCGTCTAGCCCGCTCCCCTGTTGCCGCGGCAGGTTCGTGCAGGATTTTCGGTTCCGTCACCGGATCCTGTCATGCCTTGCGCGGCGCAATCGAAGGTGAAAGGCCAGGGATCATGCTCGTTAGCCTCATCGTAGTTGGTACCGGCTGATCGCGGAATCCTTTTCGTTTGGATGTCCTGATCGGCCCGATGCGACCCACGCTTCGGGCCGGTTTCGTTTTGGGAGATAGTGCAAGTGGCGCAGCGTTCGGGAGCCGCCCTGTTGATGGATTGCCTCGAGAGCCAGGGGGTCGAATTCGTGTTCGGCTATCCCGGCGGGGCGGTCCTGCCGATCTATGACGAATTGTTCGGCCATCACGGCATCAGGCACATCCTCGTCCGCCACGAAGCGGGCGCGGCCCACGCGGCCGAAGGCTATGCCCGCGCGACCGGCAAGCCGGGCGTCGTGCTCGTCACCTCCGGCCCGGGCGCGACCAATGCGGTGACGGGGATCGCGGATGCCTTCATGGATTCGATCCCGCTCGTCGTCATCACCGGGCAGGTCCCGACCGGCCTGATCGGCACCGACGCCTTCCAGGAAGCGGACACGGTCGGCATCACCCGCCACTGCACCAAGCACAACTACCTCGTGAAGGACCCCGCCGATCTGGTCGCGACGGTCGAGGAGGCATTCCGCATCGCCACCACGGGCCGGCCCGGCCCGGTCGTGATCGACATTCCCAAGGACGTGCAGATCGCGGTCCCCGGCGTATCGCGCCGCGCCGCCCCTGCCCCGCACCGCTACCAGCCCCAGATGGTCGCCCCCGCCGAACAGGTGGCGGAGGCGGTCGAGATGATCGCGGGCGCGCAGCGCCCGATCCTCTACACCGGCGGCGGCGTGATCAATTCCGGGCCAGAGGCGAGCCGCCTGCTGCGCGCCTTCCAGGACCTGACGGGCGCGCCCGTCACCTCGACCCTGATGGGCCTCGGCGCGTTCAGCCACGACCATCCCGACTGGCTCGGGATGCTCGGGATGCACGGCACCTACGAAGCGAACATGGCGATGAACCAGTGCGACGTGATGGTCTGCATCGGCGCGCGTTTCGATGACCGGGTGACGGGACGGCTCGACGCCTTCAGCCCCGATTCGAAGAAGATCCACATCGACATCGACCGCAGCTCGATCAACAAGAACGTTCCCGTGGAACTCGGCATCGTCGCCGATTGCGCCACCGCGCTCGCCCAGCTGGTCGAGGCATGGGGGACCTCGCGCAAGGCGCAGGACCTCGGCGAATGGAAGGCCCGCATCGCCGGCTGGCGCGCGCGCGAATGCCTCGCCTATCCCGAGACATCGAAGAAGGAACCGGCCGCGATCATGCCGCAGCAGGCGGTCGAGCGGCTCTTCGCGCTGACCAGGGACCGTTCGCCGATCATCACGACCGAGGTGGGCCAGCACCAGATGTGGGCGGCGCAGTACTTCGGGTTCGCCGAGCCGAACAAGTGGCTGACCAGCGGCGGGCTGGGCACGATGGGCTACGGCCTGCCCGCGGCGATCGGGGCACAATTGGGCCACCCCGACGCGCTGGTGATCGACATCGCGGGCGAAGCGAGCATCCAGATGAACATCCAGGAACTCGGCACGGCCTCGCAATACCGCCTGCCGGTCAAGGTCTTCATCCTCAACAACGAATACATGGGCATGGTCCGCCAATGGCAGGAACTGACCTATGAAAGCCGCTATTCGAACTCCTATTCCGACAGCCTGCCCGATTTCGTGCGGCTCGCCGACGCCTATGGCTGGAAGGGCATCCGCATCACGGAACGCGGCGAGCTTGACGCGGGCATCGCGGCGATGCTCGCGCATGACGGGCCGGTCATCGTCGATTGCTGCGTGGCCAAGGACGCGAACTGCCTGCCAATGATCCCGTCGGGCGCGGCGCATACCGACATGCTGCTGTACGGCGACGAGGTCGGCGGGACGATGAACGACGAAGCGAAGGCCCTGGTGTAAGCCCCATGAAAATCGCCGAAGCGCCGTCAGAGCGCCACGTCCTCACCGTCATGGTCGACAACGAGCCGGGGATCCTCGCCAAGATCACCGGCCTGTTCACCGCGCGCGGGTACAACATCGACAGCCTGACCGTGGCCGACATCACGGAGGACCACGCGATCAGCCGCATCACCATCGTCACGAACGGGCCGCCCGCCGTGATCGACCAGATCGAGGCGCAACTCGAACGGCTGGTGCCGGTCCACAAGGTCACCGACCTCACCACGGCCGGACCTCATGTCGAACGCGAACTGGCGCTGATAAAGGTCGCGGGGACGGGCGAAAAGCGGGTCGAGGCGCTGCGGATCGCGGAGCTGTTCAGGGCCAAGGTGGTCGACACCACCATCAGGAGCTTCGTGTTCGAACTGACCGGCTCGCCCGACAAGATCGACAGCTTCATCGTGCTGATGCGCCAACTCGGCCTCGTCAGCGTGGGCCGCTCGGGCGTGGTCGGGATGATGCGCGGCACGCAAGGGACTTGATCCGAGGATTGGACAAATGAACACCGCACCGTCATCCCCGCGCGGGCGGCGACCCGGGCAGGTTGCGTGCGGCACCGAATCCCCGCGTCCGCGGGAATGAGGGACATCAGGAAAAGAGGGAACACATGAAAGTCTATTACGATGCCGATGCCGATCTGGGCCTGATCAAGGGCAGGAAGATCGCCGTGCTCGGCTACGGCTCGCAAGGCCATGCCCACGCCCAGAACCTGCGCGATTCGGGCGTCGGCGAGGTCGCGATCGCCCTGCGTGAAGGTTCGGCCAGCGCGACGAAGGCCGAAGCCGCCGGGTTCAAGGTGCTTTCCAACACCGAGGCGGCGAAATGGGCCGACATCCTGATGATCCTCGCCCCCGACGAACACCAGGCCGGCATCTGGCAGAACGACCTTGCCGGGCACATGAAGCCGGGCAGCGCGCTCGCCTTCGCGCACGGGCTCAACGTGCATTTCGGCCTGATCGAACCGCCCGCCGACATCGACGTGATCATGATCGCGCCCAAGGGGCCGGGCCACACGGTCCGCAGCGAATATGTCCGCGGCGGCGGCGTGCCATGCCTCATCGCGGTCCACCAGGATGCCTCCGGCAGCGCGCACGACGTCGCGCTCGCCTATGCCGCGGGTGTCGGCGGCGGGCGTTCGGGCATCATCGAGACCAATTTCAAGGAGGAGTGCGAGACCGACCTGTTCGGCGAACAGGCCGTGCTGTGCGGCGGGATCACGCATCTCATCCAGGCCGGGTTCGAAACCCTGGTCGAGGCCGGATACGCCCCCGAAATGGCCTATTTCGAATGCCTCCATGAAACCAAGCTGATCGTCGATCTGCTGTATGAAGGCGGGATCGCCAACATGCGCTATTCGATCAGCAACACCGCCGAATATGGCGACATCACCACCGGCCCGCGCATCATCACCGATGAAACCAAGGCCGAGATGAAGCGCGTGCTCGCCGACATCCAGTCGGGCCGTTTCGTGAAGAACTTCGTGCTCGACAACCGCGCAGGCCAGCCCGAGCTCAAGGCCGCGCGCAAGGCGGCCGAGGCCCACCCGATCGAAAAGACCGGGGCTCAGCTGCGCGCGATGATGCCGTGGATCGGCGAAGGCAAGCTGGTGGACCGGGAAAAGAACTGAACGGGCCGCCAAGGACCGACGGAACCGGGGGCGGGTCCGGCGGTTGGGGAAAGAGATTTTCCCGACCCCATCCAAGGAGCCGCTCCCCCATGCGAACCACGATCCGCAATTTCGCCTTCGCCGCCGCAGTCGCCACCCTCGGCGTGACCGGCGGCATCCTTTCGGCGCCGGTCCTGTTTGCCCAGGAAGGCTCCGATCTTCCCGGCCAGCCCGACCCCTCGCGCGTTGCGGGCGGCAGCTACGCGCTCGATCCGGTGCACACGCTGGTCGAATGGCAGGTCAGCCATTTCGGCTTCAACGATTACTTCGGCCTGTTCGGCGATATCTCCGGCACGCTCGAACTCGATCCCAACGACATCGCGGCGAGCCGGTTCGAGATCATGGTTCCCATTGCCGATGTGACGGTTGCGAGCGATGATCTCAAGGACCACCTGCTGCGCCCCGGCAAGGACGGGGCAGAGCCCGATTTCTTCGGCCCCGATCCGGGCATGGCGACCTTCACCTCGACCAATGTGCGGCGCGTTTCCGACACGAGCGCGGTCGTTTCGGGAATGCTGGAGATGAACGGGCGGAGCGGTCCCGTCACGATGATGGTCGATCTCGCGGGCGCGGGAACCAACCCGATGAACGAGAAAGAGACGGTCGGCTTCCATGGGCGCGCCACGATCGACCGCACCGACTGGGGCATCGACTGGGGCGAGGGCCTGATCGGCAGCGAAGTGGACCTCATCATCAGCGCGGCCTTCGAGAAGCAATAAGCGCTCTCGACAGGCGCGCGGCAATGGGGCAGTCGGCAGGGCCCATGCGCCTTTCCGACTGCCACCGCATCGACGATTTCCGCCGCCTCGCAAGGCGCCGCCTGCCCTTCCCCGTGTTCGACTACATCGACGGGGCGGCGGATGACGAACTGACCAAGGCGCGCAACACCGCGGCCTACGAAAGCTGCGACCTCGTGCCCGACGTGCTGGCGGGCGTGGCCGAGATCGATACGTCCTGCACCATCCTCGGCCGCAGGTCGGCCCTGCCGCTGATGCTTTCGCCCACCGCGGTCCAGCGCGCGTTCCACTGGGAGGGCGAGCGCGCGGTGGCCAAGGCGGCGGAGAAATTCGGCCTGTGGTTCGGCATCTCCAGCCTCGCCACCCGCAGCATCGAGGAGATCGCCGCGCTCACCACCGGTCCCAAGCTGTTCCAGCTTTATGTCCACAAGGACAAGGGGCTGAACACCCACATGATCGAACGCTGCCAGGCGGCAGGCTTCGACGCGCTCGCGCTGACTGTCGACACGATCGTTTCGGGCAAGCGCGAGCGGTGCCTGCATTCGGGCTTCACCACCCCGCCCCGCTTCACCCCGGCCAGCGTGTGGTCTTACGCGACAAGGCCGAAGTGGACGCTCGACTATGTCTTCCGCGAGAAGTTCCGCCTGCCCAATCTCGACACCCACGTGACCGAAGGCACCGGCAAGGCGGTGAGCATCGCAGACTATTTCAACACAATGCTCGATCCCTCGATAGACTGGGACACGGCGGCGGCGATCCGCGAGCAATGGGGCGGGTCCTTCGTTCTCAAAGGCGTGATGAGCGCGGCCGACGCGCGCCGCGCGGTGGAGATCGGGGCGGATGCGATCATGCTGTCGAACCACGGCGGCAGGCAACTCGACGGCAGCCGCGCGCCCTTCGACCAATTGGCCGAAATCGTCGATTGCGTGGGGGGCGAGATCGAGATCATCTGCGACGGCGGCGTGCGCCGGGGAACCCATGCGCTGAAGGCCCTGTGCGCGGGGGCGACCGCGGCCTCTGGCGGGCGGCTCTATCTCTACGCGCTCGCGGCGGCCGGGCAGGACGGGGTCGAACGCGCGCTGGGCATCCTCAAGGACGAGATAGAACGCGGGATGCGCCTGATGGGGGTGACCGGCGTCGAACAGCTCACCCGGGACCGCCTGCGCTGGCGCTGAGCCACCGGGACGGGCGCGAAAGACGCGCGTGTCATCAAACTGCAACCTCGCGGGCGCTTTGAGCGCCGCTGGAATTGCCAAGGACGCAGCATCGCCATGACCAAGCTCCCGATCACCGCCCCGTTTGCCGTCATCGTGCCTTTGGCTCTCGCGCTCGCCGCCTGCGGGTCGCAGGCGCCCGCCACGGACAGCGGAAACGAAGCGGACGCCTTCGCGGCCCGGATCAAGGGCGCCTCGCCCGAACCCTCGCCCCGGCCCTCGCCGACGCAGACCCCGCGCATCGCCGAGCCCCGGCCCGGCGCCGCGACCGGCCCCTATGTTCCCGGCACCGCGACCGATCCGGAAGCGACCGCCTGCAACGCACCCGCGGTGGCATCCTTCATCGGCCGCGCCGCCGACGATGCGACCCGCGCGGAAATCATGCAGGCGGTCGACGGCGCGAACGAGGTGCGCTTCATCCAGGCGGGATCGAGCTATATCGAACCCGATCCGACCAATCCGCGGCTCAACCTGATGCTCGATTCGCAGAACATCATCCGCGACGCGCGCTGCGGCTGAGGCGCTCTTTGTTGCCGCGCGGCGCGCCGCGCGCGCAAGAATGGTGCCCTTACCCCTTGCATGGGCGCGCGCAATCGGCATAAGGCGCTGGCATGATCAGGACCGGCCTCTCGCTTCTACGACTTACGCGCCCTTGGGCGTGACGGGCCGCGCGTGACCAGGGCGCGGCATCGCTCCCAAGGGTGACGCTGCCGCAATCCTCCCGAAATCATGAAGCGAGCTTTCCCATGCTCAAGGACCCTTCCGCCAAATATCGCCCGTTCGGGCAGATCGACCTGCCCGACCGCAAGTGGCCAAGCCGCCTGATCGAACGCGCGCCGCGCTGGCTTTCGACCGACCTTCGCGACGGGAACCAGTCGATCATCGATCCGATGGACGCGGTGAAGAAGCGGCGCTTCTTCGACCTCCTCGTCGAGATCGGGGTGAAGGAGATCGAAGTCGGCTTTCCCAGCGCCGGGGCGACCGAATTCGATTTCATCTCCGGCCTCGTGCGCTCGGGCGAGATCCCGGACGACGTGACCGTGCAGGTGCTCACCCAGTCCCGCGAAGACCTGATCCGTACCAGTTTCGACAGCCTCGAGGGCGCACGCGCGGCGATCATCCATCTCTACAACGCGGTCAGCCCCGCCTGGCGCGAGATCGTCTTCCGCATGACCCGCGATGAAGTGCGCGAAATCGCGGTCGGCGGGGCGAAGGTCCTGCGCGACGAGGCAGCGAAACGGCCGGGGACCGACTGGCATTTCCAGTATTCGCCGGAAACCTTCTCCACCGCCGAACTTGATTTCTCGATCGAGGTCTGCGCCGCGGTGATGGAGGTGCTCGCCCCCACCCCCGAACGCCCGATCATCCTCAACCTGCCCGCCACGGTCGAGGCGGCGACGCCCAATGTCTATGCCGACCAGATCGAATATTTCTGTCGTCACCTGCCGAACCGCGAATCCGCGGTGATCTCGCTTCACACGCATAACGACCGCGGCACCGGAGTCGCGGCGGCGGAGCTTGGGCTGATGGCGGGGGCCGACCGGGTCGAGGGCTGCCTGTTCGGCAATGGCGAACGGACCGGCAATTGCTGCCTCGTGACCATGGCGCTCAATCTCTACACGCAAGGCGTTGATCCGCGCCTCGATTTCTCCGACATCGACCGGGTGATCGAGACGGTCGAATACTGCAACGACCTGCCCGTCCACCAGCGCCACCCCTATGGCGGCGAACTCGTCTACACTGCGTTTTCTGGCAGCCACCAGGACGCGATCAAGAAGGGTTTCGAGGCGCGCGAGACGCAGAACGATCCGCACTGGCGCGTGCCCTACCTGCCGATCGACCCGGCCGATCTCGGGCGCAATTACGAAGCGGTGATCCGGGTCAATTCGCAGTCCGGCAAGGGCGGCTTCGCCTGGGTGCTGGAAAAGGACCAGGGGCTCAAACTGCCCAAGCGGATGCAGGCCGATTTCTCGAAGGTGGTCCAGCGCCTCGCCGACGAGCTGGGCCGCGAACTGGGCGCCGCCGACATCTGGGACGCCTTTCGCCGCGCCTATCACGTCCACACGCCCGACAAGCATTTCCAGCTCGTCGATTACGAGGAAAGCCGCGCCGCGGACGGCACGCGCGTGTTCGCCGGCACGATCGCGGTCGCGGGTGCCGAGCAGAGCGTGTCGGGGCGCGGCAACGGCCTCATCTCGAGCGTGATGGGCACGATCCGCGACGCCTTCGGGGTGGAACTGGAAGTCGCCGACTATTCCGAACACGCGCTCGGCACCGGGACCGACGCGCGCGCGGCGGCCTATCTCGAATGCCGCACCCCCGACGGGCGCACGATCTGGGGCTGCGGCATAGACGAGGACGTCGCAACGGCGAGCGTTCGCGCGGTGCTCTCGGCGGCGAATTCGGCGGTCGCGGGGCAAGGCTGACCCCGCGCGCTTGCGCGGCCGCGCTTTTGCGCGCAACATGAGCTTCCCTGACAGCGACGGGAGGGCTGTTGATGGATACCATTTCCGATTCCGGGGGGCGCGAGGCGGGCGCGCCGCCGGTCATCACCACCGATCTCGCGCTGGCCGATCTTGCCGCGGCGCTCGCGGCGGGGTGGCGCGATTTCCTCGCTGCGCCGCAATTCGGGCTGTTCTTCGGCGGGTTCTACGTGCTGGCGGGCCTTGCGGCGTTCTATGTCGCCCTCGTCGGCGGGGAACTGTCCTGGCTGATCCCGGCGGCGGCGGGTTTCCCGCTCGTCGCGCCATTCGTCGCGGTCGGCCTCTACGAGGCGAGTCGGCGGCGCCAGCGCGGCGAACCGCTCACCTGGCCCGCGATCCTCGGCGCACTCAAGGGGCACGGCGACGACCAGATCCTGTCCATGGGCGTGATCGTGTTCGTCGCGTTCTCGTTCTGGATGATCGTGGCGCACGCGATCTTCGCGATCTTCATGGCCGAAAGCGGCATGGGCAGCGAAAGCCTCGCCGCGCTCGCGACCCCTGCGGGCCTCGCGATGCTGACGGTGGGGAGCGCGGTGGGCGGCGTGATGGCGCTCGCCTTCTACGCGATGACGGTGGCCAGCCTGCCGATGCTGGTCGACCGGAAGGTGAGCTTCCCGACCGCGATCATAGCGAGCTTCGCGGTGGTGCGCGGCAACCTGTTCGTGATGATGGCCTGGGCGGCGATCATCGCGGCACTGCTTGCGCTGGCGATGATCCCAGCCTTTCTCGGCCTGATGGTCGCGCTGCCGGTGCTGGGCCATGCGACCTGGCACCTTTACGTGCGCGCGGTGCGCTAGGCCCGGACCTTCGCAAGCGGCCGGGGCACCGGACCGTCCGGCCCGGCCCCCCGATATGCCTGCCCTGCGTCAGCGCATCAGGCTCGCCCGCGCACGAAGGCGATGATGGCGAGCACGATGAAGATGACGAACAGGATATAGGCGATGTTCGTCGCCGCCCCTGCCACGCCACCGAAGCCCAGGACTGCCGCGACCAGCGCGATGATCAAGAAGATGATGGCCCAATTCAGCATGATGATACCTCCTTTGTGGTACCAATGGCGGCTTGCCGGTTTGGGTCCCGTCAGGAGCAATATTTTTGCGCTGTGTGCAACCACTTTTAAGGCGTGCTGCAACACGACCTCATTAAATAACAAATGTTGGATTTTATTTAGCGGGCGGTTTCAAAGCGTGATTTCTCGCCCGTGCCGATCCACCAGCGCGCCGCAGGTGCCGCAGGTCCAGCCGCGGAACTCGTGGTACGTTTCGTCGCTTGGCTGTTCGAAGGCGGGAAGCACCGCGGCGCAGACCGGGCACGGCGTCTCGCCCGATGCCGGATCGACAGCCGGCGAAAACCCCATGGCGAACCGGCGCCGGATGCTGACTCCATAGACGAACAGGAGCCATCCGGTAAACGCGACGAAACCCACCCACTGCACCGCCGCGCCGAACGCCGTTCCCGGCGCGAACTCGCGCGCGAGCATCATCACCCCCAGCGGCAGGATGGCGAAAGCCGCGCTCGCGGGACTATACTCGTAAAGATCGCGATCGATCCATTCGCGCAGCGCCTGCCAGGACGTGTTGTGCCCTTCGTTCAAAAGTCGCTCCCGCGCCCTTTTTCTTGCCTCGCGCCCTGTCCTGGGCCAGCACCGTCAGAGCGACAAGGCGGGAGCCGCGACCAACCGGCCTCGCGACAGGGGAGAGACCGAATGACCGAAAGCAGCGCCCAGGCCGAAACAATCCTCGAACCCGACCTTCCGATCATCGACCCGCACCACCACTTGTGGGACCTGCGCCCGGCGATCCCGCTGTTTCCCGAGCCGCGCCACCCGTTCATCGAGGCGCTGGTGCCCAATGCCTATTACACCTTCGACGGCTTCCACGCCGACGCGACGAGCGGGCACAATGTCGTCGCCAGCGTCTTCATGGAATGCGGTGCATTCTACGATCCCGCCCGCGGCGAGGGGCTGGGTCCGGTGGGCGAGGTCGAATTCGTCAACGGCGTCGCCGCCCAGTCGGCGAGCGGGCTTTATGGCGCGGGCCGCTGGTGCGCGGCGATCGTGGGCCATGCCGATCTCACGCGCGGTGCGCGGGCCGGGGCGGTGCTCGACGCGCTGCAGGCCGCCGCGCCCGGGCGTTTCCGCGGCATCCGCCACCAGGGGGCGTGGGACGCGGATCCCGCTGTCCTCGGCCCGCCCTTCCACGCACCGGCCGGGCTTTACCGCGACGCCGCCTTCCGCGAGGGCTTCGCCGAACTCGGCAAGCGCGGCCTCACCTTCGACGCCTGGGTGCTCGAGCCGCAGCTGCCCGACGTGATCGACCTAGCCCGCGCCTTTCCCGACCAGCCCATCTGCCTCGATCATTGCGGCACCCCGCTCGGCACGGCGAGCTACCGCGGCCGGCTGGAGGAACGCTTCGACACCTGGCGCGGCAATATCAGGGAACTGGCGGCGTGCGAGAACGTGGTGGTGAAGCTCGGCGGGCTGGCGATGGCCTTCTGCGGCCTGCCCAAGGAAGGCCCCGCCGCCGGATATGGCTCGGAGCGCCTCGCCGACCTCTGGCGCCCCTATGTCGAAACCTGCATCGAGGCCTTCGGCCCCAAGCGCGCCATGTTCGAGAGCAATTACCCGGTCGATTGCTGGGGGGCGAGCTACCCCGTCCTGTGGAACGCCTTCAAAAGGATCGCCAGCGGCGCGAGCGCCGGGGAAAAGGCCGATCTCTTTGCGGGGAACGCGGCGCGCTTCTATGACATTGAAGAGGTGCTGCGCTAGGCACGGCCTGCCAGATGTCCTTTCGCATTCCTCTCAGGAGACCCAAGACGATGCCGCTTCCCGCTCCGTTCGACCGCCTGCGCCTGCCGCTGATCGGTTCGCCGCTGTTCATCGTTTCCGGCCCGGAACTGGTGATCGCGCAATGCAAGGCGGGGATCATCGGCAGCTTCCCGGCATTGAACGCGCGCCCGCAGAGCCTGCTCGACGAATGGCTGCACCAGATCACCGAGGAACTGGCCAGGCACAACCGCGAGCATCCGGATTTCCCCGCCGCGCCGTTCGCGGTCAATCAGATCATCCACAAGACCAACGACCGTGTCGAAGCCGACATGGCGACCTGCGAGAAATGGCAGGTGCCGATGATCATCACCTCGCTGGGCGCGCGCACGGAGGTGTTCGACGCGGTCCGCAACTGGGGCGGGATCACGATGCACGACGTGATCAACAACCGCTTCGCGATGAAAGCGATCGAAAAGGGCGCCGATGGCCTCATCCCGGTCGCCGCCGGTGCGGGCGGGCACGCGGGCGCGCTGTCGCCTTTTGCCCTGATGCAGGAAATCCGCGAATGGTTCGGCGGGCTCGTCGCGCTGTCGGGCTCGATCGCGCACGGTGCCTCGATCCTCGCAGCCCAGGCGCTCAGGGCGGATTTCGCCTATTCCGGCAGCGCCTTCATCGCGACCGAGGAAGCCAATGCCGACGAGGCTTACAAGCAGGGCATCGTCGAAGGCGATGCGAGCGGGATCGTATACACCAACCTCTTCACCGGGGTGCACGGCAACTACCTGCGCTCCTCGATCGAGCGGGCCGGGCTCGACCCCGACAACCTGCCCGAAAGCGATCCCAGCAAGATGAATTTCGGCAGCGGCGGCAACACCAAGGCGAAGGCGTGGAAGGACATCTGGGGCTCGGGACAGGGCGTTGGCGCGGTCAAGTCGGTCGGCACGGTCGAACAACTCGTCGCCCGGATGGAGCGCGAATATCACGCCGCGAAGGCGCGGCTCCTCGCCAATTCGGACTACACCGCGTGGGAAACGCTCGCCGAGGCGGCGGAATAGGGCCGGATCACGCCCCGCCGGTCGAGGCCCAGAGGGCGTCGGCCATCACGTCCAGTTCGGCAAAGTCGAACCCCGTGCCGAGCGGGTCCCGCCGATTGAGAAGCAATCGCCGCCGCTCCGCCAAGAGCTTGCGCCGCAGCGCGGCCTGGAGCAGGGCGAGCCGCATCAGCGCCTCCCCCGCCGCCGCATCGGGATCGCGCCGCCGGGTCCATGACCAGCGCTCCTCGATCCGGCCGACCCGTTCGATCACGACCTCGTTGTAGCGCCGGTGCGGACCGCGGTGGAGCGGCATCCCGGTCCGGAACGTCGCCTGCTCGGTCGCGGGCAGCAGCAGCCCGTTGGCCCGGAAGTCGTCGAAGCCGACCGGCGCGCGCCCGATCCCTTCGAACAGCGGGCCGAAACAGCGTTCGCCGAGCAGTTGCCGCGGCAGAAGATGGTGGCGCTGGAGGCCGGGATCATAGCCGGGCGCGCCGCGCCGGTTGACGCTGCGGAACGGGACCGCCCTGCGCCCGGCGGCGCCCGTCGTTCCCCCTGTCGACCCCATCGCCAAGCGCCGCTTATTCGCGCCAGACCCGGATGAAGCGGCCATTGTGCGAGGGGCGCAGGATCAGCCTGGTGCCGTCGGGGGCGATGATGCGCTCGCTCTGATCGAGCCCGCCGACAAGCACCAACTGGTTCACGAGCCGCACGCCGAGCCGCGTCGCGCTTACCCGGTCGGAGGAAAGCGGCGGCTCGATCCGCAGTTCCTGCCCGATCCAGTGGGCGAGCCCGACGCTCTGCAGCGCGCCGTCGAACGCCTCGCGAAAGGCGGTGAGGCCGAGCGCGGGAAAGGCCCCGCCCTCGAGCCAGGCGGTGACGGTCGATTCGTAGAAGCGCCGCCCGATCGCGCTTTTCGCGGGCGGCCAGGCGACCGCCACGAGCTCGTCGAAATGGTGGACGAGATCCCGCGCGAGCGCGATCATGCCTCGGATGACGGGCGCAGTGCGCGCCCCGCTCGCGAGATGCGGCCCCGGCACGATCCGCATCCCTTCGCAGGTCGAAGGCGGCGGCGCGTCCGCGATATCGAAAAGATGTTCGGCCGGGGGCACGCTGCACGCCGGGCCGGGCACAATGCCGCGCAGGTCGAAGGTCAGCCCGTCGCGCAGGAGTTCGACCCAGACCTTCTCCGCCAGGCCGGATTCGGCCGGCGGGGCGGTGTCGCCGGTCGCGGGCACGAGCCGGGCCGGGGGGGAATCGATCGGATCGTGGCTCAGCGCGACCGCCGGATGCCGCTCGGCGAAGCGGCGGATGGCCGCGCGATCCGGCCGCTTGCCGGGGGCAAACAGCAGATAGAGCCCTGCATCACTGTCGTGCACCTGCTGCGCGATGACCCTTCCCCTTAGAAGACCTGAGCTGACCGCGCCCCCGTTGTTTTGCCGGCATTTCTGGCGCGTTTGGCGGCGCGCGTCGAGTCCCCAATCGGGGATGTTCCAGCGCGGGATGGGCGCGCTCAGAATATTCCCTCGGCCAGCCCCGTCGCGAGTCCCTCACCGAGTTCGCGACAGCTCCCGAGCGTTGCGGAATCGACGGTTTTCGGAGCGAGAATCGCCTCCGGGGTCTGGGCGGAAAAATTGACGATCATCCGCTCGGCCACGCGTTTCAGCCGCCACCCTTGCGCGATCCGGTCGATCTGGCGCTGGGCGCCATCCCCGTCCGAGCCCGCGGCGATGATGGTGGCGAAGGGTCGCCCCTCGATCCGGCCGAGCACGGGGTAGTAGCAGCGGTCGAACATCTCCTTCATCGCCCCGCTCATCGTGGCGAGGTTTTCCGGGCAGCAGAACAGGTAGCCGCCCGCCGCAAGGATGGCGTCGGGTTCGACCTTGTCGCAGCGCAGCAAGATCGCATCGCCCGCCCCTTCGGCGGCGGCACGGGCCATCGTCTCGCTCGCACCGGTGCGGCTGTGCCAGGCGATGAGCAGGCGGCGGGAGGCTTCGGTCTCGCTCATGCGGGGGGCCTGCCCGTCGCGCCTGTCGATTGTCAATCGCCGCGCCCTGTCGCGCGCGGCCGGGCTGGTGTAGCCTTGCGCCCGATGGCTACCCGTTCGCTCCCGCCCCGGCCCCCCGCCGGCATCGCCCGGTCCTGCGTGCTCGGCGTGACCCGCTCCCTGTCCGGGCGGGCGTGGCACTGGCGCGGGGGGAACATGGAGCTTGGCGGCGCGCCGGGACTGAACGAAGGCATTCTCGCGCAATTGCTGATGACACGCGGCGTCCCGGCCGAGGACGTCGCCCGCCACGCGCGGCCGACCTTGCGCGCCTTCCTGCCCGATCCGTCCGAATTCCGCGACATGGACCGCGCCGCCGAACGGATCGCGGCCGCCGTCCTGTCGGGCGAAAAGGTCACGATCTACGGCGATTACGATGTCGACGGGGCGACCAGCGCGGCGTTGATGATCGAACTCCTGCGCGCGCTCGGGAGCAATGCCGACTACTACATCCCAGACCGCCTGCTCGAAGGATACGGGCCGAGCGGGGAGGCACTGGTGAAGCTCGCCGAGGCAGGATCGAGCCTGATCGTGACGGTCGATTGCGGGGCGATGGCGCACGAAGCGCTGGCCATGGCGAAGGCGGCGGGCGTCGACGTGATCGTGGTCGATCACCACAAGTGTTCGGCCGAGCTTCCCGCGGCCGCCGCGCTGGTCAATCCGAACCGCCTCGACGAAGGCGATCTGGCCGCGGCGCACGGGCACCTCGCCGCGGTCGGGGTAGCCTTCCTGCTCGCCGTGGCGGTGGTGCGGACCCTGCGCGCGCAGGGCTTTTTCGGCGGCGGGCGGAGCGAGCCCGACCTCATGGCCCTGCTCGATCTCGTCGCATTGGGCACGGTCGCGGATGTCGCCGCGCTGCACGGGCTCAACCGGGCGTTCGTCGCGCAGGGGCTGAAGGTGCTGGCCCGGCGGCAGCGTATCGGGATGGCGGCGCTGATCGATGCGAGCCGTATCACCCGCGCGCCGGCGGCGAGCGATCTCGGCTTCGCGCTGGGGCCGCGGATCAACGCGGGCGGGCGGATCGGCGAATCGACCCTCGGCGTGCGCCTCCTCACCACCACCGATCCCGAGGAAGCGCGCGCCATCGCCGAACAGCTTTCGCGCCTGAACGAGGAACGACGCGCGATCGAGGCGGCGGTGCAGGAAGCGGCCGAGGCCCAACTCTCCGGCCAGCACAACATGGCGGTCCACGTTCTCGCCGGGACTGGCTGGCACCCGGGCGTCATCGGCATCGTCGCGGGCCGGATCAAGGAGAAGACCGGCAAGCCCGCGATCGTCATTGCGCAGGACGAGGCGGAGGGGGCCGGCAAGGGTTCGGGCCGCTCGATCAGCGGGGTCGACCTCGGCGCCGCGATCATCGCCGCGCGCGATGCCGGGCTGCTCGTCGCGGGCGGCGGGCACGCGATGGCGGCGGGGCTGACGATCCCGAACGATCGCCTGTCCGCCTTCACCGAATTTCTCGAGGCGCGCCTTGCCCGCGATGTCGAGAAGGCGCGCGCAGGCCAGGTCATGGCGCTCGACCTCTCGCTCGCGCCGGGCGGGCTCACCCCGGAACTGTGCGAGACTTTGGAGGCGGCGGGGCCCTATGGCGTCGGCTGGCCCGCGCCGCGCGTCGCGGTGGGGGCGGTGCGGATCGTCAAGGCCGACATCGTCGGCAAGGACCACCTGCGCCTTATCGCGAGCGGCAATGACGGACGCTCCTTCAAGGCGATCGCGTTCCGCGCGGGCGAGACCGAGATGGCGCAGACCCTGCTGCACCGCCACCAGGGCCGCCGCTTCCACCTTGCCGGACGGGTCAAGCTCGACGACTGGGGCGCCCGGCCCGCCGCCGAACTCCACCTTGAAGACGCCGCCTTCGCCGACTGAGCAGGGGTTCGCCCGGCAGGCTGTCAAAAAAACGCAAGACGAACCGCAAGCGGGGTTGACCCGTCCGGACGAGGCCCCTAAGTGCGCGCTCTCACAAGCGACAGGCGCTCTTTGAAGCGCACGTGGCCCCTTCGTCTAGCGGTTAGGACGCGGCCCTTTCACGGCTGAAACACGGGTTCGATTCCCGTAGGGGTCACCATTCGTTCGCCGCCCTGCGGCCGTGTCGGTTTCGTCCCGCCAGGCCCGGCACCCGCCCCTCCCTCCTTCCCTGATCGGTTCCGAGACGATAAGGCAGCCAGCCATGGGCCGGATCGAGACCTTCCCCGTGGCCGGAGTGGCGCTCGCCGCGGCGACCTTCGTCGCGCTGCTGCTGCTCGAAGTCGATGCGATCGTCGCGCTCGCCGTGCTGGCGGTGTGGGTCGGCTCGCTGCTGGTCGCCGCGATCCGCCCGCCCGAACCGCCCACCGTGAAGGTCGAAAAGACGTTCACGGTCGATTCGATGCGCGGCCTGATCGAGAATTCGTCCATCCCGCTGCTGGTCACCGAAAGGAACGCGATCGCGCTCGCCAACCGGGCGGCGCGGCGGATGCTGGGGCAGCATATCGTCGGGCAGGATGCGCGGGTGATCTTCCGCCAGCCCGAGGCGATCACCCTGCTCGGCCGGGCGCGCAGCGGGCAGGCGATCGTGCGCGGGCTCGTGCGGCGGCAGGACATCTGGCAGATCAACCGCCAGTCGATCGACGAGAAGCTCGCGGTGATCGAGCTCATCAACCAGACGGCCGAGGCCGACATCAGCCGCGCCCATACCGATTTCGTCGCCAATGCGAGCCACGAACTGCGCACGCCGATGGCGGCGATCCTGGGCTATGTCGAAACGCTGCGGGAAAGCGGGGATAGGCTCGATTCGCCGACCGCGCAGAAATTCCTCGCCACGATCGAACGCGAGGCGCAGCGCCTGCAGCACCTCATCAGCGACCTCATGAGCCTGTCGCGGGTGGAGGCGGAAAAGCACGATCCGCCGCAGGACCGGCTCGAACTCGCCCCGCTGGTCGAACGCGCCGCGCGCGAGGGCGCCGGGCCCGACCGGGCCGAGCGGCTGGCCTTCGAGATCTCGGCCGCCCCGATCGTCCACGGCGACCGCCAGCAGCTCGAACAGGTGGTGCGCAACCTCGTCGACAATGCGCTCAAATACGGCGCGGCCGGGGCCGCGGTGCGCGTGGTGCTCGAACTTTCGCGCGAAAACCAGGCGCGGATCGCCGTGGTCGACCGGGGCGAGGGCATCGCGCCCGAGCAGATCCCCCACCTCACCCGCCGCTTCTACCGCACCGATCCGGGCCGGAGCCGCGCCTCGGGCGGGACCGGCCTGGGCCTTGCCATCGTCAAGCACATCGTCGAGCGCCACCGCGGGCGGCTCGACATCGACAGCACGCTCGGCGTGGGCACGCGGGTGTCGGTGCGAATCCCGCTCGCCGAACCTAGGGAGCGCGGCGGCGAGGCCGCATCGGGGCGCGAGCCCGCCGCGCGCACGGCGCCGGAGCTGTCGTGAGGAGCCTGTCTTATTTCTTCAACATCGGCCAGCCAAAGGACATGATCTAGGACGGGGGGGCCTTCCGCCAGTTCGCGATCCAGTCTGCCGGGGCCTCACCGGGGAAAACCAGAGTCATTCGATGTCGCCGATCACGCTTATCCTGATTGCCATGGGGCTGGGCCTCGCCGGCTGGCTCGCGGGCCGGGCGCGGGCATGGACCTTCCAAGAGGCCGACCCTTCGGTGCGGCCTGCGGCGCGGCCGGTCTATCACGCCTGGTATGTCGCGCTCTGGATCGTCCTTCCGCTGCTCGCCTTCATCGCGCTGTGGTCGATCGTCGCGCCGCAGCTCGTCACCCAGAGCGTGCTCGCCTCCCCGGCGGCGGCCGGCCTGCCCGAATTCGGGTTCGAGCGCGAGGCCTGGCTCTCCGAAGCGCGCGCGGTCGCCCAGGGCAACGCGCCCGGCGTCTTCAACGACGGGGCGCAGGCCCTGGTCGAACCCTATCGCGAGGCGATCGGCCGCTACACAGTGATCGGCATTCTCATCGCGCTCTTCATCGCGCTGGGTGGCGGAGCCTATGCCTACCTGCGCGTGAAACCCGATTTCCGCGCCCGAACCCGGGTCGAACGGACCGTGCTCGGGGTCCTGCTCGTCGCCTCGCTGGTGGCGATCCTGACGACTTTCGGCATCTTCGTGAGCCTCGTGTTCGAAACGGTGCGCTTCTTCGGCATGGTTTCGCCGGTGGATTTCCTGTTCGGGACCTTCTGGAACCCCGACCCGATGAGCAATCCGGAAAACCCGGACGGTTCGCGCTACGGGGCGATCCCGCTGTTCTGGGGGACGATCTTCATCGGCGCGATCATCGCCATGATCGTGGCCATTCCGCTCGGCCTGATGAGCGCGGTCTATCTTACCCAATATGCCGACCGGCGCCTGCGGACGTGGGTCAAGCCGATGCTCGAGATCCTCGCCGGCGTGCCGACCGTGGTCTACGGCTATTTCGCCGCGCTCACCGTGGCCCCCGCCTTCCGCGATGCGGCGGTGGCGCTCGGCATGACCAATGCCTCGACCGAAAGCGCGCTGGCGGCGGGGATCGTCATGGGGATCATGATCATCCCGTTCGTTTCCTCGATGGCGGACGATTCGATCGCGGCCGTGCCGAGCGCGATGCGCGACGGCAGTCTCGCGATGGGCGCGACCCAGTCCGAGACGATCAAGCGGGTGCTGTTCCCGGCCGCGCTTCCCGGGATCGTCGCGGGCGTCATGCTGGCGGTCAGCCGCGCGATCGGGGAGACGATGATCGTGGTCATGGCCGCCTCGACCGCGGCGAACCTGTCGGTCAACCCGTTCGACCGGATGACCACGGTGACGGTCCAGATCGTCAAGATGCTCACCGGCGAGGGCAGTTTCGATCACCCCGCGACGCTCAGCGCCTTCGCGCTGGGTTTCGTGCTGTTCCTCGTCACCCTCGGGCTCAACATCGTCGCCCTGCGCGTCGTCAAGCGGTTCCGCGAAGCCTATGAGTAGCACGCCCTTCACCCCCGACATGGCGATGACGCCATCGAGCGAGCATCCGACGCGCACGGCCGAATTCGAAAGGCGGCTGGCGAAACGCTATCGCGCCGAGCGCAATTTCAAGGCCCTCGGCCTCGCCGCGATCGCCTTTTCGATCGCCGCGCTGATCTTCCTGCTCGGCAATATGCTGGTGAACGGCGTTCCCGGCCTCCAGCGGGCCGAGCTCGCGGTCGAGATCGATTTCGCCGAAGCCGGCGTCACCGGCGACGAGGTTTCGCTCACCGCGCCATCGGCGATGCAGGTGCTCGAATTGCAGGGCCTGCCCGACGTGGTCGAACTCTATGCCGAGCGCTCGCTGGGCGAGGACGGCGCGCAGCAGGTCTACCAGGACGCCTGGCGCGACGTCGCCCGCGCGCTGGCCGAGGACCCGGCGCTGATCGACCGCAGCACGGTGATCTGGCTCCCCGCCTCCTCCGACCTCGCCGCCGGCCTCAACGACGAGGGATCGCCCGAGATGCAGGCGCTGGCCGACCGGCTGGAGGCCGAGGGCAAGCTCGCCAAGAACTGGGACTGGGGCTTCCTCGCCCGGTCGGATGCGACCAGCCCGCAGATGGCGGGAATCTGGGGCGCCTTGAAGGGGTCGGTCCTGACGATGCTGGTGACCTTCGCCCTCGCCTTCCCGATCGGCATCCTCGCCGCGCTCTACCTCGAGGAATACGCGCCGAAGAACCGCTGGACCGACCTGATCGAGGTGTCGATCAACAACCTTGCCGCCGTGCCCTCGATCATCTTCGGGCTGCTCGGGCTCTCGGTGTTCCTGACCGTCTTCCCGAACCTCAGGTCCACCCCGATCATCGGCGGCATGACGCTCGCCTTGATGACGATGCCGGTGATCGTCATCTCGGGCCGCAACGCGATCAAGGCGGTCCCGCCCTCGATCCGCGACGGAGCGCTCGCGGTGGGAGCCTCGCCGGTGCAGGTGGTGTTCCATCACGTCCTGCCGCTCGCCTTGCCGGGAATGCTCACCGGCACCATCATCGGCATGGCCCGCGCGCTGGGCGAGACCGCGCCGCTGATCCTCATCGGGATGCGTGCCTTCGTCGCGACGCCGCCCGATGGCTTTACCGCGTCGGCTACTGTACTGCCGATGCAGATTTTCCTGTGGTCCGACGAAATCGACCGCGGTTTCGTGGAACGCACCAGCGCCACGATCATCATTCTCCTGCTGTTCCTCCTCGTGATGAACGGCATCGCCATCTACCTGCGCAACAAGTTCGAGAAGACCTGGTGACTGTCATTCACGAGAACATGGAAGACGCGAACGCCAAGATAAAGGCGCGCGACGTCTCGGTCTTTTACGGCGACAAGAAGGCGATCGATTCGGTTTCGATCGACATCTCGCCCGATTACGTGACCGCGTTCATCGGCCCTTCGGGCTGCGGGAAGTCGACCTTCCTGCGCTGCTTCAACCGCATGAACGACACGATTCCCGTCGCGAAGGTGACCGGCTCGATCGAGCTCGAGGGGGAGAACATCCTCGGCGACGCGATGGACGTGGTGCAGCTGCGCGCGCGGGTGGGGATGGTGTTCCAGAAGCCGAATCCCTTTCCCAAGTCGATCTACGACAACATCGCCTATGGCCCGAAGATCCACGGCCTCGCGGAGAAAAAGGCCGATCTCGACGTGATCGTCGAGAAATCGCTCACCCGCGCGGGCCTCTGGGACGAGGTGAAGGACCGCCTTTCCGATTCGGGCACGGCCCTGTCGGGCGGGCAGCAGCAGCGCCTGTGCATCGCGCGCGCGATCGCGGTCGATCCCGAAGTGATCCTGATGGACGAGCCCGCCTCCGCGCTCGACCCCATCGCAACCGCCAAGATCGAGGAACTGATCGACGAGCTGTCGGGCCGCTACGCCATCGTCATCGTGACCCATTCGATGCAGCAGGCCGCCCGCGTCAGCCAGCGCACGGCGTTCTTCCACCTCGGCAAGATGGTCGAATACGGGCCAACCTCCGACATCTTCACCAATCCCATCGAGGATCGGACGAAGGATTACATCACGGGACGCTACGGCTGATGGGCGAACACACGGTCAAGGCCTTTGACGAGGACATCACCCGCCTGCGCGGCCTGATCGCGGAGATGGGGGGCCTTGCCGAAGTGGCGATCGCCGAAGCGCTCGACGCGATGGTGCGCGGCGACGTCGAGTTGGGCGATCGCGTGGTCGCGCGCGACAAGAAGATCGACGCGCTCGAAACCGAGGTCGACAAGCTTTCGGTCAGGATCATCGCCCTGCGCGCGCCGATGGCGGACGACCTGCGCGAAGTGATCGCCGCGCTCAAGATCGCGGGCGTGGTCGAACGGATCGGCGATTATTCGAAGAACATCGCCAAGCGCGTCGGCATGATCGAGGGGCGCGACCGCTTCGAACCGCTCACCCTGCTGCCCGCAATGGGCGAACTGACCAGCGAGATGGTCCACGACGTGCTCACCGCCTATGCCGCGCGCGACCCCGACCTCGCCCGCGAAGTGATCGCGACCGACGCCAAGGTCGATGCCTTCTACAATTCCATTTTCCGCAATCTCGTCAGTCACATGGTCGAGAATCCCGCGACCATTTCGAGCGCCGCGCAGCTGCTCTTCGTCGCCCGCAACCTCGAACGGATCGGCGACCATGCGACCAATGTCGCGGAAATGGTCCACTTCGCCGCGACCGGCAATTACCCGCCCGAGGACGAACGCTGATTGGACGTTCGCGGGCGCGGTGTGGATAAGTTGCCGGGCACGATTTCATGAAAGTGCAGCAAAACTGAAACATGGGGGAATTCGATCGCTCGCGGCCGTGCCGGGGCAGAATCGAGGATGAAAGCAATGTCCGCTGCCAAACTGCTGCTTGTCGAAGACGATCCCGCGCTTTCCGAACTGCTCGAATACCGTTTCCAGAACGAAGGCTACCAGGTCCGCTGCACCGGCGATGGGGACGAGGCCATGGTGCTCGCGAGCGAGGACGTGCCCGATCTCATCATCCTCGACTGGATGATCGAGGGCACCAGCGGGATCGAGGTCTGCCGCCGCCTGCGCCGCGACAAGGAAACCGCCCACGTGCCGATCATCATGCTGACCGCGCGCGAGGCGGAGGACGACCGCGTGCGCGGGCTCGAGATCGGCGCGGACGATTACATGACCAAGCCCTTTTCCCCGCGCGAACTGCTCGCCCGGGTCGCGGCGGTCATGCGGCGCATCCGTCCCGCGCTCGCCGGGGAGACGATCGAGGTCGGGGACATCAAGCTCGATCCCGTCGCGCACAAGGTCCAGCGCCGCGGCCGCCCGCTCCAGCTCGGCCCGACCGAATACCGCCTGCTCAAGTTCTTCATGGAAAGTCCCGGGCGGGTCTTCAGCCGCGGGCAGCTGCTCGACGGGGTCTGGGGAACCGGTTCCGACATCGAGCTGCGGACGGTCGATGTCCATATCCGCCGCCTGAGGAAGGCAATCGGCATCGAAGGCGCGAAGGACCCGATCCGCACCGTGCGCTCGGCAGGCTACGCGCTCGAGGCGGCCTGACGCGTCCTCATTGACACGCGCCGGTCCAGCTGCCGCCCTGGTCGAGGTGGAAATGGTCGGCATGAGCGGCGTTGTAATCGGGTGACAGCACGGTCGCGAAGACGTCGCACGCGCCTTCGCGCACCGCGCGCAGGAAGCGGGCCTTGGCATCCTCGCCCGCCCAGTCGCCGAGCACGCTGATCCGCGTCCCGTCTTCGAGCACGAAGCCGGCAATGTCGATCGCGTTGCCGGTCGCGTGCTCGCTCCACGGGGCGTCGGCGTCGCCATACATCCTTCGGCAGGAGAAGGCGCCGAGATGCTCGATCCGCGCAACATCGCTCCCGAAGAGCGCGCGCGCGGCCGGTTCGACGCTGTTGGCGCGCCACACTTCGAGCCCCGCGGCGACCGCGCAGGTCACGGGCGGCGTGTCGGGGGCGAGCGGGTAGTCTTCGAGCGTCGCCCGGTCGGGCCGCGCGCATTCGCCTTCGCCCGCCGGGTCCAGCGCGGCGTAGCCGACCTCGCTCCGGTCGAGCACGGCACGGCACTCCCCCGGATCGTCCCGCAGCGCGGCGAGCTTGCCCGCGGTCGCCATGCCGATGGGGTGGCGCAGGTCGAGCGGGGCCCAGGGATTGTGCTCGGGATGCGCCCTCACCCAGCTCCACCCGGCGACCACCAGCGCGAAGAGCGCAAGCAGGCCGAGCGCGCGCAGGTCCCAGCGGAAACGTCCGATCCTGCGGCTGATCGGCATGGCGCGGAGGGTCTTGCGGCGGCGAGGCATCCTCAGTGAAAGTCGCGCGACCTGGGAATGATCCGGGCATTGCGCGGATGGCCGCGGGTGTTCGGCAACTGGTCGATGAGATCGCGCGGGCGGATCGCCCCGCTTTCGGTATCGGTGCGGCTCGCGGGATGCTTGTGCCCGGTCAGCGGCGCGTTGACGTGGTCGGCGCGCGCGACCGGCGCGTTCAGCATGTCGTCCGACAGGCGGTAGAGCGCGTGCGTCGCGTCGGTCATGTGGTGGGCGATGACGTGGATCACCTCGTCGTCATATTCGACCCGCCCGCGCACTTCCATCAGCCTTGCGCCCATGACCACGCGGCGCTGCCTTTCCTTGAGGTCCGGCCACACGACGAGGTTGATGACCCCCGTCTCGTCCTCGAGCGTGATGAAGCATACGCCCTTTGCCGATCCCGGCCGCTGGCGGATGAGGACGACGCCTGCGACCTGCACCATCGAACGGAACTTGCGGTCGCGCAGGTCGCAGGCGCGCACGAAGCCGCGATCGGCCAGGTCCGGGCGGAGGAAGGCCATCGGGTGCGCCTTCAGGCTGAGGCGTGTGGTCTGATAGTCGGCCACCACTTCTTCGGACAGCGGCATTTGCGGCAGCGCGACCTTCGCCCGCTCCGCCCCCTCCTCGCGCTCGGCGGCGGCGCGGAACAGCGGAAGGTCGGGCGCAGAAACGAGGCTCCTCGCATCCCACAACGCCTGCCGGCGCGAAAGGCCGAGCGAGGTGAAGGCATCCGCGCTCGCAAGTCGCTCGACATGGGCCGGGCCGATGCGGGCACGCTCGTGCAGGCTCGCCACATCCGCATAGACGCCGCGCTCCTCGCGCTCCGCGATCAATTGCGCCGCGACGTGTTCGGGCAGGCCGTCGATCTGGCGCAGGCCGAGGCGGAGGGCGATGTTCCTGTCCGCCCTCCCCTTCACCTCGTCATCCTGGCGCAGGCCGGGATGACGAAGGGGTTCCAGCGTGCAATCCCACTCACTCAGGTTCACGTCCGCCGGCAGCACCTCGACCCCGTGCTCGCGCGCATCGCGCACGATCTGCGCGGGGGCGTAGAACCCCATGGGCTGCGAATTGAGCAGGGCGCAGGCGAAGGCGGCGGGGAAATGGCATTTGAGCCAGCTCGACACGTAGACGAGATGCGCGAAACTCGCCGCGTGGCTTTCGGGAAAGCCGTATTCGCCGAAACCGCGGATCTGGTTGAAGCACCGCTCGGCGAAGTCGCGGTCGTAACCGCGCGTCACCATGCGTTCGACCATCATGTCCTGCAGTTCGTCCACCATGCCGCGGCTGCGGAAGGTCGCCATCGCCTTCCTCAAGCGGTTCGCCTCGGCGCTGGAGAATTTCGCGGCATCGAGCGCGATCTTCATCGCCTGTTCCTGGAAGATCGGCACGCCCAGCGTGCGCCCGAGGATGCTGGAAAGCTCGTCGGGCGGGCCGTGTCGCGGCAAAGGGGCGGGGATCGTCACCGCTTCCGCGCCTCTCCGGCGCTTGAGGTAGGGATGCACCATGTCGCCCTGGATCGGGCCGGGCCGCACGATCGCGACCTGGATCACGAGATCGTAAAATTCGCGCGGACGCAGGCGGGGGAGCATGTTCATCTGCGCCCGGCTTTCGACCTGGAACACGCCGAGCGAATCGCCCTTCCTCAGCATGGCGTAGGTTTCCGGGTCCTCGCGCGGGACCGTGGCAAGCGTCAGGCGGCGGTCGTGATGGTCTTCCAGCAGATCGAGGCATTTCCTGATGCAGGTGAGCATCCCCAGCGCGAGCACATCGACCTTGAGGATGCCCAATGCCTCGATATCGTCCTTGTCCCATTCGATGAAGCTGCGATCGGGCATTGCCCCGTTGCCGATCGGCACGGTTTCGGTGAGCGCGCCCTCGGTCAGGATGAACCCGCCGACATGCTGCGAGAGATGACGCGGCATCCCGATCATCTGCTCGGTGAGTTTCAGCACCCGGCGAAGGTGCGGGTCGGTCACGTCGAGCCCGGTTTCGGCGGCGTGCTTCTCGGAAATCTCGCGGCCCCACCCGCCCCACACGGTCCGCGCGAGCGCGCCGGTCACGTCCTCCGACAGCCCCATCGCCTTGCCGACTTCGCGGATCGCCATGCGCGGGCGGTAGTGGATCACCGTGGCGCACAGGCCGGCGCGGTGGCGGCCATAGCGGCGGTAGATGTACTGGATCACCTCCTCGCGCCGCTCATGCTCGAAATCGACATCGATGTCGGGCGGTTCCTTGCGCTCCTCGGAAATGAAGCGGTCGAACAGGAGCTGGTGCTTGGCCGGATCGACGCTGGTGATGCCGAGGCAGTAGCACACGGCGGAATTGGCCGCGCTGCCCCGCCCCTGGCACAGGATCGGCGGATCGCAGCCGCGCGCGAAATCGACGATGTCCTTGATGGTGAGGAAATAGCGCGCAAGGTCGAGCTTGGCGATCAGCGCCAGTTCGCGTTCGATCGTGTCGGTGACGCTTTCGGGCACGCCCTCCGGGTAACGCCTTTCGGCCCCGGCCCAGGTCTCGATCTCGAGATATTCCTGCGGGGCCATGCCATCGGGATAGATCTCCTCCGGGTATTCGTAGCGCAGTTCATCGAGGCTGAAGGTGCAGGCATCGGCGACCGCGCGCGCGGCGGCGATGGCGTGCGGCCAGCGGGCGAACAGGCGCGCCATTTCCTGCGGGCTCTTCAGATGGCGTTCGGCATTGGCGTCGAGCAGGTGCCCGGCCTCGGCCACGGTGGTCTTGTGACGCAACGCGGTCATCACGTCCTGCAGGGGGCGGCGTTCGGGCGCGTGATAATGCACGTCGTTCGTCGCCAGCAGGCCCAGCCCGTTCGCCCGCGCCAGTGCGTCGAGCCGGTCGATCCGGGCGATGTCGTCGCCGCGATAGAGATAGCTCGCCGCGATGTGGCGCAGGGTCGGCAGGCCGCGCGCGAGGTGCGGCAGCAGGTCCGGCAGCGCTCCGGTGACGGTTTCGGCGAGTTCGCTTCCGTCGAGCGCCACGACAGTGCCCGCCCAGGCGGGTATCGTGAAGCGTTCGTCGAGGTTGCGCGGGGGGAGGAGGATGAGCTCGCTCCCCTCGGCATGGGCGGCGAGCATGGCGCAGTCGATCTCGCACACGCCCTTGTCCTGCCATTCGCCTTCGAGCGTGCGCATCCGCCCGGCGCTGATGAGGCGGCACAGGCGGCCATAGGCGGCGCGGTCCCGCGGGTAGGCGAGAAAGGCGAGGCCGCAGGTCGTCTCGATCCGCGTGCCGATGACCGGGCGCAGCCTGAGCGTCCGGGCCTCGGTATGGACGCGGACCACGCCCGCGAAGCTGTTGGCATCGGCGATCCCGATCGCGTCATAGCCGAGGGCGCGCGCGGTGAGGACGAGGTCGACCGCATCCGACGCGCCGCGCAGGAAGCTGAAGCAGGAGACCAGGCCCAGTTCGACGAAGGGAGCGCGCGGCGGGGCCTCGACGAGATCGGGGTCGATCTCGAGCCGGCGCTTTTCGGGCGTGAGCGGGGCCTCGGGCACTAAAGCCTCCCCCACCGGGGGAGGATGGTCATGCCAATTCCCCGAGCCGCTCCCTCACCGCAGCAAGGTCCGCCTCGAACAGCGCCGCCTGTTTTGCGCGCGCCTCTCCGTCGAGGCGCAGGAGGTAGGAGGGATGCGCCGTCACCCACAATTCCGCCCCGCCCTCGATCGGCAGAGCCTGCCCACGCACCTTCGAGATGCTCACGGTCCTGCCGAGGAGGCCGCGCGCCGCGCTTGCGCCCAGCGCGAGGATCACGCGCGGTTTCACAAGGTCGCGCTCGGCCTCGAGCCACCAGCGGCAGGTGTCGATCTCCTTCGCCGCGGGCGACTGGTGAAGCCTGCGTTTGCCGCGCGGGACATATTTGAAGTGCTTCACCGCATTGGTGACATAGGTCGCGCCCCGGTCGATCCCGGCGCGCCCAAGATATTCGTCGAGCAATTGCCCGGCCGGTCCGACGAAGGGGCGACCCTTGACGTCCTCCTGATCGCCCGGCTGTTCGCCGACGATCATCAGCGGGGCCGAACGCGGTCCCTCGCCCATCACCGCGCGGTTTTCGAGTTCGCCGATCGGGCAGGAACGGCAGCGCGCGATCGCCGCGGCCACCGCGTCCAGTGTTTCGGGCTTTTCGCCCATGTCCCTCGCTCCGGTATCGACCATCTGCGCTTCCCTCGCCTGCGCGCCGGCGATGAGATCGGGGATCAGCGCCGCCTCGGGCAGGTTCTTCCAGTATTTGCGCGGCATTTCGGAGAGCATCGCCCCGACCTTCAATCGCGCGGGATTGAATATGGAAGCGTAATAGGAGCGCCACAGTTCCTCGACCGGATCGCCGCCGGGGGCATCGCAGCGCCGCGCGGGGCCGCTTTCGCGCATGGTTTCGCCGTCCCAGTGGATGCAGCCCCTGGGCGTCAGGATCGACCAGTTCATGTTGGCGAAACGGCGCATGAAGAAGCCCGCCTCGGCGCGCACGATGTGATGATCGGGTTCGAACCAGGCGACGTAATGCGCGGCGCCGTCCTCGGTTCTCGCTTCGCGGAAGCGGACGAAGGCGTGCATCTTGTGCGCGTCGCGCCGCACCGCCTTGTCGAGTTCCTCGATCCGGCGCACGTCGGGATCGGCCTTGTCCTCCATCGCACGGGGATTGGACTGGAGCCGCCAGAGCATCCGGTAAAGCAGGCCGAAACGCGAAGGGTCGGAATGAAGCGCGGCCTTGCGGGCGAGCTGGAGGAAGCGCTTGCTGGCGCGCACTTCGCGCGGGCTTTCGGGAGGCACGGGCAGGCGGCGTTCGCCGCGGGAGGGGCCTTCCGCGGCGAAGAGATCGCCCGTCCCGCCCGGCTCCACCCAAGAGACGCGGTCGGGGGGCACGTCGCACTGGATCAGCCCCCGCGCCCGCTCGCGCCAGAAGGCGAAATCGTCGGGTTCGGGGATATGGACGACGTAGTGCGCGCCGAGGGAGACGTGCTGCATTGCGGTCATGATGTGCTCAAAGAAGGGGCTTCTCGCAGAGGCGCAGAGGAGAAGAAAGACACAGAGATGCTGTGCTTGCCGAAGGCATTTTCGTCCTCTGCAACTTCTGGACCAGCCGAAAGGCCAAGGGAGGAAAGCGTCTTCGCCGCGAGCACCAAACTTCTCTGTGCCTCCCTTTTCTCTGCGTCTCTGCGAGAAACCAAACCCATCAGAACAGCTCCAGCTGTTCCTGCTTCGGCGCCAGCATGGCCCTCAAATCCGCCCGGTCGGTCAGCCGCGTCGGCCGCCAGTCGGCCGCGACGAGGAAGGGGCGGACCTTGGCGATGGACTGGGTAAGCCGCGCAAGATCGTCCAATCGCAGCGTGCGGTGCCGCCGCGCGGCGAGGATCTTCGCCACGGCCTTCGTGCCCAGCCCCGGCACGCGCAGCAATTCCTCGCGTCCGGCGCGATTGACATCGACCGGGAAACGCTCGCGGAACTTAAGCGCCCAGGCGAGCTTGGGATCGATGTCGAGCGGGAGGTTGCCGTCCTGCTCAGCCGCCTCGGCCACCTCGGCGGGCGCATAGCCGTAGAACCGCATCAGCCAGTCCGACTGGTAGAGCCGATGTTCGCGGATCAGCGGCGGCCGCTTCAGCGGCAGGACGGCGGAGGCATCGGGGATCGGCGAGAAGGCGCTGTAATAGACCCGCCTCAGGCCGAAATTGCCGTAAAGCGCGCTCGCCCGGCCCACGATCTCGACATCGCTCGCCCCGTCCGCGCCGACGATCATCTGGGTCGACTGGCCCGCGGGCGCGAAGCGCGGCGCATGGCGGAAGCGTTTGCGCTCGTCCTTCGCCTGGAGGATGCGCGCCTTGGTGCGGTCCATCGCGCCCTCGATCTGGCGGGCGTTCTTGTCGGGCGCGAGCCGGGTGAGCCCGCTGTCGGTCGGCAGTTCGACATTGATCGAGACGCGATCGGCATGAAGCCCCGCTGCATGGATCAGCTCGGCATCGGCCTCGGGAATGGTCTTCAAATGGATGTAGCCGCGAAAATCGTGTTCCTCGCGCAGGATCCGGGCGGCCTCGATCAGCTGCTCCATCGTGTGGTTCGCGCTCTTCACGATGCCGGAGGAGAGAAACAGCCCCTCGATATAGTTGCGCTTGTAGAAGGACAGCGTGAGATCGGCGACTTCCTGCGGGGTGAAGCGCGCGCGGGCCACGTTGGAGCTCTTGCGGTTGATGCAGTAATGGCAGTCGAAGATGCAGTGATTGGTCAGCAGGATCTTCAGCAGCGAGATGCAGCGCCCGTCGGGGGCATAGGCGTGGCAGATGCCCATCCCCTCGGTCGAGCCGACACCCTTTCCGCCGACCGAATTCTTCTTCGCCGTCCCGGACGAGGCGCAGGACGCATCATATTTCGCCGCATCGGCGAGGATTTCGAGTTTCTGTCTGAGCGAGAGCTGCTGGGCCATGGAACACCTTGTATGTTCCATATATGTTCCAACCCGGCTCGCTCCAGTGCTTTCTTTGCAACCTGCCCGGACAGGCGGTGCCGGGACCGCGCGAGCGGGCGATCACAGGTGGCGCAGCGCGTCCCGCTCTACCGGCGCGGCCGAGGCGCCCTGCGCCTGGCACAGGTAGTCGAGCACGGCGCTGTGCATCTGGCCTTCGAATGCGACGCCGGCGATGCGTCCCTCGACCCAGGCGATCGTGCCGAGCGGGGCGTTGACGCCGCCGACCTTCATCACCACCCGATCACCGATGCTGGCGAAGCCCTGCGTGCCGCGGATCTTGCAGCCGCCTTCGGAAATGTCGATCAGGTCGACGAAGACCGGGCGCGAGCGCACGCGGCCGCGCACGACGAGGCTGAGCGGCCGGCGTTCCGACGTTCGGGTGATCGAGTGCAGGTTCATGGCCTCTTGCGGTTAACCCATAAACCCTAAGGGAATACTGACGCGGGGCCTCGGGAAAGATCAGGCATACAGGCCCTGGAGGTACCAGTCGGGCGCGCGCCCCTGCCGGTCCCCGCCGCGCCCGTCCCCGGCGATGCCGTGGCGGTAGATCCAGTAGCGCCGCCCGGTCTCGTCCTCGATCCGGTAATAGTCGCGTAGCCGCGCGCTCGAACGTTCGCGCCACCATTCGGGCGCGATCCGTTCCGGCCCCTCGACCCGGGCGACCTCGCGCACTTGCCCCCGCCAGCGAAAGCGCTGGGGAAAGCCGTCGGGCGAGGCGTAGAGCACCGCGATCCGTTCCGGCCGGTCCAGCAGTTTCAGGGGGCGCTGGTGGAATTCGAGCATTCCCTGCTGCGGCGCGGCGGGTTCGAGCGGACCCTGCCAGCCTTGCGCGCGTTCCGGCAGGTGGCTCGCGCGCGGGACGGGGCGGCGCACGGCCTCGCTCCCGAGCCGCACGGTCAGCCTGTCGATGCAGGCGGCGAGCGAGGTGCCGCGGTTTTCGGCGGACCGTTCGATCTCGCCCTGTTCGAGCGCGAGCGGTTCGGCCCAGCTCGCGCCGAGGCGCACCGTCTCGATCCCGAATCCCGCATCGACATCGTCGAGCTTGGCGGAAAACAGGCGGATGACGTGATCCGGATCGCGCGTCGCGGCGGCGAGTTCGAGACGGCGCGCGATCACCTCGCCATCGACCCGCCACAGCGCGATCTCGAGCCGCCGTGCGCCCTCGCCCCGCCCCTCGAGTTCGCGCGCCATGTCCTGCGCGAGGTCGGCAAGGACCCGGTCGAGCAGGTCGCGATGGCGGATCGGTTCGACAAGGCGGCGCTGGACGAGCGGCATGGCGCGCGGGACCACCGGCAGGAGCGGTTCGGGGACGCGGCCGAGCAGCTGGTCGAGCCGGATGAGCGGGTTGGCGGCGGGCGACCTGCGGTTGCGGAAGCGGCGCTGGATCGCATCGCGCGAGGCGGCTTCGCCCTCTCCGCCCGCGCCGCTACCCGCAACGCCCGCGAGTTCTCCGAGCCGTTTCAGGCCAAGGCGCCGCAGCACGGTCAGCACGTCCTCGTCGAGCCGCAGCGCCGCCACCGGCAGGTCGGCGAGCCGGGCGAGGAGATCGTCATCAGGCCCCGCGATCGCGCGCCCGGCCCCGTAATGCGCGAGCGCCCAGGCCGCGCCCGCCGTCGGCGCGATCGCGCAGCGCACCGCGAGGCCGCGCGCGGTGCAGGCCGCTTCGACATCGGCGAGCAGGCGCACCTCCCCGCCGAACAGGTGCGCGACCGCGGTCACATCGACCAGCAAGCCATCGGGCGCGTCGAGCGCGCTCCACGGGCCCCAGCGCTGTGCCCAGACCGCGAGCTTCTCGAGAAAGGCGAGATCGCCCGCCGGGTCCGCCGGCGCGGTGCGGACGGAAGGGCAGACGGTCCGCGCGTCGGCGAGCATGGTGCCGGGCACCACCCCGGCGGCGCGGCCCGCGTCGTTGACAGCGGCGATGCGGGGACCGTGCGCGGTTTCGGTGATCAGCGCGGTGGGTTCGCCGTCCGCGCCCTCGCCTCTTTCAAGCCCTGGCCCGAGCCGCCAGCGATCGACCGAAAGTCGCTCGCACCACAGGGCGAGGATCCGGCGGGGCGGGCGGTGCGTCGTTGCTGGCGCGGCTTTCGGGGCGGAGGGGGCGGTCGGTGCGGAGGCGTCCGTCGTCATCGCGAAGGGTCCATGTTCCGGGAATGTGGGAGCGCGCGCGGAACAGTTCGGCAGACCACGCTGCAGCGCCGGGCGCATCGCCGTTCCAGCGCGGGCGGGCGGAAGGCGCCGGCCCCACCCGCCAGCGCATCCGCGCCGAGGAGAGATCGGCCTCGGCATCGAGCCGGACCAGCCACAGCGCGATGCCGTGCTTCTCCGCCGTCAGGCTGAGCCGGCGCGAGGCGGTGAAATCGAGGCTGCGCGGATTGCCCGCGATTTCCCCGATCACGCAGGCAAGTTCGCGGCAGCGCAGCCCCTCCTCCAGCGCGAACAGCGCGTCTTCGGGCGTGCGCGCGGCGACGTGGATCAGCCGACCTTGCAGGTCGCGCGGCAGGCCGTGGAGATAGGGCCGCCCGCCCCGCTCGATCGCGCGCGCGTCCTGCACCCACAGGACGTGACGCCGGTCATGCGGTTCGGCGAGCCGGTCGGGCACGGCGGCCGCGGCGGCGAGCGCATCGCGGGCTAGCGCCAGTGCGAAGCCCGCCCCGCTCGCATCGCCGGCGCAGGCGAAGATCTCGCTGTGGAGCGGCTGCCGGGCAAGGCCCGGTCGCCAGCGGTTCTCCCGCCGGAGCGCGCAAGGGACAGGATCGCCGGCCGACAGGCGCGCGGCCGCCCCTCCCCCGCGCGGGCGGGCGGGGACGGGAAAGGCGCGGAACGCCGAAGCTCGGTCGAGGAATGCGGATCGGGTCATGGGAACTGCTCATCGCAAAGGACTCGCGGGGAGCCCTTGTGTTCCCATTATGTTCCACGTGGAACGCGATTGCAAGCGCGCTCGTCGCGCCCGTCCCCGCGCGCTGCAACTACCCCGCGCCGAGCGTCGCGAAGAGCCGCGCCGTCGTCTCGGGGAAGATCCCGCTAACGAGGATCAGCGCCAGCATCAGGGGGCAGAACCAGCGCACCAGGAAAAGCCAGAACCGGTGCACCCCGCCGCCGAGCCCGCTTTCCTCGTCGAGCAGGCGGCGCGAGACTACCCAGCCGACGAAAACCGAGGTAAGCAGCGCCCCGATCGGCATGGTCAGCTTGCCGGTGAAGGAATCGAGCAGGTCGAGGATGCCCAGCCCCTCGAACAAGGGGATGAAGCCCAGGGGATGGAACCCCGCGAGCGCGCCGGTCGACAGCGCCGAAAGCACGCCCAGCACGGCCGCCGCGCCCGTCACCAACATCGCGGCCACCGGACGCGCGAGGCCGAGCCGGTCCATCGCCCAGGAAGTCGGAGCCTCCATAAGGCTGACCGAACTCGTCAGGGCGGCGAAGGCGACCATGACGAAGAAGGCGAGCCCGATCAGCGTGCCGAACGGCAGGTCGGAAAAGGCGTGCGGCAGGGTCTGGAACATGAGGCCGAGCCCGCCGCTCGGCTCGAGCCCGGCGGCAAAGACGATCGGGAAGATGCACAGCCCCGCGATCAGCGCGACCGCCGTGTCGGCCCCGGCGATCACCCCGCTGGTGCTCGCGAGGTTCACGTCGCGCCCGACGTAAGCGCCGTAGGTCACCATCCCGGCGACCCCCAGCGACAGCGAGAAGAAGGCCTGGCCGACGGCGGCCAGCATCACCTCGCCCGTCAGCTTTTCGGGCTCGAAGGTGAAGAGATAATCCACCGTGCGCGCCATCGCCCCGCCGAACATCCCGTAGATCGTGATCGCCAGCAGCAGGAAGAAGAAGGCGGGCATGAGATAGACCGCGACCTTCTCGATCCCGCCCGACACCCCGCGCGCGACGAAGAGGAAGGTGATCGCGAGGAACACGATGTCGAGCAGGCTGGTGGAAAGCCCGTCGCTCACCATCGCGCCGAACAGCGCGTCGACCTCCTCGAAACTGCTGCCCGCGAACGCGCCGCTCGCGGGGCCGGACAGGAAGACATCGGCGCCGAACAGGCCGATGTAGTACAGCACCCAGCCGCCCAGCACGCAGTAGAAGCTGAGCACGAGAAAGGCCGAGAACACGCCGAGCGAGGCGACGATGCTCCAGGCCCCCGATCCGCCCGATTCCTCGGCGATCCGGCGAAAGCTGAGCGGGGCGGCGGCCTGGCCGTGGCGCCCGATGAGCACTTCGGACAGCAGCACCGGCAGCCCGATCAGCACGACGCAGAAGATGTAGAACAGGACGAAGGCGCCGCCGCCATTGGCCCCGGCCTCGGCCGGAAAGCGCACGAGATTGCCGAGCCCGACGGCCGAGCCGATCGCCGCGAGTACGAAGGCGCTGCGCGAGGACCAGCCCTCGCGCGCGGTCGTGCCGGTGGATGCTACCATGTCCTGTGAAAAACCCTCTTGTCGCGCCGCCGCGGCGTGCGCTCCTGTCCGTCCCTTTGCAACCCTAGTGCAACGAAAAGCGCCGCGCGCCAAGGGCAGTCTTTGCCTTTGCGTTGGCACGGCGCTAAGTGCGGCGGCCATGTCCACCACCTTCCAGCTCGACACGAGCACCAGCCGGGCCAATCCCACCCCGCAGCCGATGAAGCGGCTGACCGTGCCGCGCATCCGCGCGCGCAAGGTGGACGGCGTGACCGAGGAACCGCTGGTCATGCTGACGGCCTACACCGCGCGCCAGGCGCAGCTGCTCGACGCGCATTGCGACCTCCTGCTGGTGGGCGATTCGCTCGGCCAGGTGATCTACGGCCTGCCTTCCACCATCCCCGTGACGATGGAGATGATGGCGAACCACGGCGCGGCGGTGGTCCGGGGGAGCTATCACGCGGTCGTGGTGATCGACATGCCCTTCGGCTCCTATGAAGCATCGCCCGAGCAGGCTTTCGAAAGCGCCGCGCGCCTGCTCAAGGAAACCGGCGCCGCCGCAGTCAAGCTCGAGGGCGGCGCGGCGATGGCGCCGACGGTCGAATTCCTCGCTTCGCGGGGCATCCCGGTGATGGGCCATGTCGGGCTCACCCCGCAGGCGGTCAACGTGCTCGGCGGCTATGCCGCGCGCGGGCGCTCCGATGCCGAAGCCGGGAAGATCGTCAGCGATGCGAAAGCACTGGATGAAGCCGGCGCCTTTGCCGTCGTGGTCGAGGGCGTGGTCGAACCGATCGCGATTGCCGTCACCGAAGCGGTTTCCTGCCCAACCATCGGGATCGGCGCTTCGGCCAAATGCGACGGCCAAGTGCTCGTCACCGACGACATGCTCGGGATGTTCGAGCGCGTGCCGCGGTTCGTGAAGCGTTACGAAAACATCGCCGAGATCATCGAGAAAACCGTCGCCACCTACGCCGGCGAAGTGCGCGCGCGCAGCTTTCCGGGCGAGGAACAGACCTACCAGCCCAAGGATTGAGAGCGAACCTACCGCTGTCCTTTCCTTCCCTGCCGGAATCCCCGCCGCCATGCAGACCCTGCTTCGCTACTACACCTTCTCGCTGGTTTTCACCGCGGCCTGTTTTGCCGGGGCGGCCTATTACGGCTGGGTCAGCAGCGGCACCCTTGGCGGGATGCTCTCGGTCCTGTGGATCGTCATCGTCCTGTCGGTCCTCGAGGTCTCGCTCAGTTTCGACAACGCGGTGGTGAACGCAACCGTGCTGCGCGAAATGGACCCGGTGTGGCAGCAGCGCTTTCTCACCATCGGGATTCTGATCGCGGTGTTCGGGATGCGGATCGTCTTTCCCATCGCCATCGTCTCGATCGCGGCCAATATCGGCCCCTGGGCGGCGGTGGAACTCTCGCTCGGCAATCCGCAGGAATACGAACGCATCGTCTCCGAAGCCCATATCGGGATCGCCGGGTTCGGCGGGGCCTTCCTCGCGATGGTGGGCCTCTCCTTCTTCTTCGACGCGGACAAGGAAGTGCACTGGATCGGCGCGCTCGAACGGGGCATCAACCGTTTCTCCACCCTCCCCGCGGTCGAGATCGGGCTGGTCCTCGGCATCCTCTACGGCGTCTCGACCCTGCTTTCGGCGGAGGAATCGCTCACCTTCCTCACCGCAGGCGTGCTCGGCCTGCTCACCTACATCGCGGTCAACGCGCTCGGCGAATGGATCGAGCAGCGCGAGCAGGCGAAGAAGGCGAGCGGGGAACTGGTGCGCTCGGGCCTCGGCGGGTTCCTCTATCTCGAGGTGCTCGACGCGAGCTTCAGCTTCGACGGGGTGATCGGGGCCTTCGCCCTGTCGAACAACATGATCGTCATCGCCATCGGCCTGTCGGTCGGCGCGATGTTCGTGCGTTCGATGACGGTCCACCTCGTGCGCGCGGGGACGCTCGCGCAGTATCGCTATCTCGAACACGGCGCGTTCTGGGCGATCATTGTGCTGGGGGCGATCATGCTCCTGTCGGCGCGCTGGCATATCCCGGAAACGATCACCGGGCTGGTCGGCGCGGTGCTGATCGGGCTGTCGCTCTACTGGTCGATCCGTCACAACCGCGCGGAGACGCGCGCCGAGGCTAGCGCGGCTCCCGCGCGAGGCGGCTAGCGAGCGGGGCGGCCGCGACCAGCTGCAACAGGTGGTAGAGCAGCAGCGGCGCGATCACGAAGCCGGCCTGCGCGGGCACGAACAGGATCGCGGCCATGGGGGCGCCGATCGCGACGCTTTTCTGCGACCCGGCGAAAAGAAACGCGATCCGCTCGGCCCGCGCCAGGCCGAGCGCGCCCCCGGCGAACCACGCGCCCGCTATGGCAATGCCCAGGAAAGCGGCGACCAGCCCCAGGAGCATCGCCCATTGGGCCGCGCCGAACAGGCTGCCCAGCCCCTGCTCCACCGCGCCGGAGAAGGCGACATAGACCGCGATCCCGATCACCCCCCGATCGAGCCAGGCGATGCTGGCCCTGCGTTCGATCACCCACGCCCGCGTCCAACGTTGCACGGCCTGCCCGATGACGAAGGGCAGCACGAGGATCACGCCGATCCGCGCGATCGTCTCGTATCCGATCTCCGCCGCCGCCCCGCCGCCGAGCAGCGCAAAGAGCGGCGCGGTGACGAACACCCCGGCAATGTTGACGAGCGCCGCGCCGACGACCGACAGGGCGACGTTCCCGCCGGCGAGGCTGGTGTAGCTCGTCGCGGATTGCACGGTCGAGGGCAGGCAGCCGAAATAGAGAAAGCCGAGCGCGACCAGCGGCGGCAGGGTCAGCTGGGCTATCTGCATGAAGCCGAGCCCGACGAGCGCCATCACCCCGAAGATCCACCCGAGCAGCGGGACGAAATAGCGCCAGTTCGCCAGTCCCTGCGCGATCTCGGCGCGCGCTATCCGCATTCCGTTGACGAGAAAAAGAACGAAGATCGCCCCGTTCGACACCAGCTGCGCCAGCCCGCGCGCCTCGCCGGTCGCGGGCAGGACCGCCGCGAGCGCGGTCGCGATCACGAGGACCGCGATCATCGGGTCGGCGAGCATGGCAAAACGCGCGGGCATGGGACGCGCCCCTGCCCGCGCCCGCGCCGGATGTCGAGCGCCTATCGCGCCGCGAAACCGTGCGGGGCGAGCGCCTGTGCCGCCGCGGAAAACCGCTCCGCCTCGCCCGTTTCCCCGAGCGCCCCGGCGACCTCGGCGCGCAGACGCAGGAGGGCCGGATCGCTGCCCGCCCCGAGCGCGATCGCCCGATCGAGCAGGAGCTTCGCGCGCAGCCAGTCCTCGCGCCGCGCGCTGGCCGCCGCCAGCATGACGAGCGCTTCGGCATTGTGCGGCTCGCCCGCGACGTGGCGGGCAAGCAGGACTTCGGCCGCCTCCTCGTCCCCGACCTCGCGATAGGCGCGGATCGCCTTCTTCGCGAGCGGCCAGGGCCGCCGCACCATGGCCGCACCGCGGTAGAGCGCCAGTGCGCCAGCCGCATCGCCCGCCGCGAGGGCGGCGTCCCCCGCGAGCGCGCTGATGTCCGAGGAGGCGGGAAAGCGGCGCCGCAGCGCATCGCCTGCGCGCCGTGCCGCCGCGCGATCGCCCGCGGCGAGCAGCGCGCGCAGCCGGGCGGTCGGGCCGGGCAACGCGTCATTCCCCGCGAGCAGGCCGGTGCCTTCGCTCGGCCCGGCCGCGGCGCGTTCGAGGAAAGGCGCCGCCGCATCCCGTTCGCCGAGCCGTTCGAACGCGCGTCCCACCAGCATCGCCAGGAAGGGCGAGGCATCGTCCCGCCGCGCGCGGCCCGCGTGAAGGTCGACCAGTTCCCGGTCCCTCCGCCCAAGCCAGAGCGCGTGGGCGTGGAGGTCGGCCACCCGGACATTGCCGGGCTGGCGACGCGCGAGAGCGGAGAGCTTGGCCGCCGCGCTGTCGTGATTGGCCTGTGCAAGGTCGACCAGCGCGTCGAGCAGCACGGCGGCCGGCACGCCCTGCTCCACCAGGCCGCTGCGCGCCAGCAGGCTGCGCGCGAGCACGTTTTCCCCGGCCCGCGCGGCGAGCACGGCGCGCAGGAAATGCCCCCTGCCCGCTTCCGGCGCGGCCTCCGGCAATCCCTGGAGCGCGCCGAGCATGGCGCGGTAATCCCCGCCCTCGCCCAGCGTCGCCGCGCGGTCGAGCATGATTTCGGCATTGCCGGGATCGGCGGCAAGCGCGGCGTCGTACCAGCCGCGGGCCGCGCGAAAACCGTGGGCGTCGCGCACCAGCTGGGCGCGCATCAGCAGCGCCGGGCCATGCGCGGGATCGAGCGCGAGCGCCCGCTCCACCGCGTCGATCGCCGCGATCTGTTCGCCCCCGCGAAAGCGCAGGCGGGCGATGTCGGCCCACACGGCAGGGTTCTCCGGCTCCAGCGCAAGCGCCTCGTCGAGCAGCCGCCCCGCCCGGGCAAGGTCGCCCTCCCCCGCCGCGCCCCGCGCCTGTTCGACCAGCGCAAGGAAGGTATCGCTCCCGGCAGGCGCGGCGGCCTCCGCCTCGGCCAGCGGCTCGGCGCATCCCGGGAGCGCCAGCGCCGCCGCGGCCAGCGCCGCGCCGAACGCCAAGTCAGGTCTGGAGGTCATACTGCTTGAGCAGGTCGTAGAGCGTCGGCCGGCTGATCCCGAGCAGCTTCGCCGTGTTCGAGATGTTCCCCTCGCTGCGTGCGAGGGCATGGCGGATCACCCGCCGGTCCGACTGTTCGCGCGCCGCCTTGAGGTTGAGCACTTCGGCATCCTCCTGCGCGTCGCCCGCGAAATCGAGGTCGTCGGCGCTCACCAGCTTGCCGTCGGCCATGATCACCGCGCGCTTCACCCGGTTTTCGAGCTCGCGCACGTTGCCCGGCCATTCGTGCGCGTCGATCGCGGCGAGCGCGTCGGGCGCGAAGCCGGTGACGGCGGGGTTCATCTCCCTTGCGAAGCGCTTGAGGAAGGTCTTGGCGAGCAGGACGGCATCGCCGTGGCGCTCGGCAAGTCCGGGGATCCGCACCACGATCTCGGCAAGGCGATAGAACAGGTCCTCGCGGAAGGTCCCCTCGGTAATCATCGCTTCGAGATTCTGGTGCGTCGCGCACACGATCCGGGTGTCGACCGCGATCGCCTTGCGCCCGCCGATCCGTTCGATCGTGCGCTCCTGCAGGAAGCGCAGCAGCTTGACCTGCAGCGGCAGCGGGATGTCGCCGACCTCGTCGAGGAAGAGCGTGCCGCCATGGGCGCTTTCGATCTTGCCCTCGGTGGTCTTGACCGCGCCGGTGAAGGCGCCCCTTTCGTGCCCGAACAGCTCGCTTTCGAGGAGGTTTTCGGGGATCGCGGCGCAATTGATCGCGACAAAGGGGCCTCCCGCGCGGTCGCTGGCATCGTGGAGCCCCTTTGCCAGCAATTCCTTGCCGGTCCCGCTTGCGCCCAGCAGCATGACCGAAACGCTGGTGCGCGCGACGCGTTCGATCGTGCGGGCGACCTTGACCATTTCGGGTGCCGCGGTGATCAGCCGGCCGAGCACGGTCTTCTCCTCGCCCGAACGCGCCAGGAGGCGGCGGTTTTCCTGCTCGATCAGGTGGAGCGCGAAGGCGCGCCGGACGATAAGGCCGAGCTGGTCGATATCGACGGGCTTCTGGTAGAAGTCATAGGCCCCGCGGTCGATCGCCTGCAGCGCGCTCTCGCGCGCGCCATGGCCGCTGGCGACGATCACCTTGGTGTCGGGCTTCAGCGCCATGATCGCGTCGAGCACGGCGAAGCCTTCGCTCGTCCCGTCGGGATCGGGCGGAAGCCCGAGATCGAGCGTGACCACCGCGGGCGCTTCGCTGCGAAGCGCGGCGATCGCGCTGTCGCGATCCCCGGCGATGACGACGTTGAAATCGTCATAGGCCCATTTGAGCTGGGCCTGCAGGCCCTCGTCGTCCTCGATCACGAGGAGGTTGGGTTTCTTGTCAGCCATCATGCGACCTCGTTCTGGGGGGCTGTAGCGGGAGTGCCCGCCGTGCCGTCGAGGCGCGCGGCCTCCGGCAACGGCAGGGTGACGGAAAAGCGGCTGCCGAGCCCTTCGCGCGATTCGACGGTGAGCCGCCCGCCCATCGCCCGGATCATCTCGCGCGCCTCGAACGCGCCGATGCCGAAGCCGCCCTGCTTGGACGAGACGAACGGCTTGAACAGCGAATTGCGGACGAATTCGGGCGACATGCCATGGCCGCTGTCGACGATGTCGATCCGCCCCGTGATCCCGTCGCGCACCGCGTCGAGACGGACCGGAACGTCCGCCTCGCTCGCATCGATCGCGTTCTGCACGAGATGGATCAGCGCCTGTTCGAGCGCATCGCGGTCGCCGATCACCTCCACCCGCTCGGCCTTGGTGAGCGTGACCGGATGGCCCCCGGCAAAGCGATCCGCGATCCCCCCGGCGAGCGCCGCGAGGTCGAACCGCGAGCGCTCCTGCACCGGGCCGGTCCCGTAGCGGCCGAGCCGGGCGAGGAGCGCGGTCAGTTTTTCCGAGGATTTCCTGAGCGTCACCAGCATGTCGGCGCGGAAGGCGGGATTGTCGGCGTGCTTTTCGGCATTCGCGGCGAGCAGCGACATCTGGCTCGCAAGGTTCTTGATGTCGTGCATGACGAAGGCCATGCGCCGGTTGAACTCGTCGAAGCGGCTCGCGTCCATCAGCGCCTGCTGCCCGGCCTGTTCGGCGAGGTAGCTCGCCAATTGCTGCCCGGCGACGCGCAGGAGGTCGAAATCCTCCCAGTCGAGCCGCCGCATGGTCCGCGGGCGGGCAAGGACAATGGCGCCGACGAGCCGCTCGAAATGGATGAGCGGCACGAGCGCCCAGGCATCCTCCGCCTCGCGCAGCCAAGCCGGGACCTCGGCCGCCTCGCCGTGGTGGTCGATCCCTGCGCGCACCTCGTCGAGGTCGAGGATGTGGTGGTGCATCTCGAGCAGGCCCGAAAGCGCATATTCGCCCGCGATCGCCGGGACTTCGATGGTCGGCCAGTTCCAGCGCGCGGTGAGTTCGAGCTGCGCCTCCTCGTTCGGCACCAGCAGCAGGCCCGCCGGGCTGTCGGTGATGTCGGCGATGGCCTTGACCGCGCGCTGCTGGAAGCTCGCCGAACCGCCCGAACCGTGGCCGATCGTGCGGGTGAAGCGCAGCCATTCGGCGCGGTAGTCGTAGCGGTGCTGGAACAGGTGCTTCGTCGCCATCACCCTGATCCAGGAGCGGACGCGCTCGGACGGCAGCCAGATCACCGCGCAGACGATGGCGATGACGAGGAACACCACCTGCCCGGTGCGCGCGATGTCCCCGCCGATCAGCGCGAGCGAACGCGTCACCAGCACCATCACCGCAAGGTAGCTGCCGATCACCAGCAGCGAGAGAGTCTGGAACGTCACCGCGCGCGAGGGCCGCAGCTGCAGGCTCGCCCCGCGCGCATTGGCCCCGATCGCGAGCAGCCCGACCATCGCCCCGGTGAAGAGGCCGCGCAGCGCGACCAGCGCCTCGGGGCTTTCCCCGCCGAGATAGGCGATGGTGTGAAGATTGAGATCGTAGCCGAACACTCCCGCCAGCGCGATGCCGCTCCAGCGCAGCACCTCGCGCGAGGCGGCGGCGGCGCCGGCGTAGAGATTGTGCAGCAGCACCAGCGCGCCGATGGCGACGAGCATGGCGAGGATCGTCGAGGCCTCGAAGATCGCCTGGTCGAGCCGGACCGGGGCGGCACCCACCCTGAGCTCGACCGCGAGCGTCACCGGCTGGAGCAGTTCGACGAGCACGAGGGCGAAGATCACCGGCCGGATCGGGCGCAGGCTTTCGTCGCGCCCGTCGGCCGAGAACAGGCGGAAGATCATCGCGATGAAGGCGAGATTGCGCGCCGTCGCGATCAGCTCGGTCGCGGGCGCATCGGCCCCGAGCGCCGCGCCGAGCACGCACCACAGCGCGGTCAGCGTCGCGGCCGCGAGCGCCGATTCGCGATCGGGCCGCGTGCGGTCGCCATAGCGCGCGATCCACACCAGCGCGCCTGCCGCCAGCACCGCGCCCGCGATCATGCAGACCATGCCGAGATAGGGCGCGAGGCTCGCCGAAAGCATCATCGCGCGCCCTCCGGCCACAGGATCACCCGCACCGTCTGCAGCAGGATGACGAAATCGAGGAAGGGCGTGTAGTTCTTGGCGTAATAGAGGTCGTATTCGAGCTTGTGCCGGCTGTCCTCGGTCGAGGCGCCGTAGGGATAGTTGATCTGCGCCCAGCCGGTGATGCCGGGCTTTACCATGTGCCGTTCGCCATAGAAGGGAATCTGCTCCTCCAGGTCTTCGACGAATTGCGGGACTTCCGGGCGCGGGCCGACGAAGCTCATCTGGCCCATGAGCACGCTCCAGGCCTGCGGCAGTTCGTCGATGCGGACCTTGCGGATGAACCGGCCGAGCCGCGTGATGCGCGGGTCGTTCTCCTCGGCCCATTTCGCCCCGTCCTTTTCGGCATCGGTCCGCATCGAGCGCAGCTTCACGATCCGGAAAGGCTCACCGTAGAGCCCGACCCGCTCCTGCCGGAAGAAGGCGGGACCCTTGCTGTCGAGCTTCACCAGCACCGCGAACAGCGCGATGATCGGGAAGGTGAAGAACAGCAGGACGAGGCTCGCGACGATGTCGAACAGGCGCTTGACCGCGCTCGAGAACATCCGCCCGCTCGAAAAGCCGTCGGAGAAGATCAGCCAGGACGGATTGACGGTGTCGAGATCGACCCGCCCGGTTTCGCGCTCCATGAAGCTGGAGAAATCGTTGACGTGGACGCCCTTGGTCTTGATCCGCAGCAGGTCCTTGAGCGGCAGCGCGTTGCGGCGCTCCTGCAGGGCGAGGACGACTTCGGACACGCCGAGATTCTCGACGAAGCGGCCGAGATCATGGATCGCCTCGCGCGCGATCGCCTCCTCGACGACCCGCTCGGGCTCTCCCATGGCGATGTAGGAGACGATGACGAAACCGCTTTCGGGCCGCTCGCCCAGTTCGCGCAGGCGCTGCGCCCGGTCGCCCGCGCCGAGCACCATGACCCGCCGCCGGAAGGCCGAGGAGCCGAGGAAGCTGTTGAGCAGCAGCCGGTCGCCGACCAGCACGAGGATCGCGAAACCCATCGCGTAGAGCAGGGTCGAACGCCAGAAGGTGCTGCCCGGCAGGATGAAGTCGATCGTCGCAAGCGCGATGATGCCGAGGCTGATCGCGACCAGCAGCCGCGCCCCGGCAAACCGCAGCGAACGCAGCGCATTGGGGCCGTAGACCCCGACCGCGATCATCGCCAGCCACACCACCAGCCCGGTCGCAAGGAGAGGCAGCCAGCGTTCGCCGATCGGCCCCGGCTCCATCGCGATCTGCGTGGCGCGCAACTGCCAGGCCATCTCGCTCGCCAGCACCAGCAGCGCGAGGTCCAGCAGGCCAAGCAGGATCACGGCGTGCGGGATGTAGTGCTTGAACAGGCGGATCATCGGCGCAGCGGGCCTCGGGTGGCGGGGATGGGCACGCCCCCCCTCTAGGGCCGAGAGCTTAAGTGTCGGTAAACCTTACACAGCCCGGGCAAACCCGCGGCGTTCCTGTCCTGCGAGGGTTAACGGGTTCACAATTGCTGCGCGCGGGCAAGCCGTGCGGTCGCGGGGGTCAGGCAATCCGCCCTGCCGCAGCGCGGGCAGCCGCCGCCCAGCGGGACCGCGTCCTCGGGCGCGAGCGAGATGCCGCGCGCCTGCGCGAGTTCGCCGGCGAAGCGCGCCTCGACCCCCAGCACGATCGCGCGCCGGGCCGAACACGCCGCCCCGTCGACCTCGACCGTGCGGGCGATGGTGAACCAGTGGCGCGGCGCCGCCTCGCCCTCGCCGAAGGTCACGGCCTGGGTGAGCATCTGCCCGCGGCTCTCGAACGCGGCATAGGGCACCCACGCCGGCCAGCGCGCCCCGGCGAGCGGATAGAGCGCCCCGCTCGCCCCCGCGGTGAAGCCGAGCATCCGCCCCGTGCGCCCGAAGCGCGCGCTGAAGAAGGGCAGGCCCCGCTCGCCCACCCGCTGGAGCGTGGTCAATCGCTGGGCGAGCTGGTCGAAACTGACCGCGAATCGCCGCTGGAGCACGGCGAGGTCGTAGCCGGTCTGTTCGCAGGCCCGCATGAAGCGGCGATAGGGCATCAGCAGGGCGGCGGCGAGATAGTCGAGCACGTGATTGCGGAAGGCCGCGCGCGCCTCGTCGCTGGCGAGCTTCGCGCCCGCGACCAGTTCCTCGATCGCGTCGCGCTGTTCGAGCGCGCCGACCTGCCGCGCGATCTGGAACCGCCGCGCCGCACCCGGGAGCATTTCGGACAGCTGCAATTGCCGCGCGTGAAGGTCCAGTCGCTGGACCATGCCCGGCATGACCTCGGCGGGGAGGATCCGGACCGACAGGCGGTGCTGTTCGCGCAGGCGTTCCCCGAGCGCGGCGGCCATGTCCCCGCGCGAGAGGCGCAATTCGTCGGCGAGGTCCTCGGCCGCGTGGTCGAGATCGGCGAAGTGGTTCTGCCAGCGCTCGACCGCCTCGCGTGCGTCCCCTTCCGGGTCCTCGACCCGCGCGGCGACCTCGCCCGCATTGTCGTACAGCCGCGCGAAGGCGGCGGCGGCCTGCGGGGCGGCGGAGAGGAATTCCTGCACCTCCTCGCGGTCGATCCCGAGATCGGCGAATCGCTTGTCGGAGAGGCGGCGCACGAGCCCGTCGACCCCGCCGATCGCCTCGTCCTCGCGCAGGGACCGGGGGTCGAAATCGAAGCGTTCGATCACCTGCACCAGCACGCGCGCCGAAAGCGGGCGCTGGTTGCGTTCGATGAGGTTGAGATAGGAGGGCGAGATGCCGAGCGCGGCGGCCATGGCGGCCTGCGTCAGGCCCTCGCGTTTGCGCAGGCGGCGCAGGGAGGGTCCGGCGAGAAGGGCACTTTCGGACATGATCGGGGTTCCGGGCGGATCGGGTTTGTAAATACCTTTACACTCTTACACCGATTTTCCGCGAAATCACCCCATAGAGACAAGATATTCTGTAATTTTTCCTGTCATGCTGCACCGCAGCGCGCCACATGCGGTTCATCCACTCCCCAGGACACGAAGGAGATCGAACAGCCATGACCTACCAGGACACCATCGCCCATATGCAGAACGTCGTCGGCAAGAACGGCAACTGGGTCGGGATCGACCCCGAAAGCGCCGCGCGCATGGTCATCCAGAACCGTTTCCGCACCGGGCTCGACATCGCGAAGTACACCGCGAAGATCATGCGCGAGGACATGGCGGCCTACGACGCCGATCCGTCGCAGTATACCCAGTCGCTCGGTTGCTGGCACGGCTTCATCGGCCAGCAGAAGATGATCTCCATCAAGAAGCATTTCGGCTCGACCAAGCGTCGCTACCTCTATCTTTCGGGCTGGATGGTGGCCGCGCTGCGGAGCGATTTCGGCCCGCTGCCCGACCAGTCGATGCACGAGAAGACCGCCGTGCCGGACCTGATCGGCGAGCTTTACACCTTTCTCAAGCAGGCCGACGCGCGCGAGCTCGGCATGATGTTCCGCGCGCTCGACGCGGCGCGCGAGGCGGGTGACGAGGTCAAGGCCCGCGAGATCCAGAAGAACATCGACAGCTACGAAACCCACGTCGTGCCGATCATCGCCGACATCGACGCAGGGTTCGGCAATGCCGAGGCGACCTATCTCCTCGCCAAGAAGATGGTCGAGGCGGGCGCCTGCGCGCTCCAGATCGAGAACCAGGTCTCCGACGAAAAGCAGTGCGGCCACCAGGACGGCAAGGTGACGGTCCCGCACGAGGATTTCATCGCCAAGATCCGCGCCTGCCGCCACGCCTTCCTCGAGCTCGGCATCGACGACGGCATCATTGTCGCGCGCACCGATTCGCTCGGCGCCGGCCTGACCAAGCAGATCGCCTATTCGAAGGAACCGGGCGACCTCGGCGACCAGTACAACAGCTTCCTCGATGCCGAGGAGGTCGATCCCGCGAACATTACCAACGGACAGGTCTTCATCAGCCGCGACGGCAAGCTGATGGCGCCCAAGCGGCTCCCGTCGAACCTCTACCAGTTCCGCCCCGGCACCGGGGTCGACCGGGTCGTGCTCGACTGCATCACCTCGCTCCAGAACGGCGCGGACCTGCTCTGGATCGAGACCGAGAAGCCGCACGTCGAACAGATCGCGGAGATGGTCGACAAGATCCGCGAGACCGTTCCGGACGCGAAGCTGGTCTACAACAACTCGCCCTCGTTCAACTGGACGCTGAACTTCCGCCAGCAGGTGTTCGATGCGTGGGAGGAAGCGGGCAAGGACGTCTCCGCCTATGATCGCGCGCGCCTGATGAGCGTCGACTACGACGACAGCGAACTCGCCGCCGAAGCCGATGCGAAGATCCGCAGTTTCCAGGCCGATGCAGCCCGGCGCGCGGGCATCTTCCACCACCTCATCACCCTGCCGACCTACCACACCGCGGCGCTTTCGACCGACAACCTCGCACGGGAATATTTCGGCGAGGAAGCCATGCTCGGCTACGTCAAGAACGTGCAGCGCAAGGAAATCCGCGAAGGGATCGCCTGCGTGAAGCACCAGAACATGGCCGGCTCGGACATCGGCGACGATCACAAGGAATATTTCGCCGGCGAAGCGGCCCTGAAGGCGGCGGGCAAGGACAACACCATGAACCAGTTCGAAGCGGCGTGAACCGGTTCCGGCATCCCGCGGGGCCACAGGAACCGGCCTTGCGGGATGCCGGCATTGTCTGCATGAACGGCGCAGCCGCACTTGCACCCCATGCAGGACAGGGAGATATTCGATGAGCGATACCGACACCACCAACGCCGACGCGCCGAAATCGGAGCCGGGCCGCGCCCGCGCGCTGCTTTCGACGGCGGACATGAAACTGCTGCGCCGCGCGCTCGAAAGCCACGCCCGCACGACCGAGGACCGCGAGGAACTCGCCAAGATCAACGCGCTGCACCACCGGCTCGGCACCTACGTGCCTTCGACCGAGTAAACGCCGGCCGCATTTCACCGGTTCTCCTGGGGAGGAGAAGACGGCCGTCGGATGCGGGGTTCGCCCCGCGCCCGGCGGCCGTTATTTTTGCGAAGCCCCTCCCCCGTCTCAGGAACGGCTTGGCGAGCGGTCAGGGAACCTTCGGAACGGGCGGGGAAATCACCCGCCCTGCTTCGCCAACAGGTCGAGCGTCGCTGCGGTCATCGCCTCGGTCGCGGTCGCGATCACGACCGGCGCGTCCGGCGCCCAGAAGGGCGAATGGAGGCTGACGAGTTCGACCTCGCCGCGCTGCGCCGCCTCGTATTCGTCCTGCGGCACCCCGCCGACCCAGAAGATGAGCGATTCGATGTTGTCCGGGTCCGCGCGGTAGAACTGGCCGAAATCCTCTCCGCCCATCACGCTCGGCACCTCGAACACGCGCTCGGGAAAGCGCTCTTTCAGCACCGCCATCACCTCCTCGGTGAATTCGGGCGTGTTGTAGGTCGAGGGCGTATAGGGCTCCTCCACCGTGACCTCGGGCAGCAGGTCCTCGGGCAGGCCCGCCGCGAGCGCTTCGGCCCGGGCGATGCGGCGGATGCCGTCGAGCAGCGCGGCCCGCGTGTCATCGCCATAGGAGCGGACGGTCAGTTGCAGCCTCGCCTCGTCGGGAATGATGTTGTGCTTGGTCCCGGCAAGGAAGCTGCCCACCGTCACCACCGCCGAATCGAGCGGGTTCGTCTCGCGGCTCACCAGCGTCTGCAGGCGCGTGACGATGCTCGCCGCGATCACGATCGGGTCCTTGGTCGTGTGTGGATAGGCGCCGTGCCCGCCGATGCCTTTCACCTTGATGTCGACGCTGTCGACATTCGCCAGCGCGTAGCCCTTGGAATAGCCGATCATGCCGGCAGGCGCCTGCGCCGCATCGTGGAAGCCGAGCACGTAGTCGGGCTTCGGGAACCGCTCGAACAGCCCGTCCTCGAGCATGGCGAGCGCGCCGAGGCCGAGTTCCTCGGCAGGCTGGAGGATCATGACGAGCGTGCCGGACCATTGATCGCGCCGCTCCGCCATGAGCTGCGCCGTGCCGACCCACGCGGCCATGTGCGTGTCATGGCCGCAGGCGTGCATGATCCCGCTTTCGACCCCGCTTTCGGGCGTGCCGCGCGCCTGCGACGCATAGGGCAGCCCGGTCTGTTCGGTCACGGGCAGCGCGTCCATGTCGGCGCGCAGCATGACGACCGGCCCCTCGCCGTTCCGCATCACCGCGACGACGCCGGTCTGGCCCACGCCCTCGGTCACCTCGAAGCCGAGTTCCCGGGCGCGCGCGGCGAGCTTCTTCGACGTTTCGAATTCCTGGAAGGAAAGTTCGGGATTGGCGTGGAGGTCCTGGTAAAGCTCGACGAGGCCGGGCATGTCCTCGCTCACCGCGTCTCGCAGCGCGTCGGCCTGCGCCGGCACCGCCATCGTCAATGCCAGCGCCGCGCCCGCCATCAGATGCTTCATCATCGTCTCGTCTCCCCGTTTCCTTGCCCCCGCCTCGCGCGGGATCGTCCGTCCGCGCGATCTTACACGCAGCGCCGCCCGATGAAAGCGCCCCTCATCCCATCCCGTAAAAGATCACCAGCAGGATCGAGAGCGTCGTCACCATCAGCGCCACCAGCGGGACCCCGGTGCGGATGTAGTCCGCGAATTCGTAGGAACCTTCCGCCATGATCAACATGTTGGTCTGGTAGGCGATCGGCGTCGCATAGCACAGGTTGCAGCCGAACAGCACGGCGAGCACCAGGGGTTCGGGCGGAAGGCCGAGCTGTTCGGCAATGCTGAAGGCGATCGGCGTGCCCACGGTCGCCGCGGTCGCGTTCGAGGCGAAATTGGTGAGCAGCGTGACGAAGATCATGATCGCGGCCAGCACCAGCGCGGGCGGCAGGAAGACGAGCGCGATCGAGAGCGTCTCTCCCAGCCACGCCGCCGCCCCGCTTTCAAGGACGATGCGCCCGATCGCGATGCTCGCCGCGACCAGCACGATCACCCTCGCCGACAGCGCCCGGCCCACGCGGTCGAACTTGACGCAGCCGGTCACGAACATCGCGATCGCCCCCATCAGCGCGGAAATCGCGATCGGGAGCTTGAGCAAGGTGATCCCCTCCGCCCCGATCCACGGGACCCCGATCGAGGCGGTGGCGATGGCCGTGCCCATGATGACCGCCGACAGCACCGCCTTCGAACGGCGCGGCAATTCGCGCGAGCCTTCGAGCAGGAGCAGGCTGTCGTTGCGGGCGAAGTTCTGGAGATCCTCCTCCAGCCCCATCACGAGCAGCACGTCGCCTTCGCGGATCCTGAGGTCGCCGCCCTCGGAATACTGGTCCTTCTCCCCCACGCCGAGCCGTTTGGGCCGGTGGACGCCGAGCACGGCGACCGAATAGAGATCGGCGATCCCAGAGGAAGGCAGCGTGCGGGCGATGAGGCGCGAATCCGCCGTCACCGTCATCTCGGCCGAGACGATGTCCTTGCCCTCCGCCCGGCTCATGCGGCGAATGCGATCGAGCACCCAGGTCGGCGCGAGTTCGCCCTTGAGCGCGCGGGTCGCCTCCTCCAGCGCATCGTGCGTGCCCGAGATGTGGAGTTTCTGCCGCGGCTGGAGCGCGCCGCTTGGCGGGTCGTGGAAGGTGATGTTGGCGGGCAGCTTGTCCTTGACCGCAGGCAGTTCGGAACCCGCCAGGATGCTGTCTACCCCGACCCGCAGGCGGGTGTGGAACATCCGCGGCGAAGCGTCGGGTTCGACGCTGTTGTCGCCGAGCAGGCGCGGCATGACGAGCCAGAGATAGGGCAGCGCGATCACCGCCGCGAACAGCACGATCGGGGTGAAGTGGAACACCCCCATCTCCTCCATCCCCAGGTCCATCGCGATCGAGGTGACGAGGATGTTGGTCGAGGTGCCGATGGTCGTCGCCATCCCGCCGATCAGCACCGCGGCGTTGAGCGGGATCAGCGTCTTGGAGGCCGGCATCGCCCCCTTCGCGGCGAGCGAGACGAAGATCGGCAGCAGCAGGACCAGAACCGGCGTGTCGTTCACCGCCATCGACAGGACCATGGCGATCAGCAGCGACACCAGCAGCCCGATCTGCAGGTTGAAGCGGAACACCTGTTCGAGAAACCGCGCCGCCGGCTCCAGCGCCCCGGTGACAACAAGGCCGCGGCCCATGATCATCAGCGCACAGATCGTGATGAGCGCGTAATGCCCGAAGCCGCCGAAGGCGAGTGCGATCCCGTCGGTCTTGCTCGTCCCCTCGAGCGGGAAGAACCACAGCCCGACCGCGATCACCGCGATCGTCATCAGGCTGACGATCTCGACCGACAGCCGGCCCCGCGCGAAGGCGACGAACATGGCGATAGTCACCGCCATGGCCGCGATGGCGTGATAGGATGGATAGGAAAGCATGGGTCCCCTCTGGAGCACTGCGGTGTTTCCAAACAGCGCGCAGAAGATCAAGCGAAATTGCAGCGCGGCAGGAGGAGGAACGGCGCGGCTTTCCGGGCCGTTGATGGGGCAGCAGCCGCCCCGCAGCCCCCAAGGAGACCGCCCCATGCCCGATCCCGCCATCACCATCGACCCCGCGACCGGCGAGGAACTGGAGCGCTACCCGCGCATGAGCGAGGCAGAAGCGAAGGCGGCGGTGGATCGCTGCCACGCGGCCTTCGAGGACTGGCGCCTCACCACCCACGAACACCGCGCCGGGGTGCTGCGCGCGCTCGGCAAGGCGCTGCGCGAACGCAAGGAAGAACTCGCGCAGATCATGAGCCGCGAGGTCGGCAAGCTGATCGGCGACAGCCGCGACGAAATCGACCTGTGCGCGGGCATCTGCGACTACACCGCCGAACAGGGGCCGAAGGAACTCGCCGAAGAGACACGCGATCCCGCGAACGCCAAGCGCGGGATCGTCACCTATCAGCCGATCGGCGTGATCTACGGCATCCAGCCCTGGAACTTTCCCGCCTACCAGGTGGTGCGTTATGCCATCGCCAACCTGATGACGGGCAATGGCGTGCTGCTCAAGCACGCCGAGAACTGCACCGGGAGCGGGCTCAGGCTGCGCGAGATTTTCGAGGACGCGGGGCTGCCCGAAAATCTCTTCACCGTGCTCGTGATCGACCACGATGTCTCCGACGCGATCATCGCGCACGACAAGGTCCGCGGGGTGACCCTGACCGGCAGCGACACGGCGGGAAGCGCGATCGCCGAACAGGCGGGCCGGCTCAACAAGAAGACCGTGCTCGAGCTGGGATCGAACGACGCCTATCTCGTGCTCGAGGATGCCGACGTGGATCTCGCCGCGAAGACCTGCGCCGCCGGGCGGCTCTACAACAACGGCGAGACCTGCATCAACGCCAAGCGGTTCATCGTGACCGATGCGGTGCATGACGAGTTCATGGAGAAGTTCACCGCCGCGATGGAGGCGGCGCGGCCGGGCGATCCCTTCGACGAGGAAACCGGCCTCGGTCCGATGGCGCGGGAGGACCTGCGCGAAAAGCTCCAGGCCCAGGTCGACGAAAGCATCGAAAAGGGCGCGCGCGTCGTCACCGGCTGCCAGATTCCCGAAGGCAGGGGCTGGTTCTACCCGCCGAGCATCCTTGCCGATGTCGCGCCGGGCCAGCCCGCCTATGACGACGAGTTGTTCGGCCCCGTCGCCTCGGTCATCCGCGCGAAGGACGACGAGGACGCGATGCGGCTCGCCAATGACAGCCGCTACGGCCTTGGCGGGGGCATCTTCTCGAAAGACGAGGATCGCGCGATCAGGCTCGCGGCGCAGCATTTCGATACCGGCATGGTGTTCGTGAACACCTTCGGGGTCGCCGACCCCTCGATGCCCTTCGGCGGGGTCAAGAATTCGGGCTATGGCCGCGAACACGGCGGCTGCGGGGTCAAGGAATTCGCCAACGCGAAGTCGATTTTCGTAGGCTAAGCGCCAGCTCCGACTTGCTGGCCCCCCGGCGCGAAGCGCCGCAAGGGCAACCGCCCGCCCGCAGCGATGCGACCTTCAGGTCGCGTGAGCGAGGACACCGCGGCCCGGATGGGCTGCGAAAATCAGAATCCAAATTCGCCTTTCGGGGAATCTGGTGCCCCTGGCCCGACTCGAACGGGCACTTCCGAAGAAAAGCGATTTTGAGTCGCTCGCGTCTACCATTCCGCCACAGGGGCCCGCCTCACCAAGCGGAGCGCGGCTGTTACCGCCAAGCCGGCGTCACTTCAAGGAATTCGCCAGCAGCTTGTGCAGCTTGGAATGCAGCGCGTCGTTCGCCGCCAGCACCTGCGCCGAATGGATCGGGGCCGAACGTCCGCGGTAATCGGTGACGAACCCCCCGGCCTCGCGCACCAGGAGGCAGCCTGCGGCCGTGTCCCAGTCCTGCAGGTGGCTTTCCCAGAAACCGTCGAAGCGCCCCTGCGCGACATAGGCCATGTCGAGCGAGGCGACCCCGAACCGGCGGATGCCCGCCACTTCGGGACCGATCGCGCCGAAGATCCGGCTCCATTCGGCAAAGTCGCCATGCCCCTGGAAGGGGATGCCCGTCGCGATCAGCGCGTCCGACAGGCGCGAGCGCGAGGAGACCCGCAGCCGCCCGTCGTGGAGCCACGCGCCGCGGCTTTTCTCGGCCCAGTAGGTGGCGTCCTCGATCGGGTGATAGACCAGCGCGGCGGTGACATCGCCCCAGCCCTTCCCGTCGAGCCGCGGTTCCTGCACCGCGATCGAAATCGCGAAATGCGGGATGCCGTGAAGGAAGTTGCTCGTCCCGTCGAGGGGATCGACGATCCAGCGCGGCTTGCCCGGATCGCCCTCGATCGTGCCCGCCTCCTCCATCACGAAGCCCCAGCCGGGCCGCGCCTGGCCGAGTTCGTCATAGAGCGTGCGCTCTGCGCGCATGTCGGCCTTGGACACGAAATCGGCCGGTCCCTTGCGGCTGACCTGGAGGTGTTCGACCTCGCCGAAATCGCGCCGCAAACGCCCGCCCGCCTTGCGCGCGGCGCGCTCCATCACCCGGACGAGGCCTGAAAATGTCGCCATATTGTCTTCCGTAAGGGCCGGCCGGCCGGCCGCCTGCCTAGCGCGGCTGCGCGGGCGCGCCGTCCGCCTCGTCGGCCGTCGGCTGATAGCCGCACACGCCCGCCATCACGCCGAGCATCACGCCGCTGTCGCTGCGGTCGAACCGCTCGGGATCGGCGGCGATCGCCTTGTCCATCGCGGTCGTGATATCGCGCATCGAATTGGAATAGATGCAGGCCATCAGGACGTTCTTGACGCCGTCTTCCACCTGTTCCGAATTCAGCGCCGACATCAGGAGGCTCATGTTCCGGACCGCGTTCTGGCGCGTTTCGGCATCGTCGGCGGGCGCTGCCTGGGCGGGCGGCGTGTCAGCCGGCGCCGGGGCCTCCTGCGCGAGCGCGAGCGCGGGCGTGCCCACTGCCGCGACTGCGAGAATGCTGGCGAAAGCCTTGGTGAAATGCTGTTTCAAGATACTAACTGGCCTTTCCGACATAAGTCTGTTCGTACACGTCGACCACGATCCGCGTGCCCGCCTCGATGTGCGGGGGGACCATGATGCGCACGCCGTTGTCGAGCACGGCGGGCTTGTAGCTCGAAGAGGCGGTCTGCCCCTTCACCACCGCGTCGGCTTCGACGATCTCGGCTTCGACCTGGCTCGGCAGTTCGACGCTGATCGGCTTTTCCTCCCACAACTCGAGGCTCACCTGCATCCCGTCCTGCAGGAACGGGCGGGCATCGCCCAGAAGATCAGAGGGAAGCGAGATCTGCTCGTAGGTGTCCTGGTCCATGAACACCAGCATGTCACCATCCTCGTAGAGGAACTGGTATTCGCGCGTGTCGAGCCGAACCCGCTCGACCGTGTCGGCGCTGCGGAAACGCACGTTGGTCTTGCGGCCGTCCTGCAGGTTCTTCATCTCGACCTGCATGTAGGCCCCGCCCTTGCCCGGCTGGGTATGCTGGATCTTGGCGACCTTCCAGATGCCGCCTTCGTATTCGAGGATGTTGCCGGGGCGAATATCGACGCCGCTGATCTTCATGGGGGCTGTTTGCCTTGCTCGAGGGGGTGGATGGAACGAATGCGGGCGGGGACGCGCGCTGCCGGGCCGCGCCCGACCTGAAACTGCGCGAGCGCCTGTAGCCGAGCCGCCGCGTCGGGGCAAGCGCGGCAATCCCGGCAATCCCGGCGGGGCGGTGCAGCGCGCGTTCATGGCGAATCGCCTAGCGGCCATGCGCTCGCGCTGCTAATCGCAGGGCCAGACGGGGACCACCATGAAAACTCGCTCGATCCTGCTCCTCAGCCTGCTTGCCGCGGGCATCGCCGCGGCAAGCCCGGGGGCCGCGCGCCAGGGCGAGGCCCCCGCCGCCGACGCGCACCGCGATCCGGGCGGGGCGCTGCGGACCCTCGCCCACGGGACCTGGCGCTGCGCGCTGCCCGGCGATGCGACGGGCGCGGCGTGGCAGCCGGTGCCGGAGGCCGATTTCACGGTCGGCCCGTCCTCGAGCTATCGAAGCGAGGCGGGCCGCGGGACCTATATCCTGCGCGGACGCCTCCTCGTCTTCACCCGCGGTCCGAAGAAGGGCGAGCGTTACGAGCAGGTCGGGAGCAACACGCTGCGTGCGATCGAGCCGGACGGGAGCACCGGGCGGCTCGTCTGCACGCGCCTGGGGACGACCGGATAGGCCCTGTTCGTCCCGTCACGCGGCCGCACGGGCAGGAGCCGCAGCGGACCGTCTCTTTGCATTTCTATTACAGGTTAAAGACTAAACCGTAACATACGGTCAGGTCTCGCGCATGGCACGAACGATAAACGTCTCGCTCATGCGGCTCCGCGTCTCCCGTTGGTCCTGCCTCGCGGTCATGCTGATCCTTCCGATCGGCCTGGTCGCCGATGTTGCCCTGGTCACCGGGCCGGGAGAGACGACCGAACAGGTCCTGCTGCGCTTCTCGCTCGCAACCGACCGCAGCGTGCCGACCTTCGTGGCTTCGATCCTCCTCCTGAGCTGCGCGGCGCTGCTGGCGCTGTCGGCCAAGGCCGAGGAAGCGGAGGGACACCGCCCCGCCTGGCCATGGTGGCTGCTGTCCGGGATATTCGCCGTGCTCGCGCTCGACGAGGTCGCGATGCTGCACGAACTTTCCGGGAGGGTGCTGGAACGGCTGGTCCCGCAGATCGACGCCCTGGGTCCGGCCTTCCACTATGCCTGGACACTCGTGGCGATCCCCGGCGTGCTGCTGCTGGCGGTCGTGCTCGCGCCGTGGTTCTTCGCGCTCGGTTCGCGCACCCGGCTCCTGTTCGGGACCTCCGCTGTCATGTTCCTTGGGGGCGCCGTGGGGCTCGAGATGGTCAATTCCGCCCTCGACGCGCAAATTGTCGCTCGCAACCTGGCCTATTCGCTCACGACGGTGGTGGAGGAATCGCTGGAATTCACGGGCGTCCTGCTGTTCCAGTTCGCGCTCCTGCGCCATCTCTCGACCAACCCCTTCGATCTCGCGGTGGATCTGCGCTGAAGCTTTCGGAACAAGCGGCGGGGGCTTTCCGTTGATCTGAGTAACCAATGGAAAAACCGGAGAAATCGTCATTACTGCACGCACCATCATCGCCGCTTCCTTCGCCCTTGCGATGCTGGCCGGCTGCACGACCGCCAGCCCGCGCGTGCTTTCAGCCGACGATTACAGCATCGCGCTCAGGGTGAAGGACGAAAACCAGCGCGCCGCGCGCGACGAAGCGCGCGATTATTGCGGCGAGCGCAACCGCGAGGCGCGCCTGCGCAGCGTGACCCCGACCGGCGACGATCGCACGGTGCTGACCTTCGGTTGCGTCTGAGCCCGATCAGCCGCGGCCAAGCGCCTCCCGGAAGGCCGTGATCGCCCGAACTTCGTCGCCGGCCCACACTCCCCCCGAAACCGCGAGGAAATCCGCCCCCGCTTCGGCGAGCGGGCGGCAATTGGCCGGGGTGATGCCGCCGATGGCGACGCAGGGGATTTCGAACAGCCGCGCCCACCATGACAGCAATTCGGGCTCGGGCCGTTCGGCATCCGGCCCCTTGTCCTTGGTGGCGGAGGGATGGAAGGCGCCGAACGCCACGTAATCCGCACCCGCCTCGCCCGCTTCCATCGCGAGGTGTTTCGACGCGTGGCAGGTCACGCCGATCTGCGCCTCCCGCCCGAGCGCCTCGCGCGCTTCCCGGGGCGATTCGTCCTCCTGCCCCAGGTGCACGCCGTCGGCCCTGAGCCGCTTCGCCAGCGCGATGCTGTCATTGACGATGAAGGCAACCTCGCGCGCGGCGCAGATTTCCTGCAGCGGCGCGGCGAGCCGGGCCGCCTCGTGCTGATCGACGTCTTTCACCCGGAACTGGAAGGCGGTGACGAGCCCGCGCCCGGCATCGAGCGCCCGTTCGAGCCGATCGGGGAACGTCCCGCCGACATCGAGCGGGGAGATGAGGTAAAGCTGGGTATCGGGTTGGTGCACGCTCATGCCCGATCCCATAGCGCGGCGCGCGCGGAACGCCAGACCGCAGGCCGCGAAGGGCTGGCTAGGCGCTCGCCGCGGCGATCTTGTCGATCGCCTCGCCAAGGGCCTTGTTGAACTCCTCGTCCGACTGGTCCTTGCGGAGATCCTGGAGGAGCCCGCGCGAGAAGCTCGCGATCATGCCGGGGTTCCGCGCAAGGTGTTCGCAGGCCTCGTCGGTCGAATAGCCGCCCGAAAGCGCCAGGACCCGCAGCACCCCGGGATGGTCGACCAGCCCGCCATAGAGCCCCGCCTTGACCGGGATCGAGAGCTTGAGCATCACCTGCCGGCCTTCGGGAAGCGCATCGAGCTGCTTCAGGATTTCGGCAAGGAGGATTTCCTCGCCCCCGGCGCGGTCTTCGGCGTTGATGTCGTATTCGGGCTCGATGATCGGCATCAGCCCGGCATCTAGGATGGTGTTCCCGACTTCGAACTGCTGCGCGACGATCGCCGCGATGCCGGCCGGGTTCGCCGACTTGATGACCGAGCGCATCTTGGTCCCGAACATGCCCTTGGCGACGGATTTCTCGAGCAGCGCGGGAAGCTTGTCCAGCGGCTTCATCAGCTGCACCCCGTCCGCTTCGTCGGCGAGGCCCTGGTCGACCTTGATGAAGGGGACGATGCCGCGGCTTTTCAGCGCATCGCCGGTGGGCTTGCCTTCGACTTCGCCGTCCATCGTCTTTTCGAACAGGATCGCGCCCAGCACCTTGCCCTCGCCGAAGCAGGGCGCGGTGATGACGCGCGCGCGCATGGCGTGGATCGCAGCAAACATCTCGTCCTCGTCCGACCATTCGCCGTCCTCGACCCCGTAGCCGCGCAGCGCCTTGGGCGTGGAGCCGCCCGACTGGTCGAGCGCGGCGATGAACCCTGCCCCGGTGGCGATGCGGGCGGTCATTTGGTCGGTGTTCATGGCTGGTATCGAAGCCCCCTCATTGGCCGTCTGTCGTCTGACTGCGGGCCTTAGCCAGCGCCCCCCGATGCTGCAATGCCGCAAATGTCAGCGTGCGGCGAGCCGCCGGATGATCCCGGTGAAGGACAGCGCCGGCCTGCCGTCGCCCGTGACGATGCCGCGCACGAAGATCGTCTTGCCCCCGCCGCGCGTCACCTCGCCGCGCGCCTCGACCAGCGCGCCCGGCGCGACCGCGCCGAGGAAATCGCCCGACAGGTTGACCGTCACCGCGTTGTCATCGCCCAACTCGTCCGCAGCGATCGCGAAGAGCGCGAAATCGGCGAAGGTGAGAAGGCACCCGCCGTGCATGAAACCCGCCGCGTTCATGTGCCGCTGCTCCGCGCGGAAGGCGCAGACCTGCCCCCCGCCCTCTTCGCGCCGGCGGTAGAACGGGCCCGAGCGATGCTCGTAGGGATCGCCCGGCCAGTAGGACCAGCCGGCGAACTCGCCTTCGCTCGCGATCGTGGGTGCGCCGTATCCTTCGTTTTCGCTCATGCTTCCGTCTCCCTTTCGTCAGCGCCACAACTGGAGCGCGCGGATCGCGTCCGAAAACGTCCTGTCGGCCTCGACCGGGGCGAGGCTGCGCTCGGCAAGCTTCCAGCGGCGCCCGATCCGGCCCCGGCGCCACAGATCGGTGAGGAGGAAGCCCCCGCTCCAGCTGCCCCGGCCCAGAGCCAGCTCGAGTTCGGCATGGCCGGTGAACCAGACGTTGCCGCCGTGACGGCGCGCGGTCACCTCGCGCAGGCGGAAACCGGTCAGCGCGAAACCCCGCCCGGCCGCAAGGAAGCTCGCCCGGTCAAGCAGGACCGGCGGGGCCGTGCCGAACATCAGCACGCAATCGGCTGCGAGATGGGACTTGAGCGCGCGGCGGTCGGCCTCCATCCAGGCGCGCATCAGCGCGATCTCCAGCGCCTCGAACTCGGGCGTGACATCGGCCACCCGGCGCGCGCCCGCGTCAGGAACGAAGCGCCGCGACGCCGGGCAGCGTCTTGCCCTCCATCCATTCGAGGAAGGCCCCGCCCGCGGTCGAGATATAGGTGAAATCCTCAGTCACCCCGGCCTGCGCGAGCGCCGCGACGGTGTCGCCCCCGCCCGCCACGCTGGTGAGCGAGCCTTCCTTGGTCAGCGCCGCCGCAGTCCGCGCGAGGGTCATGGTGGCGGTGTCGAAAGGCTCGGTCTCGAACGCGCCGAGCGGCCCGTTCCAGACGAGCGTGCGGCAGGTCTTGAGCACGTCGGCGAGCGCTTCGGTCGCCTGCGGGCCGAGGTCGAGGATCATCTCGTCCCCAGCCACTTCATGGACGTTGCAGGTTCGCATCGATGCGGGGTTGGCGGCGAATTCGGTCGCGACGACCACGTCGTAGGGCAGATGCACGGTGCAGCCCGCGTGGTCCGCCTCGTCCATGATCCTCGACGCGGTGTCCGTCAGGTCGTGCTCGCACAGCGACTTGCCGACATCGACCCCGCGCGCGGCGAGGAAGGTGTTCGCCATGCCCCCGCCGATGATGAGGTGCTGGACGCGGGAGACGAGGTTCTCGAGCACGGCGAGCTTGGTGGAGACCTTGGCCCCGCCAACCACCGCCGCGACGGGGGGTTCGGGATTGCCGAGCGCCGCGTCGAGCGCCTTGAGCTCCGCCTCCATCGAACGGCCGGCATAGGCCGGGAGGCGGTGCGCGATCCCCTCCGTCGAGGCGTGGGCGCGGTGCGACACGGAAAAGGCGTCGTTGACGTAGAAATCGCCCGCCGCCGCGAGGCCGTCGGCGAATTCGGCGTCGTTCGCTTCCTCGCCCGGCCAGAAGCGCGTGTTTTCGAGGAGCCCGATATCGCCCGCGCGCAGGATGCCGATCGACTGTTCGACCACCGGGCCCATCACCTCGGGGATGAACATGATCTCCTTGCCGATCACCTTCTCGACATCGCCCACGACATAGCTCGTCGACAGGGTCGAGTGGCGCTGACCCTTGGGCCGGCCGAAATGGGCGAGCAGGAGCACCTTCGCGCCGCGCTGCGCGAGTTCGAGGATGGTGGGCTTCACCGCCTCGACCCGCGTCACGTCGCTCGCCGAACCTTCCTTCATCGGCAGGTTGAGATCGACCCGCACCAGCGCGACCTTGCCGGTGAGGTCGTCGGCAAGGTCGTCGAGCGTCCTGAACGTGCTCATGCTCATCCCTCCCGGGCAGCGATCAAAGGAACTTCGCCATCACCCCGGCGGTGTCGATCATGCGGTTCGAGAAGCCCCATTCATTGTCGTACCAGCTGACCACGCGGGCGAGCTGGCCTTCCATCACGCTGGTTTCGAGGCTGTCGACGGTCGAGCTCGCCGGATAGTGGTTGAAGTCCGAGGAGACGAGCGGCTGGTCGGTGTAGTCGAGCACGCCCTTCATCGGGCCATCGGCGGCCGCCTTGAGCGCGGCGTTGAGCTCTTCCTTCGAAGTTTCCCTGCCCGGCACGAAGACGAGATCGACCAGACTGACGTTCGGCGTCGGCACGCGCACGCTCGACCCGTCGAGCTTGCCGTTCAGTTCCGGCAGGACCAGGCCCACCGCGCGCGCGGCCCCGGTCGTGGTGGGGATCATGTTCGCCGCCCCCGCCCGCGCCCGGCGCAGGTCCTTGTGGATCTGGTCGAGCATCCGCTGGTCGTTGGTGTAGGAATGGATCGTCGTCATGAAGCCGCGGGTGATGCCGACGGTATCGTGCAGCACCTTGGCGACCGGCGCGAGGCAGTTGGTCGTGCAGCTCGCGTTGGATACGATGTCGTCCTCGGCCGTCAGGCTGTCGTGGTTGACGCCGAAGACGATGGTCTTGGACACGCCCGATGCGGGAGCCGAGATCAGGACCTTCTTCGCGCCGGCGGCGATGTGCGGGCGGCTCGCCTCGTCCGACTGGAAGAAGCCGGTGCATTCGAGGACGATCTCCACACCCATGTCGCCATGGGGCAGCTTGCCCGGATCGCGTTCGGCGGTGACCGCGATGCGCCTGCCGTTGACCGTGATCGAGCTGTCGTCCGAACTCACCTCGCCGTCGAAGCGGCCATGGACGCTGTCATGGGCGAAGAGGAGCGCGTTCGACTTCGCATCAGCAAGGTCGTTGATCGAGACGAGCTCGAGGTCGTGATCGCCCCGCTCGAGGATCGCGCGCGCCACCAGCCGCCCGATGCGGCCAAAACCGTTGATCGCAACTTTCGTCGCCATATCCTTGAAACTCCTGCTTATCCGTTGAGTTTTTCGCTGATCGCGGAGGCGACCCGCTCGGCGGTGAAGCCGAAATGCTCGAACAGGTCCTTGGCCGGGGCGGACGCGCCGAACCGGTCGAGGCCGAGAGTCAGCCCGCGCGGGAAGGCGCGGTTCGAGGTGTAGCGTTCCCAGCCGAACGTGCTCGCCGCCTCGAGGCTGACGATAAGCGCATCGTCGGGAAGGAGCCCGGCGCGGTATTCCTCCGCCTGTTCGTCGAACAATTCGGTCGAAACCATCGAGACGACATCGACCCCCAGCCCCTCGGCCTCGAGCGCGTCGGCCGCATCGATCGCGAGCGCGACCTCCGAACCGCTGGCGAGGATCACGACCTTCCTGGAGTTCGTCGCCTCGCGCACCCGGTAGCCGCCGCGCGCGCAGGGATTGTCCTCGCGCGCATCCACCCGCAACGGGCGCAGCCCCTGGCGAGACAGGGCGAGCACGGTCGGCCGATCCTGCTGGGCGAGCGCGACCTGCCAGCACTCGGCGGTCTCGACCGCATCGGCCGGGCGCATCACGAGGAGGTTCGGGATCGCCCGCAGGCTGGCGAGGTGCTCGATCGGCTGATGGGTCGGCCCGTCCTCGCCCAGGCCGATGCTGTCATGCGTCATGACGTAGATCACGCGCGCCTGCTGCAGGGCGGAGAGGCGGATCGCCCCGCGGGCATAGTCGGTGAAGACGAGGAAGGTCCCGCCATAGGGAATCACCCCGCCATGCAGCGCCATGCCGTTCATCGCCGCAGCCATGCCGAATTCGCGGATGCCGTAATAGATGTACCGGCCCGATGGATCGTCGGCGGTGAAGGGAGCGATGCCGCCCGCCTTGGTGTTGTTCGACCCGGTGAGGTCCGCGCTCCCGCCGATCAGTTCGGGCACGGCCGGGTTGATCACCTCGAGCGCCATCTCGCTCGCCTTGCGGGTCGCGACGCCCTGCGGATCGGCGACGAGCTGCGCGATGTGCTGCTCGAACACGCCCGTTTCGGGCAGCCTGCCCGCCATGCGCCGTTCAAATTCGGCTCGGTCATCGCTTTGCTGCAGGCGCAGTTCCCAGTCGCCCAGCGCCATGCGGCCCGCATCCGCCGTGCGGCGCCAGTCGGTCAGCACGTCCTGCGGGAGTTCGAAGGGTTCGTGTTCCCAGCCCAGCATCTCGCGCGTGGCGGCGATTTCCTGCGCGCCGAGGGGGGCGCCGTGGGTCGCGGCGGTGCCCTGCTTGTTGGGCGAGCCCTTGCCGATCACGGTGCGGCAGGCGACGAGCGAGGGGCGGCCCGCCTCCTTCGCTTCGGTAATGGCGCGGTCGATGTCGTCGAAATCGTGCCCGTCGCATTCGACCACGTGCCACCCGGTCGCCTCGTAGCGTGCCTTGATGTCCTCCGAGGTCGACAGGTCGGTCGCCCCGTCGATGGTGATGCGGTTGTCGTCCCACAGCACGATCAGCTTGCCGAGATGGAGATGGCCCGCAAGCCCGATGGCCTCGTGGTTGATGCCTTCCATCAGGCAGCCGTCGCCCGCGATCACCCAGGTCCGGTGATCGACGAGGTCGTCGCCGAACACGGCGTTGAGATGCCGCTCCGCGATCGCCATGCCCACCGCCATCGCGAGCCCCTGGCCGAGCGGGCCGGTGGTGCATTCGATCGCTTCGAGCAGGAAGTTTTCGGGATGGCCCGCGCACGGGCTGCCCAGCTGGCGGAAATTGCGGATGTCGTCGATCGTCGGCCGGGCATGGCCGGTCAGGTGAAGCAGCGCATAGACCAGCATCGAGCCATGGCCCGCCGACAGCACGAAGCGGTCGCGATCGGGCCAGTCGGGGCGCGCGGGGTCGAACTTGACATGACGGTCGAACAGGACGGTCGCGACATCGGCCATGCCCATCGGCATTCCGGGGTGGCCCGAATTGGCGGCCTGGACCGCGTCCATCGAAAGCGCGCGGATCGCGTTCGCCATGCGCTGGAGCCGGGCAGTGTCTGTCGTCATCGCGGGGTAAGCCTCCTGCTGGCGCCGCTGGATTGGGGGGGGATCGCGGGCACGCCCCGTTCGCCCGTGTCGCCCGCCCTGCCCCGGGTAAGGCCGGGCGATTCGATCCCTCGTCGAGATTGCGCGCTGCCATTGCCGAGCCTTCCCGCAAGGTCAAGCACATGGCTCAAGCCGCCCGCGCAGGCGGCTGGCGGGTCCGCCTCGCACCCGGTCGGCCCGGTCGGTGCCCGCGCGCGGGGCTTGTCCCCGAACACTTATCAACAGGCCCGCCCAAGGCTTTGCGCGGTCTCGTCTTTGTTGATAATTCGGAAACCATGACGGCGGGCCGGATCGAGCAGGCGATCACGCGCATCGAGGCCGCGCTGGCGCGGCTCGAAACCGCTCGCCCTGCCGCCCCCGCCCCGCCGCCCGAGAATTCCGCCCGCGTCCTCGCCCTCGTCGACAGCCACGAGAAGCTGCGCGAGGAAGTGGCCGACACGCTGCGCGATCTCGACGCGCTGATCGCGGAGCTCGAGGAATGAGCGCAGGCCGGCGGGAAATCGCGTGAGCACCGTCACGCTCACCATCGGCCCGCGCAGCTATCAGGTCGCCTGCGCCCCGGGCGAGGAAGCGGCGGTCGAAAAGCTGGGGGCGATCGTCGCCGAGAAATACGCCGCGCTCGGCAAGGCGCGCGGGGCGCTCGAGGCGCAGAACCTGCTTTTCGCCGCGCTCTTCCTTGCCGACGAACTGGCCGAGGCACGCGAGAAGGCAGCCCGCGCCGAATTCGACCGCGATCGACGCGACGGCGCGCGCGACGCGCTCGAAGCCGAGCTCGAAACGTTGCGCCGAGCCGAGGCGCGCGCGCGTGCGGAGGTGGCGGCGCTCAAAGGGGAGCTTGCCGCCATGCGCGATGCGGCGCGCCACCAGCACGATCTCTTCGGTGCGCCCGAGACCGGCGAGGCGGAGCGCATCGCGGGCGCGCTCGAAAACCTTGCCACGCGGCTCGAACGCGCCGCCGACACGCTCGCCGCGCCCGATGCGGACAGGCTTGAAGCCGGCCCTGCCCCGGCATAGATAGGGAAGTGGCGGGACTGCCCGGCACGAGCCGATCGAATATCCCTGAGGCTATAAGCAATCCATGGGAGCTGTCCCTGCCCGGGTTCACGGGTTCGTCCCGGGGGCCTGGGTAAACGGCGCCCACCTGACGTCGAGGCGTCAGAGGATTTCCCGGCAACGACCCATGGTGGTTCCGTCACGTTGCCCTCTGCCCTGCCGCTTCGCTGCGTGAGGGCGTTCGTCTGCCCTGCCGCTTGGCTGGTTGAGGGCGTTGTCGTCTGCCCTACCGCTTCGCTGCTTGAGGGCGTTGTCGTCTGCCCTGCCGCTTCGCTGCTTGAGGGGGTTGTTTGTCTGGAAGAAATCCTCGCTCACGTGCCCCTGCGGACGCGTCGCTGCGGGGGGCGGTCGCCCTTGCGGCCCTGCGGGCCGTTCATCGCGCCCGCTTATCGTTGTAGGGAGCGGGCAAGCCTTCGTCGTGCCGACCAAGTCCGAACTTCGCCAACAGCTGAGGGCGCTGCGCCGACTGCATGTCGAGGCGCAGCCCGATCGCATTCGCGCGCTGCTCTTCCATCGCCCGCCTGCGCCCGTGCTCGACCTGATCGAGCCCGGCGCGGTCATCGGCCTGTACCATGCGAGCCGCCACGAGGCCCCCGCTTCGGCCTATGCCGGCTTCTTCGCGGAGCGCGGGCACCGGGTCGCCCTTCCCCATTTCGCCACGCGCACGGCCCCGATGACCTTCCGCGCCCACACCGATCCCTTCGGCGCGAGCGATCTCGTGCCCGGTCCGTTCGGCCTGCGCCAGCCTGCGGGCGAGCCGGAGGAGCTGGTCCCGGACGTGCTGTTCCTGCCGCTGGTCGGCTTCACCGAGACCTGCGAGCGGCTCGGCCAGGGCGGCGGGCATTACGATCGCTGGCTTGCGGAACATCCCGGGCGGCTGACGATTGGGCTCGCATGGGACGCGCAGCTGATCGAGCCTCCCTCGGCCCTGCCGCTCGAACCGCACGATGCGCGGCTCGATGCGGTGGTGACGCCGACCCGGATCTATCGAGCCCCGAGACAATGACGGAATTGCAATGAGCAACCCCATGCGAGAAACCCCGACCTGGCGGATTCCGGTCGGGATCATCACCCTGTTCCTCGCGCTGATGGCCTACGCGATCGCGGTCGCCCGCTTTGCGCCCGACCTCATCGGAAGGTGGCCGGGCTGGGCGCAGACGATGGTCTATCTCGTGCTCGGGGTGATCTGGCTGCTGCCGCTGCGGCGCTTCCTGATCTGGATGGAAACCGGCCGCTGGAGCGCGCCCGATCCGCTTCCCGATCCCGACGACAGGCCGCGCTGACCGCCCGCAAGAGGCCGCGCTGACCGCCCGCAAGGAAGCCAGCGCCGACTTCACCGATGATGTGGGAAAGTGGCGCGAGTGACGGGACTCGAACCCGCGACCTCCGGCGTGACAGGCCGGCGCTCTAACCAACTGAGCTACACCCGCGCATGGGTGGTTTTGTCCGCCCCGGCAGGGTCTGTGCCGGTAGAGGAGCAGCGCCATTAGGCCCGGCGCGGAAGGCTGTCAACGCTCTCCCGCCGCCCGCCGGCGCTTTTTTTCGCCTCAGTCCTGGAGCAGCAGGACCGGGGTCTCGATCAACCGCTTCACCTCCTGGACGAAGCGCGCCGCGTCGTATCCGTCGACCACGCGGTGATCGCAGGAAATCGAGATGTTCATGAGCTTGCGCTTCTCGATTCTCTCCCCGCCCTGTCCGTCGGGGACGAACATCGGGCGCTCGACGATCCGGTTGGGGCCGATGATCGCGACCTCGGGCCGGTTGATGACCGGCGTGGTGGCAACGCCGCCCAGCGGCCCGAGCGAGGTGACGGTCAGGGTCGAGCCCGAAAGCTCCTCCGACTTTGCCGAACCATTGCGCGCCGCCTCGGCAAGGCGCGCGATCTCGCTGGCTAGCTGCCAGAGATTGCGCGCCTGTGCGTCGCGGATGACGGGGACCATGAGGCCCGCATCGGTCTGCGTCGCCATGCCCAGGTGGACCGAACCGGCCCTCGTCACCACGCCCGCCTCGTCGTCGTAGCGGGCGTTGATCATGGGAAAGTCGGGCACCAGCCTGCAGAAGGCGGTGATGAGGAGCGGCAGCAGCGTCAGCTTGGGCCGACTGCCGCGGTTCGCGTTGAGGTCCGCGCGCAGCGCCTCCAGCGCGGTGACGTCGCATTCCTCGACATAGGTGAAATGCGGGATGTGGCGCTTGGATGCGGCCATGTTCTGCGCGATGCGCTTCCTGAGGCCGATGACCCTGATTTCCTCGTCCGCGCGCACCGCACCCGCCGGGGAGAAGCCTCGCTGCGAATTGTAGGCGAGGAACTGGTCGAGATCGCCGTGGCGCACGCGGCCGTCCTCGGCAGGCCTGACCTCGGCGAGGTCGATGCCGAGGTCCTTCGCACGCTTGCGCACGGCGGGGGACGCGAGAACCTTCGCTTCCGCCTTCGGCTCGGGCGTCGGCGCTGGTGCGGGAGAAGGAGCCGGCGCCGGCTTCGGGCCGGCGGCGATTGCGTCGTCGGCATCCGAGGCGTCGGGGTTCTCGACCTCGATCCGCTCGGCGACCGCCGCGGGCACCGGCGCCGCGTCCGCCCCGTCCGCATCGGACATCTCGTCCTCGATCCGTTCGGCAGCGGCCTCGGCCTCATTCGCCGATGCCTCGCCCTCGACCTCGATCACCAGCAGCATCGCGCCGACCGCGATCGTCTCGCCGATTTCGCCAGCGACCTCGAGCACCTTGCCCGCCACCGGGCTTTCGATGTCGATCGTCGCCTTGTCGGTCATCACGTCGACGAGATGCTGGTCCTCCTCGACGAGGTCGCCGGCCTTCACGTGCCATTCGACGATCTCCGCCTCGGCCACGCCTTCGCCCACGTCGGGCATGTTGAAAGTGAATTTCGCCATGGTCGCGCTACTCGCTCAGGATCTTGTCGATGGCCTCTCCGATGCGGACGGGGCCGGGGAAATAGGCCCATTCGAGGCTGTGGGGATAGGGCGTGTCGAAGCCGGTCACGCGGGTGACGGGCGCCTCGAGGTGGTAGAAACAGCGTTCGGTGACGAGCGCGGAGAGTTCCGCGCCGAACCCGGAGGTGCGGGTGGCCTCGTGGACGATGAGACATTTCCCCGTCTTTTCCACGGACTTTTCCACAGCCTCGATGTCGAGCGGGACAAGCGTGCGCAGGTCGAGGATGTCGGCATCGACGCCCTTCTCCCTGGCCACGGCCTCGGCGACATGGACCATCGTGCCATAGGCGAGGATGGTGAGCTCCTCGCCCTCGGCGACCTTGCGCGCCTTGCCCAGCGGGATCCGGTAATAGCCTTCGGGAACGGCGCTCTGCGGGTGGTTCTTCCACGGCTCCACGGGGCGGTCGTAGAAGCCCGAGAACGGCCCGTTGTAGATGCGCTTGGGCTCGAAGAAGATGACGGGATCATTGTCCTCGATCGCCGCGATCAGCAGGCCCTTGGCATCATACGGCGTCGAAGGGATCACGGTCTTTAGGCCCGAGACATGGGTGAACAGGCTCTCGGGGCTCTGCGAATGGGTCTGCCCGCCGAAGATGCCCCCGCCGAAGGGCGAGCGCACCGTCATCGGCGCGATGTATTCGGCGGCCGAGCGATAGCGCAGCCGCGCGGCTTCCGAGATCAGCTGGTCGAGGCCGGGATAGATGTAGTCGGCGAACTGGATTTCCGGCACGGGGCGCAGCCCGTATGCGCCCATGCCGACAGCGACGCCGATGATCCCGCATTCGGAAATCGGCGTGTCGAACACGCGGGTCTTGCCGTGCTTTTCCTGCAGGCCCGCGGTGCAGCGGAACACGCCGCCGAAATAGCCGACGTCCTCCCCCATCACGATCACGTCGGGATCGCGTTCGAGCATGATGTCGAGCGCTTCGTTGATCGCCTCGATCATGTTGATCCGGCGTTCGGCCGTGACCGAGCCGGTTTCGTCCTTCGCCTCGGCGCTCATCGGTTGGGACCTTTCTCGCCGAATTTCCTGATGCGCTCGCGCGTAGCCTGTTCGGCCTGTTCCTTGAGATGCCAGGGCAGCTCCTCGAACACGTCCTCGAACATGGTGCGGAAGGGCTGGTGCAGGCCGTGGCCGAGGATGCCGTTCTTCTCGGCTTCCTTGGTGGTCTGCTTGACCTGTTCGGCGCATTCCCGGTCCATCGCGGCGTGGCGGTCCTCGTCCCATTCGCCGATCGCGACGAGGTGGTCCTTCAGCCGCTTGACCGGATCGCCGAGAGGCCATTCCTCGCGCTCCTGCGCGCTGCGATAGCCCGACGGGTCGTCCGAGGTCGAATGGCCTTCCGCCCGGTAGGTGAAATATTCGATCAGCGTCGGCCCCTTGTTCGCCCGCGCCCGGTTCGCCGCCCACAACTGGCTCGCATAGCACGCGAGCGCGTCGTTCCCGTCGACCCTCAGCCCCGCAAGGCCATAGCCGAGCGCGCGCGCCGCGAAGGTCGTCCGCTCCGCCCCGGCGAAGCCGGAGAAGCTCGAGATCGCCCACTGGTTGTTGATGACGTTGAGGATAACCGGTGCATTGTAGACGGTGGCGAAGGTGCACGCGCTGTGGAAATCGCCCTCGGCGGTGGACCCCTCGCCCACGAAGGTCGCGGCGATCCGGCTGTCGCCCTTGATCGCGCTCGCCATCGCCCAGCCCACCGCCTGCGGGGTCTGGGTCGCAAGGTTGCCCGAGATGGTGAAGAAGCTGTGCTCCCGGCTCGAATACATGATCGGCAGCTGGCGGCCCTTCAGCTTGTCGGCCTTGTTCGAATAGATCTGGTTGATCATCTCGATCATGGGATAGCCGCGCGCGATCAGCACGCCTTGCTGGCGATAGCTCGGGAACACCATGTCGTCGCTCGCCAGCGCCATCGAGGTCGCGATGCTGGTCGCTTCCTCGCCGGTGCACTTCATGTAGAAGCTGGTCTTGCCCTGCCGCTGGCCGCGGAACATCCGTTCGTCGAACGCCCGCGTCATCGCCATGTGGCGCAGCATGGTGCGGAGCGTCTCGGGATCGAGCTTGGGATCCCACGGCCCGTGCGCCCGGTGATCCTCGCCCAGCACCCGGATCAGGTCGTAGGCGAGCCCGGCCATCTCGGACGGATGCGCCCCTTCGTCCGGGCGGGGCTGCGCCCCCGCCTCGCCGATGTCGAGTTCCGAGAAATCGACGGGATCGCCGGGCCGGGATTTCGGCTCGGGCACGTGCAGCGCGAGCGCGGGGCGATTGTCCCCGCTGCGGGGCTGGTTGTCGGCCGGATCGGCCATAGAGGCGCTCTCCCAAAAGTGACAAGCGGGTCGCCTGCCGTTCGAAGCGATCATTGCTTGCGCGTGAATTTTTATTTCAGCGCCGGGACGGGGTCAAGCGCGCGAGCGGTCGGCGGCTCACACTGCAACAGGTGCCTTGATCGGCGGCTGCGGAGCGTAATCATGGACCACGAAATCCTCGATATCGTAGTCGAAAATTGTCGGAGGCCTTCGCACGATCTCCAGCCTCGGATGCCCCTTCGGCTCGCGCGCGAGCTGTTCGGCGATCAGGTGCGCGTGATTGAGGTAGAGATGGACGTCCCCGCCCATCCACACAAGCTCGCCGGCCTCCATATCGGTCTGCTGTGCCATCATCCGGGTGAAAAGAGCCGCCGACCAAAGGTTGAACGGCAGGCCGAGCGCGACGTCGCAGCTCCTCTGGTAGAGGATGCAGTTTAGCCGCGCCTCCGTGCCGCTGCCCGAGACGTGGAACTGGTAGGTCTTGTGGCAGGGCGGCAGCGCCATCCGGCCGAGTTCCGCGACGTTCCAGCCCTCTACGATGTGGCGGCGACCCGCCGGATCCGCGCGCAGGCTCTCGACCGCCGCGGCGACCTGGTTGATCCCCGGCCCCTTTTCGTAAAGCCCGTCCCTGCGATAGCGGTAGGTCGGCCAGTCCACCCACTGCTTGCCGTAGACCGGGCCGAGATCGCCCCAGCGCTCGGCGAAGGCCTCGTCCCCGGCGATGCGCTCCACGAACGTCTCGAGCGCGATGTTGTCGCCCGTCTCCCGGACGTAGCGGGCGTGGGGCCATTCGTTCCAGATCTTCACACCCTGCAGCACCAGCGGGCGGATATTGGTCTCGCCGGTGAGGAACCAGAGCAGTTCGCGCGTTGCGGTCTTCCAGTAGACGCGCTTCGTCGTCAGCAGCGGCATCGCCCCGCCCGCGAGATCGAAGCGCAGCTCGGCCCCGCAGATCGAACGCGTGCCGATCCCGGTGCGATCGACGCGTTCGTCCCCGCGCTCCCAGATACGCCGCATGAGATCGAGATACCGGGTTTCGTAATGGGCGGCAGAATCGGGACCGGGCGCGCTTTCCATGGCAAAATGCCATAGCCGCCAATTGCCCGCTTGCCACCCCGCCCCGTCCCACCTATAGGGCGCGCCTTGCCTCGATCCGCAGGCGTCAGCCGCGCGGGACCGACACGGTCGGGGAGTAGCTCAGCCTGGTAGAGCACTGTCTTCGGGAGGCAGGGGCCGGAGGTTCGAATCCTCTCTCCCCGACCAATTCATTCCAAAACTCGCCATGGTGCATCCTGTTCAGTTGGCACTTCGTTGGTCCCTGTCTCCGGTGCGAGATGTCACGCGCATCGGGAATGACGCGCGTCTTGCCATGTTTCGGGATGCAGAGACTCCGTCAATGAAGGATCGCTGAAACAATGGACGCGATGATTGGCGCGAAGACCAATCGCCTTTTCAAGGCTCTGCAAACAGCCGTCGAGGAACTGGGTCCGAACCTGCCGCCGCGCCAACTGATGGCGCTTCTGCTCATTGCCGAAGCCGATCGCGTGGGCTCGCCGATCGGCGTGAGAGACATCGACCGCGCCCTAGGGGACCTGCCTAACGGCAGTGCGTCGAAGCTCTTGAAGACGATGATGCATACCGAAGGTCCGCGAAAGGCGGGAGTCGCAAACACCGTCATATCCGAACGGGATCCAACGGACCTGCGCCGATACACCTTGACCCTTACACCGAAGGGACGCCAGATCGTCGAGAAGGTCCTGCGGCATCTCTGAAGGCGCTCGATGGGACCTCCCGGTGCTACAGCCCAAAGAGCAGCCGCACCCCCACGATCATGACCAGCAAGGCCGTGAGCCAGCGGATCCAGCGCAGCGGCAGGAACCGCGCGGCAAGCAGGCTTCCCGCCTGGCCGCCGATCGCCACCGCGAGCAGCAGCGGAAGCCCTCCCTCTATTGCCGCGGCGAACCGGTCCGGGCCGCCCTTGAGCAACTGCCCGGCGAGGCCGAAGCAGGAATTGACGAGGATGAAGAAGCTGGCCGTCGCGGCTATGCCCCGCGCATCGCGCCAGCGGGTGAGGTGGAGCAGCGGGGCAAGGAAGATGCCGCCGCCGATCCCGACCAGCCCCGCAAGATAGCCGAGCGGCGCGGCGATCACCGGCATCGCCCGGGCGAGCCGCGTCGGTTCCTCGGCGCGCGCCTCGCTCACCGGGGCCAGCATGGTGAGCGCGGTCAGGACAAGGCTCGCGCCGAGCAGGGTAAGGAAGGTCGTCCGGTCCAGGGGCGTCAACCCGCCAAGGAGCGCGGCCGGCGCGGCGAGCGCGGTCAGCAGCATCGCCCCGCGCCAGGGCAGGGCCTTCGCCCGCGCGAAGCGCAGGGTCGATCCGGCCACGACGACGATGTTGCAGGCCAGCACCAGCGCGGGCAGCAGGCGGTAGTCGAGCCCCGCCAGGACGAGCAGCGCGGCATAGGTCGATCCGCCGCCGAACCCGACGCTGGCATAAAGCAGCGCGGTCAGCGCGAAGGCGAGGACGAGCAGGACCGGAACCGCGCCGACCATGCCGCCCCGCCCGCCTGGATCAGGTCAGTCCTGCCTCAGGCGATCTGCCGCGCCCCGGCTGCGCCGTGGCAGTGCTTGTACTTGTTGCCGCTGCCGCAGGGGCACGGCGCGTTGCGGCTGATGTTGAGATTGGCGTAAGGGTTGTCGCGGTCCGCCCCGCCCGGCCCGGACGCCGCCCGCAGCGACCCGGCGAGCGAGCCGAAGAGTTCCGGGTGTTTTTCCGAACCGTCGCCATCGTCCGAATTGTCGAGCCCGGTCAGCGGGTCGATGTGGCCGGTCAGGAAATCGGGCAGGTCCGGCAGGTTCACCGGGGCCGGGCGGGCGGGACGGAACTCGTTGCGGAACAGGAACTTGGTCACGTCCTCGCGCAGCTTTTCGAGCATGGTCTCGAACAGGCCGAAGGCTTCCTGCTTGTATTCGTTGATCGGCTGCTTCTGCGCGATGCCGCGCATCCAGATGACCTGGCGCAGCGCGTCGAGCGTCGCGAGGTGGTCCTTCCAGTGGTGGTCGAGCTGGCGCAGCAGGATGTCCTTTTCCGCCCGGCGCCAGTCGCCCTCGTCGAAGGCGGCGACCTTCTCTTCCATGATCGCATCGGCCTTTTCTCGCAGGCGCTGCTCGATCAGTTCGGGTTCGACCTGCTCCTCCTCGAGCCAGTCCTCGATCGGCACATCGAACCCGAAGACCTCGTCGATGCGCTCCTTCAGTCCGGCGATGTCCCATTGTTCGGGATAGGACCCGGGCGGGCACGCGGCCGAAACGATCGCGTTGATCGTGTCGTGGCGCATGTCGACGACGACATCGTCGACCGCTTCGGCGTCCATGATCTCGGCGCGCTGTTCGTAGATGACCTTGCGCTGGTCGTTCATCACGTCGTCGTACTGGACGACGTTCTTGCGCGCGTCGTAATTGCGCGCCTCGACCTTCTTCTGCGCCGTCTCGATCGCCTTCGACAGCCATTTCGACCCGATCGCCTCCCCGTCCTGGAGGTTCGAGTTCATCATCTTGGCGAACAGCGTGTCCGGGCCGAAGATGCGCAGCAGGTCGTCCTCGAGGCAGAGGTAGAAGCGCGACAGGCCCGGGTCGCCCTGGCGTCCCGAACGGCCGCGCAGCTGGTTGTCGATGCGGCGCGATTCGTGGCGTTCGGTGCCGAGCACGAAGAGTCCGCCGGCATCGAGCACCTGCTGCTTTTCCTCCTCGAGCTCGCGCTTGATCCGCTCGATCTCGGCGTCGCGCTCGGGGCCTTCGGGCATGTCGCCGAGTTCGTCGTTGATGCGGAATTCGAGATTGCCGCCGAGCTGGATGTCGGTCCCGCGCCCGGCCATGTTGGTTGCGATCGTCACCGCGCCAAGGCGCCCGGCCTGCGCCACGATATGCGCCTCGCGCTCGTGCTGGCGGGCGTTGAGGATTTCGTGGCGGACGCCCTCCTTGTCGAGGAACTGGCTCAGAAGCTCGGATTTCTCGATCGAAACCGTGCCGACGAGGATCGGCTGGCCCTTGGCGTTCTTCTCCTTGATCGCCTTGGCGATGGCCTGGAACTTGTCCATCGTGTTCTTGTAGAACTCGTCCTCCTCGTCGATCCGCTGGACCGGCTTGTTGGTCGGGATCTCGACGACGTTGACCTTGTAGATGTCCCAGAATTCCGCCGCTTCGGTGGCTGCCGTCCCGGTCATGCCGGACAGCTTGGGATACATCCGGAAATAGTTCTGGAAGGTGATCGAGGCCATGGTCTGGTTCTCGGGCTCGATCTTGACCCCTTCCTTCGCCTCGACCGCCTGGTGGAGGCCGTTCGACCAGCGCCGCCCTTCCATCATGCGCCCGGTGAATTCGTCGATGATGACGACCTTGTCATCCTTGACGATGTAGTCCGTGTCGCGCTGGCGGGCGAAATTGGCGACGAGCGCCTGGTCGAGATGATGGACGACCTGCGTGTTCTCCACGTCATAGAGGTTGGGCGTTTCGAGCAGTTCCTGCTCGACGAGCATCTTCTCGACCTCGTCGATCCCCTCCTCGGTCAGCTGGACGCGCTTCGTCTTCTCGTCGATGTCGAGCCATTCCTTCGGGATGCGCTTCGCCACCGCGTCGAGCGCGACGTAGAGATCCGACTTGTCCTCGGTCGGCCCCGAGATGATCAGCGGCGTGCGCGCCTCGTCGATCAGGATCGAATCGACCTCGTCGACGATCGCGTAGTTGAAGGGCCGCTGCACCATCGAACCGCGATCGTGCTTCATGTTGTCGCGCAGGTAGTCGAACCCGAACTCGTTGTTGGTGCCGTAGGTTATGTCGGCGTTGTAGGCCTCGCGCTTGGAGAATTCGTCCATGTTGGGGACGATCACGCCGACCGACAGGCCGAGCCATCCGTAGAGCTGCCCCATCCATTCGGCGTCGCGCCGGGCGAGATAGTCGTTGACGGTGACGACGTGGACGCCCTTGCCCTCGAGCGCGTTGAGATAGACCGCCAGGGTCGCGACCAGGGTCTTGCCCTCGCCGGTCCGCATCTCGGCGATCTCGCCGCGGTGGAGCACGATGCCGCCGATCAGCTGCACGTCGAAATGGCGCATCCCGAGCACGCGCAGCGAAGCCTCGCGCACCGTGGCGAAGGCTTCGGGCAGGATGTCGTCGAGGCTCGCGCCGCCGTCGAGCCGCTCGCGCAGCCTGGTCGTCTGGCCCTTCAGCTCGTCGTCCGACATCGACTTGATGCGTTCTTCGAGAGCATTGATTTCATTGACGATCTTGCTGAGCGACTTGACGTAGCGGTCGTTCGACGAACCGAAGACGGACTTCATGATTTGGTTGAACATGGCGGATGTCCTGAACTGGTATGCCGGTCCCTGTCAGCGGGAGCCGCGAAATGCCGGGAAGGGCGCGCCGGTGACGAGCGCGCGGGGACCTGCCCGCGAAAGGCAGGCCGAACGTGCGGTCCCAAACCTATTCGAGCGCGCGCTCGACCCCCATCAGGACCGGCATCCGCAGCGCGCGCGGGCGCGGGACGGGCGCCGGGCGCTGCGTCTCGCGGCCGCGCCGGGCGGCCTTGTCCCCGGCATCGGCAGGCGTGGCCGGCACGTGGGCGCGGGCTTCGCTCGCCTCGGCCGAGGGGCCGATGTTGCAGGCGACGAGGGGATGGGCGGACGCGCTGGCCGGGCCGCTCAGCGCAGCGAGACCCGAAAGCAGGGCCAGAAGGGCGAGCAGGTGACGCGTCATGCGATGGTCAGATAGGCGCTCCGGGCGCGTTCGTCCACCGGCTTTGCCCGTCGTTCCCGGGTTCCTGCCCGCAAGGCCCTCCGGTCAGCGCGTCCGCGCCGCGTCGGACGGGGGGCAGCGCCCGCGAACAGGGCGGCGATCGCCGCTTGCCCGGCAACGCCGCTGGCAATAGAGCCGCGCGCCATGGATCTCGAACGCTCGCCCCTTGCCCTGCCCTTCCCCGAAATGCCCGCCATTGCCGGGGTGAGCCTGCGGGTCGCGCGGGCGCGGTACAAGAACTGGGACCGCTGCGACCTCACCTTCGCCGAACTCGCGCCCGGGACGGCGCTTGCCGGGGTGTTCACCAAGAGCGCCTGCGCCTCCTTCGAGGTCGAACGGGGGCGCGAACAGGTCAGGGCGGGAAGCGGCCGCGCGCTGATCGTCAATGCGGGCAATTCCAACGCCTTCACCGGACACCGGGGGCGCCAGGCGGTCGAGGCGATCCAGGCGCAGGTGGGCGAAGCGCTCGGCTGCGCGCCGGACGAAGTGCTCGTCTCCTCGACCGGGGTGATCGGCGTGCCGCTGCCCGTGGACAGGGCGCGCGCCGGGATCGCGGCGGCGCTGGCGGCCGGGGAATGCGGCTGGGAGGACGCGGCACGGGCGATCGCCACCACCGACACCTTCCCCAAGGGCGCCCATGCCAGCGCAATGCTCGGCGCAACGCGGGTGGAACTGGCCGGCATCGTCAAGGGATCGGGCATGATCGCGCCCGACATGGCGACCATGCTCGGCTATGTCTTCACCGATGCCGCGGTGGCGCCGGGCTTCCTGCAGGAAGCGCTGGAGCGCGCCAATGCCGTGACCTTCTCCTGCATCACGGTCGACGGCGACACCTCGACCAGCGACACGGTGCTCGTCTTCGCGACCGGCAGGGCGGGCAATGCCCGGATCGAGGACTGGACCAGCCCCGGCGCGGACGCCTTCGCCGCGGCGCTGGCCGATGTCTGCCGCCGCCTCGCCCAGCTCGTCGTGCGCGACGGCGAGGGCGCCTCGAAATTCGTCACCGTGCGCGTCGCGGGCGCGGCGAGCGACGCGAGCGCACGCCGCGTGGCCCTCGCGATCGCCAATTCGCCGCTGGTCAAGACCGCGATCGCGGGCGAGGACGCGAACTGGGGCCGGGTCGTGATGGCTGTCGGCAAGGCGGGGGAACCGGCGGACCGCGACCGGCTCTCGATCGCCTTCGGCGGCATCTGGACCGCGCGCGAGGGCAAACCGGTCGAGGATTACGACGAGGCGCCCGTGGCCGCACACCTCAAGGGGCGCGAGATCGACCTCGCGGTCGACCTCGGCATCGGAGACGGCCGGGCGACGGTGTGGACCTGCGACCTCACCCACGGCTACATCGCGATCAACGCGGATTACCGTTCATGAGCGACCTCACCGCCCTCGACGCGGAAATCCGCGACCTGCTGCGCTTCGCTGCGACCCGTTCGATGATGCCGCGTTTCCGCGCGCTGACCGAGGCGCAGGTCGAAATGAAGGGCGAGGACGATCCCGTCACGATCGTCGACCGCGAAGTCGAGGAATTCCTGACCGAAGCGCTCAGCCGCCTCGCCCCCGGCGTCGCCGTCGTCGGCGAGGAAGCGGTCCACGCCGACGCGAGCGTGCTCGATAGACTCTCCGAACAGTGCTGGATCATCGATCCGCTGGATGGCACCGCGAACTTCGCCGCGGGCAAGGAGCCGTTCGGCATCATCGTGGCGCTCGCCGACGCAGGCAGGGCCATCGCGGGATGGATCTACGATCCCGTTTCCGACCGGCTCTGCCATGCGCGCGCGGGCGAAGGGGCGCGGATCGACGGCGAGATCGTGGCGGCGCGCACGACGGGCGAGCAGCACCCCGTCACCGCGGTCAGCCGGATGTTCCGCACCGCCGAGGAAGTCGCGCGGATCGAGGCGGAGCTCGCCCCGCATTACACGCTGGTCGACATCCCGCGCTGCGCGGCCGAGCAATATCCGCGCCTCGCGCTGGGCGTCAACGACCTGTCGACCTTCAAGCGCACCTATCCCTGGGACCACGCCGCGGGCGCGCTGTGGCTCAACGAGGCCGGCGGGCGCGCGATGCGGGTCGACGGGAGCGAGTACCGGGTCGATGACGGGGACGGAAAGCCGACCCTCGTCGGCGCGTCGAGCCCCGCGATCTGGGACGCTTTCGTCGCACTGACCGAGGTCTAGGCCGGCGATCCGGCCCCGGCGCGGCTCCTGCCCGGGCCGGATCGCGCATCAGGTCTTAAAGTTCGCTTTCAAGCCATTGCTTCAACTGGCTTTTCGGGCGGGCGCCCTGGAGGTGCGCGGCAGGCTTGCCGTCCTTGAACAGGACAAGGAAGGGGATGCCCTGCACGCCCATCTCGGTCGGCACGCCGGTGTTCGCCATGATGTCCATCTTGGCGATCGTGACCTTCTCGCCGAGCTCGTCGCTGATTTCCTCCAGCGCCGGGGCGATCATCTTGCACGGGCCGCACCAGTCGGCCCAGAAATCGACCAGCACGGGCTTGTCGCTTTCGAGCACGTCGGTTTTCCAACTTTCATCGGTCACGTTCACGGTCGCCATTTCTCGTCTCCTTCGGGAACGGGTGTATCTTGTCAAACAAACTAGGCGCGATCCGCGCTCACTCAAGCCGCATCGGAGCATCGGGCGGATAGGTTTCCTCCGCTTCGCCCAATTCCCGCTTGTGCGCGGCGAGCGTTTCGGGCGGCAGTTCGATCAGCAGCGGGGCGTGGGTGTAGAGCAGCGCGGCGCGGATGCGGCGGCCCGGATGGATCGCCCCGAGCGCGGCGGCATAGGCGGCCATCTGGCGCAGGGTCGCGGCGGGCACCTCCTCCAGCCGGGCGGGCGGGCGGCGGGTCGTCTTGAAATCGACCACCGTGACCTCGTCCGCGCCGACCAGCAGGCGGTCGGCGGTCCCGGCGACCACGATCCCGCCGATCGTCGCGGCGAGTGGCACCTCGGCAAGCGCCCGGTCCGAAAAGATCGCGGCAAAGGCGGGATTCGCCAGCACGGCGAGCGCGCTCGCCGCCATCTCGGCGCGCACCGCCTCGTCGAGATCGCCCGCCTGCCGCGCGAGCCAGCGCCGCGCCGCCTCCTCGCGGGCCGGGGGCGCGATGTCGGGCAGGCGTTCGAGCAGGCGGTGAATCAGCGTTCCGCGGCGCGCGGCGAGCGCCGCGGCCTCGGCCCCCTGCGGCACGGCGGCAAGCGGCGGGTCGGCGCCCCGTTCCTCCCCCGCCCCGCTCGGCGCGAGCGGACGCGGCGGGCGCGGTTCGGGACCGACCGGCGTCATCGCCCAGGCGGGCAGGGGTTCGCTCGCCGCAGCCCCCGCATCATCGCCCGGCGGCACCAGCGGATCGGCCCTGTGGCCGAGTTCCCGCCGCGTGCCCCAGATCGCGTCCTCGTATTCGGCCCCGCCGAACAGCGGCGCGAGCCGGGCGTACCAGCTTTCCTGCGGCGGCCCCTTTTCCGCATGGCGCGGGCCGAGCGAGCCGCCGATGAAAAGCGCTTCCTCCGCCCGCGTCATCGCGACGTAGAGCAGCCGCCAATGTTCCTGCATCCCGGCGATCCTGCTGCGCTCCGCCTCTTCGGCGACGCGCCCGCACAGGTGCTCCCGCGAAAGCGCGGGGACGGGCACCATCCGCCCGGTCGGTTCGCCGAGCGGCCTTTCCTCGAGCGCGAGTTCGCCTTCCCTGCCCGGTTCGCCGGTCGCATCGGCGAGGATCACGATCGGCGCCTGCAGCCCCTTGGACCCGTGCACGGTCATCACCCGCACCTGTCCCCCGGCCTCGCCCGAATCGCGCTTGAGATCGGTCGCGCCCGCGTCGAACCATTCGAGGAAGCCCGCAAGGCTCGCCGGGTGCGCGCTCTCGTAGGCGAAGGCGGCGTTGAGCAGCTCGTCGATCGGATCGTTCGCCTCCCGCCCCAGCCGCGCGACCAGCTTCGCCCGCCCGCGCCACGGCCCGGTGAGGAGCCAGGCGAGCAGCGCCTGCGGAGTCTGGTAATCGGCGAGCGCGAGCAGGTCGCGCAAGCGTTCGGCGCTCGCCTTCACGAAGGGGTCGTCGTGCCGCCTGAGGTGGTCCCACAGACCCACGCCTTTCTCGCGCACCGCGAAGGCGAGAAGGTCGTCCTGGGTCCAGCCCATCAGCGGGGAGACCAGCAGGCAGGCGAGCGCGAGGTCGTCGCGCACCTGCGCGGCGAAGCGCAGCGCCGCGAGCAGGTCGCGCACCGCCAGCGGCTGGCCGAGGCGCAGCCGGTCGACCCCGGCGACGGGCACGCCGCGGGTATGGAGCTTGGCGACGATCTGCGCGGCGAGCTCCTTGCGCTTCCGCACCAGCACCATGACGTCGCCCGCCTGCGCGTGGCGCGGCTCGCCCTTGGCGAGCACGAAGGGCTCCACCCGCTTGACCCAGCGTTCGACCTGGTGCGCGATCTTTTCGGCGAGGAGCGTATCGTGGCGCGGCAGCCAGTCCTGCTCGTCCTCCTCCGGCTCGGCTCCCGCCGCATCGATCGAGCGCACGGGCTGCCACAGGGTGACGAGCCCCGGCCGCTCCGCCCCGCGATGCTCGCCCGGCGCCCGGTCGAGCCCGAAGGCTTCGTGCCCGAGCGTTTCGATCGCCGCGTTGACGAAATCGAGCACGGGGCGGGAGGTGCGATAGGATCGCCCGAGGTCGAGATCGCGGAAACGCGGCATCCGCCGGTTCGTCCGCGCGCTTTGGATATTCGCCCGCGCCGCCTCGATCCGCGCGCGCACCCTGTCCTTCGCCCGGGCGAAGTTTTCGGGGCTCGTCCCCTGGAAGCCGAAGATCGCCTGCTTGTAATCGCCCACGGTGAAGATCGTGCGCAGCCGGTCGCCATGCGCGCCTTCGCCCGCGAAGAAATCGTCGATCAGCGCCTCGACGATGTCCCACTGCGCGCGGTTGGTGTCCTGCGCCTCGTCGATCAGGATGTGGTCGAAGCGCCGGTCGAGCTTGTAACGGATCCAGTCGGCCGAGAGCGAGCCCGAGAGCAGCCTTGCGGCATTGCGGATGAGATCGTCGAATTCGAGCAGGCCCTCGCGCCGTTTCGCCTCGTCCCAGCGGAGCGCGAAGGCACGCCCGATGGTGAGCGCGTCCTCCAGCAGCGCGGCCAGCCCGAGGAGCGCGCGCCGTTCGTGGTAGAGCGCGAGCGCGGCGGCGACTTCCTGCTGCCGTTCGGGAATGCGCGGGTCCTGCTTTGCCGGCCCCTTCATCTGGCGCGGTTCGCCCTTCTTGGTAAGGATCGTGTCGCAGAAGCACGCGACCAGCGCGGCGCGTTCGGCGGGCGGACAGGACAGCCAGCGGGGGATGAAGGCCGCACAGTCGCGCCCGGTCTGCACCTTCCAGGCCTGCATCGCGGGCAGCATCGCGGCGAGCTGGTGGTCGGGAAAGGTGTCGGGGTGCAATATCTCCGCCGCCCAGGACTCGTCCGCATCGGCGGGGATTTCGAGCAGGCGGCGCACGCGTTCGCCGAGCGGGAGTTGCCAGCCCGCCGGACCTTCCCACAGCTCGCCCGCGGCCGCGCAGCGCAGCAGCCAGCCGCGTAGCGCGGACGGGTCCTTGCGGGTGACGAAATCGGCGATCGCCCCCGTCAGCCGCTCGTCGCCGGTGGCGTGCGCTTCCTCGATCATCGCGGTCAGCACGTCACGGGCAAGCAGTTCGCGGGTGCGATCGTCCATCGGCTGCGCGCCGGGCTGGAGCCCCGCTTCCTCGGGGAAACTGGCGATCAGCCATTGCGAGAAGGCGTGGATCGTGTCGATCCTCAGCCCGCCGCCCGGACAGTCGAGCACGCTCGCGAACAGGGTCCGCGCGCGCGCCTGCGTGGCCGGGTCGATGTCCGCGCCGAGATGGCCCAGTTCCTTCGCCAGCGCCGCCGGTTCGAGCCGCACCCAGCGCGCGAGCACGGCGTTGATGCGGTTCGCCATTTCCGCCGCGCCCGCCTTGGTGAAGGTGAGGCACAGGATCGCGGAGGGATCGACCTCCTCGCGCAGGAGCAGGCGCAGCACCCGCGCGGAAAGCACCTGCGTCTTGCCCGTCCCCGCCGAGGCGGAGAGCCAGACATTGTCCTGCGGATCGACCGCATCGCGCTGGTTGCCCTCGAGCGGGAAGACCCGGCCGCTCATCGCCCGTCGCCTTTCGTCCCGGCGCGGCCGGTATCGCCTGCCGGCAACAGCGTGACGATCCATTCGTCAAGCCGCATCAGCTGGTCATATTCGTGGTAGCCGGGATAATCCGGGTTTTCCCGCGCGCGGAAGGGTTCATCGCCCCGGATGTAGCGCGCGATGGCTTCGGCGAGCTTCGCCTCGTGGTGGGGGAGGAATTGCTCGGGGGAAAGCCCGCTGCGCCTGCTCCCGGTCCGCACCGGCTCCTCGACATAGCCGAAGGCGGGAATGCCCTCCCCGGCGCGTTTCGAATCGCGCCCGAGCGACCAGTATTCGAACGCCCCCGCCTCCCCGCTCACCCGCAGGCCGTCCATTTCAAAGGCGCCGTCGCGCGCGATCAGGCCGAGCAGCCCCATCTGCAGCGCGAAACCCGCCTCGACCTGCGCCGCGGTGGGCGGCTTGCCGGTCTTGTAATCGACGATGGCGAGAGTCCCGCCCGGCAGGCGGTCGATCCGGTCGGCCCGCCCGCGCACCTCGACCCCGCTCACCTTCATCGCGCCCCTCGCTTCCCACGCGAGGACGGTGCGGCCCTCCGCCTCGTTCGCGGCGATGCGGCTTTCGAACCATTCGAGCGCCTTGAGAATGCGCGGCTGCCACAACCCGCGGAACAGGGGATGGACCGATTCCCGCGCCAGCCGCGCTTCGGCAAAGGGCACGAGCGGCAGGCCGGGGTTCACCGCGCGCTCGCCGTGCCAGGCTTCGAGGATGGCGTGGACGAGCGTGCCGCGCAGCGCCGGATCGTCGAACGGATCGGCGCCAAGGGGATCGAGCCTTGAGAGCCGCAGGATTTCCTGGGCGTAGAACTGGTAGGGGTCGCCCAGCAGCCGGTCGAGCGCGGTGACCCGGATCGCGACGTCGCGCTGGCGGGCCGAGGGACGCGGTTCGGGCCGGGGCGCGGGCGGGACCGGGTCGGGCGCGCGGTCGAGCCGGGGGAGCAGTGCGGGAATGCGCGTCTCGCGCTGCCGTTCGGCCAGCTTCTCGCCCAGCAGCGCCTCGGCCCTGAGCCAGAAGCGCGAGGGCAGCGTAGGCCCCTCGGCGTCGCGTTGCGCCCGGCTCAGCACGACTTCCGGCGCGCCCAGCGCCCCGGCGAGATCGTGCGCGGCAAGGCCGATGCGGAACTCCGCCCCCGGCACGCCGAGCGCGCGCAGCACGCCGGGCGCAAGCAGCGGGTCGGGCGACGGCGATTGCGGCCAGGTCCCCTCGTTGAGGCCCGCACAGATGACGAGATCGGCGCGGGTCATGCGCGCTTCGAGCAGGCCCAACACGACGACCCGCGGATGGCCGCCATAGGGCGGGCGCACCACGACCTCGTCCATGCAGCCCCGCAGCACCTGTCCCAGCTCGCGCGGGTGGAGACGCGTTTCGCAGGCGCGCGCGTCCAGCCGCAGCCGGTCGATCATCGCGGCGAGCGCGCGCCCGTCCTCGTTCGCCCAGACGCGCATCCCGCACAAGGTCTCGGCGCTCGCGGCGAGCGTGTCCACCATGTCGGCGAGGGGTAAGTCCTCTCCGCCCCCCGCGAGCGGTTGGAGCAGCGGCTCCAGAAGCCCCTCCACCTCCCGCCACCATTCGGCCTCGCCCGCCCGCCGCGCGAACGCGCCGAGCGCGCCGAGCCCCGGCGCGGGCGCCGCCCCGCGCAGCCGGTGGTCGAAAGCGCGCAGGCTTGCGAGCCAGCCTTTGCGCTGCGCGGGCGTCTCGGCGCGCACCAGCGGGTGGGCGAGCGCCGCGATCACGCCGAGCGGCGTCGGACCCTCGCTCATCAGCTCCGCGAGCTGGCCGAACAGGCGCCCCGCGGGCGTCAGCGCGAGCGGGCGGCCCGCGCTGTCGTCGGCGGCGATGTTCCAGCGCGCGAGATGCTGCACCACCCGCCGCGCGAGGCCGCGGTCCGGGGTGACGACCGCGATCCGCGCCCCTGGCACCTCCAGCTTTTCGCGCACCAGCAGGGCGATCGCCTGCGCCTCCTCCTCGGCCGTCGCGAGGGTCATCATCCGGACGCCGGACAGCCGCCGCTGCTCCGGGGCAAGGTCGATCCAGGCGCGGCTCGCCTCGGGCGGCAGGAACAGCGAGCTGATCGCGCGGCTGCGCTCGGGCTCGGCAGCGGTCATGCCGCGGCGGTGCCAGGGGCGGACCTCGGCCCGCGCGACTCCCATGCGTTCGAGCAGCAGTTTGAGGTGATATTGCGGGTGGGTGAGAGCATCGCCGCGGGCGAACACCTCGCCGCCCGGTTCCGGCGTCGCGCCCGCCCGGCCGAGCTCCTCCCACGCGGCCTCGCTCATTGCGAGGTCGAGATCGGGCAGGATCACCGCCCCGTTCGGCAGGTCCGCTATCGTCCGCAGCATCCGCGCAAGCGCGGGCGCGGCGCTGGTGACGCCGGCGGCGATGATCGGGGTCGCGGGCGGCTGCGCGCGCCACTGCCGCGCGGCACGTTCGAACAGGAGGTTGCGCCGCTGCGCCGCATCCACCGCGCCCATTTCCCCGAGCCGGACGCGCCAGCGCGCCTGCACCCGCGCGAACAGCCGCAGCGAACGCTGCCAGTGTTCGGCCAGGTCGCCGAGCGCGGAAAGGACCGCTTCGCCGAGCAGGTCTTCGGGTTCCTTCGCCTCGACCAGCAGCCGGTCCATCGTCCGCGCGATGTCCCGCGCCAGCCGCAGCCGCGCCGCGCCCGGGAGCGGCGACTCACCCAGCGCGGCGCGCTCCGCCTCCACCAGGGCGGCGAGTTCGAGCCAGCGCCGCCCGGGGTCGATCGCGGGAGGAATGTCCTCGGCCCCGAGCGGATCGAGCAGCGCGCCGAGCGCCTCGTCGAGATCGAGATCGCCCACCGTCACCATGCGCGGCATCAGCAGGCCCGCTTCGCCCGCTTCCCCGGCGTGGCGGATGAAGGCGTCCGCGATGGTGCGTGCGGCGCGGGTCGAAGGGACGATGAGGGTCAGCCGGGCGAGGCCCAGGTCGCCTTCGCGGTAGCGCGGCACCAGCCCCGCGACCAGCGCATCGGCGAAGCCGCGATGGGCGGCGATCGAATGGATTGCCGGGCCGGGCCGCTTCGCCATCGCGCGCGTCTAGACCCCGCAGAGCGCGGCTTCGGTCGGCGCGATCGCCTGCGGGGTGCCGACTTCGAACCACTGGCCGGTGAAGGCGACGCCGTAAAGCCGCCCCTCTGCGATCGCGCGGTTCCACAGGATGTTGGTCGAAAACGGCCCCTCCGGCGCATCGCGCAGCAGGCGGTGCGAAACGAGCTGGATGCCGGTGTAGATGAACGGCGCGATCCGGCCCGTCCGCCGGCGGGAGAGAAGCCCGCTTGCGTCCATGTAGAAATCGCCCGGCCCGGTGAAATTGCTCGCCCGGACATGGGGCACGACCAGCAGCAGCGCGTCCATCGCCGCCGGGTCCCAGCGCGCGGAGAGATCGGCGAAGGCGTTCTTCGGCCCGTCGAGCCAGATGTTGTCGGCGTTCAGGCAGAAGAAGGGATCGGGCAGGTGCGCCTGCGCCCGGACCAGCCCGCCGCCCGTTTCGAGCAGCAGGTCGCGCTCGTCCGAGATCGTCACCTTCGGCACCGAGCGTTCCAGCACGTGCGCCTCGAGCGCGTCGGCCATGTAGTGGACATTGACCACCGCCCGCGCGATCCCCGCATCCGCGAGCCGGTCGAGCGCGTGGTCGATCAGCGCCTTGCCCGCGACCCGGACCAGCGGCTTGGGCTGCGCGGCGGTGAGCGGGCGCATCCGCTTGCCGAGCCCGGCCGCCAGCACCATCGCGCTGTCGCTGGCGAGCGGCGGTGGCTCGTCGAAGCGGGCAGTCATTCGATCTTGCCCCCGCCCGACGCGCGCAGGGCCGCAGGGATATTGGCATCGAACCAGCGGGCGACGGGCGCGAGCGCGGGATATCCGAGGTCCGCCTCGAGCAGTTTCCACACGCGCGGGATCATCGCGAGGTAGCGCGGCTTGCCGTCGCGCCTCGCAAGCCGGGTGAAGATGCCGACGATCTTCGCGTTGCGCTGCGCGCCCAGCGTGGCGAATTCGCCGACGAAACCCGTGTCGTAAAGGTTCACGCCGCGGCGGCGGCGCTCCTCGCGATAGGTATCGAGCATCATGTCGGCGAACCCCCGATCGACATCGCGCCGCGCATCCTGGAGCAGCGAGACGAGGTCGTAGCCCGCATGGCCGACCAGCGCGTCCTGGAAATCGATCAGTCCCTGCGGCGCCCCGGGCGTGCCGCCGAGCAGCATGATGTTCTCCGCGTGGTAGTCGCGCAGCACGGTGACCCCGTTGTGCGGGCTCGTGACGACCGGTTCGAGCACTTCGCGCCAGGCCGCCTCGAAGCCGGCCTCGTCCACCTCGATCCCGGCGGCGGGGGCGTACCATTCGGTGAAAAGCCGCACCTCGCGTAGGTAGGCTGCCATGTCGTAGGGGGCGAAGGGGCCGGGCGGCTTGCCGTGAAGCTCGGCCAGCGCGAGCACCGCGGCCTCGTAGGCGGTCTCCTCGTCACCGGGCCGCGCATCGAGCCAGTCGCGCATCCTGTCGTCGCCGAAATCCTCGAGCAGCACCCAGCCCGCCCGCGGGTCGGCGTGGTGGATCGCGGGCGCGCGCATTCCCTGTTCGGCCAGGTATCCGGCGACGTCGAGAAAGGCCTGCGGATCCTCGTGCGGGGGCGGCGCGTGCATCAGCATGGCCCTGCGCCCTTCGCCGCGCAGGCGGAAATAGCGCCGGAACGAGGCATCGCCGGGCAGGGGATCGATCGCCGCATCGCTCCACCCCGCCTCGCGGAGGAAATCGTGCAGCCCTTCGGGAAGGGTAGTCATGGCATTCGTCCTAGCCAATCGGGCCGGCCCTTCACAATCGCGAACCGCCCCTCGTCCGCATCTTTCGCACCGCGCTCCAGCGTGATGTCGAGACACGCGGGTTCATGCGCGAAGCCGCCCGCGTGGTCGGGCCATTCCGCGATCAGCACGGCGCCCTCGCGGTAGTCGTCGAGCCCGATCTCGGCCAGTTCGGAGGGGTCCTCGAGCCGGTAGAAATCGGCATGGACCACCGGCAGGCGCAGCGGCGGCGCGTCATAGGTTTCGATGATCGTGAAGGTCGGCGAAGGCACTTCGCCCTCGTGCCCCAGAGCGGCGAGGATCGCGCGGGCGAGCGTCGTCTTGCCCGCGCCGAGCCCGCCGGTCAGCGCGATCACGTCGCCCGGCCGCAGGACGCGCGCGATGCGTTCGCCCAGCGCCGCGGTGGCGGCGAGGTCGGGCAGGTCGATGCGGGCTTCGGGCGCGCTCACGGCAGCCGGATGGTCGCGGTGGTGCCCACGCCCTCCCGGCTCTCGATCGCGAGCGTGCCGCCATGCGCCTCGATCAGCTGCCGGGTCAGCGGCAGGCCGAGCCCGCTGCGCCGTTCGATCCGGCCGTCGCTGCCCTTGGCAAGGCCGTCGAGCGCGCGCGACAGGTCGGTCTTGCTCATTCCGCGCCCGTTGTCCCTCAGGATGATCGCCGCGCTCCAGGCGTCGCCCGGACCGGGCTTGGGCAGCTCGACCAGGATCCGCCCGCCTTCCGGCGTCGCCGCGATCGCGTTGTCGAGCAGGTTGCCCACCGCCCGCGCGAGCTGGCGGCGGTCGGCCATTACCTTGCGCCCGCGGCGGCCCTTCAGATCGAGGCTCAGCCCCGCGCCGATGATCGCCTTTTCGCGCTCGCGCACGACCTGGGTGAGGAGCGGGAGGAGATCGACCTCCTCCTTGCTGATCGGCAGCAGGCCCGCTTCGGACTGGGAGAGGTCGAGCACGTTCTCGACCTGTTCGGTCAGCCTTTCCACGGCGGCGAGGATCGCGTCGACATATTCGCCCGCCGCTTCGCCCAGCGGTTCGCCCGCGGCCTCGGTCTTGAGCATCTCGGCATAGCCGCCGATCGTCGTCAGCGGCGTGCGGAATTCATAGGACATGTTGGCCAGGAACTTGGCCTTCACCGCGTCCGCCTCCTCAAGCGCGGCGGCGCGTTCGCGCAGCGCCTTCTCGGCCTTCTGCGAGGCGGTGATGTCGAGCACGGTCAGGAGCCCGTTGCCGTCGGGCAGCGGCACGCCCGCAAAGCGCAGCGTGCGCCCGTCGGTCAGCTCGACCGTCCCGCCCTGGCCGCGCCGGTCGAGCGTCGCCGCGCGCACCACCGCGCCGATCTGCTCCGCCTCCTCGGGCTTCACCAGATTGGCCGCGATCGCATCGAGCAGTTCCTGCGCGCCCGGATGGGTATCGAGGAATTCGGGGGTGAGGCCCCAGGTTCCCGCGAAGCTGCGGTTCCAGAGCTGCACGGAACCGTCGGGCGCGAAGATCGCGAGCGCCTCGAACAGGCAGTCGAGCGTCGCCGTGCGGGTCCGCAGCAGCGTGTCGCGGGTGGCCGAAAGGGCGAGCTGTTCCGTGCGGTCCTCGGCGATGAGGACCAGCCCGCCATCGGGCATGGGGTGGCCGACGATGCGAAGATGCGTGCCGCCGGGCAGCGGCCAGGCCTCTTCCTGCGTGGTCGGCTGGCCGAACCAGGCGACGTGTTCGCGGCGCCATTCGGGAAAGTCGCGCACTTCGGGCGTGCGCCCGCGCTCGCGCGCATCGGCGAGGAAGCGTTCGAACGCGATCCGTTCCGAACTTGCCTCCCCGCCTAGGCCGAACAGGCGCACGAAGGGCAGGTTGGCCGAAACCAGCCGCTCGCTCGCGTCGAACTGCGCGACCCCGACCGAAAGCTGGTCGAGCATCGCACGCTGGGCCTCGCGATAGGCGCGGAAGGCGCGTTCGACCTGCTGCTGTTCCTCGATGTCGATGGCATAGCCCGCCACCCCCTCGCGCCCGAGCGGGAGGTCGCTGACCCTGAGCGAGCGACGTTCGCCGTGGATCGTGGCGGCGACGATGCGTTCGTTCTTCTGCTGAGTCTCGAGGCTGGCGCGCGCGATCTCGGCGGGGCTGCGCCCGCCTTCGGGTTCGAGCAGTTCGGCCTGGCCGGCGACGACCCGTTCCGCGCTCGGCGCGCCGACCGCCTCGACATAGGCCTGGTTGACGAGGCGCAGCTGCATGTCGCGCCCGCGGAACCACATCGGCATGGGCGCGGCCTCGATCAGCCCGACGAGCGCGGCGAAATCGGCCTCGGCGCGGTTCGCCGCCGCTCGCATCTGGGCAAGTTCGGCCTCGCTTTCGGTGAAGTCGAACACCCAGACGAGCGCTGCCCCGCCGGGCGAGACCTGCGGATCGGCGAGCGCGCCCTGGAAGGCGAGGCTGCGGCCCGAACCGGGCGGGGTCAGGGCGAGCTTGAAGGGGGTGGCGCTCTTCTGCGTGATGCGGATCCTTTCGGACAGGGCATCGAGCTGGGCGGGCGCGAGGCCGGCCTCCCCTTCCCCCGCGGCCGCGAGTTCGCTCAGATACCCCGGCATCTTCTCCAGCCCGAGCCATCGCGCGAGCCGTTCGGGCGCTTCGATCCGCCCGTCGACCCGCACCAGCAGCGGCACGGCCGGGCCGACATCGAGCAGGTGCTGCATCCGCTTGAGCGATTTCTGCAGCGCCCTCGTGCGCCTCGTCCTGGCGCTGGCCCGCAGCACCACCACCGCCGCCCCCACCGTCCAGGCGGCGAGCAGCAGGCCGATCAGCACGGGGGCGAGCGGGTTCAACTCCATGTCTGCCAGCTATGCGGCACCCGCGCAGGATGCAACTGGCGCGGCGCGCAAGGCCTCATGAAAAAGCCCCCGCGCAAGGCTTGCGCGGGGGCTTTTGATGTCGCTGGCGCAAACGCGCGGTCAGTAGCGGTAGTGGTCCGGCTTGAACGGGCCTTCGACCGGCACGCCGATGTAGTCGGCCTGTTTCGGGCTGAGCCTGGTCAGCTGCACGCCGAGCTTTTCGAGGTGGAGCGCGGCGACCTTCTCGTCGAGATGCTTGGGCAGGACGTAGACGTCGTTGTCGTATTCGTCCGACTTGGTGAACAGCTCGATCTGGGCGAGCGTCTGGTTGGTGAAGCTCGCGCTCATCACGAAGCTCGGGTGGCCGGTGGCGCAGCCGAGATTGACGAGCCGGCCCTTGGCGAGGACCAGCAGGCTCTTGCCATCGGGCATGGTCACCATGTCGGTGCCTTCCTTGATCTGCTTCCACTCGTAATTGTCGAGCGCGCTGATCTGGATCTCGCTGTCGAAGTGGCCGATATTGCACACGATCGCCATGTGCTTCATCGCCTTCATGTGCTCGCCGGTGATGACGTCCTCGTTGCCGGTGGCGGTGACGAAGATGTCGGCGCGCTTGACCGCCTCGTCCATCGAGACCACCTCGAACCCGTCCATCGCCGCCTGCAGCGCGCAGATCGGGTCGATCTCGGTCACCATCACGCGGGCGCCGCCGTCGCGCAGGCTGGCCGCCGAACCCTTGCCGACATCGCCGTAGCCCGCGACGCAGGCGACCTTGCCGGCCAGCATCACGTCGGTCGCACGGCGGATCGCGTCGACCAGCGATTCCTTGCAGCCGTAGAGGTTGTCGAACTTCGACTTGGTGACGCTATCGTTGACGTTGATCGCCGGGAAGGGAAGCTTGCCCTGCTTGGCGATCTGGTAGAGCCGCATGACGCCCGTGGTCGTCTCTTCCGAAACGCCCTTCACCGTCTTCACCGTCTTGGTGAGATAGCCCGGCTTCGCCTTGACGAAGGCCTTGAGGGCGCGCTGCATTTCGATTTCCTCGGCATTCTGGGGGTTCGGCATTTCCTCGCCCGCCTCGATCCGCGCGCCCCACAGCGCGAACATGGTCGCATCGCCGCCATCGTCGAGGATCATGTTGGCGGTAAGGTCCGGGTCCTCGTCGGTCGACCAGTCGAAGATGCGCCCGACATAGTCCCAGTAATCGGCGAGGCTTTCGCCCTTGATCGCGAACACCGGCACGCCGCGATCGGCCATGGCGGCGGCGGCGTGGTCCTGGGTGGAGAAGATATTGCAGGTCGCCCAGCGCACTTCCGCGCCGAGTTCGATCAGGGTCTCGATCAGCACCGCGGTCTGGATCGTCATGTGGAGCGAGCCGGTGATCCGCGCGCCCTTCAGCGGCTTCGCGCTGCCATATTCCTCCCGCAGCGCCATCAGGCCCGGCATTTCCGTCTCGGCAATCGCGATCTCGTCGCGGCCGTACTGGGCAAGGCCGATGTCCTTGATCCTGTATTCGACGGCAGGCGTGGCGGCGGTGGCGGTGGCCATGAAGCGATCTCCTTGGGACGAACTCTGGTCGACGAAGTTCATTCACTCCGCCCTCTTGGCGTGGCCCATAGCGGGCACCGCGCGCAGGGGCAATATAAAGTTATCTTTATATCTGAAAATGGCTGGCTGCGGCAGGCCGGAATCCCCTGCGACCGGATGCGCCGGGCAGGCGATCGCGGCGGTTGGCACGGCCCCCGAAGCCGCTATACCGGAAGCGCGTATCATCCACGAGCAAAGGGAGTGCATCCATGACGATTTCGGTAGGCGACAAACTGCCCGACGTGACCCTGGTCAAGGCCACGGCCGACGGCCCGCAGCAGGTCCAGGCGGCCGACTACTTCGCCGGCAAGCGGGTCGCGCTCTTTTCGGTCCCCGGGGCCTTCACCCCGACCTGTTCGGCCAAGCACCTGCCCGGCTTCGTCGAGAAGGCTTCCGACCTCAGGGCCAAGGGGATCGACGAGATCTGCGGCACCGCGGTCAACGACGCCTTCGTGATGCAGGCCTGGAACCAGTCCGCGGGGAGCGAGAACATCACCATGCTCGCCGACGGCAACGGCGATTTCGTCGAGGCGCTGGGCCTCACCATGGACGGATCGGGCTTCGGCATGGGCAAGCGCGGCCAGCGCTTTTCGATGGTGGTGAACGACGGCGTGGTCGAACAGTTGAACGTCGAGGCGCCGGGCGACTTCAAGGTCTCGAGCGCGGAGCACATGCTCGGCCAGCTCTGACGGGCGGACCGGGACGGGACAGGGGCGCTGCCGTTCGCGGACGGCGCCCTTTTCCCGCATCAGGTAAGCGGCGGCGCGCCTTGTGCGATCCACCACGCCAGCCCTCCCGCGATCAGCACCGCGGCGAGCGCCCTTGCCCGCGGCAGGGTCCCGATCCCCTCGCCCCCCGGCGGGACCCGCCGCCGCCCGGTCACCATCGCGCCGACCAGCCGTTCGCGCTGCACCGCCTCGTAGAAGAGGATCGCGGCGACGTGCAGCGCGATGAAGGCGACGACCACCCAGAAGAACGTCTCGTGCAGGTCGGTGATCGTATCGGCGGTCATCACTCCGACCAGCGGATTGAGCGGCCCCGTCATCCCGTCGAAGGGATCGCCCGCGAACAGGCCCATCGACGCCTGCGCCAGCATCACCAGCAGCAGCGCGAGCGTGCTGTACCCGCCCGCCGGATTGTGCCCGACCCGCTGCGCGCCCTCGGGCAGATTCCCCCGAAAATAGGCAAGCACGCTGCTCGGCCCCCGTACGAAATCTGCGAAGCGCGCGGTGCGCGGGCCGAGGAAGCCCCACGCGATGCGCAGCACAAGGATGCCGAAGAGCACGAGGCCGAGCCGCTTGTGCCAGCCCCATTCGGAATTTTCCGCCGTCCACCACATCGCCGGGATCAGGACCACGAAGCTCCAGTGCGACAGGCGCACGACCGGGTCCCACACCCTGACCCGGTGCGGCGGGGCGCCCGGACCCGCGCGAGCGGGCTCGTCCATCGGATCAGGCTTCGTCGTCGTAGCGGAACACGTCGTGGCAGTTCTTGCACGAACCGCCCATTTCCTTGACAGCGGCACCCACGGCAGCCGCCTCGCCGCTGGCCGCGGCTTCGACCAGCGCGGCGCTCGTCTCGGAAAGCTTCTGCCGCGCGGCGGTGAATTCGCCGGGCTCGGCCCAGATCGCGGCCAGCGCCTCGGTGTCGTAACCGTCCTCGCGCGCGGTCTCTTCGACGAAATGCTGTTCGATGTTGCCGGCGCGCTGGTTGATATCCTCGGCATTCGCCTGGATCGCCGCGAAATCCGGGTTTTCCTGTTCGAGCTGGCCGCGGATCGCCTTGAAGGAATCGGCGATCCCTTCGAAATTGTCCTGCCGCTCCCCGATCGCGGGCGAGTTCAGCTCGGTATCGGCCTCGGGTCCCTCGCCCTCGCATCCGGCGAGCGTGCCGGCGATGGCGGCAAGAGCGATTCCGGCGGCGATTCTTGAAGAAAACAGGTCTCGAAGCATGGTGACGAACTCCTCGGGCTGGGACTGCGTGAACGAACCTGAGACAGTGCTAAAACGGTTTCGGGCGCTTCGCAAACTCTCACTTGTGCAGCGCGTCCCCCTCGCCCTGCCGCAAGCGCCGCGCGCATCGGCTCAGGATGGCCCCGTGCGGGCCGGGCGATTCATATGGCAGCAAGCTTGCCGCGACCAACCGGGCCGACCTATATCGCACGCGGTGCCACAGGCCGCATGTCGCACGGAGCGGCCCCTTTGCCGACCGGGCGAACGGGCCCGCGCCGCATGAAGGAGGAAAGCGATGAGTGTGATTTCGAAGCGGGCCGGGCTCGCGCTGCTTGCCGGAGCGCTCGCCCTTCCCGCGTCGGGAGCTTTCGCCCGGCAGGAACCGCAGCAGGGACCGCAGCAGGCGACACCGGCCGGGCCGCACAACGACCGCGACGACACCCTCGCGACCGTCTACGGCTCGCCGCCATCCGATCTAAAGGGCCTTCCCGAAGGACCGGACGTGGAAGGCGTGATCACCGCGCGCAACGGCTCGGCGATCCAGGTCACGAGCACCGACGGGAGCGAGACGATAATCTCGGTCGGCGCCGGCACCGAGATCAAGTCCTCGGGCGGGTTCCTCGGGCTCGCCAAGGACCGGCTCGGCCCCGATGCGCTGCTCAACGGCCTGCCGGTGAAGGTCGACACGGTGCAATGGGGCCGCCGTCTGCTCGCAAGCAGGGTCGATCTCAAGGCGCGCGACCTTCGCACCGCCTCGATGATCCAGTCGGGCACGCGCCAGCAATTCGCCGAACAGGGCGCGGCGATCGAGGAGAACGCGGCGGTGGCCGAAGCCCTGCGCGGGCGGGTCGCGAACATCGACCAGTACAACGTCAAGGGCACGACCAACGTCTACTTCGACACCGGCAAGTACGACCTGTCGGGCCGCGCGCGGAGCGAGCTGTGCGATTTCGCGCGCGAGGCCGAAGCGATGGACAACGCGCTGCTGCTCGTGGTCGGCTACACCGACACGACCGGCAGCTACGAGATCAACCAGGAACTGAGCGAGCGCCGGGCGGGGCGCGTCACCAATTTCCTCCAGCAGCAATGCGGGTGGAAACCGTGGCGGATGCTCACCCCCACCGGCATGGCGACCGCCGATCCGGCGGCCGACAACGGCACCGAGGCCGGCCGCGCACAGAACCGCCGCGTGGCCGTAAACATCCTCGTCTCGAAAAGCGTCGAGGGGATGTGATCCGCGCTTTCGGCCGATGAATCGAAACGGGGCGGACCGCGCATGGCGGCCCGCCCCGTTTTCGTTGCGGCCGGTGCGCCCTCAGTAGCCCATCAGGCTCATCACTTCCTTGCGGCTGCGCGGGTCCTCGAGAAAGCAGCCGAGCATCCGGCTCGTCACCATTTCGACCCCGTGGGTCCTTACTCCGCGCCCGGTCATGCAGCCGTGCTGCGCCTCGATCACGACCGCGACGCCCTGCGGTTCGAGATTGTCCCAGATGCACTGCGCGACCTCCGCGGTGAGCCGTTCCTGCACCTGCAGACGGTTGGCGAAGCCGTGAAGGACGCGCGCGAGCTTGGAGATGCCGACAACGCGCCTGTCCGGCAGGTAGGCGATGTGCGCCTTGCCGGTGATGGGGGCCATGTGATGCTCGCAGGCCGACTGGAAGGGGATGTCCTTCAGCAGCACGATCTCGTCATAGCCGCCCACTTCCTCGAACACGCGGGCGAGATGGATCGCCGGATCCTCGCCATAGCCGCGGCAGTATTCGAGCCATGCCCGGCCCACCCGCTTGGGCGTGTCGAGCAGTCCTTCGCGCGCCGGATCGTCCCCCGCCCAGCGGATCAGCGTGCGGATCGCCTCCTGCACGTCCTCGGGCACCTCGGGCTTGTTGAGCGGATTGTCTGGGTCGAAATCGTCGGAATCGTGATCGAGGCAGTTCATGAATGGCGGTCTTTCCATTGCGGGGAACGAAACTGTTACGGCTCCAGCCACGGAGCGGATGCAGCGGGCGGGCAAATCCGGGTCGCCCGGCGGGGCCGCGCGGCGCGCCGCAGGGGCGCGAAAATTTTCCGAGGCAACGGCTGAATCCCCATCCCGCCTTCCGTATATAGACAGGGCAGGGCGGAATGCACCGCCCAATATTGACATTGGTTGGTAAGAACCCGTTTTGGTGCCGACAGTTCCCTCGCCCGCCGAATTCGAACGCGCCGCGCTCGCGACGATCGCGCGCCTGCCCGACGAATTCCGCCGGCACCTCGCCGACGTGGTGCTGCGGATCGAGGAATTCGCCACCGCCGAACAGCTCGCTTCGGTCGGGATCTCGGATCGCTGGGACCTGACCGGGCTTTACGAAGGCGTGCCCCTGCCCGAACAGTCGCTGTGGGACGAACCGCGGATGCCGCCCGCGATCAGCCTCTTCCGCCAGCCGCTGCTACGCGAGATGGAGGAGACCGGGGTCGGTTTCGAAGCGCTGGTGCGCCATGTCGTGATCCACGAAGCGGGGCACCATTTCGGCTTTTCGGACGAGGACATGCACGCCCTCGAGGACGCGGCGGAGGACTGACGCCGCGCGTCCGGGCGGCAAAACCATGCCGGGCGCACCGGCAGGACCGCGCCGCCCTCCTCCCGCCCCTTGGCGTTGTCCCGCCCGCTCCCGCCGGTTTGGCAGGCGACTTGCATCGCCCACGGCGGCTTCAATTTCGCGGGACGACAGGGCGATGGGACGGACGGGCAATGCGCCGCAGGGCAATCGGACAGCGCGGCTGCGCGTGCTCTTCTACCTCCCGGCGGCGACCCCGTGGTGGTTCGAGATGATCTGCATCCCGCTGATCCGCCTCACCGCCGAAAAGCACGAGGTCCACGTCATGGTCCCCCCGCCGTGGAGCGGGACCGGCATCGGCGCGGGCCAGATCCCGCTGCTCGCCCGCCTGCCCGATGTCTACTGGCACATCCTCGACGGGCCGGACCACCCGCTGCTGCGGACCGACGCGAGCGGGCAGGACGACCTGTTCGAGCTCGTGCGCGTCGTTGCGCCCGACATCGTCCTGTGCCGCAGCGCCGACAACATCGCCCCCGCGCGGTTTCCGGGAATCGTGCGCTACCTCATGGAGGGCGGCGCGCCGCCGCTGATCAACGCGCCGCGTTCGGTCTGGCTCGCGCCCGACCTGTTCGATCACGGCACGCTGCCCGACCTGTCCGACGCGGAGCTCGCGCTGCTCGACGCGCTCGCCGGGCCGGTCTTCGATGCCCTCGACATTTGCGCGCGGCCGCCTGCGCGCGAAGCGTTTTTCGCGATGCACGGCCTCCCGACGGAAAAACGGGTGATCGGCCTGCCGCTCGATTACGAGCACCGCGAGAACTTCTTCGCGCGCCACAATCGCTATCCGTCCAACGCCGCGACGATCGCGGCGATCGCCGCGGAACTGGACGAGGACACGATCCTTGCCGTCACCCACCATCCCCTGACCGAGCGCCACGGCGACCCGCGCAGCATCGACGCCGTCGTCGCCGCACAGGGTGGCCGGGTGCGCGTCCTCGCGAGCCTGGGGCGGCAGGGTTCGACCACACAGGGCCTTGCGGCCCATGCCGACGGCTTCGTCACCGGCAATTCCAAGAGCTGGTCCAACGCCGTCATCGCCGGGACGCCGCTGGTGCGCCTGTCGCCCTTCGCGACCGGGGACTGGGTCGGCGCCTATGCGAGCGTCGCGGACCTCCTTTCCGATCTCGACCGGGGCAGCGCGCGGCGGGCCGACCCGCTGGCGGCGCGGCGCTGGTTCGCCTTTCACCTGCTGAACAACGTGATCGATACCGCGGACGAACGGCTCGACGCCGAAGCGATCGTGGGCCGCGCGCTGACCGACGCCGACCCCGGGCGCTGGCGGGAAATGCTGGAGCGGCAGGTCGCCTCTGACCGGAAGTGCAAGGCGCAGCCGGCCTGAGGGACGGGGCCGGGCCGCGGCGCAGGTGCACCCGAAGGAATCGCCTTGCTCGCGGCGCTCGTCCGTCGTCTCCGATGGCGAACAAGGCCCGAAACCGACAAGGCCCGAAACCGACAAGGCCCGAAACCGACAAGGCCCGCCCCTCTCGCGAGGGACGGGCCTTGTTGGCGCACCCGAAAGGATTCGAACCTCTGACCCCCAGATTCGTAGTCTGGTGCTCTATCCAGCTGAGCTACGGGTGCGCGCTGGAGGGCGGCACATAGGGGGCTGCGCGCGGCTTGGCAATCCCCTCGTGACGATATTGTCATGCCGCGGCAGCGCCGCGGGGGCACGCGCGGCGATCAGCCCTCGCCGCCGCAACGGAAAAGCCGCGCGGCCAGCAGGGAATCGAGCGGCGGCTTGGCCAGTCCGGCGATCTCCTGCGGGGTGAACCAGCCGACCTCGCCCCCTTCGAGCGCGGCCGGTTCCCCCTCCCAGCGCCTCGCGGTGTAAAGGAGGATGACAAGCGCCCGGCGCCCTTCGGCCATGCCTTCCTCGGCAAACCCGGCCGGTTCGAGATCCTCGGTGCGAAGCGTGATCCCGAGCTCCTCGGCAAGCTCCCGCGCGAGACATTCGTTCGGCATTTCAGAGGCTTCTACCTTGCCGCCGGGAAATTCCCAGAGCCCGCCGTGATGCTTGTCCGGCGGTCGCCGGTGCATCAGCCAGCGCCCGTCGGCGCGCTGCAAAGCCCCCGCGCTCACCGCCATCCAGCCGGGCGCAATGTCGGAATTTTTTTCAGCCAAGCGAGCCTCGTCAACCTTTTCTTAAATCCCCGGACCGATTTTGAGCGCGTCAGGAAGACAACGACAGGTGTCCCCATGATTTTGACGGAATTCCTAAAGCACATCGGGAACGACGAATCGGGTGCCACCGCCGTTGAATACGGCCTGATCGTGAGCCTGATCGTGTTGGCACTCGCCGGATCGCTGCAAGCACTCGGAAGCGGCAATGAGGGACTGTGGACCAGCGTTCAGGACGCGTCGAATGAGGTGATGGGTAATTAAGCTGCGCGAAAGAACTCGAATTAGGAATTTTTCAAGAGCTTCCCCTTATCTCGCAAAAGGCCCGTCCGGGAATACCGGCGGGTACGGGTACCGAAGACCGCAACCAGGAGACTAGACATGACCTTCTTCAAGAACCTCGTCCGTGACGAGCAGGGCGCCACCGCCATCGAATACGGCCTGATCGCCGCTCTCATCGCCGTCGCCGCAATCGGCGCGATGACCACGCTGGGCGAGAACCTCGACGCGACCTTCGACGAAGTCTCGGGCGAACTCGCGACTGGCGACTAACAGGTTTCTCCGGAAGCTTGAACAGAGGGCGGCAGGGGCAACCCTGCCGCCCTTTTTCGTGCGCCCTGCCCGCCCGCCCGGTGCCTCAGCGCGCGCGAACGACGATCTTGACCTTCTGCCCGGGCGTCAGCCGGTCGCCCTGGCCCAGCGAGTTGAGCACGCGAAAACGCTCTTCCTGCGCGTTCGGGTAGGCCATGCGCCGCGCAAGGCTGGCGATGGTGTCGCCGCGGCCGACCGTCACCACCTGCACCCGTTTCGGAACGACGTCGGCCGCCTCCTGCTGGCTGATCCGGCGCATCGACTGGAACATAGGGCCGAAGGTGCCCGCCTGGCCCGCCGGAGTCACCGCGGCGAAGTGATAGGCCCGGTCGGGCGAGAATTCATAGGCATAGACGACCACGTCGAGCTGGCCGTTCTGGGCGTTGATCCGCGCTGTCCCGACCGCCGCGCGCAGCCCGTTGACGGTGGTGCGGCGGACCTCCTGCGGGGCGAGACGCTGGTTCTCCCCGCCGACCGCCGCGAAGACCGACCGCATGTAGCGATCGAGGTCGCCGGCATAGGGCGCAAGGCTCATCTGCGCCTGCCCGACCTGCCCGTTGATCTGGACCGAGCTCGTCCCGTTCACCATGTAATAGCCCTGCGGCACGGTGAAGGTCAGCCGCAGGTCCGGGTGGACGAAACGCAGCCCGTCGATGATGCCCTGTTCGGGATCGTCGCCGTAGATCAGCCCGTCGATCCGCGACAGGAACGTGTCGGTGTTCGTGACACCCGGTGCGAGCGGCGCTGCCTTGGCAAGCGCCTCGCGCGTGCGGCTCGCCGGGTTGGGGTGGGTCGAGGCCCATTCGGGGATCGAGGCGTTGCGCCCCTCGACCCGCGCCTCGAGGGTGTTCTGTTCGGCAAGGCTCGCCAGCACCGTTCCCATCGCGCGCGGATCGTACCCGGCGCGCTGGAGATAGAGGATGCCGAGATTGTCGGCCTCGGTCTCCTGACTGCGCGAATAGCTCAGCGTCAGCAACTGCGAGCCCTGCAGCAGCCCGCGCGAGAGCGTCTCGCCAAGGCCGCTGTCGCCGAGCAGGATCGAACTGCCGATCGCGCCGAGGATGCCGAAGATGGAATTTCTCTGCGCGGCCGCCTGGCGGCGCTGCGAATGGCGCGCGGCGACGTGGCCGACCTCGTGCCCCAGCACCGCGGCGAGCTCGGCCTCGTTGTCCATCAGCGTCACCAGCTGGCGGGTCGTGTAGACATAGCCGCCGGGGACCGCGAAGGCATTGTGCGCCGGCGAATTGAGCAGGCTCACGGTAAAGCTCTCGCGCGCATTGCCGAGGCCGGAATGGACCGCGATGTTCTTGCCCACCTGTTCGACATAGGCTGCCTGCGGACCGGTCATCGCGCCGCCGAACTGCTGCAGGAACTGGGGGTGGTATTTCGCCCCCTGCCTGGCTTCCTCCGGCGTGATCGGGGTCGAGATGCTGGGAATGTCGCCCATCCCCACGCATCCGGCGAGCGCCAGCGTCGCGGCCGAGGCGGCGGCGAGCCGCAGGGTTTTCGCTTTGACGGTCTTCCTCAACATGGCCTCGGGCCTCCTCTCCAGCGGCATTCCTCGATCTGGTTAACCAATACGCCGGGCCGCTGGAAGTTTCGAGGACAGCCGCGCCCGTCAGCCGCCGAGTTGCAGGAAACGCTCCTCGCGCCTGGCGACCAGCGCCTCGGGCGAAAGGCCGGACAGCCCGTCGATCTCCTCGGCGATCGCCTTGCCGAGCGACTTCGCCGCCGCCGCCGGGCCGCGATGCGCGCCGCCCATGGGTTCCTTGACGATCCGGTCGATCACCTTGAGCCGTTTGAGATGCTGCGCGGTGACCTTCATCGCCTCGGCCGCCTCGGGCGCCTTTTCCGCGGTGCGCCAGAGGATCGAGGCGCAGCCTTCGGGCGAGATCACCGAATAGACCGCGTGCTCCATCATCAGCACGCGTTCCGCGCTGGCAAGCGCCACCGCGCCGCCCGACCCGCCCTCTCCCACGATCGCCGCGACCATCGGCACGCCCAGGGCAAGGCACGCCTCGGTCGAGCGGGCGATCGCCTCGGCCTGGCCGCGCTCCTCCGCCTCGATCCCCGGAAACGCGCCCGAGGTATCGACCAGCGTGACCACCGGCAGGCCGAATCGGTCGGCGAGTTCCATCAGGCGCACCGCCTTGCGATAGCCCTCGGGCTTGCCCATGCCGAAATTGTGCCGGATCCGGCTCTGCGTGTCGTTGCCCTTTTCGTGCCCGATCAGCATGACCCGCCGCCCGTCGAGCATGGCAAAGCCGCCCATGATCGCCTGATCGTCGCCATAGAGCCGATCCCCGCCGAGCGGCACGAAATCCTCGAAGGCGTGGGCGACGTAGTCGCGGAAATGGGGCCGCTGGGGATGGCGGGCGACCTGGGTCTTCTGCCACGGGGTGAGCGAGGCATAGGTGCTGGCGAGCAGGTCCGCGGCCTTGGACTCGAGCCGGGCGATCTCGTCCGCGACATCGACATCGTGTTCGGCATCGACCGTCCTCAGGGCGGCGATGCGTTCATCGATGCTCTGCACCGGCTTTTCGAAATCGAGATAGCTGACCTTGGACATATCCTTTACGGCGCTATCGGGATGTTGCGCGGGGGGCAAGCCTCATGGCTTCCGGTTTCCCAAGGGGTGGCGCGAATTGACCAGCTCGACGAGCCGTGCGGCATCGACATGAGTGTAGATCTGCGTCGTCGCGATGTCGGCGTGGCCGAGCAGGGTCTGCAACACGCGCAGGTCCGCCCCGCCTTCGAGCAGGTGGGTCGCGAAGGCATGGCGCAGCACGTGCGGGGAAACCCCCGCCGGGTCGAGCCCGGCGCGCACCGCGAGCGCCTTGACGAGCTGGAACAGCCGCACCCGGGTCAGGTGGCCCGACTTGCCGCGCGAGGGAAACAGGAAGCGCGATTGTCCCGCCGGACGCACCGCGCGCCAGCGAACGAGCGCCTCGGCGGCGCGCGTGCTTACCGGCACCATGCGCGCCTGGCCGCCCTTGCCCGTGACCGTGAGGAAAGGCGCATCGCGCGGCACCGCGCCGAGGGGAAGCGCGACCAGCTCGCTCGCGCGCAGGCCGGAACCGTAAAGCAGTTCGATCAGCGCCAGCAGCCGCACCGCATCGGGCTTGTTCCCTTCCGCCTCCCGCTCGGCGGTCGCGAACAGCGCTTCGACCGCCTCATGGCCGAGCACCTTGGGCAGGGGCCGACGCGTGCGCGGGGCGGGCAGCGCGCCCGAAGGGTCGTCATCGCGCCAACCCTCGTCCAGTGCGAAGCCGAAGAACTGTCGCAGCGCCGAAGCCTTGCGCGCCACGGTAGAGGGGGCGAGCGCCGCCCATGCCCCCGCGAGCTGCGCGACCTTCGCGCGCGGCGCCGCGGCAAGTTCGCCGATCGCGTCCTCCGCCTGGGCGAGGTCGCGGGCATAGGCGGCGAGCGTGTTCGCCGCCGCACCGCGTTCGCTCGCGAGCATGTCGAGAAACGCGTCGGTTGCCGCCGACACGGCCCCTACCCCCGCGCGACCGCTTCCGCCGCGATCATCCGCGCCTCGGCCTCGAGCCCGACCAGCCGCAGGCTCCGCACGATGTGGTAGAGGTGGAGCGGGGTCATCTGCGCCCAGTCCGTCCCCTGCATCCCGAGCCCGGCGAGCATCGCGACGAGCGCGGCGTTTTCGACCTCGCCCGCGCGGGCGATCATGCGGGTCCAGCGGGTTTCCCGCGCGAGGTCGATCCCGAGCCGTTCGGCGAAGGCCGCGCGGTCGTCCCCGTCGATCCGCCCGAGCCCGGCGAGCCCCGCGATCAAGAACGCGCTCTTGCGCTGGCGCGCGCTGTCATCGGCATCGACGAAGGCATCGACCGCGCCCTGCCCGGCCCTGCCCCCGTCGGGATCGGCCAGCGCGACGAGCGCCCAGCCCATGCTCCCTTCGGAAACGAGATCGCGCCAGGCCGCCGCGTCGCGGTCGAGCCCGGCGGTCAGCATCGACGCGATGAGGTCGCCCGCCGCCTCGGCCAGAGCGGCGCTGGCGGGGACGCGCGCGGCGGCATAGGCGGTTGCGACCAACGCGCCGTAATCGGGCGCCGCGCCGTCCCCCCACAAGCGCTGCATCGCCGCGATCCGGGTCTCGGGCGCGGGCGAGATATAGGCTTCGCGCAGCGCCCCGGCCTGCGCCGCGGGCTCGCCCCCGATCGCGCTGTCGGCATAGACCTGGGAAAAGAGGTTCACCATGGCATCGGCAGAGAACACGCCCGCCGCGGCCGCCCGGCCGGCAAGGCCGAGCCGTTCGTCCGGGGAAAGCTGCGGCGCGGATGCGGCGGCGAGCGCGTAATAGGGTTCCGCGTCGGCCAGGAGGTCTTCGGGCACAGGTTCCCCCAGCGCCGTCGCGAGGCCGAAGCGCCAGGGATTCATGTCCTCGACCTCGTCCCAATCGATCTCGACCGCGCGCTGCCCGCGCCCCGCGGCTCCCGCATAACGCCGTGCCAGCAGCACGTCGATGCGCGGGGCGATGCCCTGGTTCAGCGCCCGGTCGAGCTCGGCCGCGGCGCGCGTGGGCTCGCCCGCATAGGCATCGCAGATCGCCTGCCACATCACCCATTGCGCGTCGGTCCGGGCCGATCCCTGCAACCGGATGGCCGGGCAGGCCCCGGTGAAATCGGTCAGCGCGACATAGGCGGAAAGCGCCTCGCCGGTCAGGCCCGCGTTCCAGTTCGCGGTGTCGACATCCTGCGCGATCCCGCGCGCCGCGACGTGTTCGCCCATGCGGTTGAGCACGCCGGCCCGCAGCGCCGCGAATTCGACCGGGTCCATGCCCTCGGGCGCGGCCAGCCGGCTGGCGAGCGCGCGGCGCATCAGGATGTGCCCCCAGCGCGAAACCAGCGGGGTGCGCGTGCCCGCGAGCACGGCGCGCACCAGCCGCGCGGGCTGGCGGGCGAGCGAACGGGTCGCAAACCCGCCCTCGGCCGGGGCCAGCAGGCCGACCTGGCTCAGCGAGCGGCGCGCGGCGGGGGGAATGTCGAACTTCGGCTTGAGGCCGAGCAGTTCGTCGAGCTCGTCGGTCGGCAGGTCCTCGAGCTCCTCGATCGAGGGCAGGTCTTCCAGTTGCTCCTGCGAGAGGCGGGGCACCGGCGGGCGGCTTTCCGGCGCAGGCTCGTCGGCGCCTTCTTCCCCGGTTCCGGATTCGGGCGCGCGCCGGGGCGGGGGCGCGGGGGCGAGCGTCGGCGCCGCGGTCGGCCTGGTGACGGGCGGCGCGGTCGGTACCGGGGTCGGCGACGGGCTCGGCGCGGGGTCGTCGAAACCGGGCGGGAGCAGCGATTCGGGCCGGTCCTGCGCCCCGAGCGAGCCCGCGAAAACCGCCCCGCCCAGCGCCCCGGCCATGGCGATCGCCGCCACCCCGGCGGCGCGGCGCGAAGCCTTCATCGCGCGCGCTCCGCGAGGTCCACGGGTTCCGCGATCGGCCGGATCGGTTCTTCCCCGCCGTCGACGAAGGCGAATGCCAGGACGGCGAGAAGCGCGAGCCCCGCCACCAGCGTGGCCCGCCCAAGCCGGGCGAAACCGTTCCGGCGGCGCGGGGCCGCGCGCGGCGGCCCGATGCGGGCGCCGATGCGGCCCTCGGACGACCGGCGGGAAAGGGAGACGCGAGACATGTTGCGCGGGCTCTAGCCCATCTATAGGCCTTGCGGCAATGACCGGTGACATCGCCCTCGACGATACGCGCATCGCCCGGCTCCAGGGCCGGATCGACCGCCCGATCGTGCTCGTCGGGCTGATGGGCGTGGGCAAGTCCACCGTCGGCCGGCGCCTTGCCGCGATGCTCCAGCGCAGCTTCGTCGATGCCGACGAGGCGATCGAAAAGGCGGCCCGGCGATCGATCCCGGAAATCTTCGAGGAATTCGGCGAACCCTATTTCCGCGACGGCGAACGGCGCGTCATCGCCCGCCTGATCGACGAGGCGGCGGGCGTGATCGCGACCGGCGGCGGGGCCTTCGTCGATCCGGAAACCCGCGCGCTGATCCTCGAACGCGCGATCGCGGTGTGGATCGATTGCGACATCGACACGCTGGTGGAACGCACCTCGCGCCGCAATTCGCGGCCGCTGCTGAAGAACGGCGATCCGAAGGAAATCCTCACCCGGCTCGACCGCGAACGCCGCGCCTTCTACGCCGAGGCGCCGGTGCAGGTCGAAAGCATCAAGGGGCCCCATGCCGACACCGCCCGCGCGATCATCGAGGCGATCGAGGAGCATCTCGCATGACCGCCCCCTCCCGCACCCCCGCCCGCACCCCCGCCCGCACCGTGCCGGTGGCGCTCGCCGGGCGGTCCTATGACGTGGTGATCGAACCGGGCTGCGTCATCGAAGGGTTCGCCCGCCATGCCGGGCCTTTCCTGCCGCGCGGGGCCGGGCGCAAGGCGGCCTTCGTCGCCGATGCGAACACGCACCGGCTGTTCGCCGCGCGGATCGAGGCGCGCTGCGCCGAGGAGGGAATCGAGCCCGACTGGTTCGTCGTCGAGCCGGGCGAAGGCGCGAAAAGCTGGGCCGTGCTCGAGACGCTGTGCGATCGCCTGCTCGCCCTCGGCCTGACCCGGTCGGATCATGTCGTCGCGCTGGGAGGAGGCGTGGTCGGCGATCTCACCGGCTTCGCCGCCGCGGTGCTGAAGCGGGGTTGCGGTTTCGTCCAGGTGCCGACGACGCTGCTCGCGCAGGTGGATTCCTCGGTCGGGGGCAAGACCGCGATCAACACGGGCGCGGGCAAGAACCTGATCGGTGCGTTCCACCAGCCCTCGCTGGTGCTGATCGACCCGCTGGTGCTGGACAGCCTGCCGGACCGCGAAATGCGGGCGGGCTATGCCGAGGTCCTGAAATACGGCCTGCTGGGCGATGCGGCGTTCTTCGATTGGCTCGAGGCGAACGGCACGGCGGTGCTGGCGCGCGAGCCGGAGCCGCTCGCCCATGCCATCGCCACCAGCGTCGCCGCCAAGGCCCGCATCGTCGCCGAGGACGAGCGCGAGACGAGCGGGCGCCGGGCGCTGCTCAATCTCGGGCACACCTTCGGCCATGCGCTCGAGGCGGAGACGGGCTTTTCGGACAGGCTCCTGCATGGCGAGGCGGTCGCGCTCGGCATGGTGCTTGCCGGCCGCTATTCGGCGCGGCGGGGGGAACTGGCGCATGAGGAGGCGGAGCGCGCCGCGCGCGCGATCGGTGCTGCCGGCCTCCCTTCCGAGATCGCGGCGCTCGGCCTCGAATGCGATGGCGAACGGCTGGTCGATCACATGCGCCACGACAAGAAGATGGAAGGATCGGGGACGCTCCCTTTCCTCCTGCTGCGCGGCATCGGCAAGGCCTTCATGGCGCGCGATGTCGAGCTTGCCGATGTCGCCGCCTTCCTCGACGAACAATTGCAGGCGCACTGACCGCGTCCGCCTGCAGGGTAGCGGTTCGGGCGCCCTTGCGGTCAGACCGCGGGCCGCGCCGTGCCCTTGGGAAGCTTGTCCGAAATGTCGGTGACCTTGCCCTCGGTCTTCGTTTCCTCGTCCTCCGCCAGCATCGTGTCGTGCTCGGCAAACAGGCGCTCGATATCGGCGCGCCGTTCGATCAGCAGGTGCGCGATGCCGGGGGCAAGGCTTTCCCCGTCGCCGATCTGGCCGAGGATCGCGGCAAGATCGCTCGCCGTCGCGTCCTTGGCGTTCTTGAAGAAGTGACCCTTGCGGTCGAAATATCCGGTGCCCTTGCGTGCCATGTCCGATCCCTCCTGATGCGCGCCGGGATTGGCGCGAATCGGCAGCCCGATCTTCCGGGGGAACGCTCCCGGTAACCATCACATTTACGTGAATTGGCAGGATCGCGGCGCCCAAAACATTGAATTCAGGGCGCGCGTTTACAATTCTGAAGCGCGCACGGTCCTTCGATTGCCCGCCGGGGCAACTTCCTTGCCGCGACCGGGCCGCCCGCCCGTTACTCCAGTTCGAGAATCACCGCGTCCACCGCCAGGCTTTCGCCCTCTTCGGCGTTGATCGCGGCGATGCGGCCCTCCTTTTCGGCGCGCAGGATGTTCTCCATCTTCATCGCCTCGACCGTGGCGAGCGGCTGGCCCGGCTGGACCTCGTCGCCCGTCGCCACGTGGAGCTTCACCAGCACGCCGGGCATGGGGCAGATGAGCATCTTGGAAAGGTCCGGCGGTTCCTTCTCGATCATCAGGCTTTCGTGCCGCGCGAGGCGCAGCGGCAGGACCAGCGCGCGATGGGCCGCGCCGCGGGTGGTGACGACCCAGTGATTGCCCTTGCGCTCGACGATCAGGCCGAAGGCGTTGCCGTCCTCATCGGTCGCGCTCGCCTCGACCATGCCGGGCACCCAGTCGCACGTGCCTTCGACCCGGTGCCCGTCGACCAGCGCATGGCCCTGGCCGAGAACGACCTCGAAGCGCCGGTCGCCGAGCTTCACCAGCCATTTCGCGGTGGTCCGCATCACGCCCGCGCGTCCGTCATCGCCGTCGAGCTGGCCCGAAATGCGCCGCGCGCGGTTGGCCCAGGTGAATTCGATCCCCGCCGCGATCGCCGCCAGCCGCCGCTCGAATTCCTCCGTGACCGGCGCGCCGACGAAGCCTTCGGGGTATTCCTCGGCGATGAAGCCCGTCGTCAGTTCCCCCGAACGGAAACGCGGGTGCTGCATGATCGCGGAAAGGAAATCGACATTGTGGCCGAGCCCCTTGATGCGAAAACGGTCGAGCGCCTCGACCTGGAGGTCCGCCGCCTCGTCGCGCGTGGGCGCCCAGGTGACGAGTTTCGCGATCATCGGGTCGTAGAACATCGACACCTCGCCGCCTTCGAACACGCCGTCATCGACGCGGATCGATCCCGCGCCGTGCGCGACCCCGCGGCGGGCCATGCCCTGCACCTGTTCGTCCTCGCTCCAGCCGGGGATCGGCGGCGAATAATGCGTCAGGCGGCCGGTCGACGGCAGGAAACCGCGATAGGGGTCCTCCGCATAGACGCGGTTCTCGATCGACCAGCCTTGGATGCCGATGTCGTCCTGCGTCATCGACAGCTTCTCGCCATATGCGACGCGGATCATCTGTTCGACGAGGTCGATGCCGGTGATCGCCTCGGTCACGGGGTGTTCGACCTGGAGGCGCGTGTTCATCTCGAGGAAGTAGAAGCTTTCGCCGCTCGGGTCCGCGCCCGAGACGATCAGTTCGACCGTGCCCGCCGAGTGATAGCCGACCGCCTGCGCCAGCGCGACGCATTGCTCGCCCATGGCCTTGCGCATCTTCGGCGTGACGAAGGGCGACGGCGCTTCCTCGACCACCTTCTGGTGGCGCCGCTGGATCGAGCATTCGCGCTCGTTCAGGTAGAGGATGTTGCCGTGCTTGTCGCCGAGGATCTGGATTTCGATGTGGCGCGGGTTCTCGATGAACTTCTCGATGAAGACGCGGTCGTCGCCGAAGGAGTTGAGGCCTTCGCGCTTGGTCGCCTCGAAGCCTTCGCGCACATCCTTTTCGGACCAGGCAAGGCGCATCCCCTTGCCCCCGCCCCCGGCGCTGGCCTTCATCATCACCGGATAGCCGATCTCGTTCGAGATCTCGACCGCGTGGTCGGTATCCCGAATCTCGCCGACGAAGCCGGGGACGACGTTGACGCCCGCTTCCCGCGCGAGCTTCTTCGATTCGATCTTGTCGCCCATCGCCGCGATCGCATTCGCGGGCGGGCCGATGAAGGCGATGCCTTCCTTGTCGAGGGCCTCGACGAAGCTCGCGCGTTCCGAGAGGAAGCCGTAGCCGGGATGGATCGCCTCGGCCCCGGTCTGCTTCGCGGCGGCGATGATCTTGTCAGGCACGAGATAGCTTTCGGCCGCGGGCGAGGGCCCGATATGGACCGCCTCGTCCGCCATCTTCACGAAGGGCGCGTGGCGGTCGGCATCCGAATGGACCGCGACCGTCGCGATCCCCAGCTTCTTCGCGGTGGTGATGACGCGGCAGGCGATCTCGCCGCGATTGGCAATCAGGATTTTCGAGAACAAGCGTCAACCTCCCGGAAACGGCACGAGCGAAGCGTGCCATCTGCCTATGCCGCCCCGTGCGGGGTTCATCAACCTGACTTCTTGGAGAGGCGCGGCTTGCGCCGGCCCCGCGGTCATGCGCCGAAATTCGCGGCGATCTCGCGCAGCTGCGCCGTGCGCGCGCGGGTGAGCGCGGCGAGACAGGCCGATCGCACCATCGGTTCGGCCGAGCCGCCGCGAAAGACATAGCCTTCGAGCCGGCAATGCGCGTTGCGAAAGGCGAGCCAGGCGCGCTGCGCTTCGAGCAGGCTGGCGAAATGGCCGGGGCGCGGGTCGTGTTCGCGCTCGGCCTCGGACCGCTGCCGGTCGCGCTCCTTCGCCTCCCGCGCGGCGGTTCTCCACTGCGCGTTGAGCGCGCGGTCGGCCTCTTCGTAATCCTGCGCGGCGCACCAGTTCATTTCCTGCTGGCGCAGCGGTTCGTCGCAGTTCCAGTCCGGGTTCGGCGGCTCGGCCGGGGCGAGAAGGAGGAACGGGGCAAGGGCGGTCAGCATGGCGCGGTCCTTCGGGCAGCATGGGCGAGAAGCACATCGGCATAGGCGATCGTTCCGCGTCTTTCACCTTCCCCGTCGAGAAGTGCCTGCACCGCACGGGCTAGCAGGGCGACATTGGCGGGGGCGAGCGATCCGAGCGGGCTGACATGGACACCGATCGTGAAGAGGATCGCGCCCGTTCGCGGCAGGCGGCGCAGGGTCTGGCGCTCCGACCGCACGAACAGCGTCTCGCCCGCATTATCCGGCGTCACGTGGGCAAACTGGTCCTGCGCAGAGCCCTCTGCCAGCCAGCGGCGGTTCGCGGTGGGGGCGATGAACCAGTTGCAGCGCCCGAAGATCATGCCCGGGCGCAGGCTCGCCATGAAGCGGTCGACGCCGCTCGCGAGCTGTTCCTCGTAACCCGCGATCGGCGCATGGAGCGCGCGCAGGGTCAGGCCGAGCTTGTCGGCGGGGCGCCAGTCGGTCGGCCATGCGACGGCGGCACCGACCAGGCGGTAGGCATCCTCGCGCGGCGCGCGGGTGAGCAGGCACATGTCCTCGTGCGCGGATAGCGCCGCTTCGCGCAGCGCGCCCGCGACGCCGAGCATGGCGGCGAGTTCGCGGCCCGGTGCCTCGGCCTGCGGGGTGAGTTGCACGCCTTCGGGCCATTCGGCAAAGGCGGCGGCGCGGGCAGCGAGATCGGGCCGCGGCTGGAGCCATTCCGGCTCGGTCAGCCTGCACAGTCCCATCCGCAGCGGCCCGCCCCCGCGCGCCTTCGGCAGCAGCGCGTCGACGCCAAAGCCGAGGGTCATTGCGCTTCTACTCGGCAGGTTCGCCCAGTTTCGCCGCGCATTTCGCCGCCCTTGCCGGCTCCTCGCCCTCGAGCGCGGTCATGCCGAGCTTCGCCAGCAGCGCGCCGTCGCTGTCGTCGCCCGCATTGGGCGCGGTCAGCAGCTTGTCGCCGGTGAAGATCGAGTTGGCGCCCGCGAGGAAGCACAGCGCCTGCGTCGCCTCGGACATGGATTCGCGGCCTGCGGAAAGCCGGACCATCGACATCGGCATGGTGATCCGCGCGACCGCCACGGTGCGGACGAATTCGATGTCGTCGATCTTGGCCATCGGCGTATCGGCGAGCATATTGCCCAGCACCGTGCCCTTCACCGGCACCAGCGCGTTGATCGGCACGCTTTCGGGATGCTGCGGCAGGGTTGCGAGCGTGTGGATGAAGCCGACCCGATCCTCGCGCGTCTCCCCCATGCCGACGATCCCGCCGGAGCAGACATTGATCCCCGCCTTGCGCACGTGATCCAGCGTATCGAGCCGGCACTGGAAATCGCGGGTGGAGATAACGCGCTCGTAATATTCGGGCGAGCTGTCGATATTGTGGTTGTAGTAATCGAGGCCGGCGTCCGCGAGCATCTCGGCCTGATGCGGTTCGAGCATCCCCAGCGTCATGCAGGTTTCAAGGCCCATCGCGCGCACGCCCTTCACGATCTCGACGATCTTCGGCATGTCGCGGTCCTTAGGATTGCGCCACGCCGCGCCCATGCAGAAGCGCTGCGAGCCTGCATCCTTGGCCTGCGCCGCGCGCTGGAGCACGGCCTGCACGTCCATCAGCTTGGTCGCCTCGACGCCGCTGTCGGCATGGACCGACTGCGAGCAATAGCCGCAATCCTCCGGGCACCCGCCGGTCTTGATGCTGAGCAGGGTGCAGAGCTGCACCTGGGTGGGCGGGTGGCATGCGCGGTGGACTTCGGCGGCGCGGAAGACGAGCTCGGTGAAGGGGAGGTCGAAGAGGTCCGCGATTTCCTCGCGGGTCCAATCGGTGCGGGGGTGGGTCATTCAATTCTTTCTGATTCTGTTGAAGGTTCAACGGGGTCGCCATGCATGAAGGCCCCGTTCCAGAACATGAGCCCGGCGAGCGCGATCATGCCAATCACGCCAACCACAACTGCGCGGCCTGTCATGATCTGAACTTACGCCGCCCTTGGAGCGGGCGCACCCCTCAGCAGGCCTTCGGTGCTGAGGTCTTCGTCGATCTCCGGCCAATGGATGCCAAAGCCCGCCCCGGCCTTCTCCCAATGCGCGCGCTGCTCGGGTGTCGCGTGGAGCAGCCTCGGATACCACGCCAGCGGCACGGCAATCGTCCTCCCGTCCATCAGATCGACGATCAGGCTGGCCTCGTCGAAGCGCACGTCGAGCACGCGTTCGTCGGTCACCTTAGCCGAAATATTCATGCCATGCCTCCGTAAGTGCCGCTTGGTGATCGGCGACCATCGCCACAATGCCATTGATCTCATGTGCGCGAAAGCCCCGGCTCCGCGCGACTTCGAGGCTGCCGAGCCAGACCTTGATCGTCGCCTCGCCCCGGTCGATGTGGATATGCGGCGGCTCGTTCGGTTCGTGGCTGTAGAAATAGAACCGGAACGCGCCGATCCGCATCACCGGCGGCACAATCACTCCGCCGCCTCGTCCATCTCCTCGCCCGCCGGCGGCATGTTGTGCCCCAGCAGCGTCAGGATATCCGCCGCGCATTCGACCACGTTCGAGCCGGGGCCGTAGATGCCCTGCACCCCCGCCTCGCGCAGGAAGTCGTAATCGCTCGCCGGAATCACGCCGCCTGCCGTCACCTTGATGTCGGCGCGGCCTGCCTCTTTCAGCAACCGGATCAGTTCGGGGATCAGCGTCTTGTGCCCGGCGGCAAGGCTCGAGCAGCCGATCACGTCCACGCCGTTTTCGAGCGCCATGTCGCGCGCTTCCTCGGGCGTCTGGAACAGCGGGCCGGAGACGACCTCGAAGCCCATGTCGCTGAACGCGCTGGCGATCACGTTCGCGCCGCGGTCGTGGCCGTCCTGTCCCATCTTGGCGACCATGATCTTCGGCTTGCGCCCCAGCCGCCGCTCGACCGCCTCGACGCCGCTCGTCACCTGCTCCCATCGGCGGTCGAATTCATAGGCGGTCTTGTAGACGCCGCTGACGGGCTTGGGCGTCGCGTCGTGGCGGCCGAAGACCGCCTCCATCGCCTGCGAAATCTCGCCCAGCGTCGCATCGCGGCGCGCCGCCTCGACCGCGAGTTCGAGCACGTTCGCGCCCGACTTGCAGCCCTCGGTCAGCGCGGCGAGCGCGGTGCGACAGGCGTCCTCGTCGCGATTAGCGCGGATGTGTTCGATGCGCGCGATCTGGCCCTTGCGGACCTTCGCATTGTCGATGTCGAGCGTCTCGATCGGGTCTTCCTTGTCCTTGCGGTACTTGTTGACGCCGACGATCACCGTCTCGCCCCGGTCGACCTTGGTCTGCTTTTCGGCTGCCGCGCGCTCGATCGCGGCCTTGGGCGCGCCGGCATCGACATAGGCCGTCATCCCGCCCGACGCATCGACCTCGGCGATCAGCTTTTCCGCTTCGTCCACAAGGGTCGCGGTCAGCGCCTCGATATAGTGCGAGCCGCCCAGCGGATCGACGACATTGGTGATGCCCGATTCCTCCTGCAGCACGAGCTGCGTATTGCGCGCGATGCGGGCGGAGAAGTCGGTCGGCAGCGCGATCGCCTCGTCGAGCGCATTGGTGTGGAGCGACTGCGTCCCGCCGAGCGTCGCCGCCATCGCCTCGATCGTGGTGCGGATGACGTTGTTGTAGGGGTCCTGTTCCTGCAGGCTGACGCCGCTGGTCTGGCAATGCGTGCGCAGCATCTTCGACTTGTCGGACTTTGCGCCAAGGTCGTCCATCACCCGGTACCACAAGGTCCGCGCCGCGCGCAGCTTGGCGATCTCCATGAAGAAGTTCATGCCGATGCCGAAGAAGAACGACAGGCGCGGCGCGAAGGCGTCGATGTCGAGCCCCGCTTCCATCGCGCGTTCGACATAGGCCTTGCCGTCGGCGATGGTGAAGGCGAGCTCCTGCACCGCCGTCGCCCCGGCCTCATGCATGTGATAGCCGCTGATCGAGATGGAATTGAAGCGCGGCATCTTCGCCGAGGTATAGGCGATGATGTCCGAGACGATCCTCATGCTCGGCTCGGGCGGGTAGATATAGGTGTTGCGGACCATGAACTCCTTGAGGATGTCGTTCTGGATGGTCCCCGACAGCTTCTCCTGCGAAACGCCCGAGCGTTCGGCGGCGACGATGTAGAACGCCATGACCGGGATGACCGCGCCGTTCATGGTCATCGACACGCTCATTTCATCGAGCGGAATCTGGTCGAACAGGATCTCCATGTCGCGCACGGTGTCGATCGCCACCCCCGCCTTGCCGACATCGCCGACGACGCGCGGGTGATCGCTGTCATAGCCCCGGTGGGTGGCGAGGTCGAAGGCGACCGACAGCCCCTTCTGCCCGGCGGCGAGGTTGCGGCGGTAGAAGGCGTTCGATTCCTCGGCCGTCGAAAACCCCGCATATTGCCGGATCGTCCAGGGGCGCCCGGCATACATCGACGCCTTCACCCCGCGCGTGAACGGGGCGAAGCCGGGCAGGCCCGGGTCCCAGTCCGCATGGTCCTCCGCCGTGTAGAGCGGCTTTATCGCGAAGCCTTCGGGCGTCTGCCACGTGAGGTCGCGGCCCTTCACTTCCTTCTCGGCGAGGGCTTTCCAGTCGGAGAGAGTGGGTTTGTCGGTCATGCGGGCGCTCATAGACGAAAGGATGCACCCGGCGAAAGATGCGCCGGGGGCGGATGGTGAGTAACGGTCGAAGGGGCTGGCGGGTGCCTCAGCGCCCCTTGAACTCGGCTTTGCGCTTCTGCAGGAAGGCCATGCCGCCCTCCCTCGCATCCTCGCTCGCGCCCGCAATGCGCTGCGCCTCGGCTTCGGCGAGCAGCACCATCTGCAGGTTCTGGTCGATCGCGGTCGAAATGTTGCGCTTGATATGGGCGTAGGCGAGCGTCGGGCCGTTGGCGAGCTTTTCGGCCAGCGCCTTCGCCTCGTCCATCAGCGCATCGTCCTCGACGCACTTGTAGACGAGGCCCCATTCTTCGGCCTGCTGCCCCGAAATCTTCTCGCCCAGCATCATCATGCGCGTGGCGCGCGCCCGGCCGATCGCGCGGGTGAGCAGCCAGGTCGATCCGCCATCGGGGACGAGGCCGATATTGACGAAGGCCTGGAGGAAATAGGCGCTTTTCGCGGCAATGGTGAAGTCCGCCGCCAGCGCGAGGCTGCACCCGACGCCCGCCGCTGGCCCGTTGACCGCACAGATCACCGGCACGTCGGCGCGGATGAGCTGGCTCACCGCCGGGTTGTAATGCTGGATCAACGCCTCGTGGCTGCCGCCCTTGCCGCCCAATGCGCTGCCATTGCTCCGCGCCGAGAGATCCGCCCCCGAACAGAAGCCCTTGCCCTCGCCCGTGATCAGCACAGCGCGGGTATCGCCGAGGTCGTAGAACGCCTGCCCCAGCTCGTCCGCCATCTGCGGCGGCATGGCGTTCAATCGCTCGGGCCGGTTGAGCGTGATGGTGAGGAGCGGGCCTTCGCGCTCCACGCGGATGGTTTCGTAGGACATTTTTTCCAGCAACTCCCGTTCGCCCTGAGCCTGTCGAAGGGCCGTTCTTCCTTCGGACGCGGCGATAAAGTGAAGTGCGGGGCTTCGACAAGCTCAGCCCGAACGGCTCTTGTTCAATTCGACCAGTGCGCGCCTTCGCGGGGCGTTTCCATGATCTCCGTAAGCACTCCTTGCATGTCCTTGGGATGGACGAAAAAGATAGGCGTGCCGTGGGCGCCGATGCGGGTGGGGCCGAGGATGCGCTTGCCCATTTCCTCGAATTCCGCGCGTGCCTCGGCGATGTCGGGGACCTCGAAGCAGACATGGTGCTGCCCGCCCAGCGGGTTCTTCTCGAGGAAGCCGCGAATGGTCGATTTTTCGCCCAGCGGTTCGATCAGCTCGATCTGGGTGCCGTTCATCCCGCTGTCGGTGGGCGTGTCGACGAAGCAGACCTTCACGCCCTGCTCCTCAAGGTCGAAAGGCGTGTGGATTGTGGTCGCGCCCATCACGTCGCGGTAGAACGCGATGGAGTCCGCGATGGAGGGCGTGGCGACCCCGATGTGGTTGAGACGGCCGAGTTTCATTTCATCACTCCCAGTTCCTTCAGCAGTAGCCATCCGAACCAACACGTCACAAGTGCCATTGGAATTGCGCACCCAAGCTCGCCAAGACCATGATGCTTAGCCGACTTGAGTAAGTCCCAAGTCACGACAACCCCGCCGAATGTCAGAACGGCCATCAACCAGACTGCGAACCAACCGCCAGGGAATGGTGCGCCAGCAAAACCAAACAACAAAGCGATTCCGTAGGGGCCGAGCACCAGAAATAGGACGAAGTAGCCCAACCCATTCCAGAGTTTGGCCTTCCACTTGGAAAAAGCGGTCGTGTCGTCCGAGCTATCCATCACTCACAGCGGAATATTGTCATGCTTCTTCCAAGGGTTCTCCAACTGCTTGGTCCGAAGCTTCCTTAACCCCAGCGCAATCCGCCGCCGCGTCGAGTGCGGGTGGATCACCTCGTCGATATAGCCGCGCGAGGCGGCGACGAAGGGGTTGGCGAAGCGGTCTTCGTATTCCTTGGTTTTTTCGGCGATCTTTTCGGGATTGTCGCGGTCCTGTCGGAAGATGATCTCCACCGCGCCCTTCGCGCCCATCACCGCGATTTCCGCCGTCGGCCAGGCGTAGTTCAAATCGCCGCGCAGGTGCTTGGACGCCATCACGTCATAGGCCCCGCCATAGGCCTTGCGGGTGATGACGGTGATCTTCGGCACGGTCGCCTCGGCATAGGCGAACAGCAGCTTCGCCCCGTGCTTGATGATGCCGCCCAGTTCCTGCGCCGTGCCGGGCAGGAAGCCGGGGACGTCGACGAAGGTCACGATCGGAATCTCGAACGCGTCGCAGAACCGCACGAAGCGCGCGGCCTTCTTTGCAGAAGCGATGTCGAGCACGCCCGCGAGCACCATCGGCTGGTTCGCGACGACGCCCACCGTGCGCCCCTCGACCCGGCCGAACCCGCAGATGATGTTGGCGGCATGGGCGGGCTGGATCTCGAAGAAGCTGCCCTCGTCCAGCGTCTTCGCGATCACCTCGTGCATGTCGTAGGGCTGGTTGGCGTTGTCGGGGATCAGCGTGTCTAGGCTCGGCTCCTCGCGGTCCCACGGATCGTTCACGGGCAGTTCGGGCACGTCCTCGCGGTTCGACAGCGGCAGGTAGTTGAAGAACTCGCGCGTCGCGAGCAGCGTCTCGATGTCGTTCTCGAACGCGCAATCGGCGACGCTCGTCTTCGTCGTGTGGGTGATCGCCCCGCCCAGTTCCTCCTGCGTGACGACCTCGCCCGTCACCGTCTTCACCACGTCGGGGCCGGTGACGAACATGTAGGAGCTGTCCTTCACCATGAAGATGAAGTCGGTCATGGCCGGACTGTAGACCGCGCCCCCCGCGCACGGCCCCATAATGAGGCTGATCTGCGGGATGACGCCGGAGGCCAGCACGTTCCTCTGGAACACCTCGGCATAGCCGCCGAGGCTGTCGACGCCTTCCTGGATGCGCGCCCCGCCGCTGTCGTTGAGCCCGATGACGGGCGCGCCGACCTTCATCGCGGTGTCCATCACCTTGCAGATCTTTTCCGCATGGCGTTTCGACAGCGAGCCGCCGAACACGGTGAAGTCCTGGCTGAAGACATAGACGAGCCGCCCGTTGATCGTGCCCGATCCCGTCACCACCCCGTCGCCGGGGATCTTCTGCGTCTCCATGCCGAAATCGATGCAGTCGTGTTCGACATAGGTGTCGAGCTCCTCGAAGCTCCCTTCGTCGAGCAGCACGTCGAGCCGCTCGCGCGCGGTCAGCTTGCCCTTGGCGTGCTGCGCGGCGATGCGTTTTTCACCCCCGCCCAGCCTTGCGGCTTCGCGGCGGCGTTCCATTTCGGCGATATTGGCGGACATGCCTTCCCCTCTCGTGTCGATGCTTGACCCGGTCGTTGCCGCAGGCCCGGCAGGGCGTCAACGTGTCAAAAATGCGCGGATGCCCTAGCTCGGGGTCACGATGCCCTTGTCGGCGAGGCTGCGCGCGGTCGCCTCGATGCTGTCCTCGGCGCTGATGTAGTCGATCCCCAGCGCCTGGCGTGCATGGGCGCCCGACACGTCGCGGTGGCGGCCCAGTTCCGTCTTCACCTGCCTGATGTCGGCCATGAAGGGCGCGAGCAGCTTCACCACGATGGACGGCAGGCGGCGCGAGGGCACCTTGCCCGCGAGGTCGGGCACGCGCTCGCGCAGCACCCCGGCGATGTCCTGCATCCACAGGAATTTGTCGGACACGGCGAAGCGTTCGCCCCGCACGGTCTCGGCCGGGGCATCGAGCGCGCGGACATGGGCGAGCGCAACGTCGCGCACGTCGACGATGCCGAACCCCGCATCGGGCAAGGCCGGGATTTCGCCGGTAAGAAGCTTGCGGACGAGTTCGATCGAGGTCGAAAGGTCCTCGTCATGGACCGGCCCGAGGACCGCGACCGGGTTGATCGAGCAGAACGTCATGCCCTCGCCGTTCTGCGCCATCCATTCGCGCGAAGCCTTTTCGGCGACGGTCTTGGAGCGGTGATAGGCCGGGACCTCGGGATTTTCGAGCACGGTCCAGTCGGATTCGTCGAACCGGTCCCGGCCTGGCGGGTGGCCATAGGCGATCGCGGCGGCGGAGCTGGTGAGAACGAAGCGCGTGACCCCGGCCTTCTTCGCGCATTCGAGCGCCCTCAGCGCCCCTGCGCGGGCGGGCTTCACCAGCTCGTCGGGGTGCCTGGGCGTGCTCATCGGAAAGGGCGAGGCGACATGGGCGACCGCGTCGCATTCCTCCATCGCCTCGGCCCAGCCCGCGTCGTTTTCCAGATCGGCCTCGAACACGCGCAGCCGCTCGCCCGCGGTGCGCCAGCGGTCCTGCAGGCGCGGTTCGTTGCTGGTGCGGTTGCGGACCGTGGTGTGCACCGTCTTGCCCGCGCCCAGCAGCAGGTCGATGATCTCGCCCGCGATGAAGCCGGTCCCGCCGGTCACCAGCACCGTTTCAGCCATGCGTGTCGCTCCTTCCCCTGCCCGGGCCGGTGGCGCCTATTTGAAGAGCACGAGCTCCTCGGCCATGGTCGGGTGGATCGCCATCGTCGCATCGAAATCGGCCTTTGTCAGCCCGGCCTTCACCGCGACCGCGGCCATCTGCATGATCTCGGGCGAATCCGGCCCGATCATGTGGAGGCCGACCACGCGGTCGTTCGCGGCATCGACCACCATCTTGTAGAGCCCGCGTTCGTTGCGGTTGGCGACGACGTTCTTCATCGGGCGGAAATCGGCCTGGTAGATCTTGACGTTGCCGAGCACGTCGCGCGCCTCCCCTTCGGTCATGCCGACCGCGGCGATGGGCGGGTGGGAGAAAACGGCGCTCGGGATGCAGGAATGATCGACCTTGACCGGACCGTCCTCGCCGAAAACCGTGTCGGCGAAGGCATGGCCTTCCTGGATGGCGACCGGCGTCAACTGCACCCGGTCGGTGACGTCGCCCACGGCGTAGATGTGATCGACGCTGGTCTTGCTGTATTCGTCGACCCTGACCTCGCCGCGCTCGCCCAGTTCGACGCCGACTTCCTCGAGCCCGAGCCCCTCGGTGTTGGCGACGCGGCCCGTGGCGGCCATCACGACGTCGAAAACCCGCTCGTCATGGCCGGTGAGCTTCACGTCGAGCGCGCCGTCCTCGCGCCTGCGGATGTATTCGAACTTGGTGTTGAAGAGGAATTCGATCCCCTTGGTGAGAGAGATCTGGAGCAGCCGGTCGCGCAGCGCCTCGTCATAGGAACGCAGGATCGTGTCGGTCCGGTTGGCAAGCGTCACCTTGGCGCCGAACTGGTTGAAGATGCCGGCGAATTCGTTGGCGATGTAACCGCCGCCCAGGATCAGGACCCGGCGCGGCACCTCGTCGAGGTGGAACGCCTCGTTCGAGGTGATGATGTGCTCGCTCCCGTCGCAATCGGGCACGTGGGGACGCGCGCCGGTCGCGATGAGGATGTATTTCGCGGTGACGGTCTTGCCGCTTTCGAGCGTGATCTCGTGCGGGGCGGTGATCCGCGCGCGCTCCTTGAACAGGGTCACGTCGTGGTTTTCGAGCGTCTGGGTGTAGAGCCCTTCGAGCCGCGTGATGTCCTTCTGGACATGGTCGCGCAGCTTCACCCAGTCGAAGCTCTTGCCCTCGATGCTCCACCCGAAGCTCAGCGCATCCTCGAGGTCCTCGGCGAAATGGGCGCCATAGACGAGCATCTTCTTGGGCACGCAGCCGCGGATGACGCAGGTCCCGCCGACGCGGTATTCCTCGGCCGCCGCGACCCGCGCGCCGTGCCCGGCGGCGATGCGGCTCGCGCGGGTTCCGCCCGAGCCGATGCCGATGGTGAAGAGGTCGTAATCATATTCGCTAGCGGACATCTCGCCTCCTTGGACTCTGCCGGGGCGCTATGCCGACGAGAGGTCCGCTTGCCAAGGGAAGCCTTGCGCTATGCGAGCGAGCCGGCCCGCCGCTGGCCGCCCCTGCGACGACGCCCGCCGGGACGCTGGCCGCCGGCCTGGCGCTGGCCTTCGGGGCGCTGGCCTTCGGGGCGCTGGCCTTCGGAGCGCTGGCCTTCGGGATTGCCCCGCCCGGAACGGTTGGGCCTGCCCTTGCGCGCGGTATGCTTGGGCTTGGCGCGCTGCTCCTCGCCCTTCTCGCGCTCGGGACGCCTGGCCCCGCCGGCGGGTTTCGGCCTCACCTTCTTCTGGGACACCCGCGTCGCCCCGCGCACGGGCGGCTTGGTCGGGCCGACGCCTTCGACCACGGCACGGAAATTATCGGGCAGCGGCAGACGTTCGAACTCCGCGTCGGTCGTGCGCGTGATGTCCTTCAGGTACGCGCGCTCGTCCTCGGCGCAGAAGGCGATCGCGATCCCGTCACGCCCGGCGCGCGCGGTGCGGCCGATGCGGTGGACATATTGTTCGGGCACGTTGGGCAGTTCATAGTTGATCACGTGGCTGACGCCCGGAATGTCGATCCCGCGCGCGGCAACATCGGTCGCGACCAGGATCGACGTGCGGCCCGAGCGGAATTCGTCGAGCGCGCGCTGCCTTTGCCCCTGCGACTTGTTGCCGTGGATCGCGTTGGCCGCGATGCCGCGCTGCGACAGCCGCTTCACAACCCGGTCCGCGCCGTGCTTGGTCCGCGCGAAGATGAGCACGCGTTCGGTCTTGCCCGGAACTTCGTGGCGGCCCGACAGGATCAGTTCGAGCAGCGACTGCTTCTCGTCCTGCTGGACCATGAAAAGGTACTGGTCGATCCGCTCGGCGGTGGAGCTTTCGGGCGTGACCGAGACCTGCACGGGGTTCGTGCAGTATCCGCTCACCAGCTCCTTGATCGCCTTGGGCATGGTCGCGCTGAAGAACAGCGTCTGGCGCTCTTTGGGCACCATGTCGCGGATCTTCCTAAGCGCGTGGATGAAGCCAAGGTCGAGCATCTGGTCCGCCTCGTCGAGCACCAGGACCTCGACACCCGACAGATTGAAGGCATTCTGGTCGATGAGGTCGAGCAGGCGCCCCGGCGTCGCGACGAGGATGTCGGTCCCCCGGTGCAGCTTGTTGCGGTCCTTGTTGACGGAGGTGCCGCCGACGATGACCTGCACCTTCAATCCGGCGAGCGCGCCGTAATCCCTGGCGCTCGCGGCGATCTGGACCGCCAGTTCGCGCGTCGGGGCGAGCACCAGCATCCGGCAGCTCTTGAACGGAATCCGGTTGTCCGCCGCGCGCAGCCGGTCGATCGAGGGCAGCATGAAGGCCGCCGTCTTGCCCGTGCCGGTCTGGGCGATGCCGAGCAGGTCGCGCCCCTCCAGCACCGGCGGGATCGCCTGCGCCTGGATCGGGGTCGGCACGTCGTAGCCCTTGAGCTCGAGCGCCTGGAGGACGGGCTGCGAAAGCCCGAGGTCTGAAAATCGTGTCATGAAAACTCGCATGATGTGCGAAGCGCACGCGCAGGAAAGAGCGTGCGAAGCGCGGGGTTTGAAACCGCCCGCGTGAATTGGGAAGTCTGGGGAAACGGATAAGGCGGGCGCCGGGGTGGCCATGTCAGGACCGCCGCTTCACGCTGGCTTGCCTGCCTCTGTGGCTCGCAGATGGGCCTTCCGCGCCCGAAAGTCAAAACATATCGCGGGGATGGTGCGCGGCGCGCCTACGAGAACGGGATCGATCCGCCCTTCGGGTCCAAGACGGACCTGAAATCGCCACGGCCACGCTTCTGCGGCGAAGCTGACCATCGAGGCGGCATTCGACGGGGCGCAGGGCCGTGCGAAGGGGAGGCCGGCGTGAAACTCGCGGCGGTTTCGTGAAACCGTTCAGCCAAGCCCCGCTGCCTGCATGAGCGCGCGCGTCGAGGGATCGAACTCGCCCTCGCCCGCGCCGATCCGTTTCGCGATCGCCTTGCCGAGCTCCACCCCGAACTGGTCGAACGGGTTGATCCGCATCAGCACGGCATTGGCGAATGTCCGGTGCTCGTGGAAGGCGATCAGTGCGCCGAGCGTCGCGGCGTCGATGTCGTCCACGAGGATCATCGCGCTCGGCCGGTCGCCGGGATAGGCGCGCGCGGGATCCTCGTTCCCGCTCCCCGCCATCAGCGCCGCCCCTTGCGCGAGGCAGTTCATCAGCAGCGCGCGGTGGTGCGCGGGGTCGAGCATGTCGCCCGGCGCGATCGAGGCGATGAAATCGACCGGGACGAGATGCGTGCCCTGGTGGAGCAGCTGGAACACGGCGTGCTGCGCGTCGGTGCCGACCCCGCCCCAGGTCACGGGCGCGGTCGGACCGGCGACCGGCTTGCCCTCCACCGTCACGCGCTTGCCGTTCGATTCCATCTCGAGCTGCTGGAGATAGTCGGGCAGCAGAGCGAGCCGTTCGTCATAGGCGAAGACCGCGCGGGTCTGGCAGCCCCTGAGGCGCGCGTAATACTGATCGGCGAAGGCGGCGAGGAGCGGGACGTTCTCGCGCCCTTCGGCAGCGCGGAAATGGTCGTCGATCGCCTTCGCCCCGGCGAGCAGCGCGCGGAAATCCTCCATTCCGCAGGCGAGCGCGACCGGAAAGCCGATCGAGGACCACAGCGAATAGCGCCCGCCCACGCTTTCGGGGAAAGGCAGGACGCGGGTTTCGTCGACCCCCCATTCGACGGCGCGGTCTGGGTTCGCGGTGAGCGCCACCACCCTGCCATAGGGGTCCGCGACGCCATTCTCGTCGAGCCATTTGAGCGCACTCGCCGCATTGGTCATCGTCTCGATCGTGGTGAAGGTCTTCGACGCGACCGCGATCAGCGTGGAGGCCGGATCGCAGGCGGCGAAGGCCTGTTCGAGCGCGAGGCCGTCGATGTTCGAGACGACGTGCACGTCGACCCGCGCCCCGTCGCGGGTCAGCGCGTCGACCGCCATCGCCGGGCCGAGCGCCGATCCGCCGATGCCGATATGGATGAGGTGCCTGACCTCGCCCAGCGCGCCTTCGTGGATTGCCCCGACCAGCATCCCCATGCGGGCGAGCAGCGCGGCCGCTTCCTCGACTTCGGCCTCAGGCCCGCTGCCGCGCATCGCGCCGTGATTGGCGGCCCGGCCCTCTGTCGGGTTGACGATCCCGCCGGTGAACAGCGCCTCGCGCCGCTCCGCGAAATCGCAGGCCGCGGCGAGATCCTCGAAAGCGGAGAGCGCGTCGTCGGTCAGGTGCGTCTTCGACCAGTCGAACAGCATTCCGACATCGCCGAGTTCGCCCAGGCCGAATTCGAGCCGCCGCGAAAGCTTTTCCACCCTCGCCGGATCGGCCTCGAACAGGTCGGCAAGGGCGCTCGGGCGGATCGCCGCGAGGCGGTCCCAGGCGGCGGATATCGGATCACTCATGCGGCAAACCCCCTTGGCGCTTTCGACCGCGTGCGCGTAAGGGGACAGGCGATGGATGTTAAGACCCAATCTGTGCCCGGCGATACGGCCAGCGTCGGGGAGAGCCGCGGACGGGACGAAAGCTGGCTCGGCTTTGCGCGGTTCCTGCTCCTGGTCCTGCTCGCGGTGCTGGCGTTCCGCACGCTGGTGGTCTCGCCCTTCTCGATTCCGTCCGAAAGCATGCTGCCGCGCCTCGTCAACGGGGACTACCTGCTCGCGACGAAATGGTCTTACGGCTATTCGCGCCACTCGCTCCCGTTCGACGCGCCGGTGATGCAGGGGCGTCTGCTTGCCCGGATGCCCGAGCGCGGGGACATCGTCATCTTCAAGCACCCGCTCGACCGGTCCGACTACGTCAAGCGGGTGATCGGCCTGCCGGGCGACAGCGTCGGCGTGGTCGGCGGGCAGGTGGTCCTGAACGGGGCCTTCGTCCCGCGCGAGCCGCTCGCCGATTTCGAACTCGCGGTCTCGCCCAACACGACCTGCGCGTGGGGCGGCGAGCGGGTCCGCCGCGGCGATGGCCGGGACGTGTGCGCCTATTCCCGCTTCCGCGAGACGCTGCCGGGCGGGCGGCGCTACGAGGTGCTCGATTTCGGGCCGACCTCGGCCGACAGTTTCGCGCCCGTGACCGTGCCCGAAGGCCATATGTTCGTGCTCGGCGACAACCGCGACAATTCGCGCGACAGCCGCTTTCCCGCGGTCGTCGGCGATGCGGTGGGGATCGTGCCGCTCGAAAACCTCGTGGGCAGGGCGAGCGTCATCATGTGGTCGACCGATGGCAGCGCCGAATGGCTGAAGCCGTGGACATGGTTGACCGCCGCCCGCGGCGAGCGGATCGGACAGGTCCTGTGAGCGGGCGAGGCGAGCTGGCGGAGGCGACGCGAGCATGGCTCGTCGAGGCGGGTTTCAAGGTCGGCGAGGAACGCGTCTGGCTCGAGGCGCTGACCCACGGCAGCTACAACGGCGCGAGTTCGGCGAAGGGCGACATCGACTACCAGCGGCTCGAATTCCTCGGCGACCGGGTGCTCGGCCTGTCGGTGGCGAGCTGGCTCTACCATGCGGGCGATGCCCCCGAAGGCCAGCTTTCGCAGCGCCTCAACGCCCTCGTCAGCGGACGCACCTGCGCGCGCGTCGCCCGGGCGATCGGCGTGCCCGCCCACATCCGCCTCGGCAAGCAGGCGCGCGAGGACGGCGGGACGGACAGCGACAAGATCCTGGGCGACGCGATGGAGGCGCTGATCGGCGCGAACTTCGTCGAGAACGGGTTCGATGCTACGCGCGAGATCATCTACCGCCTGTGGGCCGTCGAATTCGCGGGCGATGCGGGCAAGGCGAAACATCCCAAGAGCGCGCTGCAGGAATGGGCCGCGGGCAACCGCCGCGCCATGCCGAGCTATTCCGTCATCGACCGCAGCGGTCCCGACCATGCGGCGCGCTTCACCGTCGAAGTCACCATCCCCAGCGTCGGCAGCGCCGAGGCGACCGCATCGAGCAAGGGCGAGGCCGAACGGCTCGCCGCGCAGAAATTCCTGGAGCAGTACGGATGAGCCGAAACGACGCTAATGTTCCATATATGTTCCACGTGGAACATGCAAGTGCGGAGGAGCGCGCGCAATGAGCGATACGCCCCCTACCCGCTGCGGAGTGGTCGCCGTGATCGGCGCCCCCAATGCGGGGAAGTCGACCCTGGTGAACCAGTTGGTCGGCCAGAAGGTCGCGATCACCAGCGCCAAGGCGCAGACGACGCGCGCCCGGATGCTCGGCATCGCGCTCCATGGTCCGGTGCAGATGATCCTCGTCGACACGCCCGGCATCTTCGCGCCGCGCCGCCGGCTCGACCGGGCGATGGTGAGCGCAGCGTGGGAAGGCGCGGAGAGCGCCGACGCGGTCCTGCTGCTGGTCGATCCGGTCAAGCAGCGGCGGCACGAGCTGGAGCCGCTGCTGGAGGCGCTCGGCCAGCGGCCCGAGAGAAAGATCCTCGTCCTCAACAAGGTCGATGTGTCCAGGAAGGAGCCGCTGCTGGCGCTGGCGCAGGAGCTTTCGCAGAAGGTCGACTTCGCGGAAATCTTCTTCGTCTCCGCGCTCACCGGCGAAGGCGTTGGCGAGATGAAGGAGGCGCTGGCAAAGCTGATGCCGGAGGGGCCTTGGATGTATCCGGAGGACCAGGTCTCCGACGCCTCCGAACGCCTGCTCGCCGCCGAGATCACGCGCGAACAGCTCTACCGCCAGCTGCACGAGGAGCTGCCTTACGACAGCGCGGTGCGGCCCGAACTCTACCAGCACCGCCCCGACGGCAGCCTCGAGATCCACCAGCAGATCGTCGTCGCCCGCGAAACCCAGCGCCCCATCGTGCTCGGCAAGGGCGGCCAGAAGATCAAGGCAATCGGCGAGGCGGCGCGCAAGGAATTGTCGGAGCTATTGGGCGTGAAGGTCCACCTGTTCCTGCACGTGAAGGTGCTGGAGGGCTGGAGCGAGGACAAGGAACTGTTCGAGGAAACGGGGCTGGACTGGGTGAAGTAGGGGCGTTCGCCGACCAATCGCCGACCGCGTCCGCTTAGCGCAATGCCGGGACAAAAACGGTCACTCCGCTTGCGACCCCGTTGCCGTCAAACCCCTTCGTCGCCCCGTGCTTGACACGGGGCTTGGCTATTTTCTTCTTCGTCGATCGCGAACCATCGGCCGCAAAGATCGTGCCAGTCCGGGTTGTCCGCCTCGATCAGGGCGAACTTCCATTCCCGCTTCCATTTCTTGACGAGCTTTTCGCGCGCGATGGCGCGTTCGATGTCCTCGTGCCGCTCGGCATAGACAAGCCGGGTCTTGGCGAAGTCGCGGACATGCTCGGAACCCCGGCCTTCGCGGTGCTGCCAAACCCGCTGCGGCAAATCGGATGTCACGCCCACATACATGCCGCCGCGAAAGCGGTTCGCCATGATGTAGAGCCAGCCACCCTTTCGCATCGACCCAGCCAAAGAGAAGCCAAGCCCCGTGTCAAGCACGGGGCGACGGGGGAAGATGAAGGGCAGATCAGCGCCCACTCACGTTCAGAACGCGGCTAGCGAATACCGCCCGCAAGCCGACATTCGCCTCGGTGCGCGAGCCTCACCCCCGCCCGAGTTTCTCCAGCTTTGCCTTCAGCGCGGCCTCGTCGAAGGGCTTGACGATGTAGTCGTCCGCGCCGGCCTTGATGCCTTCGTGGATGTCGGTCGCATCGCCCTTGGCAGTGCAGAACACCACCACCGGCGGTTTCGGCGTCGGGATCGCGCGCAGCTGGCGGACGAATTCGAGGCCGTCCATTTCCGGCATGTTCCAGTCGGTCAGGACCAGCGCGGGCATCGCCTTTCGGCAGCGGGCGAGCGCCTCGATCCCGTCCTGCGCCTCCACCGGCACGTAGCCGAGGCTCCTGGCGATCTTGCTCGAAACCTTGCGGATCACGCGGCTGTCGTCGACAATCAGGCAGGCCTTCGCCTGCGCCGGAGCGCCCTCGGCCGCGGCGCCGTCGCGCATCGCCTTCGCCGCGCGCACGATGGCGTCGGTCTCGCTCGTGTCGGCACGGCCGCTCGCGGGACGCGTCGCCCCGGCATCCACCACGTCATCGACTGAGGACGCCACGTCCGCGGGCGTTTCGACCGGGAGCGTGTCCTCCGCCTCGGCGAGCTTTTCCGCCAGGGTCTTGCCGCCCTGGCGCCCCCGATGCGGCCCGGTGTTGCGCTTGATCAGATTTTGAATGGCTCGAGCTCCCCTGCATGGACGGCGCCGTGGCCGTAGCCGGTGTCGTAATCCTCGAAACCCGGTTCACGCGAGCCGCCCCCGCCGCCCCCACCGCTGCCTTCGCCCGGCGTCATGCGGACGTGGAGATAGGGCATCCAGACATCGCCGAACTCGGCCTTCTGGTACCACACGTCGAGCACGTCGTAACTCGCCCACATGCCGTCCGGTTCGCGCAGGCGAATGCCCTCGCCGATGCGCGGCACCGCGGCGAAGCGGATGCGCGACTGGGTCTGGTGCGTTTCGTTCTGGACTTCGATTTCGATCACGTTTGCGGCCCCTGGGTCATGGGCCGGAGTGATACGAAACAATGCTTGACGATTTACCAACACGCGCAAGCGCCTGGGGCAAAGCCGGGCGCGAAAGGGGGCCGGGAAAGAGGGTGCGCCCGCACCTGCCCGGCCCCCGGAACCGCCCCTATTCGGCGGCTTGCTTGGCCGGGCCGGATGCGGTCTTTTTCGCCCCGGCCTTCCCGGCGGGAGCCTTCTTGGCCGCCGGTTTCTTCGTCGCCGATTTCGCGGGGGCCTTCTTCTTCGCCGGCGCCTTCTTGCGGCCCTTCTTCGCCGGAGCCTTGGCGGCGCGCGCGTCGATCAGCTCGATCGCCCGGGCGAGTTCGACCTCTTCCGGCTTCACGTCCTTGGGGATGGTCGCGTTGGTGGTGCCATCGGTGACATAGGGGCCATAGCGGCCCGGCATGACCTTGATCTCGCCCCCGCTGGTCGGGTGTTCGCCCAGCACCTTGATCGGCTCCGCCTTGCCCCGCGTGCCGCCCTTGCGGTTGGCCGCTTCGGCAAGCAGCGCGACGGCGGCGTTCATGCCGGTCTCGAACACGTCGCGGGTCGAGGAAAGCTTGGCGTATTTGCCGTCATGGCGAAGATAGGGGCCGTAGCGCCCGATCGCCGCCTCGATCTCCTTGCCGGTTTCGGGATGCGTCCCGATGATGCGCGGCAGGTCGAGGAGCTTGATCGCCCATTCGAGATCGAAATCGTCCAGATCCTTGGGAATCGAGGCGCGCTTCTTGGTCCCGTCGTGCTCCATCTCGATATAAGGTCCGAAGCGGCCGGTCTTGCGGTGGATCTCCGCCCCGGTCTCGGGATGCGTGCCCATCAGCCCGTCCTCGGCCTGGTCCGCCCCGTCGGCGCCCGGCTGGGCGAAGCGGCGGGTGTACTTGCATTCGGGGTAATTGTTGCAGGCGACGAAGGCGCCGAACCGGCCGCCGCGCAAGCTCAGGCGCCCGCCCTCGCGCCCTTCCTGTTCGCACATCGGGCAGGCACGCGGGTCCTTGCCGTCCTCGCGCGGGGGGAAGAGGAAGTCGGAGAGATAGTCGTCGAGGACCTCGGTGACCTCGCTCGGCAGCTTCTCCATGACCTCGTCGGCCTTGGGCTTGAAATCGGCCCAGAACTTGGCGAGCAGCGCCTTGTAATCCTCGCGCCCGTCGGAAACGACGTCGAGCTCGTCCTCCATCCCCGCGGTGAAATCATAGGCGACATAGCGCGGGAAGAAACGTTCGAGGAAGGCGGTCAGCAGGCGGCCCGATTCCTCGGCGAAGAAACGGTTCTTTTCCATCCGGACATAGTCGCGGTCGCGCAGGGTCTGGATGGTCGAGGCGTAGGTCGAGGGCCGCCCGATGCCGAGCTCTTCGAGCCGTTTGACAAGGCTCGCCTCGGAAAAGCGCGGCGGGGGCTGGGTGAAATGCTGGTTGGCCTGCACCGCGTGTTTCGTGGGGGCATCGCCCTTGCGAAGGAGCGGGAGGAGGCCTTCCTCGTCGTCCTCGCTGTCGTCGCGCCCTTCCTGGTAGACCGCGAAATAGCCCGGGAAGACCACCACCTGTCCGGTCGCGCGCAGTTCGTGCTGCCCGGTCGCATCGCGCAGCGTGACGGTCGTGCGTTCGAGCTGGGCGGTCGCCATCTGGCTCGCCATGGCGCGTTTCCAGATCAGGGCGTAAAGCTTCGCCTCGTCGCCCGTGCCGGCCCGGTCGCGGGCGAAGTCGGTGGGCCGGATCGCTTCGTGCGCTTCCTGGGCGTTCTTGGCCTTGGTGCTGTAATGACGCGGCTTTTCGGGGAGATAGGCGCTCTCGTACCGCTCCGCGATCGTGTCGCGGCACGCAGCGATCGCGCTCGCATCCATCTGCACGCCGTCGGTCCGCATATAGGTGATCGCCCCCGCCTCGTAGAGCGATTGCGCCAGCCGCATCGTGTGGCTGGCCGAGAAACCGAGCTTGCGCGCGGCTTCCTGCTGCATGGTCGAAGTGGTGAAGGGCGGCGCGGGATTGCGCCTGAGCGGTTTCTTCTCGACATCCTCGACCGTGAAACGCGCGGCCTCGACCGCGGCCTTCGCTTCCAGCGCGATCGTCTGGTGGCCGAGGCTGAGCTTTTCCAGCTTCTCGCCCTTGTAGCGCACGAGGCGCGCGTCGAACCGGGTGGAATCGTGTTCGAGCGTGGCGATCACCGACCAGTATTCGTCCGCGCGGAAGGCCTCGATCTCGCGCTCGCGGTCGACGATGAGGCGCAGGGCGACCGATTGCACGCGGCCCGCACTCTTGGCGCCCGGCAGCTTGCGCCACAGGACGGGCGAAAGGGTAAATCCGAACAGGTAGTCGAGCGCCCGCCGCCCGAGATAGGCGTCGATCAGCGGCTGGTCGAGCTCGCGCGGACGCGCCATCGCCTCGGTCACGGATTGCTTGGTGATCGAATTGAACGTGACCCGCTCGACCGCCGCAGGCAGCGCCTTCTTCTTCTTCAGGATCTCCAGCACGTGCCAGCTGATCGCCTCGCCCTCGCGATCGGGGTCGGTCGCGAGGACCAGCCGGTCGGCCTTCTTCGCTGCGTCCGCGATGTCCTTGATGCGGCTCTGCTTGTCCCGGTAGGGTTCCCAGTCCATCGCGAAATCCTCGTCCGGGCGCACGCTGCCGTCCTTGGGCGGAAGGTCGCGGACATGGCCGTAGGAGGCGAGGACCTTGTAGTCCTTGCCGAGGTATTTCTCGATGGTTTTCGCCTTGGCCGGCGATTCGACGATGACAAGCTGCATGGCGGCTGCGGAACGGTCCCTTACGTATGCGTGTGCGCGAGGGTGGAACGCGCCGTGAAGGTGCGTCAAGCGGGAAAGCGCGCGCCGAAGTGGCGCAAGGGTAGTGCAAATTCAAGCGCGAAGACGCCCGCCGCACGCCCCGGCGCGGCTGCGCCCCGCCCTGCCCTGCCTGCCGGAACAGGGCCTGCGGCGGGGATTTGCTCTGCCAATTGCTCTGCCACAGATCAGGAGCGCACAGCCATGTTTCGATCCCTTCCCCTTTCCGCCATCGCCGTGCCCGGTGTCATCGCGCTTGCGGCGGTGCCGCTAGCCGCGCAGTCGATGCAAGGCAGCGCGCAGGTCGAGGCGCAGCTGCGGACCGCCGACGGGCTCGATGCCGGCACCGTGACCTTCGAACAGGCCGAACACGGCGTGCTGATCGTCGCGCGGCTGAAGAACCTCGGCGAGGGCGCGCACGGCTTCCACATCCACGAGACCGGCACCTGCACCCCCGATTTCAAGGCCGCCGGGGGCCACTACGATCCCGTCGGTTCCGAACACGGCTTCGACAACGAGGACGGTTATCACGTCGGCGACCTGCCCAATGTCCATGTGGGCGAGGACGGCACGGCGACGAGCGAATTCCACGTGCCGCAGGTGACGCTGCGCGGGCCGGACAACGGGCGCTATCCCTTCACCCTTGCCGATGGCGACGGTTCGACGATCATGGTCCATGCCCGGGCGGACGATTACCGCACCATGGCTTCGGCCGGTGACCGGGTCGCCTGCGGGGTGATCTTCGCCGAGCGCGGCTAGGATGACGCTCCCGATGCTCCCGACAGGCTGACGAGGCCGCCGTCGTGCCGCTCGATCTCGCCCGCCAGTTCCAGTTCGAGCAGCGCCATGTGGACCGCCGCCGGGGTCGCGCCCGATTGGCGGATCAGCTCATCGAGCGCGATCGGCGCCTTGGTCAGCAGCCCCGCGATCCTGTCTCCGCCATGCTCCTTGCGCGCCTCGCCCCATTCGAGCTTCCGCAATTCCTCGTAATCGAACGCGGATGATGCCTCCCCGACCCGGAAGGTCGAGCGCGGCTGCCCGGTGAACCCTTCGAGCAGTTCGATCACCTCTTCGACCGACTGGACCAGCACCGCCCCGTCGCGGATCAACTGATTGCACCCCTGCGAACGGGTATCGAGCGGAGATCCGGGGATCGCCATGACCTCGCGCCCCGCCTCGCCCGCCAGCCGCGCGGTGATGAGCGAACCCGATCGCGGCGCGGCCTCGACCACCAGCGTGCCGCTCGCCAGGCCCGCGATGATGCGGTTGCGGCTGGGGAAATGGCGTCCGCGCGGCTCGGTCCCCGGGGGCTGTTCGGCGATCAGCAACGCCTCGCTCGCAATGCGTTCCTGGAGGTCGGCGTGCTGGGGCGGATAGGCGATGTCGATCCCGCTCGCGATCACGCCGATGGTGGCCCGGGATCCGCGGCCCAGGGCGCCCTCGTGCGCCGCCCCGTCGATCCCGCGCGCGAGGCCCGAGACGACGGTGAAGCCGGCCTCCGCCAGTCCCGCGGCAAAGTCGCGCGCCAGCTTGACCGCGGCGGCCGAGGCGTTGCGCGCACCCACGATCGCGACGCAGGGCCGCGCGGCCAGCGCAAGGTCGCCCCGGCAGGTGAGGATCGGCGGCGCGCTCTCGAGTTCGCCGAGCAGCGCGGGGTAATCGGGCTGGTCGTGGAAGAGGTAGCGCGCGCCGCTGCGGCGCACCGCCTCCACCTCGCGTTCGATCCGCTGGGCGGGCGCGGGGCGATAGGCCTCCCTCCCCCGCCGCGCGAGATCGGGGAGCGCATCGAGCGCGGCGGCCGCCGTGCCGAACCGGGCGAGGAGCTGGGCGTAGCTGACCGGGCCGATATTGGGCGAGCGCAGCAGGCGAATGCGGGCAAAAGCCTCGGCCTGCGACAATGCCCCGCCCGTCATCCTCGCCAATTCCTGCAAAAGCGGGAACCTGTCGCCCTGTGCAGCGCCATTGCCCGGTCTTCGCGCGAAAGCGCGCTCCTTGCCCGTTTCACGAGGCCTTCTTCCCCCCCACCCTCGGCTCCTCGCCTTTCGTCAGGCGGGCGATGTTTTCCCGGTGGAGCCAGAAGATCAGCGCGGCGATCGCGCCCAGCACGGGGAAATATTCGGGATAGCCGAACAGCGGCGCAGCGGCAGCGGCGGCGACCACCGCGCTCATCCCCGCGAGCGAGGAGATGCGGAACAGGAACAGGATCGACAGCCACACCAGCGCATAGGCAAGCCCCACGGGCCAGGCGAGGCCGAAGGAAACGCCGGCATTGGTGGCGACGCCTTTCCCGCCGCTGAAGCCGAGCCAGGCGGGGAAGCAGTGCCCGAGCACCGCACCGCCGGCCGCGAAGGCTTTCGCCACCTCGCCCGTCTCGCCCGGCCACAGCATCCCCGCCGCGATCACGGGCGCAAGCCCCTTGGCCAGATCGAGCAGCAGCGTCGCCGCCGCCAGCCCTTTCGACCCCGTCCGCAGCACGTTGGTCGCCCCGATATTGCCGCTGCCCTGCTTGCGGACGTCGCCTTTCCCGGCCGCCAAGGTCAGCAGGAGGCCGAAGGGGATCGAGCCGGAGAGATATCCCAGCAGGGCGGCGATGAACGGTTCCATGAGGCCGTAATAGCTGGCTCGCGCGATTCGTCGAAACCTATGTGCAAGCCGTGCCGGCTCGCGGCGAAATTACGGTCCGACCATACTTTCGCGCCTCTCCGGGCGTGGCTAGTCTCGCGGCGATGGAAACCACGCATCCCACCTCAAGGCTCACCGAGCGCGAGAAGGAGGCCTTGCGCCTGTGGCTGGACCACCGGACCGCCAAGGAAATCGCGCTCGATCTCGGCATATCGCATCACGCGGTGGAGAAGCGGCTGAAGATGGCGCGCACCAAGCTGGGCGCGGCGAGTTCGCTCGAAGCGGCGCGGATGCTGGCGGACGCCGAAGGCCCGGCGGCAGGGTGCGGGCAGGCCGTAGCCGATCCGCCGGACCTTCGATCCGCGCCCGGACCGCGCAAATCATGGCAGCACCGAACCGCTCTTGCTGGAGGCATTGCCATGTTTGTCGCGAGTATCGTCGTCATTGCCGTCTGGTCCTCGGCCCCGGCCACCGGACCGCTGGAGATCGAGCTCGAACCCGGGTCCGAGCGCGTCTTCGCCCTGCTCGACGAAGACGGGAGCGGGTTTCTCGAAGGTGCCGAGTCGCCCTTCGTCACCGGCGTGCTTGGCGAGCCGGACAGCCAACCGGACAGGCAAGAGGCCGGCGAACGAGAATTGGTGCCGGGCGATGACCCGGACGCCGAACGGATAGCGGCGTTCTACAGGGAGGCGGACACCGATGGGGACGGCCGGGTTTCGCGCCGCGAATTCGACCTCTGGCACGAGGCGAGCCTTGCCGAGATGGGCATCGAGGTGCGCCGCGTGCTGAAAATCGAGCGCAAACCGGAAAGTTGACGCGCCCGGGCGCCTCGGCCATCGGCCCGGCCGAAATGGCTGACGCATCCTCTCCCATCCTCCTGTTCGACTCGGGCGTCGGCGGGCTGACCGTCTACGACGCCTTGCGCGAAGTCCTGCCCGATGCGCCGGTGATCTACGCCGCCGACCTCGCGGGCCTGCCCTATGGCGAGAAGACCGAAGCGCAGGTCGCGGCGCGGGTCGCCGGGCTGCTCGGGCGGATGAGCGAGAGGTTTCGCCCGCGGCTCGTGTGCATCGCCTGCAACACCGCCAGCACCATCGCGCTCGGCATGGTGCGCGACGTGCTCGAAGTGCCGATCGTCGGCACCGTCCCCGCGATCAAGCCCGCCGCGGCCATGACCCGCAGCGGCGTGATCGGCCTCGTCGGCACCGGCGCGACGATCCGGCAGCGCTATGTCGACGATCTTGAGGCGGAGTTCGCGCAGGGCAAGGCGCTCCACCGCATCGCCGCCCCCGGCCTCGTCGCTCTGGCCGAGGACAAGCTGCGCTCTCGCGCGCTCGACCTCGCTGCGGTCGAGGAGGCGCGCGCCGGGCTTGCCGCGATGCCGCGCGGCGGGGAGATGGACACGCTCGTGCTCGCCTGCACGCATTTCTCGCTGCTGAAGGAGGAACTGGGCGCCGCCTTCGGTCCCGACGTTGCGCTCGTCGACGGGGCGGAGGGGATCGCGCGGCGCATCGCGCACCTTCTCGAAGGCCAGGCCATGACGCCGGGTGCGAACCGCTTCGTCGTCACCGGACCGCCCGGCGCGGCGGAGGGGCTTGGCCCGTGTCTCGCCGCGCGCGGGTTTTCCCCGCCCGAACCGTTCTGAAACGTTGCAACTCACTTGCAAAGATCGCGGGTGGTCAAAACCGCACGCAAATCCTAGATAACGCCGCAAGGGACCCTTCGGACAACCAGCAGACAAGAGCCGGCGCGACGTGAATTACGATCAGATCTTCGACCAGGCGATCGATCGCCTCCACGAGGAAGGCCGGTATCGCGTCTTCATCGACATCATGCGGAACAAGGGCGCCTATCCCAATGCGCGCTGTTTCCACGGACACAACGGGCCCAAGCCGATCACGGTGTGGTGTTCGAACGACTATCTCGCCATGGGCCAGCACGACAAGGTGATCGGCGCGATGGAAGCGGCGCTGCACGATGTGGGCGCTGGCAGCGGGGGCACGCGCAACATCGGCGGGAACACGCATCTCCATGTCGAGCTCGAAGCCGAACTGGCCGATCTCCACGGCAAGGAAGGCGCGCTGCTGTTCACGAGCGGCTATGTCTCGAACGACGCGACGCTCTCGACGCTTGCGCGCCTGCTGCCTGGCTGCGTGATCTTCTCCGACGAACTCAACCACGCGAGCATGATCGCCGGGATTCGCAATTCGGGCTGCGAGAAACGGATCTTCCGTCACAACGACCTCGCCCATCTCGAGGAACTGCTCGCCGCCGAAGACCCCGAAACGCCCAAGGTCATCGCCTTCGAAAGCGTCTATTCGATGGACGGCGACGTCGCCCCGATCCACGCGATCTGCGACCTCGCCGAGGAATACGGGGCGCTGACCTATATCGACGAGGTCCACGCGGTCGGGATGTATGGCGAACATGGCGGCGGCATTTCCGAACGCGACCGCGCGGCGCACCGGATCGACATCATCGAAGGCACGCTGGGCAAGGCGTTCGGGGTGATGGGCGGATACATCGCTGCGGACAAGCGCGTGATCGATTGCATCCGCTCCTACGCGCCGGGCTTCATCTTCACGACCTCGCTTTCGCCGGTGCTGGTCGCGGGCGTGCTCGCCTCGGTGCGGCATCTCAAGCAGTCGAGCGTCGAGCGCGAGGCGCAGCAGGCCAATGCCGCCCTGCTCAAGCGCGAACTCGCCGCCGCCGGCCTGCCGGTGATGGATTCGACCACGCACATCGTGCCGCTGATGGTCGGCGATCCGATCCGCGCGAAGCAGATCAGCGACATCCTGCTCGCCGAATACGGGGTCTATGTCCAGCCGATCAACTTCCCCACCGTGCCGCGCGGGACCGAGCGCCTGCGCTTCACGCCCGGCCCGATGCACACTGCGCCGATGATCGCGGAGCTGACGGACGCGCTGGTGGAGATCTGGGACCGGCTGGGGCTGGCGCTGCGCCAGGCGGCCTGAGCCAGCGCGGGCCGGCCCTGCCCTGCCCGGCGCAGCCTCCTTTGCCCGGCGCGCGTGCTGCGCTAGCCCTTGCCCGCACAGATTCGGGGAGAGAGAGACGTGGGCGGATCGCCTGACCAGACCTATTCGGAAGTGGTGCTCGGACGGCGTTCGATCCGGGGCTACCTGAAAAAGCCCGTGCCGCGCGCGCTGATCGAGGAAGTGCTTGGCATGGCGATGCGCTCGCCCACCAGCATGAACACCCAGCCCTGGCATTTCCACGTCATCACCGGCGAACCGCTCGACCGCATCCGCCGGGGCAACACCGAAAATATCCTGGCAGGCGTCCCCGACAGCCGCGAATTCCGCCGCGGACACGCCTTCGAGGGCGTCCATCGCGAACGCCAGGTCGAAGTCGCCAAGCAGCTCTTCGGCGCGATGGGCATCGCGCGCGAGGACAAGGAGGCGCGGCAGGACTGGGTGCTGCGCGGGTTTCGCCAGTTCGATGCACCGGTCTGCGTGATCGTCACCTACGACCGGGAGCTTTCGGACAGCGACGATACCGCCTTCGACTGCGGCGCGGTGACGACCGCGCTGGTCAATGCGGCATGGTCGCGCGGGCTGGGCTGCGTCATCAATTCGCAGGGGATCATGCAGTCGCCCGTGGTGCGCGAACACGCCGGCATCCCGGAGGATGAGGTCATCATGAAGGCGGTCGCGATGGGCTGGCCCGATCCCGACTTTCCGGCGAACGCCGTCGTCTCAAGGCGCAAGAGCGTCGACGAGGCGGCGCGCTTCGTGGGGTTCGGCTAGGGCCGACGTGCAGCCGCTCGCGAGCGTTCCGCGGCCTTTTTCGAGGTAGGGCATCGCTTCGACGAGAGCGAACCCCGGCGTGCGTTCGATTCTTGGCGAACGCCTGGGCTGCGTCCCTTGCCTCCACGCGCGCGGCAAACAGCATCGCGATCCCGGCGACCGCCTTCAGGAGCGTCATGCCACTCCCTTCCCTTGTGCGTTACCGACCGATCTACCGCAGGTTCACCACGTTGTCGGTCGCCGGCCGCTCGCGCTCGCCGGTGAAGCAGCTCATCATCGGCTCGTCGGTGACGATCACCTTTTCGGCATTGCCGAAGCCGTTGAAGCCGGTCTTCATCGCCGCGCCATAGGCGCCGAGCATCCCGATCTCGATATAGTCGCCCGCCTGGATGTCGCCGGGAAGCGGGAAAGGTCCCGCCATGTAATCGGCATCGTCGCAGGTCGGCCCGTAGAAGGCGAAATCCTCGTTGGCGTCGCGCAGGTCCTCCTCGAGCGCGTTCACCGGATAGCGCCAGGCGACATGGGCGGCGTCATAGAGCGCGCCATAGGCCCCGTCGTTGATGTAGAGTTCGCTTCCGCGGCGCTTTTCGACCTTGACGATCATCGAGCTGTATTCCGCGCACAGCGCGCGGCCGGGCTCGCACCACAGCTCCGCGTTGTAGGCGATGGGCAGCGCGTAGAAATGATGGTGGATGATCGCGAAGTAATCCTCGAGCGGGGGCGGCTCCATCCCGGGATAGATGCTCGGGAAACCGCCGCCGACATCGATCATGTCGATCACGACCGAAGCCTCGGCGATGGCCGCGCGGGTGCGGTCCAGCGCCTGGACGAAGGCGAACGGCGTCATCGCCTGGCTGCCGACGTGGAAGCACACGCCGAGCCAGTCGCAATGCTGGCGCACCTGCTGCAACAGCGCAGGCGCATCGGTGAGGTCGCAGCCGAACTTGCTGGCGAGCGACAGCTCGGAATATTCCGAGGACACGCGCAGCCTCACGCACAGGCGCAGGTCCGTCGCCGGCTCGCCGGTTTCGGGATCGCGGCACGCCTCGACGATCTTCTCCAGCTCCTCGACCGTGTCGAGGCTGAAGGTCTTGACGCCATGTTCGTGATAGGCCTCGCGGATCGCGCTCGGCGTCTTGATCGGGTGCATGAAGCACAGCACCGCGTCCGGCAGCGCCGCGCGCACCAGCCGCACCTCGGCGATCGAAGCGACGTCGTAATGGGTCACGCCCGCATCCCACAGCACCTCGATCAGGTCGGGCGCGGGATTGGCCTTGACCGCGTAGAGCACCTTGCCGGGAAAGCGATCGACAAAGAACTGGGCGGCCCGCCGCGCTGCGTGCGGGCGGTTGAGGATGACCGGTTCGTCCGGGCGCAGGGCCCGGGCTACAGCCTTGGCGTCGGGAAATGTGAGCAATTCAAGGGACCCCCAGAAGGTTTAGCGTTGAACCAAACGGTTTTGAGCCTGCCTTGCGGTCATGTCCCTTGGGGCAGAGGGGGGCGCATATAGAGAGTTCGAGCGGGCGCGCAATGATAAATCTCGCGCCCCTGCTGCAGGCCCTCCGGCTCGCCGCGTTCGGCGCCCCGAATCAACGCAGGGACGCCCCGAAGTTCCGTGCGGAGGCGCGCTGTCGGCGGCCCGTGCCGCGCAATCGTCAGAACGAGATCGCGGGAACCTGGTCGACCGTGCCGCGCTCGCTGTCGTCGAGGCGGTTGAAATCGGCCTCGCTGAATCCGAGCATTCCGGCAAACAGCACGGCGGGGAAGGATTCGCGCGCCGTGTTGAAGCGCGAAACCGCCGCATTCAGCGCCCGGCGCGCCGCGGCGAGCTTGTCCTCGACATCGGCCAGTTCGCGCTGGAGTTCCTGGAAATTGGCCGAGGCCTTGAGGTCGGGATAGGCTTCGCCCAGCGCCAGCAGGTTGTCGAGCGCGACGCGCAGTCTCTGCTCGCTCGCCGAGTTCGGCCCACCCTGCGCGGCCCGGTTGCGCGCCTCGACCACCGCTTCGAGCGTGGCGCTTTCATGGCCGGCATAGCCCTTCACCGCCTCGACGAGATTGGGGATGAGATCGTGGCGCTGGCGCAATTGCGCGTCGATATCGGCCACGCCCTGCCGCACGTTCTGGCGCAGCGAGACGAGGTTGTTGTAGATGGCGATGATCAGCACCACGAGGCCCGCCGCGATGACGAGCATCGCCGAGGTCCAGAACCAGCCGAGAATATCAACCATGGCGCAACGACTCCATTGTGCGGCGATCATCTTACCTTCGGATTGTTAAGGAATCCCAGACCGGATTGCACTAAAGGCAAAGTCATGCGTGCGGATGTCAACCAGCTGATGCAGGGGCGATTGGGCGAGTGGCTGGCGTCGCAGTCCGACATGCGCGCCTCTGCCAGACAGGTCGCCGCCTCCCGCTGGACCTGGGGCGCAGGCGGACTGCTCGTGCTGTTCGCCCTCGTTCCGTTCGGGCCGGATTGGCTCACCGGCTTCCAGTGGCACCTGCTGGTCGGCGGCGGACTGGCAGTGTGGTGGTGGGGATACCGCCCGATCGGCGAAGCCAAGCAGCAGATCAAGCTCGGCATCAATTCGGCCATCGCCCGCAGCCTCGGCGTGTCGTACGAACACGCGGTCGAGCCGGGCGCGGAGTTCGAGGCCGCGAAGCGTTACGGCCTCGTCCCCGCGTTCGGCCGCTCCGGTTTCGAGGATCGCTGGCACGGCACGCTCGAAGGACACGCCTTCAATCTCTACGAAGCCCATCTCGAGGAACGCCGCGGATCGGGCAAGAACCGCCGCTGGGTGACGGTGTTTCGCGGGGTCATCATCCAGATGGCGTTCGGCCGCCCGTTCCATTCCACCACCCTGCTCCAGCGCGCGGGCGAGCATCGCAAGTGGTTCGGGCTGGGCGGGACGAAGGACAGCGTCCGTTTCGACGGCCACCAGCTCGATTTCGTCGATCAGGTGCACCCCGACTTCGAAGAGAAGTTCGGCCTGTTCAGCGACGATCAGGTCGAAGCGCGCGTGCTGGTTCACCCTTCCTACATCGAACACCTGCTGCGGCTGGAAACGGCCTTCGGTGCGAAGGAGCTGCGCGCCCTGTTCGTCCGCGGCGAGGTGATCCTGGCGGTGGAGGGCGAGGATCTGTTCGAGAGCGGCACGATGGATGCCCGGCAGGACCGCGCGCGCGCGGAGCAAACCGCCGAACAATTCGCCGCGCTGGCCGCGCTGGCGCTGGCGATCAACCAGACGGAGCGCGGCCGGGCGATGGGCGCTGCACGAATGCCGGACGCGAACGAGGCGGGGCCGGTGACCGGCGATGCCATCGCTCCGCCCTCCGTCGCCCCTATCGCCGCTCGCAGCGCCGCCCGTCCCGGTGCCCGCTTCGGGCGCAAGGGGCTCTGACGCCGCCGCGTCAGCTCAACCGGTCGCGGAAATCCTCGTAATCGAAGCGCTTGACGCAGTCCAAGGCGTCGGTGTCGCTGTCCCACAGCCAGATGCTCGGCAGGGCCACGCCGTTGAAGGTGTTGGTCTTGACCATCGAATAATGCGCCTGGTCGAGAAAGGCGAAACGCGCGCCCGGCTCGGCCGCCACGGGCAGGCGATAATCGCCGATCACGTCGCCCGCGAGGCAGGACGGCCCGCCGAGGCGGATCGGGATGCTGTCGTCGGTCAGTTCGTTCAGCATGGCGGGGCGATAGGGCGCCTCGATCACGTCGGGCATGTGGCAGGTGGCGGAAACGTCGGTCACACCGATCGGCACTTCGTTGAAGCCTGTGTCGAGCAGCGTGCCGATTAGGATCCCCGCGTCGAGCGCGACCGCCTCGCCCGGCTCGATGATGATCTCGGCGCCCGTGTCCTCGGCGGCATCTTTCAGGAATTCGACCAGTTCCTCGCGCTCGTAATCGGCGCGGGTGATGTGGTGGCCACCGCCCATGTTGATCCATTTGAGCTGGCCGAAGAACGGCTCGATCGCGTCGAACACCCGGTCCCATGTCCGCGCAAGCGGTTCGAAGGCCTGTTCGCACAGGTTGTGGAAGTGGATGCCTTCGACGCCCTCCATGTGCTCTTCGGTCAACTGGTCGAGCGGGAAGCCGAGCCGCGATCCGGGCGAGGACGGGTCGTAGCGCGGCACCTCGCCGGTCGCGACCTGCGGGTTGATCCTGAGGCCAACCGACACGTCGCCCCCGCTCGCCGCGGCCTGTTCCAGGATCAGCGCGGCGCGCTGCATCTGGCCGGGCGAATTGAAGATCACGTGATCGGACAGGCGGCAGACCTCCTCCAGCTCGTCCGGCTTGAAGGCGGCGGAATAGGTCGCGATTTCGCCGTCGTAGAATTCGGAGGCGAGCCGCGCTTCCCACAGGCCGGAGGTCGAGACCCCGTCGAGATATTCGCCGATGATGTGCGCGGTCGACCACATCGAGAACGCCTTGAGCGCGGCAAACACCTTGATGCTCGCCCCGTCCGCCGCCGCCGCGTCGCGCACCTCGGCCAGCACCCGGCAATTGGCGCGCAGCTTCGCGGCGTCGACGACGAAGGCGGGGCTGTCGACGCGCGACAGGTCGAAATGGGCGAAGGCGCCCGGATCGCCGGCTTTGGTTTGCATGAGCACCTAACGGAGTAAAGACTTGATCCAGTGCAGGCCACCAACCACGGCAAACATCAAGCCAAAAAACAAAACAAAGAAAATTACCGATTCAAAAAACGCTGAAATTATATATATTAAGCTTCCAAATTTATACGTTCTGACGAAGTTAAACAGACTCATTTTTGCGTGAAAGCGATACTCTGGATAACCACCGGAGACCACATAGAAACCCAGAGGTATGACAGGTAAGAATAAGAAGCTAATCCAATAACCCTTGAAATACATTGGGCTTCCAGGAATCTCTCGTTTCCACCCCAGAAGGCCCACTCCGATTCCATTGACGCGTCGCAGCGGAGGCGCACTTTCGACGCGCTTTAGACGCGGCTGCAATTCTCTCCATGATGCCATTTCAATCCCCCAACACTCGATGGGGGATACGAAATCACCGTCAAAAATCAACGGGCCCCTCAAGCTCCTTCACCTGCCACGGCAGACCGTGTTCGTTGAGCATCTCCATGAAGGGATCGGGGTCCATCTCCTCCATGTTGAACACGCCTTCGCCGCGCCACTGGCCGGTCACCATCATCGCCGCGCCGATCATCGCCGGAACCCCGGTCGTGTAGCTCACCGCCTGGTTGCCGGTTTCCCGATAGGCGGCTTCGTGGGAACAGATATTGTTGATGTAGAACGTCTTCTCGCCCGACCCGTCGAGCGCCTCGCCGGTCGCGATCACGCCGATGTTCGTGTTGCCCCTGGTCGTCTCGCCCAGCGTTTCCGGCTTGGGCAGCACCGCGGCGAGGAATTGCAGCGGGATGATCTCCCTGCCCTGGTACTTCACCGGCTCGATCGAGGTCATGCCGACATTCTGGAGCACGGTGAGGTGCTTGATGTATTCATCGCCGAAGGTCATCCAGAACCGCGCGCGCTCGATCTCGGGATTGAACCTGGTGATGCTCTCCAGTTCCTCGTGATACATCATGTAGGCGTTCCTGACGCCGACCGCCTCGAAGTCGAATTCGGTCCTGACCTGCATCGCCGGGGTTTCGACCCATTCGCCGTTTTCCCAGTGGCGCGCGGGCGCGGTGACTTCGCGGATGTTGATTTCGGGGTTGAAATTGGTCGCGAAGGCCTGACCGTGATCGCCCCCGTTGCAATCGAGGATGTCGAGCTGGCGGATCGACTTCAGCCTATGCTTCTTGAGCCACATCGTGAACACGCTGGTCACGCCCGGATCGAAGCCGGAGCCGAGCAGCGCCATCAGCCCCGCCTCCCTGAAGCGATCGTGATAGGCCCATTGCCACTTGTATTCGAACCTGGCCTCGTCCTTGGGCTCGTAATTCGCGGTGTCGAGGTAATCGACCCCCGCCTCGAGGCAGGCGTCCATGATCGGCAGGTCCTGGTAGGGCAGCGCGAGATTGACGACGAGGGCGGGCTTCACCTTGCGGATGAGGTTGACCATCGCGGGCACTTCCTCGGCGTCGATCTCGTAGGTTTCGACATCGACCCCCGTGCGCTGCTTGACCGAGCGGGCAATGGCATCGCATTTCGAGCGGGTGCGGCTGGCGAGGTGGATGTCGGTGAAGATCTGCCTGTTCATCGCCATCTTGTGAACGCAGACCGAGCTTACCCCGCCGGCACCGATCACGAGGACTGTCGACATGTTGGTGTCCTTTCGAATTCGAATCTTGCGCGTGCCTTAGTCGAATGCGCTAGAGCGGACAAATGATCCTCGACCCGCCCGAACCGACCCGCGAAGGCGTGCTTGCCGCCGCCCGGAGCATCGCCGCGATCCTGCCGCCCACCCCGCTCCTGCCGGTCGAGATCGGCGGGGTGCGCTGCCATGCCAAGGCCGAGAGCCTGCAACCGATCGGCGCGTTCAAGATCAGGGGCGCGTGGTGGGCGCTGTCCCATGTCGAGGGCGAGGACGTGGTCGCGGTGTCTTCGGGCAATCACGCGCAGGGGGTCGCATGGGCGGCGCGGGAGATGGGCAAGCGGGCGGTCATCGTCATGCCGCGCGACGCGCCCCGGGTGAAGCTCGACAACACCCGCGCGATGGGGGCCGAGATCGTGCTCTACGACCGTCCCGGAGAGGACCGCGACGAGGTGGCGGCACGGGTGATCGAGGAGCGGGGCGGCACGCTGGTGCACGCCTTCGGCGACCCCCGCGTGATCGAGGGACAGGGCAGCGCCGGGATCGAGATCGCAGCGCAGCTCGGCCGCTCGCCCTCGCGCATCGTCGCCTGCTGCGGCGGCGGGGGCCTTGCCGCGGGGCTTGCGCTCGCCTGTGCCGAGGCCGCGATCCACATCGTCGAACCGCGCGGCTGGGACATGGTCGGGCAGGCCATCGCGAGCGGGCAGATCGTCCATGCGCGGGCCGATGCGCCTGCGACGATCTGCGACGCGCTCCAGCCGACCGCGACCAGGCCGGTCAATCTCGCCGTGCTGCAGGGCCGTGCCGAGCCGGGCATCACCGTGACCGACGAGGAGGTTCGCACCGCCCAACGCTGGGCCTTCGCCCATCTTCGCCTCGTGCTCGAACCGGGCGGCGCGGCGGCGCTCGCAGCGGCGCTGGCGGGCAAGGTGCCGCTCGACGAGGACAGCGTCATCATGCTCACCGGCGGCAATGCCGACCCGGATAGCTTCGCCCGGATGCTCGCGGGCCACGACGAGCCGTGAGCCGCGCGCTGGCAAGAGCCAGGGCATGTAGTCACATTGCCGACACGCAGCGGCCATATGGTTCGCCGCTTATCCAACCCGAGGACACACAGCAAAATGGCAGCACAGGCTAAGCGGATCATCGAGGACGCGGTGGTCCGCAAGGACGCGAAGGTGGGGGACAAGCTTCTCGACAAGGCCTTCGCCCTCGCGTTCAAGGGGCTGGTCTATGCCCAGATCTGGGAAGACCCGGTGGTCGACATGGAAGGGCTGGCGATCACCCCCGACACGCGCCTGATGTGCATCGCGAGCGGGAGCTGCAACGCGCTGTCCTATCTCACCGCCGGCCCGGCCCGGGTCACCGCGGTCGATCTCAACCGCGCCCATGTCGCCCTGGGCCAGCTCAAGATCACCGCGATCCGCCACCTGCCCAATTACGAACGTTTCCACCGTTTCTTCGCCCATGCCGATCACCAGGAAAATTCGCAGGTCTATCGCACGATGATCGCCCCGCACCTCGATGCGGAATCGCGCCGCTACTGGGAAAAGCGGGACATTCGCGGGCGGCGGCGGATCAGCTATTTCACCCGCGGGCTCTATCGCAAGGGCCTGCTCGGCAATTTCATCGGGCTCGCGCACCTGTTCGCCAAGCTCTACAAGATCGACCTGTCGAAAGTGCTCGAGGCGCAGACGCTGGAGGAACAGCGCGAAGTGTTCGAACGCGAGCTTGCGCCGGTCTTCGACAAGAAATTCGTGCGCTGGCTCACCAGCCAGCCCGCCTCGCTGTTCGGGCTCGGCATTCCGCCGGCGCAGTTCGAACATCTCGCAGGGGACGAGCGCATGGCCGAGGTCCTGCGGCGGCGGCTGGAAAAGCTCGCCTGCGATTTCGAGATCAAGGACAACTATTTCGCCTGGCAGGCCTTCGCCCGCCAGTATGACCGTTCGGAGGGCGCGCCGCTGCCCCCCTATCTTCAGCGCGCCAACTGGGAGACCATGCGCGAGCGGATCGACCGGATCGATGTCGTCAACGCCAACATGGTCCACTGGATCGGCGCGCGCGAGGAAGCGAGCCTCGACCGTTTCGTCCTGCTCGACGCGCAGGACTGGATGAACAACGCCCAGCTCGACGACCTGTGGAGCCGCATCACCCGCGCCAGCCGACCGGGCGCGCGCGTCCTGTTCCGCACCGCCGCCGAACCGAGCCTGCTGCCCGGCCGGCTCGACGAGGCGATCCTGTCGAAATGGCGCTATCTCGAGGAGGAATCGGCCGATCTCACGCGGCGGGACCGTTCCTCGATCTATGGCGGCGTGCATCTTTACGAGCTCGCCTGATGGTCGAAGCGCAGGGCACCGGCCATGCGGCGCTGATGGACAGCGTCTACAGGGGCCAGCGCCACATCTACGACCTCACCCGCAAGTACTACCTCTTCGGGCGCGACACCCTGATCGAGGGGCTGGGCGCCCGTCCCGGGATGCGGGTGCTCGAAGTGGCCTGCGGAACCGGGCGCAACCTTGCGAAGATCAAGGCGAAATGGCCCGGCGTGCGGCTCTACGGGCTCGATATCTCGCAGGAGATGCTCAAGAACGCGCGCAAGGCGCTCGGCCCCGAGGCGCGGCTCGGACAGGGCGATGCCTGCGCCTTCGCGCCCGCGGACCTGTTCGGCGAGGATATCGCCGGGTTCGAACGGATCGTGCTGTCCTATTCGCTTTCGATGATTCCCGACTGGGAGAGCGCGCTCGACCATGCCGCCTCGCATCTCGCGCCGGGGGGCGAGCTGCACGTGGTCGATTTCGGCGACCTGTCGGGCCTGCCCGGCCCGCTCGAACGCGGCCTGCACGCCTGGCTCGCGAAGTTCCACGTCGAGACCCGCAGCGCCCTGCCCGACGCCGCGCGGCGGATCGCGCGCGAGCGCGGCCTCGCGCACCGCGAAACCCGCGGCAAGCTCGGCTATTTCCAGCTCCACGTCCTTTCCGCCTGATCGGTTGCAATTGACAATCCTCCGGCGCTTTCGCAGGACCGCAACCGGTTGAAGAATCAACGGGGGATCGGTTGATGCAAGCGCAGATGCTCGCGCCAGCGGCGGTGCTGGTCTTGTGGACGCTCGTCGTCCTGTTCTGGATCATCCCGCCGCGTTTCGGTTCGATCGCCAAGGTCCAAGACAAGTCCACCCTGCCCGGAAAGCCGGGCGTGCGCGGGTCCGATCTCGAAGGGGTGATCCCCGACCGGGCGAACTGGCCGGCGCACAACCACACGCACCTGCACGAACAGCCGACCCTGTTCTACGCGATCTCGCTGATCCTCGCCGTCATCGGTCCGGGCGCGCTCGATGTCACGCTCGCGTAGATCTACGTGGGCTTTCGGATCCTCCATTCGCTCTGGCAGATCCTCGTCAACACGATCCCGGTGCGCTTTGCCCTGTTCCTCGCCGCGACCCTGGCGCTGATCGTGCTGGCGGTGCGGGCGGTGATGGCGACCGCCTTCGCCGATCCTGCGGCGCTTTAGGAAGGCAGCCGATGCGCGACCAGATCATCCTTTCGGGCATGGCGATCCTCCAGCCGGCGGTCGCCCTGATGGTGTGGACCATGGTGATGTGGCCGTGGATGTATGCGACCCGCCTGCCCGCCATGCAGAAGGCGAACGTCGATCCCGACAGCCTCGCGCGCGATCCCGACGCCTCGCTCGACCGGCTGCTGCCGCGCGAGGTGCAGTGGAAGGCGCACAACTACAACCACCTGCACGAGGCGCCGACGCTGTTCTACGCGGTCGCGATCGTGCTCGCCTATGTCGGGCATGGCGAAGGGATCAACGTCACGCTCGCCTGGGCTTACGTCGCCTTGCGGGTTGCGCACAGCCTCGTCCAGGCGACGGTGAACCGGGTCGCGATCCGGTTCGCGCTGTTCGCGCTGTCGAGCTTCGTGCTCGCCGCGCAGATCGTGCAGGCAGCGGTGGCGGTGTTCGGCCTCGCGGACCAGGCGGGGGTCTGAACCGGCCGGGTCCCTGCCTCTGCGGGGACTTACGCCTGGCGCTCGATCACTCCGCCGCTTCGACCGCCGCTTCCTCGTTGCGCGCGGCCTCCAGCGTCGCGAGGAAGCGTTCGCCGTCGAGGGCCGCCATGCAGCCCATGCCCGCCGCGGTCACCGCCTGGCGGTAGACGTGGTCGCACACGTCGCCCGCCGCGAAGACGCCGGGGATCGCGGTCTTGGGCGTGCCCGGCTCAACCTCGAGATAGCCGCTTTCGTCCATCGCCAGCTTGCCCCTGAACAATTCGGTCGCGGGCGCGTGGCCGATCGCGACGAAGGCGCCGTCGACCTTGAACGTGGAGCTTTCGCCCGTCACCGTGTCCTCGAGCACGAGGTGATCGAGCGCGCCGTTCTCCCCCGCCTCGAAGCTCTTGACGACCTTGTTCCACAGCACGCTCGTCTTGGGGTGCTTGAAGAAGCGGTCCTGCAGGATCTTCTCCGCGCGAAGCGAGTCGCGGCGGTGGATCAGGGTCACGTCGTCGGAATGGTTGGTGAGATAGAGCGCTTCCTCGACCGCGGTGTTGCCCCCGCCGATCACCGCGACCTTCTTGCCGCGATAGAAGAACCCGTCGCAGGTCGCGCAGGCTGAAACGCCCTTGCCGCCCAGCTCCTGTTCGCCCGGCACGCCGAGCCATTTCGCCTGCGCGCCGGTGCAGATGACCAGCGTGTCGCCGATGTATTCGTCGCCCGAATCGCCGATCGCGCGGAACGGAGGGCCGTTCTCGAGATCGACCGAAACGATCGTGTCCCACATCATGCGCGTGCCGACATGTTCGGCCTGCGCCTTCATTTCCTCCATCAGCCAGGGGCCTTGGATGACCTCGCGAAAGCCGGGATAATTCTCGACATCGGTGGTGATGGTGAGCTGGCCGCCGGGCTGGAGGCCCTGCACCACGATCGGCTCCAGCATGGCGCGCGCGGCATAGATCGCCGCCGAATAACCGGCCGGGCCGGAACCGATGATGAGCATCTTGGTGCGGTGGGTAGCCATTGGTCGTCTCTTTCGATCTGGAACGGGCCGCATATGGGAGCAGCGGGTGCTTTTGTCACGCCAGCAGGCGTTCGCGCAGCAGCGCCTTCTTGTCGTCGTCCACGCCGAGCGTGCGCGAAAGGTAGGTGTCGAGCGAGCCCGAGATGCGCTCGACCTCGCGGAAATAGGTCTCGATATATTCGGGCAGCACGCCCATCAGGTTCGCCAGCGCTTCGGGCGCGATGTCGGCATAGTGCTTTTCCATGCGCGGCAGGGACTGGCGTTCGAGCACGGCGCGGGTCGGCGCGTCGTTGGTCCGCAGGTATTCGCCCACCACGTCATCGCGGTGCGCGCCCAGGACGTGGAGCAGCAGGCTCGCGGCGATCCCGGTGCGGTCCTTCCCCGCGAAGCAGTGCACCAGGCTCGCCCCGTCGCGGGTCGCGAGCGCATCGAAATAGCGCGAGAAGATGTCGATCATGGCCGGGTTGACCGGCATCCGCGTGTAGACCGCCAGCATCCGTTCGCGCGCGATCTCGGCGGTCATGGCGATCGCCCCGCCGCCGCCTTCGTGGGGCGGGGAATTGCTGGTTTCCCCGTCATAGGCGATCACGTGTGCATCGAACCGGGCATGGCGGCGGCAGGGAAAGCGGGTCCGCTCCGATGCGCCGCGCAGGTCGATCACGGTGCGGATGCCGAGCCGCTGGATGGTCTCGAGATCGCTGTCGGAAGCCTCGAGATGCTGGCCCGAACGGAACAGGACGCCGCGTTTCACCCGCGCGCCTTCGGCGACCGCGTAGCCGCCATAATCGCGCAGGTTGTGGATGCCCTCCGTCGGCAGGAAGGGATCGGCGGGCGGGTCTTGCGGGAGATCGCGAATCATTGCCTCCGCACGGTGGCAGGCGCGCGCGGGCGCGGCAAGCGGGCCAGCGCGCGCGCCGGGCCAGAATGCACAGACGGCGCGGGCGAGGACGACGGGGTTAGGTGTTCCTCCCGAGGCGCAGGCCAAGCCTCGCTTGAACGCGGCGCCGCTACGGGAGCGTTCTCGCCCGCGCGGATTTCCTGCTTCGATGAAGGCTCGACCTTGGCCCATATCCTCATCGCCGACGACGACGACCTGATCGCCGAGATCGTCGGCGAAGCGCTCGCCGCGGCGGGCCATCCGAGCCGGCACGTGCCGAGCGCCGAAGCGGCATGGGAAAGCGTCCATGCCAGCCGCCCCGACCTGCTTCTGCTCGACCGCGATATGCCGGGGATGCCGGGCCTCGCCCTGCTCGCGCGGCTGCGGGCCTCCGCCCTCCTGTTCGACCTGCCGGTCGTGATCCTCACCGCGATGCGCGGCGCGGGGGACGAGGGCGAGGCGCTGCGTGCGGGCGCTCAGGATTTCATCCGCAAGCCGTTCGACCCCGCGGCGCTCGTGAGGCGGATCGAAGCCGTGCTCGAGGCGGGCGTCAAACCATGGGCGACGGCGTGCGGGGAAGACCGCTGCGGGGCCTCGTCCGACCGGCAGCGCCACCTTTCCGAACCGCGCCGCGCCTGAGCGCAAGCCCGGTCGGCCGACCGGATCAATTGGCCGCGAGATCGCCGCAGAACCGCGCCGTCCAGGCTGCGACATTGTCCTCGCGGACGGTCCCGATCATCGCTTCGTAACGCGCCCTGCGTTCTTCGCGCGGCATGTCGAGCGCCCGCGCGATCGCGTGCGCCAGCGCGTCGGGGCTGTGCGGATTGACGAGCACCGCGCCCTTCGCCTCGCCATCCTCGTCCTGGCAGCCGAGCTGCAACGCGGCCCCGGCAAATTCCGACAGGATGAGCACGCCGGGATCCTCCGGGTCCTGCGCCGCGACATATTCCTTGGCGACGAGGTTCATCCCGTCACGCAAGGGGGTGACAAGCCCGATCTTGGCGGCGCGGAAGAAGCCGTAGAGTTCGGCGTGGCTGTAGCCGCGGTTGACGTAGCGGATCGGCACGATGTCGACCTCGCTTCTGGCGCCGTTGATCTGCCCGGTCTTCTGTTCGAGCACTTCGCGGATCTGCTGGTAGCTCTTCACGTCCTCCCGGCTGGGCGGGGCGATCTGGATGAAGACGAGGTCGCGCGTGCGGTCCGGGTGCTGGTCGAAGAAGCGGCCGATCCCGTCGATGCGTTCGGGCAGGCCCTTCGAATAGTCGAGCCGGTCGACCCCGATCATGCCGGTGCGGTGGCGGGTCGAGGAGAGGAATCGCTGTTCGGCCTGGCGCGCTTCGCCGGTTTCGCCCTGGGCCTGGAAATGGTCCCAGTCGATCCCGATGGGATAGGCCCGCACGATCACCTCCCGCCCCTCGCAGCGCAGCCTGCCGGTCTCCTTGTCGAACGTCGCGCCGAGCTCGGTCTCGCAGTAATGGACGAAGCTCGACAGCCATTCGCGGGTCTGGAAGCCGATCAGGTCATAGGCCAGCATCGTGCGCACCAGCCGCTCGTGATAGGGCAGCGAGGTGAGCAGGCGCGTCGGCGGCCAGGGCGTGTGGAGGAAGAATCCGATCCGGTTGCGCGCCCCGCGCTGGCGCAGCCGGTCGCCGAGCGGGATCAGGTGGTAGTCGTGCACCCAGACGAGGTCGTCGGAATCGACCAGCGGCATGACGCTGTCGGCGAACCGCTCGTTCACCCGCTCGTACCCCTCGCCAGTGCGCTGTTCGAACCGCGCGAGGTCGATCCGGTAATGGAACAGCGGCCACAGCGTCTCGTTGGCGTAGCCGTTGTAGTATTCGCCGAGTTCGCGCGTGGTGAGGTCGATCGTCGCGGTGGTCACCCCGCCCTCGCGGTGGAGGTGGACATTGTCGCCCGGTTCGTCGTCGACCTCGCCCGACCAGCCGAACCATACCCCGCCCCGGTTATCGAGCGCGGAGTTGAGCGCGCCCGCAAGTCCGCCCTGCGCGCCCGCGACCCCGCGCGCCTTGGGCACCGCCACCCGGTTCGATATGACGACCAGTCTCTGGTCTTGCGCGCTCACCTCACCTCGCTCCAGGGTTTCGACAGAAGCCCCGCACAATTGATCACTCCTACCAGCGAGTAGGTCTGCGGGAAGTTCCCCCACAATTCATGGGTATCATAGTCGATATCCTCGCTCAGCAGGCCCGATTCGGTCATGTGGCTGAGCATGGTGCAGAACAGGGTGCGCGCCTCCTCGCGGCGGCCGGCGACCTCGAGCGCCTCGATCAGCCAGAAAGTGCAGACGTTGAAGGCGGTCTCGGGCGCACCGAAATCGTCCTCGGCATCGTAGCGCAGCATATGGTCGCCGCGTCGCAGGTGCTTCTCGATCGCCGCGAAGGTCAGCTTGAACCGTTCGTTGTCGGGCGAAAGGAAGCGCAGTTCGAGCATTTGCAGCAGGCTCGCGTCGAGATAGTCGCTTTCGAAACTGGCGCCGTAATGGCTCATCCCGAACTGGCTCTCGCCGTTCTCCTTCCACGCCTTTTCCTCGATCACGGCGCGGATGCTCTCGGCCCGCTCGCGCCACAGCGCCGCGCGGTCGTCCTTGCCGAGACGCACCGCGACATTGGCGAGCCGGTCGCAGGCCGCCCAGCACATGACGGCGGAATAGGTGTGGACCTCGGTCCGGGTGCGGAATTCCCACAGGCCCGCATCGGGCTGGTCGTGCATCGCCCAGGCCATCTTGCCGACCTGTTCGAGGTTCTCGAAATCGTGTTCGGTCGCCGGGCGCAGCAGGCGATGGTCGAAAAATCCCTGCGCGATCGGCAGGACGATCTGGCCGTAGCAGTCGTGCTGGACCTGCGTGTAGGCGGCGTTCCCGCGCCTGACCGGACCCATCCCGCGATAGCCCGCGAGATGTTCCGCCGTGCCTTCCTCGAGCGCGCTTTCACCCATCACCGAATAGAGCGGCTGGATCTGCCCCCCGCGCGATGCATCGACGATGTTGCGCAGGTAGCGCAGGTATTTCTCCATCACGTCGAGCGCGCCGAGCCGGTTCAGCGCCTGCACGGTGTAGTAGGAATCGCGGATCCAGCAGTAGCGGTAATCCCAGTTGCGTTCCGAATGCGGCGCCTCGGGGATCGAGGTGGTGAGCGCGGCGACGATCGCGCCGGTTTCCTCGTGCTGGCAGAGCTTCAGCGTGATCGCGCAGCGGATCACCTCTTCCTGCCATTCGAGCGGGATCGCGAGCATCCGGGTCCAGCGCTGCCAGTAGCGGCGGCTGCGCTGCTCCATCGCGCGCACGTCCTCGCGCAGGTTCCCGCCGAAGGGTTCGTCCGGCCCGAGGAAGAAATGCGTGTCCTCCTCGATCCGGAAGGTGCGGCCTTCGAGGATGTAGCCGACCGGCGCATCGGTCGACAGGCGCAGCGCCTGGTCGCCGACGAGGTAGCGGATGTGGTTGGTCCCGTTGGTCGTCTCGGCCGGCTTCGCGCCGTAGTCGCGCATCGGCTTCAGCACCACGCGCAAGCGCGGATTGCCCCGGATCGGCCGGACGATGCGGACCCAGGCTACGGGGCGGTACATCCGGCCCGAACGTTCGTAGCGCGGGCAGAAGTCGAGCACCTCGATCGCGTCGCCGGTGCTCGATTCGAGCGTGGTGACGAGGTGCGGCGTGTTGCGGATGTATTCCTGCCGGGACGAGCATTGCCCCTCCAGCTCGAAGCGCCAGATGCCCTCGTTGCGCTCCTTCCCGTCGAGCAGGGCGCAGAACACCGGATCGCCGTCGACCCGCGGCACGCAGCCCCAGACGAGCGCGCCGGTCTCGTCGATCAGGCCCGAGACCTGGCAATTGCCGATCGGCCAGAGCTGGAGGTTGGGCTCGTGCATGGTCACAGCCCCAGCCAGGCGTGAACGTCGGCGACGCCTTGTAGGCGATAGGTCGCCGCCGAAGGTTCACGGTCGCCGACGATGATGCCCGCGCCGCCCATCGCCTCGCAGGCCTCGAACCCGGCTTCGTCGGTGAGATCGTCGCCGATGAAGTAGGGTCGCGCGCCCGCGAAGGGATGGGCTTCCATGAAGGCCCGGACCGCGCCTGCCTTGCTGGTGCCGCGCGCGACGAGTTCGACCACGTTGTTGCCCCCCTGAACCTGCCAGCCGTGCTCGCGGGCGAGCTCCCCCGCGAATTGCCTTGCCGCTTCGCCGCGTTCGGGCGCGGCGCGGAAATGGAGCGCGCCGCCATGCGGCTTGGCCTCGTAGGCGAGGCCTTCGCGCGCGGCGTAATCCTCGAGCGCGCGCGCGATCGCGTCGGGCAGGCCGGCCGGGCCATCGCCCAGCGCGTCACCGCAAGCGGTGCGGATGTCGCTGCCGTGCGACCCGGCGGCGGCGATCTCGATCGCGCCGATATGCCGTTCGATATCGGCGATCGCGCGCCCGCTGATCACCGCGAGCCGCCCTTCGAGCCGCCCGGCCAGCGCGGCCAGCGCGCCGGCGAGCCCGGCCCGCGGCGCGATGCGGTCGGGACCGGCGGCGAGGTCCACCAGCGTGCCGTCGAAATCGAGGAACAGCGCGGTCGGACCTTCGTCCAGCAGGTCGGCGAGCCGGGGCGGGGTGCGCTGTGCGAGACCGGATTGCATGGACCGCGTCCTTAAACCCCTCACCCGCACGGTCAACCGAAGCCCGCGCGCCTAGGCGCTCTCGCGCATTTTCCCGGTCTCGCGGGGGGCGGCCTGCGCGGCGAGCAGCCCGCGCGCGATCACCTGGGCCTGGATCTCGGCCGCGCCTTCGAAGATGTTGAGGATGCGGGCGTCGCACAGCACCCGGCTGACCGGGTATTCAAGAGCGTAGCCATTGCCGCCATGGACCTGCACCGCATTGTCGGCAGCGCTCCACGCCGTGCGCGCGGCGAGGAGCTTCGCCATCCCCGCCTCGATGTCGCAGCGCGCGCCGCGATCCTTCGCCCGGGCGGCGAAATAGGTCAGTTCGCGGGCCATCACCGTTTCGGCCGCCATCAGCGCGAGCTTGTCGGCAACGCGCGGGAAGGCGGTGAGGGGCTCGCCGAACTGCCTGCGGCCCATGGCATAGTCGAGCGCGAGGTCGAAGGCGTTCCACGCCACGCCCACCGCGCGCGCGGCGGTCTGGATGCGCGCGCCCTCGAAGGTCCGCATGAGCTGCTTGAAGCCCTGCCCTTCGGCATTGCCGAGCAGTCCGTCCGCCGCGATCTCGAACCCGTCGAAGCCGAGCGCGTATTCCTTCATGCCGCGATAGCCGAGAACCTCGATCTCGCTCCCGTCGATGCCGGGGTCGGGGAAGGGTTCCGCCTCGCTCCCGCGGGTCTTGGCGGCGAGGAACATCGACAGGCCCCTGTAGCCCGGCGCATCGGGATCGGTGCGGGCGATCAGCGTCATCAGGTCCGCGCGCCCGGCGTGGGTGATCCAGGTCTTCGCTCCGTCCACCCGCCAGCTGCCGTCCGCCTGCCGCCGCGCGCGGGTGCGCACGCTGGCAAGGTCGGAACCGGTGTCGGGTTCGGTGAACACCGCGGTCGGCAGGACCGAGCCATCGGCGATCCGCGGCAGCCAGCGGGCCTTCTGTTCCCCGGTCCCGTTCTCGCCGATCAGTTCGCCCGCGATTTCCGAACGCGTGCCGAGCGACCCGGCGCAGATCCAGCCGCGCGAAAGTTCCTCCGAAACCACCGACATCGCCAGCTTGCCGAGGCCAAGCCCGCCATGTTCCTCCGCGATGCACACGCCGAACACGCCGAGCTCGGCCATCTCGGCGATCACCTCGGCCGGGATCAGCGCGTCGGCGAGGTGCCAGCGGTGCGCGTGCGGCGTTATGCGGTCGGCGGTGAAGGCGCGGAACTGCGCGCGCACGAGGTCGAGCGTCTCGTCCCCCAGCCTCTCGTCGGGACGTGCCCCATCGGCCAGCAGCGCGGCCAGCACGGCGCGGGTTTCGGGCGTGTTGCCGTGTTCGAGGAAGCGCCGAACCGCCGGGTCCTCCGCCAGCGCCGCCGCCTCGCGCACCGTGCCGAGCGAGACCGGCCGCACGATCTCGCCCGCGCTCATCGGCACGCCCGAGACGAGCTGGGCAAGGTATTCGCCGAAGCCGATCCTCAGCGTCAGCTCTTCCGCCGCGCCGAAATCCCCGTTCGCCCGCGCCCGCCCGGCCCAGTCCGCCGTCGCCTCTAGCGCGGCGAGCGTCGCGGCGATCCAGGCGAAACCGTGGACGGCGTGCTGCTCGCGCGTGACGAGCGCCGCATCGACGGTGCCCGCCGGCGCGACGCGTTCAAGCACGCGCAAACGCACCGTCCCGCAATAGTCCCTCGCCGCCGCGGCGGCCTGTTTCGCATTCTCGATCCACTCGCTCATGCCGGGTGGCTAGCAGAGCGGAACCGCGCTTGGCATTCCCTTTTTCGCCGAGGTCCTGTGCAAACGGGCAGACGCCACCGGCTGCAAGTCCGCCACGGCGCCCGCGCCGGGTGCGAAGGAGCCTCAGCCGGTCGTAACGCTGCGCGGCTGCTCCCAGGGCAGGTGCCGGTTTTCGAGGACCACGAGATTTTCGGGCCGGATGATCTCCGCGCTGGTCTGATAGCCCAGCAGCTTGTCCGCCGGCATGTCCTGGTTGTTGATCATCACCCGCGTCTCGTCCGAGGTGAAGTCCGAAAGCCCGCGGGCGAGTTCGGTGCCGTCCTTGTCGTAGATGTGGAGCACGTCGCCGCGGCTGAAATCACCCTCCATGCCCGTGACGTCCACACGCCGGATCGGCTCGCCCTTGCCGATCCGCGCCGCCGCCTCGTCGGTGATGACCAATAGGCCCGCGCGCTGCAGCCGGTCGGCAAGCCAGGTCTCCCACAGCGAGTCGGGCCTGGAATTGGCGATGCACACGGTGCAGCGACGCTCGCCATGCATGACCGAGGTGATCGGGTAATCCGCCTCGCCATTGGCGATGTAGGTCGTGCAGCCTGCGTTCTGGGCCATGTTGGCGGCCTGCAGCTTGGTCAGCATCCCGCCCGAGCCGAGCGAGGAAATGCCCGAGGCGGCTTCGAGATACTGGTTCACGTCGGTCAGTCTTTCGACCAGTTCGGCGCCCTCCTGCGAGGGGTCGCGATCATAGAGCCCGTCGACGCTGGTGAGCATGATGAAGTGATCGGCTTCGACCATCTGGGCGATCTTGGCGGCCAGCCGGTCATTGTCGCCGACGCGGATTTCCTCGGTCGTGATCGTGTCGTTCTCGTTCACGATCGGCATGATCCGCGCCTTCAGGAGGCGGTTCACCGTGTTGCGGGTGTTGAGGAAGCGGCGGTGATCCTCGAAATCGCCGAGCGTCAGCAGGATCTGCGCGATCTCGAGCCCGTATTCGTGGCCGACTTGCTTGTAGGCGTTGAGCAGCAGCGGCATCCCGCAGGCGGCGGCGGCCTGCTTGTCGCAGACGCCCGCCTGTTCGCGGGTCATCCCGACCGTGTTCAGCCCCAGCGCCACTGCGCCCGAGGAGGTGAGGATCACGTCGTACCCTTCGTCCCGCAGGCGGGCGATGTCCTCAAGCAGGCGCTGCATGAAACCGAAGCGCGGCGTCAGCCGGTCCTCGTTCGCGAGCAGGCTCGATCCGACCTTGACGACAACTCTTTTTCTACCCGACACGAATGCCCTCATTTCTGCTTGAAAATCTTCTGCGCCCATCTAGTTACAAATTGTGCAGCGCACAACCGGGCCGGGAAAACAATTTTTGCAATGGCGTGTTCGATCGGCACACCCAGCATGATAAATTTTTGCTCTGATAATGCGGCTCTTTTCGTGAAGAAAAATAAATTTTTGGCAGGAACAGATAGGAGTAGATAAGGCGCGTGAATATTTTACTTGTCGGATGCGGAAAGATGGGTGGCGCCCTGCTCGAAAACTGGATGCGCGGGGACGAAGCCTTCGCCATCGTCGACCCGCAGCTCGATCGCGCGCCGCAGGGGGTTTCGCTCCATTCCCGGCGCGAGGAGGTCGCGGACAGGCGCTTCGACGTGATCGTCGCGGCGATCAAGCCGCAGATGATCGACCAGGTCATGCCCGACTATTCGTCGATGTTCACGGACGACGGCTACCTCCTTTCGATCGCCGCGGGCTGTTCGATCGCCCGGCTGCAACAGGTCTCCGGCAGCAGGCCGGTGATCCGCGTCATGCCCAACCTTCCCGCCGCGATCGGCGCCGGGGTGAGCGCGCTGTGCGCGAGCGCGGATGCGAGCGAGGCGCAGATCGGCCATGCCCGCGCGATGATGGAGCGCACCGGCACCGTCATCACGGTGGAGGACGAGGACGCGATCGACCGTTTCACCGCGGTTGCAGGGTCGGGGCCGGGCTATGTCTTCGAACTCGCCCGCGCCTATACCGAAGCGGCGATTGCCCTGGGCTTCGACGAGGCGCAGGCGCGGGCCATGGTGATCGGCACGCTGCAGGGCACGATCGCGATGGCCGCGCAAAGCGGCGAGGAGCTCGAAACGCTGCGCGATTCGGTGACCAGCAAGGGCGGCACGACGGCCGCCGGGCTCGCCGCGCTCAACGGCAAGGGCGAACTCTCGGCCCTCCTTTCCGCAACGCTCGAAGCGGCCTATGATCGCGCGGTCGAACTGCGCTGAAACCGGGCCCTTCATCCGAACTGAACAGACAGGAACACATCACATGACCGGCCAGGATCTCGATCCCCGCATCCACATCACCCAGCTCGGCAACGCGGCGCAAGGCACCTCGCGGCAATTGCGCGCCGCCTCGACCGAGGCGAAGAACACGGCCCTGCGCGAAGCGGCGGGCGCGCTGCGCGAGGCGACGGCCGACCTGATCGAGGCGAACGCCAGGGACGTCGAAAGCGTCCGGGGCAAGAAGCCCGAAAGCTTCATCGACCGCCTGATGCTCGACGAAGGCCGCATCGCCGGGATGGCAAAGGCGCTGGAAGAGATCGCCGCGCTGCCCGATCCGGTCGGCCGTGTCCTCGCCACGTTCGAGCGTCCCAACGGCCTTCATATCGAACGGATCGCGGTGCCCATCGGCGTCATCGGGATGATCTACGAATCGCGCCCGAATGTCGGCGCGGACGCAAGCGCGCTGTGCCTCAAGTCGGGCAATGCGGTGATCCTGCGCGGCGGCTCGGAAAGCCGTCATTCGACGCGGAAGATCGTCGCCTGCATGCAGGCCGGGCTCGACGCCGCGGGGCTGCCGGTCGAAGCGGTGCAGACCGTCCAGACCACCTCGCGCGAGGCGGTCGCGGAGCTCCTCAGGGCCGTTGGCCTCGTCGATCTCGTGATCCCGCGCGGCGGGCGCGGGCTCGTCGAACTGGTGCGCGATCAGGCCAAGGTGCCAACGCTGCTCCATCTCGACGGCAATTGCCACAGCTACATCCACGCCGCCGCCGATCTCGACAAGGCGGTGGCGGTGACGCGCAACGCCAAGCTGCGCCGCACCGGCATCTGCGGCGCGACCGAGAGCGTCGTCGTCGACGAGGCGGTGGCGGACAAGGCGATTCCGGCGCTGCTCGATGCCATGCCGGAGTGCGAATTCCGCGGGGATGCGGCCGCCGTTGCGATCGATCCCCGGGTAAAGCCTGCGAGCGAGGAGGATTTCGACACCGAATTCCTCGACGCGATTGCCTCGATCAAGATCGTCTCCGGCCTCGAGGAAGGGATCGAATGGGTCGCCTCGCACACCTCCGGCCACACCGACGCGATCCTGACCGAGGACGAAGGCGCCGCGCGGGCCTTCCTCACCGCGATCGACAGCGCGGTCGTGATGCACAACGCTTCGACCCAGTTTTCCGACGGGGGCGAATTCGGCATGGGCGCGGAAATCGGGATCGCGACAGGCAAGATGCACGCGCGCGGGCCGGTCGGGCTCGAACAATTGTGCAGCTTCAAGTATGTCGTGCGCGGGAACGGCCAGACCCGGCCCTAATCCGCCCGCCCGAAGGCTTCGAACACCGCCGCAAGCCCCTTCGTCGTCCCGTCGCGGCGCAGGCTTTCGAGCGCTTCGTCGATGTCGATGTCGAATTCGGCGACCTCGCCGCGCTCCCCGCCGAACTGCTCGGTCCGGTGCCCGCCGAGCAGCCGGGTAAGCCGGATCGCGCCGGCATTCTCGGGCAGGATGCTGACGGACAGCGTTTCGAGCCCCTCGCGCCGGCAATCGTGCAGCAATGTCGCGGTCAGCAGCCGCGCGAGGCCGAGACCGTGATAGTCGTCGATCACCGCGACCGAAAACTCGGCCCGGTCGGGACGTGTCGCATCGCGGAAGGCGTGGACGACACCGAGCGCGGGCCGTTCGGCAAGGTCGATGCGGATCGCGCCCCAGGCGATGTGGTCGTGCCCGTCGACGTCGAGCAGCTTGTCGATCACCCCCTGCGGCGGCTCGCGCATCCCGGAGAAGAACCGCAGGTAGCGCGAATGGGGCGACAGCCGGGCGATCCCCGCGCGCAGCAGCGCCTCGTCGTCGCGGCGCAGGGTGCGGATGCAGATCGGCGTCCCGTCGTTGAGCTGCGTGTCGATGATCATGCGAAAACCTGCCTCGCGCTTTCGGCGGCAAGGATGCCGCGCCCCGCCCGCGCATTCAAGCGTGTCCGCAGGCGATTGCCGGCAGCCGCCGGTCGGGCGGACCGCCGATCGCACGATCACAGCAGCCATTCGATCGGCAGCTTGCCCGCCGCCCACAGCCCGGCGCGCAGCGCCAGCGGACTGCCCGGATCGGCATGGTGCACTGCGCCCGTCGCCAGGTCCTCCCAGCGCATCCGCCCCTTCGCATCGAGCGCCACCCGATAGGCGAGCCGGGCGAGGTCATCCTCCATCAGCCGCGACAGCTCGTGCGCGATCGCCTCGCTTTCGATCACCAGCCCGCTTTCGGTGTTGAGCCAGACCGAGCGCGGGTCGAAATTGAACGAGCCGACGAACACGGTCCGGCCGTCGGCGGCGAAGGTCTTGGCGTGGAGGCTCGACCCGCGCGAGCCCAGCGCGCCCGCATCCGACCGCCGCGCCATGGGCGAAGCCTCGCGCTTCAATTCGAACAGTTCGATCCCGGCTTCGAGCAGCCGGCGGCGATACTTGCGATAGCCCGCGTGGACGAGCGCGACGTCGTTCGCGGCGAGCGAATTGGTCAGCACCCGCAGCCGCACGCCGCGCCCCGCCAGCCGCACGAATTCCGCCATCCCGCGCTCGCCCGGCACGAAATAGGGCGAGACGAGGTCGAGGCTGTGTTCGACGCCCGTCAGGATCGCCGCGAGATCATCGACCATGAGGTGCCCGGCGAGCACGCTGCCGAGCGTCTTGTCGGGCGCATCGCGAACCAGCCGGGCCGCGACCGGTTCCAGGTCGAATTCGCCCGCCGCCAGCGAGCGGGCCTCCCCATGCTCCGCCAGCTCGCGCGCATAGCGGCGGTGTTCGGCGCTGTCCGTGAGTTCGGCGAGCGCACGGTCCAGGGCGCCGGACGGCGCGGGCGCCTGCCGGATCACCCGGTCGACCCGGTAGGCCGAGCGCGAAGCCCAGAACTCGGCGAAATGCCGGGCGATGTCCGCCACCACCGCGCCGCCCGCGATCACGTCGAGATCGACGAAGGCGGGCTCGTCCCCCGTGTCGAAATATTCGTCGCCCACGTTGCGCCCGCCGGTGATCGCGAGCGCGCCGTCGACGGTCAGCGACTTGCCGTGCATCCGGCGGTTGAGGCGAACGAAGTCGAACAGGTAGTTGAGCAGGCGCGGGCGGCGCAGGCCGAAGGGATTGTAGAGCCGGACCGAGATGTTCTCGTGCCGGTTCAACTCGGCAAGGATCGCATCCAGACCGGAAATGCCCAAGTCGTCGAGCAGGAGCCGCACCGCCACCCCGCGATCCGCTGCCGCGCGCAGCCGGTCGAGCATCAGCACGCCGGTGAGGTCGCGGTGCCAGATGTAGCATTCGACATCGATCGATCGCTCCGCCCGGTCGATGAGGGCGAGCCGGGCGGCGAAAGCGGCCTTGCCCTCGCGCAGCGGCTGCACCGCGCTTGCGCGGTCGGGACCGAGCGCGAGCGCCGCCACCATCCGTGCGAGCGCCGTGTCGCCCCCGTCGAGGCGCGGCGGTTCGGGCGGCTGCGCGGGCTTGCGGGGCAGGCGATAGAGGCGGGCGATCAGGGCGAGCGCAAGGGCGATCGCCGCGCCCAGGATCGCCAGCCATTTCAGCACGCCTGCGTCTCCCTTGCCGTCCCGGAAGGTGCCCCCTAGCCCCCGCGGCACGCCATGGCCAGCGATGCAGGCCCGCGCGTGCTGTGCTAGGGGCGCTGCGACGAGGAGCGTTACGGGAGCTTTACGAGGGCCCATGGCTGACCGGGAAACCACACGCGTGAAGGTGGCAAGCTACAATATCCGCAAGGGCATCGGGCTCGACCGGCGGCGCGATCCGCTGCGAATCCTGCGCGTGCTGGGCGAAATCGATGCCGATATCGTCGCGCTGCAGGAAGCCGACCGGCGCTTCGGCACGCGCGAAAGCGTGCTGCCGCAGGTCCTGATCGAGAACCACAGCGATTACGAGGCGGTGCCGCTCGACGTGCAGGTCGATTCGATGGGCTGGCACGGCAATGCGCTGCTCGTGCGGCGAGGGATCACGGTCGAACATCACGACATCATCCACATCCCCTGCCTCGAACCGCGCGGCGTGGTGACGGCGACGCTTGGCGTGGCCGGGCGCAGCCTTGCGGTGTTCGGGATGCATCTCGACCTGTCCGGCCTGTGGCGCACCCGGCAGGCGCGGGTCATCGCCGATCTTGCGGCAGCGGCGAGCGAGCGGGGCGCGACCGTGCTGATGGGCGACCTCAACGAATGGCGCGCCCGGGCGGGCACGTTCCGCGAATTCGAGCGGCATTTCAGCATCCTCGACCCGGGGCCGAGCTTTCACGCCGCACGCCCGGTCGGGCGGCTCGACCGGATCATGCATTGCGCCCGGCTCACCCTTGAGGATTGCGGCGTGCATCGCGGCGCCCTCGCCTCGCGCGCCTCGGATCACCTTCCGGTCTGGGCAGAATTCACCCTCGGCTAGATCTTCGCGAGAGCCTGGTCGAGATCGGCGATGATGTCGTCCACGTGCTCGATCCCGACCGAGATCCGCACCACGTCCGGACCTGCGCCCGCCGCCACCAGTTCGGCTTCGCCCAGCTGGCTGTGCGTGGTCGAGGCCGGGTGGATGATGAGCGAGCGCGTGTCGCCGATATTGGCGAGATGGCTGAACATCCCGACATTCGAGACAAGCTTGACCCCCGCCTCGTAGCCGCCCTTCACGCCGAAGGTGAAGACCGCCCCGCCCTTCCCGCCGAGATACCTGTCGGCGAGCGGCTTGTACGGGTTGCCGTCGAGCCCGGCGTAAGAGACCCATTCGATCCTGTCGTGCGCGCTCAGCCACCGGGCCACTGCCAGCGCGTTGTCGCAATGCCGTTCCATGCGCAGCGCAAGCGTTTCCATGCCGGTCAGCGCGAGCCAGGCGTTCTGGGGCGCGAGGGCCGGCCCGAGATCGCGCAGGCCGAGCACGCGGCAGGCGGTGATGAAGGCGATGGGACCGATCGGTTCCAGCGCATCGACCAGCACTGCGCCGTGATAGGAGCCGTTGGGCTCGGTCAGGCTGGGGAACTTCGCCCCCTGCGCGCGCCAGTCGAAATTCCCCGAATCGACGATCACCCCGCCCACCGCATTGCCGTGACCGTTCAGGAACTTGGTCGTCGAATGCGTGACGATGTCCGCGCCGTGTTCGAAGGGGCGGCACAGGATCGGGGTCGCCATGGTGTTGTCGACGATCAGCGGCACCCCGCCTTCATGCGCCACGTCCGCAATGGCGCGGATGTCGGTCACGACGCCGCCCGGATTGGCGAGGCTTTCCACGAAGACGCAGCGCGTCTTCGCGTCCATCGCCGCGCGCACGTTCTCAGGGTCGTCGGCATCGACGAAGCGCGTTTCCCAGCCGAACTTGCGGAACGCCTCGCCCATCTGGTTGAGCGAGCCGCCATAGAGCTTCTTCGCCGCGACGATGTTGCAGCCCGGCTCCATCAGCGTGTGGAACGCGACGAGCTGCGCCGCGTGGCCGCTGGCGAGGCCGAGCGCGCCGACGCCGCCTTCCATCGCCGCGATCTTCTTTTCCACCGCATCATTGGTCGGGTTCATGATGCGCGAATAGATGTTGCCGAACTGCCTGAGAGCGAACAGGTCGGCGGCGTGCCCGGCATCGTCGAAGACGTAGCTCGCGGTCTGGTAGATCGGCGTGATCCGCGCGTTCGTGGCGGGATCGGGCGCGCAGCCGCCATGCACGGCGAGCGATTCGAGCTTCAGGTCGGTCATGGATCGGTCCTTCAATCGGCGACAGGGGCGCGCGGCTTCAACCACAAGCGGCACGGCCGCGCAAACGAAAGGAGGGAGCCGGTCGCCCGGCCCCCTCCCCGATCCCTGGCAGCGATGCCGCTGCTAGAAGCTCGCGCCGATCGCGACGCCGTAACGCCGCGGATCGAGCGTGAAGATGTTGGTGAACAGCCCCGAGGACGCATCGGTCACGTAAAGGCCGGTGGTCGAATTGCTGTCGAAGATGTTCTGGATGAACCCGCGCACGAACCAGCCGTCGACCGAGTTGAGCTGGACCTGAGCGTTCGCCTGGACGAAGGGCGCGATGCGGTTGACCCGGCCGTTGAAGACATTGCCGAACTGCTCGCCCGTCAGCGCCACGTCGAAACGCGGCACGAGGCTCAGCGAATCGTTCATGTCGAGCGTGTACTGCACCCCGGCCGAAGCCTTGATCGTCGGCGCCTGCGGCAGCTTGTTGCCGCGCAGGTTGACCTCGACGCCGGGGCTCAGCACCTCGACCCCGCCGAACAGGTCCCCCGCGGGCGAGGCGGCATAGCCCTGCAGCACCTCGCAGATGCTGAACGCGCCAGAGGAGGCGATCCCGCCATCCGCCGGAAACTCGGTCGTGCCCTGCAGCGGCGCGGTGGAGGGCGCGGCGAGGCCCGCGACATTGCCCGCGTTGAGTTCGGAATTGACGAAGTTGACGAAGCTGTCCGGCCCGCCCTGCTGCGCGCCCGTGACCGCGCACAGCGACCCGTTGGTGATGTCCTTGACGATCACCGCATTGTCGTCCCCGCCGCCCGGATCGCGCGGGTTGGAGAAGAACTGGTCGCCCGCGACCTCGGCGTTGAGGTAGCTGAAATTCATGTTGATCAGCCAATCGGGCGAAGGCCGGATGACGCCTTCCAGTTCGACGCCCCAGATATCGGCATCAATCGTGTCGTTGACGGATGTGCGCGCGATGATGCGGCTCAGTTGCAGGTCCTTGTACTTGTAGTAGAACGCCGTCGCGTTGAGTTGCAGCGCCCCGTTCGCGAAGGTGTTCTTCGTCCCGATTTCGAAGGCGTCGATCGTTTCGGGACCGAAGCTTTCGGGCACGTTGAAGATCGGCTGCAGCGGCGGGTTGATCCCGCCCGACTTGTAGCCGCGCGAATAGGACGCATAGACGAGGTTGTCGGGCGTGATCTGGAAATCGAGCACCGCGCGGCCGGTGATCTCGTTGAAGGCGACCGACCGTTCCTGCGATACCTGGTTGCCCGGCAGGCCCGGATCGGCGTCGAACAGCCCGACGAAGGGCGAGGTGAACGGATCGCCGTCGTTCGAATAGGGATTGAGGAAGCTCGCCAGGGTCGAACGCGCGGTGATCGACTTGGAATCGTCGTTGTAGCGCAGGCCGCCGGTGAATTTCAGACGGTCGGTGATGTCGAAATAGACCTCGCCGAAAATGCCCCAGCTTTCCAGCCGATAGTCCTGCGTGTTGTTGCGGAAGAACGAGGTCGCGAGATAGGATGGCGGAAGCCCGGCGCCGAGCGCGTTGAACGAACCGAGCAGGCCGGCGATGTAATCGATCGCGAAGGCGTTCACGAAATAGCTGTTCTCGCTCGTTTCGAGATCGGCATAGATCCCGCCGAGGAGGAAGTTGAACGGCCCGTCGAAATCGGAAGACATGATCGCCTCGACCGACCAGGCGCGGTCGTCCTGGTTCGAGCGGTCGAATTGCTGGCCGGCCGGCGAACAGACCGCAAAGCCCTCGAACGCGCCGCGATTGTCGAGCCGCGCGTCGGAGGTGCACAGCTCGCCGCCGGGGCCGTTCGGGATGATCGCATCGACGATCGGCTGGAAATAGGCCGCCGTGTCCGGTCCGACCGCCGCCGGATTGGCGAAGGTCGAAAGCTGGGCCAGCGCGGGGGCGTAGAAGGCCGGGTCGTTGATCCCGAGGTTGTAATCCTGCCGCGAATCGACCGAGCTTTCCTGGTAGGTGCCCGTGACGCTGAGTGCGATCGCGCCGAAATTCTGTTCGAGATGCGCCTGGATCTGCAGTTCGTCCGCGAAATATTCGGGCGTGAACTGCGTGTTCACCTGGCGCACGTCGTCGGGCTCGGTGAAATTGGCGTAGCCGTCGGGGCCGTAGAGGCTGTTGAGGCCGAAGCCCGGGGGAAGGCCGTTGAGCTGGAGGAATTCCTCCGATCCGAGCGTGCCGGTGAAGGTCGAATTGCCGTTCAGCTGGTCGAAGTCGCGGCGGTTGTTGAGGCAGCCGAGCACGCCGGTCGGATCGCGCTGGCAGAGCTGCTTCTGGATGCGGAGGCGGTCGTCGTCCTCGCGGAAGTAATAGCCCATGAGGTCGATCGTCGTGTCCGGCCCCGGCTCCCAGCGCAGCGAGCCGCGGATCGCGAACTGCTCGCGCCCGTCGATGCGTTCGCCGTCGAACAGGTTTTCGGTGAACCCGTCGCGCTTGAGGAAGAAGCCCGCCACGCGCGCGCCCAGCGTGTCGCCGATCGGCAGGTTGAGCATGGCCTGGGCGCGGATCGAATCGAAATTGCCGTATTCGAACTGCGCGCTGCCGCCGAAGGCGTTGAGGTCGGGCTTGGCGGTGATGATGTTGACCACGCCCGAGGTCGCGTTGCGCCCGAACAGCGTGCCCTGCGGCCCGCGCAGGACCTCGATCCGTTCGAGGTCGAAATATTCGGTCTCGAACAGGCGGGTGTTGAACAGCGGCGCGGAATTGAGCGCGATCCCGGTCGCGCTGTCGCAGCTCACGCCCACGCACAGGTCGCCGATCCCACGGATGGTGAAGCTCGAACCGGTGAAATTCCCCTTGGTGAAGGAGACGTTGGGCAAGGTCAGCTGGAGGTCGCTCGCGTTCTCGATCTGCTGCGCCTGCAGCGTTTCGGCATCGAATGCGGTCACCGCGAGCGGGACTTCCTGCAGGCTCTGCGCCTGGCGCTGGGCGGTGACGATGATGACGTTGGCTTCCCGCGGCGCTTCGGGGACTTCCCGCGGCGCTTCGGGCAATTCGTCCCTCTCCTCCTCGCCCGAGGTCTGGGCGAAGGCGGGCGTCGCGACGGATGCAAGGCAAATCCCGGCAAGCAGAAAGGCTCTGACTTTCATGACATTCTCCCCCAATTTCGGCCGTTTGGACGGCTCTGGAGCAAGATTATAACCCATTTCTGCGGATGCAGGTAAGAAAAATGTCATCGGGCGCCGGTTCGCGCACTCGTCATGGCGCACCGCTTGTCACAATCACCATTGCGGCACCCGCCCGCCCGGCCTAAGCCTAGGGTCGGGAGAGAGGAAAATTGGACGACTATCCGACGCACGCCGATGCGGTGACGGCCGAATGGCTGTCGGACCGCCTGCGCGACAACGGCCTGATCGAAGACGGCCGGGTGAGCGGTTTCGACTGGGAACCGATCGGGACCGGGCAGGTGGGCGATTCGGTCCGCTTCCACCTGCGTTATGCGCCCGAAGGGATCGGCCCGCCAACGCTCGCGGCCAAGTTCGGCGCCGCCGACGAAACCAGCCGCGGCACGGCGGCGCTGATGGGGCTCTACGCCAAGGAGGTCGGCTTCTACCGCGAGGCCGCGCCGCTGCTCGGCGTGCGCGTGCCCCGCGTGCTTGCCGCCCATGTCAGCGCCGACGGGAGCGGGCAGGTCATCCTGTTCGAGGATCTCGGCCCGGCGCGCGGCGGCGACCAGGTGGCGGGCTGCGGGATCGAGGACGCGCGCGCAGGCATCCGCGAAGCCGCCGCGATCCATGCCGGGAGCTGGCACCGGCGCGATCTCCTCGAAGCCGACTGGATCAGGCCCGACCCCGCGATTTCCGATCGCATCGCCGCGATGTACCCGCAGGCCCAGGCGGTCTTCCGTGAACGCTATGCAGGCAGCCTCGAGCCCGAATACATGGCGCTGTGCGAGGAACTTGCCGCCACCCCCGGCTTCTTCGAGCGCGGGAACGAGGCCCCGCAGTGCCTCGTCCACGGGGACTTCCGGCTCGACAACATGCTGTTCGACATCAACGGCGGGGCCGAACCGATCGCGATCCTCGACTGGCAGACGGTCACGACGGGCAAGGCGATGACCGATATCGGCTATTTCCTCGGCTGCGGGATCGGCAACGCGCTGCGCCGCGCGCACGAGCAGGAGCTGCTCGACCTGTGGCTCGCCGAGATGGCGGCGCGCGGCGTCGTCCTTTCCCGCGGCGACATCGAACACGACTATCGCATCGGCGCGCTGCACGGCGTCTCGACCGCGGTATTCAGCGCCGCCTTTGTCGAGCGCACCGAGCGCGGCGATGCCAATTTCCTATCGATGGCGCGCGGGGCCTGCGGCCTCGCGCTCGAACGAAACAGCCTTGCAGCCTTGAAGGAGACCGCGTGATGGTCCTCACCCGCGGCGACGACTACCCGCTCCACCAGACCCCGGAACCGATCGCCTATGCGGGCACCGACCGGAATTTCTACGACCGCTATTTCTTCAACGGCTATGCGCCCGACGGGAGCGGGTTCTTCGCTGCCGCCTTCGGGGTCTATCCGCATCTCGACATCGCCGACGCGCATTTCAGCTTCATCCGGGACGGGGTGCAGCACTGCCTCCACGCGAGCTGCGAACTCGGCATGGAACGCATGGCGCTGCGCGTCGGGCCGATCTCGATCGAGGTGATCGAGCCGCTCGAGCGGCTGAAGGTCACGATCGAGGAGACCGATGGCCTCGCGGGGGAATTCACCTTCACCGCCCGCGCCGCACCGATCGAGGAGCCGCGCTTCCTCCACCGCACCGGGACGCGCGCCTTCATGGACTACACGCGGATGACCCAGAACGGCCATTACGAAGGCTGGATCGCGGTGGACGGCGTGCGCGAGGAAATGGCCGCCGGCACGATGGGAACGCGCGACCGTTCGTGGGGCGTGCGGCCGGTGGGCGAACGCGATCCGCAGCCGATCCCGGGGGCGCCGCTGCCGTCCTTCTTCTGGCAATGGACCCCGCTCAACCTCGAAACCGGCTCGGTCTTCTTCCACGTCAATGCCGACTGCGAAGGCCGCGCCTGGAACACCCGCGCGGCATGGGCCGCCGACGGCTGCGGGCAGGACGCGGTGGCCGAGGGCCACGGCACCCTCGCCGCGACGCTCGAGCCCGGATCGCGCTGGCCTTCGGGTGCCTCGCTCGCGCTCGATGTTCCCGGCGCGCCCGCCGCGCTCGAGCTTGCGCCCGTGGCCCGGTTCCAGATGAAGGGGATCGGCTACACCCACCCCGAATGGGGCCACGGGCTGCACCACGGCACGCTGCGGACCGCGCGCGAGGACCTGGTGCTGGCCGAACTCGACCCCGCCGCGATGGACAATCTCCACGTCCAGATGCTCTGCCGCGTCACCGGCGATGCGACGGGCATGGGCGTGTTCGAACAGCTCGCCATCGGTCCCTATGCGCCGCTCGGCCTTGCGGGGATCGCCGAGCCGGCCTGAGCCGTCTTTCGCGGAACGGCGGACCCTTCCTCCCGTTGCATCCCCTGAGACGTGCGCGCCGGCTCCGGCGCGCGCCCATGGACAACGACAAGGAGGAGGACCCGCCATGGTCGATCCCAACAAGCCCGAATCCAGCCGCTCCAAATGGCTCTGGCCGCTCGTCATCGCGGGGATCGGCGTGCTCGCCGTGATCGTCTTCTTCAACCCCTCGGGCGACCGCGACGGCGATGTCGACACGCCGATCGACATGGAAGAGACGACCGGCGAGAATGACGGCACCGATCCAACGGCTCCAGCACCCGAACCCTTTGCCCCCGGCGGCGACTAGGCGCTAGGACAGGCCCTCCCGCGGGCCCCGCCCCGCTTTCCCGCGCGAGCAAACAGCATGGCGAGCCGTTCCCCGATCCAGCAGAACCCCGATATCCGCTTTCTCGGCAGGCTGCTCGGCGACGTGATCCGCGAGCATGGGGGCACGCGCCTGTTCGAGCGGACCGAAGAGATCCGCCGCGCCAGCATCGACCGCCACCGGGGCGAGGCGATCGCCGATCTCGGGCTCGACAAGCTCGATCTCGACGAGACGCTCGCCTTCGTGCGCGGGTTCGGGCTGTTCTCGATGCTCGCCAACCTCGCCGAGGACCGCGCCGCGCCCGTGGCGGACGGAGCAAGCGACCTTGCCTCGGCGCTGCGCGTGCTGGGGAAGGACGGGATTTCGCGCGAGGAGGTTGCGCGGCTGCTCGAAGGCGCGCTGATCGCCCCCGTCCTCACCGCCCACCCGACCGAGGTGCGGCGCAAGAGCGTGCTCGACCACCGCGCGCAGATCGCCCGGCTGATGCAGGAACGTGACGCGGCGGGCGCGGCGGGCGAACCGGTCGAGGCGGTCGAAGGGGCGATCGCGCGCCGGATCGCCCTGCTCTGGCATACCCGCACGCTGCGCCGCGACCGGCTCTATGTCACCGACGAGGTCGACAACGCCGTTGATGTCATGCGCGACGTTTTCCTGCCCGTCCTGCCCGAACTTGCGGCACGGTGGGAGGCGGCGCTCGGGCGGGAGGTGCCGGGCTTCGTGCGCCTCGGCAGCTGGATCGGCGGCGACCGCGACGGCAATCCCCACGTCACCGCCGCTTCGCTCGACTATGCCCTGTCGCGCGCCGCCCGGCTCGTCCTCCGCTCCTGTCTCGACGCGGTCCACGAACTCGGCGCGGAGCTTTCGATCTCGAGCGAGCTTGCCGCGATCGACCCCGCGCTCGAAGCGCTGGCCGAGGCGAGCGGCGACACGTCGGCCCATCGCCGGGACGAGCCGTTCCGCCGCGCGCTCGCCGGGATCTACGCCCGCCTCGCCGCGACCCACTGCGAGCTGACCGGCACGCCGCCTCCCCGCGCGCCGGTGGCGGACCGCCCGGCCTATCGCTCGCCGGAGGAATTGCTGGACGATCTGGAGACCATCGCCGCCGCGCTCCGCAAGCTCGGCGGCGCGGGACTGGCGAGCGGCGATGCGCTGTCCCGGCTGATCCGCACGGTGCGGCTGTTCGGGTTTCATCTTGCGACCCTCGACCTGCGCCAGAACAGCGCGGTGCACGAACGGGTGGTTGCCGAACTGCTCGCCGCGGCCGGGGTCGAGGCGGATTACGCCGCACTCGGCGAGGAGGAGCGCATCGCCCTGCTGCGCGCCGAACTCGCCGGAGCGCGGCCCCTGCGGATCGCGTGGCACGACTATCGCGAGGAGACGACGAGCGAACTCGCGATCATCGATGCGGTCGCGCGCGCGCGGGACCGCTTCGGCCCCGCCGCGATCACGCAATATGTCGTCTCGATGGCGACGAGCGTTTCGGACCTGCTCGAAGTGCTCGTGCTGCTGCGCGAGGCGGGGCTCTACCGGCACGGGGAACGGCCCGAATGCCCGGTCATGCCGGTGCCGCTGTTCGAAACGATCGGCGACCTCGAGGCGGCGCCCGCGATCATGCGCGAGGCGCTGTGCCTGCCCGAACTTGCCGCGCTCGCGAAGGCGCGGGGCTTCCAGGAGGTCATGCTCGGCTATTCGGATTCGAACAAGGACGGGGGCTATCTCACCTCGTCCTGGCATCTCGCCCGGGCGAGCGAGGCGCTCGCCGGGGTCTTCGACGAGGCCGGCGTGACGATGCAGCTCTTCCACGGGCGCGGCGGATCGGTCGGGCGCGGCGGAGGCTCCGCCTTCGACGCGATCCGCGGCCAGCCGCGCGGCACGGTCAACGCCCGCATCCGCATCACCGAACAGGGCGAGGTGATCGCGGCCAAGTACGGCAGCCGCGAAAACGCCGCGCGCAATCTCGAGGCGATGGCGAGCGCAACCGTGCTCGCGACGCTCGAACCCGAACGGATCGCGCCCACGGACGCGAAACGCTTTGCCGCGGCGATGGAGGAGCTCTCGCGCACCGCCTTCGCGGCCTATCGCGCGCTGGTCTACGAGACCGGGGGCTTTGCCGACTTCTTCCGCCAGATGACCCCGATCGCCGAAATCGCGGGACTCAAGATCGGCAGCCGCCCGGCGAGCCGGAAAGGCACCGACCGGATCGAGGACCTGCGCGCGATCCCGTGGGTGTTCTCGTGGAGCCAGGCGCGGGTCATGCTGCCCGGCTGGTACGGGGTCGGCCACGCGCTCTCGGCTTTTGGCGACAGGGGCCTTTTGCGCGCGATGGCGCGCGAATGGCCGTTCTTCCGCAACGCGCTCGCCAACATGGAAATGGTGCTGGCGAAATCGGACATGGGGATCGCGCGGCGATACGCCCTGCTGGTGGAGGACGACAACCTGCGCGAGCGCATCTTCCCGCGCATCGAGGAGGGCTGGAGCCTCACCCACGACACGCTGCTGGAAGCGACGGGGCAGCACCGCCTGCTCGAGAATTCGCCCCAGCTCGACGCCTCGATCCGCCTGCGGCTGCCCTATATCGAGCCGCTCAACCTGCTCCAGGTCGAGCTGCTGCGCCGCCATCGCGGCGGCGAGAAGGACCCGCGCATCGCGGAAGGCATTCAGCTTTCGATCAACGCGATCGCCACCGCCCTGCGCAACAGCGGCTGAAACCGCTCAGAGCCCCAGCGCGCCGGGATTGACGATGCCGTCGGGGTCGAGTTCCCGCTTGAGCGCGCGCACGACCGCGAGATGGGCGGGATCATGGTCCTCCAGATAGGGATAGGACCGCCCGATCTGGTAATGCACCCCGCCGTGTTCGTGCATCAGGGCGACCACGTCGCGCTTCATCTGCACGACCAGCGCCTCCGCCTCGGGCGCGGGCTGGTATGTCGGCAGGCTTGCAAGATGGCCGGGTTCGACCGTGCGTTCGTGATAGGCATTGCGCGCATCGGGCCAGTAGAAGGTCGGCTCGTAGATGAACACGCTCGTGCCGACGGCCATGAACATCCCGCCGGTATAGATGCCGTGCGCGTCCATCTCCCCCCGGCGCGACTGCCAGTAGGCCTGCAGCGCCGCGTGGAAGGGGCGCGCGGCGCAATGCGGGAGCTGCGCGTGCATAGGCAACCAGCGCTCCCCTTTCGGCCCGATGACATTGTTGAGCGGGGCGAAGGGCATGGCGCGCACGACTTCGGGCACGCTCGGCGCGATCGCCTTGCCGAATTCGCCCGCGATCCGCCTGATCTCGGCGATGCGGCGGTCGGCATCGCCCTGGTCGAAACCTTCCGCGATGAAATGCCCTGCGAATTTCGCCCGGGCGATCCCTTTCGAGCCCGCCAGCGCCATTTTCGCGACCGTCTTCGCCCCCTTGGCAAGCGATGAACTGCCTTTCATCACCGCCCCTGCCATGTCGAGCTTGTCGCCAAGGTCGGCCTCGCCGATCTGGCCCTGCTGGAGCGCCTCGTCGAGGCCGAAATTCTCCTCCGCCAGACCGCTCGCCGCGACCCGGCGGAACGCTTCGTGCAGGTCCTCGAAGCGCGCGAAATCGAACGAGGCGGTGCCATGCGCGGCGGCCGCGCGTTCGAGCGCGAGCGTGATCCGCACCTTGATCCCCAGCGCCCCGCAATCGCCGGTGAAGAGACCCGCGAGGTCGGGGCCGTAATGGCGCGAGAACGGCATCGCCAGGCCAGACAGCGCGCTGCCGGTGGAAAGGGTTTCGCCCGTGCCGGTCACCACCGCGAGCGAGACGACGCTGTCCGCCGCCGTGCCGCGCCCGTGGCTGATCGCGTTCATCGAGACCCCGCCCGCAACCGTCGAGTGAAGGCCCGAATAGCTGCCCCAGAAGCGCGTCTTCAGCCCGCGCGCACGAAGTGCCTCGCGCAGCTCGGCCCAGGTCACCCCGGGTTCGACGCTGACAAGGGCGTTGTCCTCGTCCACGTCGATCCCTTTCATGCGGGAGAAATCGAGCGTGATGCCGCCTTCGCGGGTCTGGGCATAGGCGTCGGTGTAGCTCGCCCCGCCGCCGCGCAGGACGATGGGTATGGCGCACCGCCGGGCGTGGCGGACGATGGCGGCGATTTCCCCGGCGCTGCCGGGCCGGACGATAGCGAGGGGCAGGCGGTGGCGCCGGAACACGTCGGTCGCGTAGAATTCGAGGCTTTCGGGGTCGGTCAACACGTTGTCCGCCCCGACGATCGCGGCGAGTCCCGCCAGTGCGTCCTGTTCCTGCGTCAATGCCGTTGCCATGGCGCGACCATAGGGCGGCACGGCGAAAGGGCACGCCCGCACCGGGCTCGTCTCCACCCCGCGGATAATCGCCTAGCCTTCGCTCAGCGAGATCAGCTCGTAATATCCGTCGAGATGGTCCCAGCGCATGAAGGCGAGCAGGTCGAGCCGCTCGCAAACCCACATCTCGATCGGGGGATATTCGCCATAGGTGACGGTGACATAGCGGCAATCGAAGGTGCCGGCAGCGACTGTCCGGCGTTCGCTCCCGCGCTCGGCGATCTCCGCTCGGGTGACGTGGAGCCCCGGCACGCCGCCGCCATTGGCCGCGACGGAATTGGCATGGACGGCAAGCCCTGCGCTGCCCTCGCCGCCGAGAGCGCGCACGATCCACCCGTCATTCACGAGCGAATGCGTGCCGAAGAAACGGCACGTCTCGGCGTGCTCGATGCGTTCGGGTTCGCCGCCCGCGGGAAGGATGTCGGCGCGGATGCGACCGGGCTCGAACCGATAATGCCCGCTGCCCAGCGCCCGGCCGCCCTCGATCGTGTGCACGAAAGCCTCGCGCGGGGCATCGGCGGGATCGAGGCGGAGGAAGCAGTCCCGCACCAGCGCGTCGCCATCCATCACGCATTGGGCGCGCAGCACGCTGCTGCCGTCCGCCTCGCGCGAGATGCTGAACAATTCGCGGCCGGCGCGGGTCCCGTCGGATGCGAAATAGCCGATCGTTCCATGCAGGTTGAAGCGGGTGCCGGTCATGCCCGCCCCCTGCCCCATCCCCCTGCGAAAAGCCCGAGCATTGCCGGCGATTCTCGTGGTGCGAGCAGGGGCGAAGCGTGCCTCGGATGCGCCGTATGCCCGCTCGCACTCGGATATTCGATGCCTGCGCTTCGTTGAGGGCGGACACGAAACGGAGCATTCGCATGAACAGGACCGCCAGCATCATTGCCCTCCCCCTCGCCGCGCTCGGCCTTGCCGCCTGCGGTTCGCAGGGCGACAGCAAGGCGACGCCCAAGCTCGAGGAGCCCGATTCGGCGGGGTCGCAGGAAACCGCGATCGGCGGCGTGGCCGAGCCCGCCAGGCCGGACGAGGCAATCGCGGACGAGACCGCGGGGTCGGTCGAGAACGAACTGACCGACGAGGACGAGGCCGGCATCGCCGAAGAGCGGCTCGGCGACTAGCGCTTTCGCGGATCGCAGAGGCGCGAGGACCACGCGCCCGCCCCCGTTTCCGCTCTACACCCCGAACGGATTTCAGGCGGGGATCGCGCTGCACCCGCCGCGCATGGCGCCCGACTGGTCCCGCGCGCAGGGCACACCGGGCCGCGGCTCGCATTGTCCGAATACAGACAAGTGGAGGACGCGGAGCGCTCACCGTCCCGCGGACGGCATCCCCGCGCCCCGGAAAGGGAGAGAGATGCCTGATAAGGACCACCGGCGAGAACGCATGGTCACACGCCAGATCGAGGCGCGCGGCATAGATGATGAACGCATCCTCGCAGCGTTCAGGGCCGTCCCGCGTGAGCGCTTCGTGCCCGACGACATGGCCGAGTTCGTCTACGACGACAGCCCGCTCCCGATCGGCGAGGGTCAGACGATCTCGCAGCCCTTCATCGTCGCCTCGATGATCGAGGCTGCGCGGATCGACGAGGGCGACCGCGTGCTCGAAGTCGGCGCCGGGTCGGGTTACGCCGCCGCCGTCCTGTCGCGGATCGCGGCGGAAGTCTTCGCGATCGAGCGCCACGAAAAGCTCGCCCGGCAGGCCCGCGAGCGGGTCGAGGCGCTGGGCTACGACAATTGCCGCATCATCGCGGGCGACGGGATGAAAGGCCTTGCGGGCGAGGCCCCGTTCGAGGCGATCCTCGTCGCGGCGCGCGGGCTCGAGGTGCCCGACGCCCTGAAAGACCAGCTCGCGATCGGGGGCCGGCTGATCATCCCGGTGGGCGACGAAAGCGTCCAGCAGCTCACCTGCATCACCCGCACCGCAGAACACGACTGGGACGCGCAGGAAATCACCGCCGTGCGCTTCGTGCCGCTCCTGCCCGGCGCGGTGCCGGAAGACGGCAGCCGTTCGGCGAGCAATCACGTCGCCTCGCGGGAAAAGTCCACGCCCGAACTGATCGCCCATGCCGCCATCGCCCTGCCGGATCTCGACGATCCCGCCTTCGCCGAAACGTTCGACCGTTTCGCCGACCGCCGGGTCGTCATGCTGGGCGAAGCGAGCCACGGCACGCACGAATTCTACGCCGCGCGCGCGGCGATCACGAAACGGCTGGTCGAACGCCATGGCTTCACCATCCTCGCGGTCGAGGGCGACTGGCCCGATGCCGCCGCCTATGACCGGCTCATCCGCGGCAAGGGTTCACGCGCCGACCGGCCCGGGCCGTTCCAGCGCTTCCCGACCTGGATGTGGCGCAACACGGTGATGCCGGGACTGCTGCGCGATCTGAGGTCGATCAACCAGGGCCGCGAGGAAGCCGAACAGGCCGGTTTCCACGGGCTCGACATCTACAACATGAACGCCTCGATCGCCGCGGTGCTGGACTATCTCGACGAGCACGACCCCGAAGCCGCCGCGGCGGCGCGCGAACGCTATGGCTGCCTCACGCCGTGGCAGGCCGACCCGGCGACCTACGGGAGAGCAGCCCTGAAATCCGGCTATGCACGGTGCGAGGAGCCCGTGGTCGAGCAATGCCGCGAAATGCTGGGCCGCGCGCTCGAGGAAGACGGCGAGAGCTTCGGGGCGGCAATGAACGCGCGCCTCGTCGCCTCGGCCGAGCGCTATTACCGCGCGATGTATTACGGCGGCGCGGAAAGCTGGAACCTGCGCGATGCCCACATGGCCGAAACGCTCGAACACCTGCTGGAGCACCGCGGGCCGAATGCGAAGGCGGTGGTCTGGGCGCACAACAGCCATATCGGGGATGCGCGCGCGACCGAGATGGGCCGGGTGCGGGGCGAACACAATATCGGCCAGCTCGCGCGCGAGAAATGGGGCGAGGACGTCGCGCTCGTCGGGTTCGGCACGCATGGCGGGACGGTGACCGCGGCAAGCAATTGGGATGGCGACCACGAGACGAAGCGCGTCAACCCGTCGCGCCGGGACAGCTATGAACGGCTTTTCCACGAAAGCGGCGCTTCGCCATTGCTGGCCGATTTCGGCACGGCGCCCGAGCTCGCCGGGAGGCTGGGACAGCCGCGGCTCGAACGCTTCATCGGCGTGATCTACCGCCCCGACACCGAACGCTGGAGCCATTACAGCGATGCCTGCCTGCCCGAACAGTTCGATGCCTATTGCTGGTTCGACGAGACGCGCGCGCTCGAACCGCTCGCGGACCGGGAACCGCATGGGGGTGGAGGAGAAGACCTCTATCCCTTCGGCCTGTGATCGCGCGGGGCCGTGGCGACGGCTGCCAACCAGCTGCCCGAGGTCGGCGGCCCCTTCGCTCCCGTCACGGGCGAAATCATCGAAGCGGGCGTGAAGACCGCGCTCGACAATGGCCGTATCCGCGCCAGCCTCAACTTCTATGAGATCAAGCGGCAGAATTTCCTGCAATTGCTGCTCGATGAAGACGGCGAAACCGTCGATGCGGGCGGCGATGGCGAAGAGGACCTGCAGGCGCTTGGCGAAGTGACGAGCCGAGGGATCGAATTCGATCTGGTCGCAGACCTCACCGATGACTGGGTGGCCACGCTGGCCTATGCCTACAATGATACCCGGATCACCGAAGACAACGGCACGACCGGCTTTCTCAATTCGGTCGGAACACGGTTTGCCAACGCACCCGAACATCAGCTGGGCTTCTGGACCCGTTACCAGGTTCCCGCGATCGATACCGCGTTCGCCCTCGGAGCCGACTACATCAGCGATCGCCTCAGCCTTTCGGGCCAGACGGTCAAGGAATACGTCGTCTTCGACGCGTCGATCATCTGGAGCCCCGGCCCCGTCGAGGTGCTGCTGCGGATCGACAACATCCTCGACAAGACCTACGCCGAAAGCGGCTTCATCGACCGCACCGGACATTTTCCGGGCGAACCGCGCACCGTGTTCGTGGAACTGATCAAGCGTTTCTGATGGAACTGGCCCGCACCTCCGCAAGGGTTGCAAGCGCCCGGCCCGCCACGAAACGCAAGGCATCGCGCGTCTGGTGGGCCGTGCATCAATGGGTCGGGCTCAAGCTCAGCCTGTTCATGGCCTTCATCATGTTCACCGGAACGCTCGCGGTGGTCAGCCACGAGATCGACTGGGCCCTCCAATCCAGTCTCCGGGTGGCACCGGCAAGCGTCGCCGGTCCGATCGACTGGCCCGGCATCGCGACCAATGCCGCCAGCCATCCGGGGGTCGCGAAAGTCTGGTCGATGGAAGCGCCCGTCGCGTCGGCCTTCGCGGTCAAGGTAATGGTCGAGGACCGGGACGGCGACCTGTTCTACCTCCATGCCCATCCGACGACCGCCGAGATCCAGGGCGAGGCGCCTTGGGCAGGCGCGCAGCGTATCCTGCGCAATCTGCACCGGCACCTCAACCTTCCGACCAGGATCGGGGTGCCGATCGGCGTTCAATCGGGACCCCCTATCGGCGCGCAAAAGGGACCCCTCTGCGGTTGCGAGGATCGGTTGACGCTGGGCGCGGTTTTCGCGCTGCTGGCGGCGTAGGGAGGGCGTAGCCCGACCGGAGGCGTCAGCAGCGCGAAGTCGGTTTTCTGATCGGGTCAGCTGCGGTTTTTGAAGCGCCAGCTGTCGTTGCCGGTCTCGACGATATCGCAATGGTGGGTGATGCGGTCGAGCAGCGCGGTGGTCATCTTGGGATCGCCGAAGACGGTGGGCCACTCGCCGAAGGCGAGGTTGGTGGTGATGATCACCGAGGTCTGCTCGTAGAGTTTGCTGATCAGATGGAACAAGAGCTGCCCGCCTGATCGGGCGAACGGCAGATAGCCCAGTTCATCGAGCACCACGAGATCGAGCCTGCCGAGCTGGGCGGCGATGGCGCCAGCCTTGCCGATGCGAGCTTCTTCCTCGAGCCGGGTGACGAGATCGACCGTATTGAAGTAGCGCCCGCGAGCGCCAGCACGCACGACGCTGGCGGTGATCGCGGTGGCCAGATGGGTCTTGCCCGTCCCGGTGCCGCCGATGAGCACGATGTTGCGGCGACCGGGCAGGAACGAACCTGCGTGCAGGGAGCGCACCAGCTCTTCGTTGATCGGGGTGCCCTCGAACGCGAAGGCGTCGAGGTCCTTGATTACAGGCAGCTTGGCTGCGGTCATGCGGTAACGGATCGAGGCGGCATGACGATGCGCGGCTTCGGCGCGCAGCAGGTCGGTCAGGATCTCGTGGGTCGTGCGCTTGCGCTGCAGCCCGGTGGTGACCGCCTCGTCGAACGCGCCGGCCATGCCCTTGAGGCCGAGTGCGCGCATCGCCTCGATCATCTCATGCCGCTGCATCAAGGCCTCGCACCGTATCGTAGCGCGCGCAGTCCGCGATCGGCGGATGGTTGAGCTTGAGATCGACGACCACGTCCAGGGGGCGCTCGGATGGCGGGTCCCGGTATCGGGCCAGGATGTTGAGGATGACCTCGTCGCTGACGGCGCCGGCATCGAGCGCCTCCCGGACCGCGGCCTCGACCGCTTCGAGGCCATCGGTCATTATGGCTGCCAGCACGCGCACGAAGCGGCGGTCGGCTTCATCACCGCTGCCCAGCTTGCGCCGCAACCGCGTCAGTGCCGGTGGCAGGTCCCACCCCTGGAAGGGTGCGCCGTTCCGCAGAGCGCCGGGCTTGTTGGCCAGAACGGGCAGGTAATGCCAGGGATCATAGATCGTCCGGTCGCGGCCGAAGTGCCGGGCATGCTCTGCGATTACCTCGTCGCCGAGGCGCACGACGATGCGGTCGGCATAGGCGCGGACCTGGACGGCCCGCCGCGCCGCCTTGGCCATGACCGAGTAGCGGTTGCGGTCGAAGCTGATCAGGCAGGTGCCGGTCACGGCATGCGCGGTCTCATGGAAGCCATCGAACGGTGCCAGCATCGGCTGCAGGGCTGGCCGTTCGAGCTCCAGCGCCTCGGCAACGGTCAGCTCCTTCTGCTCGGGATGCGCGTGCGTTGCGGCCCATCTCAGGCACTCAGCTTCCAGCCACCCGTTGAGCTCCTCGATGCTGGCAAAGCGCAGGCGAGGCTGGAAGAAGCGGCCTCGGATGGTCTGAACCTGGTGTTCAACCTGACCCTTCTCCCACCCCGCCGCCGGGGAGCAGGCCGTGGGCTCGACCATGTAATGATCGGCCATGACCAGAAAGCGGCGGTTGAACACCCGCTCCTTGCCGACGAACACGGTGGTAACCGCGGTCTTCATGTTATCGTAGATGCCGCGCAGGGGCACGCCGCCGAAGAAGGCAAAGCCCCGCGCATGGGCGTCGAACACCATCTCCTGCGTCTCGCGCGGATAGGCCCTGACGTAGACCGCGCGCGACGCGCACAGCCGCATCTGCGCCACCTTCACCCGCATCGGCTTGCCCGCGATCTCCACATCCTCGTGGCTCCAGTCGAACTGGTAGGCCTCGCCAGGCTTGAACATGAGCGGGATGAAGGCAGGCGCCCCATCACCCGCATCCTTGCGCCGCGCTTCCGTCCAGCGCCGGGCGTAACGTCGGACCGCGTCGTAAGAACCTTCGAACCCCTCACGGCAAAGCAGATCATGGATCCGGGTCATGCGCAGCCGATCGCGCCGGGGCCGGGCCTCGTTCTCCGTCAGCAGCACGTCGAGCCGCTCCTGAAACGGTCCAAGCCGGGGCAGCGGCTGAACCGTGCGGCGATAATCAAATGCGCCTTCCGGCGCTCGGATCGCCTTGCGCACCACCTTGCGCGACAACCGCAGATCCCGCGCAATCGCCTTGATCGCCTTCCCGCCCGCGTGCTCCCGCCGAATCCGAACAACCGTCTCCACAACCAACATCCCGATCTCACCACCTGGAAAACCAGGCAGCCTGCTACACCATCAGAATGAGGGGTCCCTTTTAGACGCCGATCACCCCGCTAACGGGGTCCCTTTTGCACGCCGTTCCACAGATGTTCGGGGATGCCACCGACCCCGAATTCCTCTCGCACCTGCCGTTAAAGAACGCGGGCTGGCTGGTCCTTGCAGTGCCCGAACACCATACCGGTCTGACCCACAGTGATGCCCGTCAGGCGCTTTTGCAGGCGATGAAGGATGTGGGTTAAGCTGGCAAGATCGCAGTAGCGGCGCATCACGAATCGACGGCTGAAGTCCTGGCATCGGGCAGGGCCGATCTCGTGCTCATGCCCTATCGGGACGCCGCCTATGCCGCCGCCAGGATGATCGCCAATGATGAAATCCCACCGGAATGCTCCGCGAATGATCCCATGGGCCAAAAGGAACTTCCGGCATGACGGATGTCACCATTCCTCCGCGCAGGATACTCGTCGTCATGGGAGAAGGCGGTGGCGCAGCCGCGCTTGAAACGGCGATCGCACTGGCCGATCATCACGCGGCGGAAATCGAGATCTTTACCTGTGTCCAGCCCCCGCATGACCTGCAACTCCTGGCAAAGCTTGCCGGCAGGCAGGCCGACGAACTGCTGGATGAACTGAAGGATCGGCGCCAAAGTGAGATTGCCGGGCTGCTCGCGCAGATGGGCCTGACCCGGTCCTTGAAGATCCATCTGCGGACCGGCAAACCCTTCATCGAGGTCATCAGGTTCGTTCTCGCCTCCGATATCGATTTCGTGGTCAAGACAGCCGAGCCTTTGAGCAGCGTCCAGCGGTTTCTTTTCGGGAGCACCGACCAGCACCTCCTGCGAAAATGCCCCTGTCCTGTCTGGCTTGTCGCACCGGATGCGAATCCGTTGCCCCGAACGGTGCTGGCGGCGGTGGATCTCGATGAGGAGAATGCGGCGGAGCCCGAAACCCTCGCGTCGCTCAATCGCCGCGTGATCGGGATGGCTCTTCATGTCGCAGGCCCCGCAAACGCGGAAGTCTTCGTCCTGCATGGCTGGGATGCCATCGGGGAGGGACTGGTCTGGGCATTTTCGACCACCGGGCAATCGGCAGCCGACAGATACACGCGAGAAATCCGGGAGAAGCGCCGCCGCGCGATGGATTTGCTTCTGGAAGAAATCGCGGCCGAAGGATCGGTCCAGGGCGCAGATCGGATCGTCCCGCGCCTGGTCAAGGGCCCGCCCGAGCAGGTGATCGCGGAACAAAGCCGCAAGCTTGGCGCCGAGGTGCTGGTGATGGGAACCGTGGCTCGGACCGGGCTGGAGGGCGTCATCATCGGCAACACGGCCGAAAACATCATAAACAGTATCGAATGCCCCGTTCTGGCGGTCAAACCGGACGGCTTCGTAAGTCCGATTGCTCCCGTTTGACCTCATTGCCTGTCCAGTATCCCGAGCATTCGCCGCGTCCGATCCGGGGTCGATTGCCGAATGGCGGCGACCAGCGCGACCTGCCCTGCAAGTTCCGGATCAATGGCCCCCCTCCCTTCGAAGGGCGAGGACCGGCGCACCCCGGGACAACGATCCAGCGCCCTGCGCACGGGAGCCGGTTCGAAAGGCGTTCATGTCGCGGCGAACGGGCTCGACCTTTTTCGCAAGCCATGCGTCCCTTTCTGCGCTAGGGGCGCGCGGGAGAGACGCGATTCCCTCTCCAGCGCCCCCCAGATCCGAAGCGCGCCCCCGCGCCGGTTCCCAGCGAACCGGCGCCTCACCCCTGTCAGGCAATATCGATGAACTTTCCTCCCCTTCCCGCCAGCCTCGCGGCTGCCCTCGCCGAACGCGGCTACACCTCGGCAACGCCGGTGCAGGCCGAGGTCATGGAGGCCCGCGCCGCAGGGCGCGACCTTGTCGTTTCCGCCCAGACCGGGTCCGGCAAGACGATCGCGTTCGGCCTTGCCATCGCGGCGCAATTGCTCGGTGAAGGCGAGGCGATGCCGGCCGCGCCGTCGCCGCTCGCGCTCGTGATTGCGCCGACGCGCGAGCTCGCCCTGCAGGTGAGCCGCGAACTCGGCTGGCTCTATGCCGGAGCGGGAGGCAGGATCGCAACCTGTGTCGGCGGGATGAATCCGCAACAGGAACGCGCGAGGCTGCGCGCGGGCGCAAACATCGTCGTCGGCACGCCCGGGCGGCTGCGCGACCACCTCGAACGAGGCGCGCTCGACCTCGCGGCGCTGAGGGCCGTGGTCCTCGACGAGGCCGACGAGATGCTCGACATGGGCTTTCGAGAGGAGCTCGAGGCGATCCTCGACGCGACGCCCGAGGGGCGCCGCACGCTGCTGTTCTCCGCGACCATGCCGCGCCCGATCGAGGCGCTCGCGCGGCGTTACCAGCGCGATGCGCTCAGGATCGCGACGATCGGGGAAGGACGCGGACACGGCGACATTTCGTACGAGGCGGTGATCGTGCCGCCGCACGAGGTCGAGAACGCCGTGGTCAATCTCCTGCGCTTTCACGAGGCGGAAACCGCGATCCTGTTCTGCGCCACGCGCGAGAAGGTCCGTCACCTCCACGCCGTGCTGCAGGAGCGCGGCTTTGCCGCCGTCGCGCTGTCGGGCGAGCATTCGCAATCGGAGCGCAACCATGCGCTCCAGGCGCTGCGCGACCGGCGCGCGCGGGTCTGCGTCGCAACCGATGTCGCCGCACGCGGGATCGACCTGCCGACGCTCGGCCTCGTCATCCATGTCGAAATTCCGCGCGATGCGGAAACGCTCCAGCACCGCTCCGGCCGCACGGGCCGCGCAGGGCGCAAGGGCGTCGCCGTGCTGATCGTGCCGTTTTCGCGCCGCAAGCGGGTCGAATCCATGCTGCGCCATGCAAGGATCGCTGCCGAATGGCGCGCCGTGCCGGGCCGTGACGCGATCCGCGCAAAGGACCGCGCGCGCCTGCTGGAAAAGCTGCTCTCGCCGGTCGAGATCGAGGAGGCCGAACGCGACATCGCCCGCCAGCTGCTCGCCGAGCGCAGCCCCGAGGACATCGCCGCCATGCTGGTGCGCGCCCACAGCGCGCGCCTGCCCGAACCCGGAGAGATCGCCGCGAGCGGCCCCGAGGCGCGACGCGAGGCGAAGAAGGACGGTCCCCGTCCCGGTTTCGAGGACGTCGTGTGGTTCCGCCTGGAGGTTGGCCGCCGCGACAATGCGGAACCGCGCTGGATCCTCCCTTTGCTCTGCCGGAGAGGCGACATCTCCCGCAACGAGATCGGCGCGATCCGGATCGGCGACACCGAAACCTTCTTCCAGGTCCCGCGCGCGATCTCTGCAAGGTTCGCCGAAACCGCGGCGCGCACCGGCAGGAACGGGGGCGAGGAGGCAGCGATCGCGATCGAACGCTCCGAAGCCGGCCCGACCATGCCGCCGCGCGAGAACCGCTTTCCCGGCCGGGGGTTCGTCAAGGCGAGGCCGAAGGGCAGGAACCCGGCCGGCCGAAAGCCGAAACCGACCGGCAAGGAAAAGCAACCGCACAAGAACGGCAGGCCCGCAGAAGCGCGGCGAAAGCAGCGGCAAGGGCGCTGAACGGGCGGCGCACGGCGCTCCGGCGCGCGCCGGGCGGGTGAAACGATCGGTCCGGGCCGGCGTTGGAAAGGTATCGCGCGCCCGCGTGCGCCCCTTTCCTCCAATCGCAGGTTTGCCATGAACATTCTCGTCGCAGGTTCCACCGGAAACACCGGAAGCCGTCTCGTCCGCCAGCTCGTCGAAGCCGGTCACACGCCCATCGCGCTCCATCGCGCCTCGTCCGACACCTCCACGCTTCCGGAAGGGGTCGAGAAACGGGAGGCCGACCTCACGAAGCTCGGGGACGACGTGTGCGCCGGGGCCGACGTGGTCGTCTTCGCGGCCGGTTCGGGCGGGGACACGGGCGAGGAGATGACCGACAAGGTCGACCGCGACGGTGCCCGGCGGCTGATCGACATCGCCGCAAGGGAGGGCGTCGAGCGCTTCGTCATGCTGTCATCCGTGGGTGCGAGCGATCCCGACCCTTCGGGCAAGCTCGCGCATTACCTCAAGGCAAAGCACGATGCCGATGAACATCTCAAATCCTCGGGCCTCGCCTACACGATCGTGCGGCCCGTCGCTTTGACGGACGACGACGGCAATCGCAACGTCCGGCTCGGCGACGAGGTCGATCCCGCGGGCAAGGCCGCACGCGGAGACGTCGCCGCGGTCCTTGCAAGGGCCGCGACAGACTCCGCGCTCGAAGGCAAGGTCTTCCTGATGGAAAGCATGGGCTGACCGGATCGCGCCGCGAAATCGGCAGCGCCGGAGCAACCTCGCCCCGAAAGCGCGAAACCTGCGGCAACGGAAAACCTTGCACTGCGGACGCAGGTGCTGTTCCCTCGGTCATCGGCGCGCCTGCTCGCAGGTTTCGCCGGCAGGACGCCCTACGCAAAGCCCGACGATGGAGGTGCCGCATGAAAAGGACAGGACAGATGTTTCGCCCGTGGACCCGGCTCGCTGCCCTCGCGATCGCCGGGGGTGCCGCCGCGGCCTGCGCTCCGATGGAGCGCGCGGATCAAGCCGCCGAACCGCGCGGTGCGCAATCGCGGGAAGCGGCAATCTTCGTGCCTGGCACGCTCGAACGGGTCGCGACCGGCTTCGGCTTCACCGAGGGCCCGGCATGGGACGGAAAGCGCCTCATCTTCAGCGACATACCCGGCGACACTGTCCATGTCCTCGATCCGCGCGGAAACGAAGTGAGCGTGCTTTATTCGCCTTCCGCGCAAGCCAACGGGCACACCTTCAACCGGGACGGAGATTTGCTTTCCGCAGAACATGCCAGCGGCGAGATCACCCGCTGGACACCTCGATCCGGGCGCGAGACGATCGTGGCGGAATATCGTGGCGAACACCTCAACAGCCCCAACGACCTCGTCGTGCGCGCGGCAGACGGGATGATCTTCTTCACCGATCCGCCCTACGGCCTCGGCCGGCCCTACCAGGGCGAGGAGCGGGAACGAGAGGTGGAATTCAACGGCGTTTTCGGTTTCGACGAGGCGACGGGCCGGATGGTTCTGATCGACGATTCGCTCCAGAGGCCGAACGGCATCGCGCTGTCACCCGACGAAAGCGTTCTTTACGTGAGCGATTCGGCAGACCAGAAATTGTGGGCCTACGACCTCGCGGCGGACGGGACGGCCAGCGCAAGGCGGCTGTTCGCCGACCTCGCGATGGAAGGGGGCGAATGGCCGGTCGACGGAATGCGCGTCGACAGCGAGGGGCGGGTCTACGCGACCTGTCCCGAAGGCATCTGCGTCCTTTCGCCGGAAGGCGCGCGCGTCGCCACGCTCGACATGCCGGTGCGCTCGACCAACGTGTCCTGGGGCGGGAGCGACCTTTCCACGCTCTACATCACCGCGGGTTCGGATGTCTGGAAGGTCGAGACGCGCGCACGCGGCATCGGGTCCTCGATCAGGCCCGCCCCCTAGGCACGCCTTACCCGCAGCGCGAATGCCGCCGGGCGACGGCGCTTGTCCGCAGGCCGTTGTGCACGCGCGGCGAGGCGGGGCGAGGCCGGAACGATGATGCTGCCGATCCGGTTGAACCGGTGCAGCCCGTGCCGCCCCCTTACCGAATGCCGGCACGCTGTCGCCACAGGAGACGCACCAATGAAGACCCGTCCTTCGACACGCATCGCCCTTGCCCTTTCCGCCGCATTCCTCTGCCTCGCCGGGCCGGCCGTCACGCGCGCGCAGCCGGACAACCAGGTCGAATCCATTGCCGCCGGCGACGTGATCGTATCGGTCCGGGAGGTCGCCAAGGGGCTGGAAGAGCCGTGGGCGCTGGCCTTCCTCCCGGACGGGCGAATGCTGGTGACGCAGCATGGCGGCGATCTTGTCGTCGTCACACGGGACGGATCGGTTTCGGCTCCGGTCGGCGGCACGCCGGAAGTATGGAGCGAAGGCCAGGGCGGATTGATGGACGTTGCGCTCCATCCCGATTTCGCGCGCAATTCGATGGTCTATCTCTCCTTCGCCGAGCCCGGCGAGAACGGAACCGCCGGCACCGCTCTCGGGCGGGGCCGCATGGTCGGCGACCGGCTGGAAAATTTCGAGGTCATCTGGCGGCAGAAGAAGGTGGAAGGGCCGAACCACTTCGGAAACCGCATCGTCTTCGCGCCAGATGGCAAGCTGTTCCTGGCCCTGGGAGAAAGGTTCAAGTTCAATCCCGCGCAGGATGTCTCGAACACGCTCGGCACGTTGATCCGGCTGAACGATGACGGTTCGGTCCCTTCGGACAATCCCCTGGTCGGGCGGGAGGAAGCGGACCCGGCAATCTGGTCCTGGGGCCACCGCAACATCGAGGCCGCAGCGATTGACCGGAGCACGGGAGATTTATGGGTGGCCGAAATGGGCCCTCTCGGCGGGGACGAGCTGAACCGGATCGAACGCGGCGCCAATTACGGCTGGCCGGTGGTGAGCTGGGGGATCAACTACGACGGCATCGACATCCCCGACCCCACCGAGTTTCCCGAATACGAGGATGCCGTCCACCACTGGAGCCCCGTGCGCTCGCCTTCGGGCATGATCGTCTATGATGGCGAAATGTTCCCCGAATGGCGAGGCGACATCCTGTTCGGCGCGCTTTCGGCGGGCGGCGTCGAACGCGTCGACATGGAAGCGGGCGAGGTCCGCGAAACCGAGTTCATCCCGCTCAATACCCGCATCCGCGAAGTCGGGCAGGGACCTGACGGCGCGATCTGGCTGCTGACGAACACGAAAGATGGCCCCGGAAGTCTCTGGAAACTCGTTCGGCAAGAGGTTCGTCCCGCTTCGCAGGACGGCGGAAGGACAGGCCCCGACCCGATGAACGGGGAGATGCCTTCTCGGGGATACTGACCGATTGCCCGAAGCCAGCGACGTTTCGAACGAAACGGGTCTGGTAGCGGAGGAGGGACTCGAACCCCCGACACGCGGATTATGATTTCTCGGCTTATTGCGCAATTTCAATTCCTTAGGGTGTAAACCTTGCCCACATTGTGCCCTTACGCATCAATGACTTGGCTATGCTGTGTAAACCGCTCATGCGCTCAACCTATCGACCAGAGAGACGATGACGCGCGCCTCATCCACGTAGCGCGCTCGCACCTCGGCAATGCGCTGTGAGGTCCAACCAACGATGCGTGCAATCTCGTCATCCGTAAGGCCCTTCATGGCCAGCCACGTGACGTAGGTGCCGCGCAAATCGTGCATGGTGCGGTCGAAGTCCGCAGGCTTGCTGCGCTGAAACACTGTTCCCAGCCCGCTCTCCGTCCAAGGCAGTCCTCGGCTATTTCGCAGCACCACGCCTTGGCGGTGCGTGATAGTATCGAGAAAGCTGCGCAGCTCGGGGATCACGGGAATGACTGCCCTGCCCTTGCGCTTGCGGGTGGTGAGGATGATTGCCTTGTCCGACACCTGCGACCAGTCGAGCCGCACAAGGTCGCCCAGGCGCAGCCCCGTCATGCTGGCAAGGCGAAGTGCTTGCATCAGTTGCTCGGGCGCATCGGCCATCGCCTGCCAGTGCCGGTCCTCCCATATCATGTCCGACTTGTCGGCGCTGTGTAGCTGGGGGATGCCCGCCGCCACGTTGATGGTGAGAAGCGCGTTTTCGACCGCCCAACCCAGAACAGTCGCCATCATGACGGCAGCCTTGTCGGCTGTCCGGGGTTGGCCGCGCCAGAGGTCGCGCCACTCGATGATGTCCCGGCGCATCCGCCGATCCTCGAAGGCCGCAATCGGCGCCGCGCCGAATTGCTCATCAATCCGGTCAAGGATGCGGTTGTAGTCGCGCTGCGTGCTGTCAGCGAGGCGCTCAAATTCGGGCGAAGCCCGGTAGGCGACAATCACCGCCTTGAACGTGTCGCTCGGCGCGCCCCCGCTCGCTTCCTCCCGCGCGGCTATGGCTTGAGCAAATAGATCGGGCGTGATGATCGGGCGCGCGCCGTCCTGGCGGTGAATGCAGGGTCCACCGCGCCACGCATACACATTCCAGCGGATAATCCCGCTCGCCAGACGCTTCTTAACTACGTGAAGGCCGGACAGAATGCGATTGCTTCGCCTTCCACGCATCGAATGCACTCCCTTGCCCTTCGTTCTTCGGATAAACGGTAATCCCGTCGGCTCGCACGTCCACCGCCCCCGGCTCTATTCCAAGCTCGCGCAGCAGCTCAATTGCACTGCGAATTTCACTCTCGGGCAGGAGGCGGCGGCGCGCGCTCATGGCGTCAGCTCGGGCTTGGCGCGCGGGTTCCAGCCTTCCACGTGCCGCACTTCGTCAGGATCGAGCACGCCGGTTTCCACGGCGATCTTGTGCGCGTTCCATCGGGTGGCAGGATCGCCGCGCAGGAAGGCGGACAGGTCAAGCTCCATCTCGAAGCCCGAGGCCGGGGAAAAGACGCTGCGCGCGAATTCGGCTTCCAGCTTGCGCGCCCATGGTGCCAGCGTGAATTGCGCAAACCAGCGTCCCGCCGTTTCGGAATTCGTGAAGGTGTTATGGCTGTAATCCTGCACCAGCGGCGGGGGCACCTGAAAGAGGCGGCAGATTTCTTCGACCCCGAACTTCCGGCTTTCCAGCAGCTCGGCATCCTCGGGCGAGATGGCGGCAGTCGTCCAGGTCAAGCCCTGATCGAGCACCAGCACCCGTCCCACATTCTGCGCGCCCGCGTGCTTCTTTGCGAATTCGCGGGCGAAGGCGTCCTTGTCCTCGGCATTCAATTTGCCGGGGAAGGTGAGAATGCCCGAGGGATAGCCGCCCCGGTCAAGGAAGCCCTTGGCGAAGGTGTTGGCCGCTGCCACGCCCGCGACGGTTTCGGACGCCCGCGAAAGCCGCGAACGCCCTATCAAGCCATCATCCGAACGGTCCCGCAAGTGCAGCACTTCGGATTGCAGCAAGCGCCGCGCACGGCCCCGCCCGAACGGGTCCGACACGTCATAGGCGAGCCGCCCGGTGGAAAGATATTCGACCGACACGCGCGACCAAGGGATGAATTCCAGCCCGATCAGCGCGCCGCTGCGATCACGCATGATCTCGGCAAGCCCGTTGCCGCTCAAGAGCGCGTCGGCAACGAAATGCTCCACGAATTCCGGCCATGTCATCTGTGCATTCACGCCTTGGCGGGTGAGCATGACAAGCGGGTGGTCGAACTGTTCGACCCGGTTGCCCTGTCCGTCGCGCCGATAGACCAGGGCCGGGATATAGGCGAGCGCCGAGCTGATCGCAGCCGCGCACGCATAGACGGCTGAAATATTCTCGGCGGCGCGCGCGCTCATGGCCGCGCCCATGCCAAAGCCGGGGGAAAGCGCCTGCCAGCTCAGATCGGCGTTGCGCCGTTCGAAGCCGAACCGGCGCGCAAGATTGTCGATCATGCCCATGGGGTGCGCTCTCTCAATTCGACCGCCCGCCGCCGCGCGGCGCGCGCATCGGCCTCGCCTCGGGCGCGCAGGGCAATCTGGGTATCGGGATAGGCCGGGAACGCCTGCACAACGGACACTTCGCGCAAGTCGATAGCGCGCAGGCTGCGACGGTTCCCCTGCCAGACTTCGCCGCCCGCCGGGATGAGGAAGCCAAAGCTCATCCCGCCAATATCGCCGCGCGCGGCAAGGGCAATAATGTCCCGGCCCGCTTGTGTGTCGGGTAGATCCAGCGAAAAGGCGAGGCCTCGGCTGTCCTCGGCAAGGCGTAAGGTGCCGGAACGGGTCCGGCCCAGCACAAGGCCGGGGTCATGATCGACCAGCGCCAGAATGTCGCCATCGAGCGAGGCGCGGAACGCCCCCGGCTCGATGGTCTCGACAAAATCGCCCAGGCGCGCTTCCGCGCCGAAGGTTGCGGCATAGCCCTCCAATCGCCGCGCGCCTGCCAGCGCCCGGAATTCGGGAAAGGCCCGCCGCTCGATTGAAGGGCAAGCCGCGCGCGTCACGGCTTGAAGCCCGTTGCCGACACGAACGCTTGCGGGTGACGGCAAGCCGTGTCCACGGTCGCAATCGCGCGCAGCGAGATGTTGCCCTTCTTGTAGGCCGCGCTCTCGTAGGGGTTCACGAGAATGTCGATTTCCGACCAGACGCCAATCAGCAGCTCCGACCAGTCGCCATAGATCAGGCCATGCTCATCATCGTCATCGCCGAGATTGTTGGGCACCTGATTGCTGAAGGCGCGCGGCTCCATGTGGAACAGTTGGTCCATGCTGATCGGCAAGCCCGTGCTGTCGCGGGTTTTCATGGCCGCTTCCTTCACGCCCATGGTGCCAAGGAAGGAACGCATCGCGCCCACGTTGGCAATGTCGGCCTTGGCGATCATCCCGGCCGTGAGCGTCAGGAAGGTGGTATCGCCAGGCGGAACGCCTTGCGCATGGGTCTGAATGCCGGGGGTATTGAGCAAGCCGAGCGGCTGCGTGGTGCCCGTGCCGCTGATCGCAGCGCGGTCGATACCCAGCGCAATGTTGCGCGCCAGCATCTGGCGCAACAGCATCTCCACATCAGGCGAGGCCTGCAAGATCATGTTGCGCGACCATTGCGTGATGACGCCGCAATGCTTGGGCTTCAGCTCGACACTGCCGAAGGTCGCATCGCCTTCGTCAAAGTCGGCATTTTCGGCCTTCCAAGTGGGCTGGGGGCTGGTGCCTTCCTTGGGGATTTCGACACTGCCGGTCAGGCCGGTCAGAACGGTTGCCCCCATGGCGCGCACCACGGATTGCGCGGTCAGGGCGCTAATATACAGCTCGGGCCGGTGATCGGTGGGGACAAGGGTTCCGCCGCTATCGGCGGCGCTGGTCGTGGCGCGGGTTTCCAGCGCCTCGGCGGGGATGAACAGGCCTTGCGGCGCGCGGCCCGCGCGCTTGGCCAGCTCGGCCTGCATCTCGCGTTCGCGGCCCCAGTCCACGCCTTCCATGCCCGCCGCCCCGGCAATCGCGCGGCGGATGGAGAACTGGCGCAGCTCGGTTTCCAGCTTGCCATCGCCGACAAGCGGCTTGCCGCGTTCTTGGCGCTCGGCGTTCTCGATAGCCTCGGCGCGCGTGATCTGCGCGGCGATGCTGTCATATTGCGCCTTGGCGGTGTCGAATTCAGCGCCGCCCGCTTCCTCATGGGCGCGCATGGTTTCGAGCGCAGCGGCGCGGCGCTCTTTCAATTCAGTCAGTCTGGTCATGATCATGCCTTTCTAAGTGGCCGGGGGATCGCTCCCCCGGCGCGCAGAATGCCCACTGCTTCGCAGCGTTGGCGGTTGGGTGCCGTCCGGGTGCCTCGGCGCGGAGTGGCGCGCCTGCCCCGCCCGGACGGCGGTGTGAGAACGTATAGGGCCGGTTCTCACGCTTTCCGGGGCCGGAAACTGTCATTCACAACCTCATGGGGGGAAGGTTGCGGGTCATCACGCCGGGGGGATTGCCCAAGGCCTGCGAGAGCAAGTCAGCGCACTCGGCAATCGTGTGCTGCGCGATGATTGAAGAGGGGATCGCAAGAAAGCCGCCTGCAATCTCGACCGGATTGACGGGCTGGCGCGATGCGTCGTTGAAGTCGAAGAAACGCCCGGTCGCCTTGCAGAAGGCGACATGATCGCAGCCCCATTCATCGGACACGTTGCCGGACGGGTCCAATACCCGAAACAGCAGATACCAGGTGGACATCTGTTCGCCTTGGTCGTTGTCGGGCAGGCGCATCGAGCTGTCCGCGGCGATCCGGTGCGCCATGCCAGCAGCATGGGCAGGCGGCAGGCCGAAACGGCTTGTGCAGTAGAACATCGCCCGCACAAAGATAATGTCCCGGCCCGAGAACATGCGGCGCGCGCGCAGCCTGCGATCAGGGCTTGTGCCGAGGGACAGATACTCCCGGTCAAGCCAGTTATTGATGGTCCCCATGGGCGCGCCGCTGATCTGCGACGTCTCACGCTGCGTGAATTGCGGCTCATCAAGGTCGAAGGCGATGATTGTTTCGTCCATGAGGCCCCTTTTGCACTCACGTGAGTATAGCGTCAATACGCTGAATATTAAATTTTCGGGGAATGCCGCGTGGCAGGCTCTAGCCCAGCGCCGCAATCTCCCGGCAAATCTGGTCGAGCGTCTCGTCCTCGCACTCGATGCGGCCATCAGAATGCAAGGCGCGCAGCTTGTAAATCAAGCCCTCGGCGTCGGGCGCGGGCATCCGCAGAAACGCCAGCATCGTGTGATCATGCAAGTCGGAAACGCGGGCGCTTTCTTCCTCGTCATCAAGGTCGAGTGCTTCCCATTCGGCATCGAGCGCCGCGACCTTGGCGACGGCATCGGCCCAGCTCTCCGGCATCTCCACAAGGTCTGTCCTGAAGGGCCTGCTTGCGGAATTGTGGAAGCTATTGGGCGCAGCTAGGGCATTGTCGTTCATCGGTGCCTCCATGAAAGGCGTTGGTGACAAGAGCCGGGGGAAGGGGGCAACCTTGCCTCGGCTCGCATTTTCTGGCACCAGAAACAGGCAATGTCAAATACTGGCGCTAGAAATGCGGGGCCGGGAAGGCCGAAAGTCGGGGCAACCCCGGTGAATGTCCGCTTGCCCCCGGACGATCTGGCGGCGCTAGATCGGTGGATTGCAGCGCAGCCGGAACCGCGCCCGACCCGGCCCGAGGCTATCCGTTCCATTCTGAAAGGGCACCTGTCATGATGAGGCCGAACAACAGGGAAATGAAGGTTCTGCGCGAACTATGCTTAGGAACCATTGAAAGCGCGGCCCACTTCGCGCGGATCGGCCCGAAGACCTTTGAGGCTATGCTGGCGAAAAACTGGATTGTTGAGGCCTATTGCTCGACATACGACGTTGACGGCTATCAAATTACACCTGAGGGCAAGGCGGTCTTTGGACGCTACGCCTAAACCCAGAATATCCCGCCGCCCTGATACACCTTTTCGCCTTCGTCGCGCGCTGCCAGCCCGCAAGCCATGATCAGCGCCACAAGCGGGTCAATGCGGTCAATCGAGCGGTTCTTGCTCGGCTTGCGCGCCCCCGCTGGGTCCATTTCATAGACCACGTTGCCCGCGCACCAGCGCAAGAGCGGGTGCATCCCGTGCCGCAGGTTCCCGTTCAGCATCGCCGTTTCGAACGCATCGGTTGCCGGTCCCATGCTCTTGAAGCCCTGCCCCCATTCGACCAGGGGAAGGCTTACACCCTCGGCGTTCAGGATCACCTGCAAGTCCTGAAAGGCGTAGCGGTCGAAGGCCACGCCGCGCACGTCATAGGTGGCTGCGATCCTGCCCAGCGCCGCCGCGATATACCGCTTGTCGATCGCACGCCCCGGCGTCGGCTCGATATGCCCCGCCTTCGCCCAGGTGCGATAGGGCACCCGGTCAACTTCCTCGCGCTCGGCAAGGTTCTCTTTCGGGCACCACGCGAAGGGCACAACCGCGCCCCCGTCCTCGGGAAAATAGAGCACCAGCGCCGATAGATCGCGCGTGCTCGATAGGTCCAGTCCCGCATAGCATGGCCGCCCTGCCAGCGCCGCCGGGTCAACCGGCGCGCCGCAGGCCTCCCATTCCGCCGGATTGATGGCTTTCGGTTCGGCGTCCACCCGCTGGTTTAGGTAGAGGTTCCTGAAGGCCGGTTCGAATGTCGGCATCCGCTGCGCGCGCGCGGCTTCCTCGGCAAGCTCTCGCTCGGATCGGAATTTGCCCAGCGCCGGGTTGGCGAGGGGCCAATTGGCAGGATCGAACGGGTCTGCATCCTCGGGCACGGCATAGACCGCGCCGTGAAACGAGGGGTCCATGATTTCGCCCGAGGCGATGCGGCCGGCGTAATCGACCATCTCGCTCATGACGTTCTCGGCGCGCGGGGATTGCGTGCCGATCACCAGCATCAGCGGGTTGCGCCGCTTGCCCAGCGAGGTGCGCAGCACGTCGAACAGCTCGCGCTTTTTCCATTGCGCCAGCTCATCACACACCACGAAAGACGTTGCGAGGCCATGGGTGGACCCGCCGTCGCTGGCAAGCGCCCGGTAGATCGAGCCAGTCACGCTGTCCTCGATTTTCTTGTGGAACCGCTGCAAATTGAGCCGCGCGGCCATCCACGGCGTTGCCAGAATGATCGCTTCCATCTCGGCATAGACCAGGGCGGACTGGTCCCGCGTAGCGCCCGCCGAATAGCATTCGCCGCGCGGCTCGCATTCCGGCCCGACCAGGTGAGCGAGGCAAAGAGCGGCGCATAAAACTGTCTTGCCGTTCCCGCGCGCCACGGACAGCAGCCCGGTTCGCACGGCGCGGTCGCCGTATTCGTCATCCCGGTAAATGCCTTCGATCCATTCGACCTGGAACGGATCGAGCTTGATGCGCTCGCCAGCGCCAAAGCCCTTCGTGATCGGCAGGCTTTCGATGAATGCGATGACGCGCTGTGGACGGGTGAGGCCATCGGCTTCCCATGGCTGGGGCGCTGACCAGGGTGTGGGTTCCCAGCCATCGAACAGCGGCACGGGTGCGCCGGGACGCGCCCCGCGCGATGCTGCGAGCTGCCGAGCAGCGCCAGGACCGCGCGCGCCCACGGGTTCAATCCCCGCCGGGGCGCGGCCCCGGCTTGGATGAACTAACTATATTTTGTGGACCCGCGCCGGTCCTGACCTGAAAGCCCTGAGCGATTTTGTCGTCAATGCTTTCAGTGAAGCGAGCAAACCAGCGGTAGCACGCGCGGATGTGTTCGCCCTTCCTCTCGCCGCGCGTCTCATCCTTGCGCAGCCGAGCAACGCACGTGCCGCGTTCGGGCATGATCAGCAGATGATCATCGGGCTTCAGGTGTGCCCTCCACCAGTCGCGTTCGTGCGCAGTCGGCGCAGCGATGATAAGGAAGGTTCGATGATCCACGCGCACGTTGGCGAGACGTGCCAGCTCGGCGTTGCGCATGGCGAGGGCGCGCGGCAAGAACGTGTCGGGCGCGTGATGTGTGGGCGTGCGCGCTAGCTTGGCCATGATGTCGTCAAGGTCGATGAGCTTGTCATGCCCCTGCATGGCCCCTCGGGCATAGGTGGACTTGCCCGCACCCGGTGGCCCGAACAGGATGGTGAGCGGCGAAAGGCAGGGGCGTAGATCAGCAGGCCGCGCCAGTGTGGGTAGGTTGGCCTTGTGCCCCGATGCGCCCCACGGGTGCCAGGCATCAAGGGGCCTGCCATCCGCATCGCACCCCTTGCGAGGCTTTGCCGTCTTGACCGCCCCGGCCTCGGTTCCGCGCGCCGTCTTTGCCGAGTGGCAGGAAGGGCAATAGCTGGCCAGCCCGTGAAGCTCCGGGAAGGCTTCCCCGCCCTCGCTGATCGGGGTGACGTGATCGACCGTGTTTGCCACGGCAGTTATGCCGATCTCGGCGCACCCCTCGCAAAGAGGCTGCGTTGCCAGCTTCAACCGGCGAAGGCGCTGCCAAGCGGCGGTGTTATAGGGCCAGTGCGCCATTGGTCTCCACCCTCACGCGCACCCAGCGCACATTCGGCCCGAAAGCCCGCCTTGCCGCGCCTAGCAGCGCGTTTCCGAACCGTTCTTCGAGCATCTGGCGTCGGCAAGGGTCTGCGATGATCACCGTGGCCCCCGGTTCATCGAAAACCATTGCGGCACACGCAAAACAATCCCGCCAAGCCTCTTCTCCGATGCTGGCCTTCAGCGCGGCGTGCATGGTGAGAGACCGCTCATCCTCTCGCGCTTTCGCTGCAACCGGCACGCGCAGCTTGGGATCGCTGCGCGCGGCAGAGGCGGGGAGAGCCGGGGGCGGTTCCTGGCGCTTCAGCTTGGCCTTGCGCGATGCTGCCTCGGCTGCTTTCCGCTCCAAGGGCAAGCGCCAATATTCATCGCCAGCTTCGCGCGCGGGGTAAGGGTTATTTGGGTTATTAAGGGTTTGGGGGCACGTGGTGCCGGGGTCGGCGGCACGTGGTGCCGGGGTTTCCGTTTTTGGTGCCGGGGGCATCTCGTGCCGGGAGGCACGTGGTGCCGGGGTTTCCATCTCAAGTGATGATACAGGGTGGACCCAGTAATACACGCCCTTGCCGGGGTCTTCCTTTCGAGAAATGTGGCCCGCTTCCTCAAGCCTTCGAAGGGCATTGCGAATAGCCCGTTCCGAAAGCTCAGTTTTGGTGATGAGGTCGAGCTTTCGCCCCTTCACGCCCTTTTCCCGGTCACGGGAAGAAATGGGTATCCACGTCATGCCGTCTAGCTGGTCGTTTGCGGCGTCTGCAAGCGCCAGTAGCACGGCCTTGTCAGTCGGCGATCCGATGGACATTTGATAGACTTCGGAGAACAGGGTGATGCTCATTTGCGCGCCCCTGATCCAAGAGCCGGACGCAACAAAATGCGGCACGGTTTACAGCCGAGTGTAAACCGCCCAAACGCATCATCGCTAAGTGATTGAAAACTGGTAGCGGAGGAGGGACTCGAACCCCCGACACGCGGATTATGATTCCGCTGCTCTAACCACCTGAGCTACTCCGCCCCAATGGGGATTCGCGCCGGCGGCTTGGCCGGGCGAGCGGCGCATTTAGGGCGGGGTCCCTCCCCGGTCAAGCACCTCTTGGGGGCGGGCGGGCGGACGCTTCAGGCCCGCTCCTGCCCGCGGAAGGCCATGCGCTTGACGTGGCTCCACGGGCCGCCCTCGTAGCGGTGCAGTTCGAGCGCGGGAAAGGCGAAGGCGCGCGGTTCGATTTCGGGCGCGAGGCTCGCCTGCAGCGCGCGGGCCTCCTCTTTCGTCACCTTGTTCTGGATGGTGATGTGCGGACGCGGCTCGTGCAGGTCCTGGTCGGTCAGGCTGCCGTGGAAATGTTCGGCGACGAGGGCGCGCAAGGACAGGAGTTCCTCGCTTTCGAGCGCGATCGCGGTGCCCTTGCCCAGATCCATCAGACCGGTGATGCGGCCCTGCGGCGGGGCGAATTCGCGGGCGATGTCGGGGAGGAAGTCCTTGAGCTCGTCAAGCAGCGAGGGCGCGAAGGCGTGGAACAAGGTAACATGAGCGTGGAGGTGGTTGCGCTCCGGAGGGAAATGCGCGCGGCGCAGGCCATCGGCCCAGCCCTGGAGGTCGGGCGGAAGGGCGGCGGTGACGATGAAGGGGCGGGACATCGGGGGATGGTTAGCACGCTGCGCGCTTCAGGTGCGAGTCCCGGCCTTCGCAGGGACTCACGCTTGTCACATCTCCCCCCGTTCCCGCCTGAGCGCATACCATTCGGCGACGTTGGCGTTGTGCTCTTCCAGCGTGTCGGCGAAGACGTGGCCGCCGGTGCCGTCCGCCACCATGAACAGCGCGCTCGTGTCGGCCGGGTCCAGCACCGCCGCGATGCTTTCGCGCCCCGGATTGGTGATCGGCCCGGCGGGAAGGCCGACGCGGGTGTAGGTGTTGTAGTCGTTGACCGCCGCGATCTCGGACTGGCGGATGCGGCGGCCCAGCGGCTTGCCCTGCGTGATCGGGTAGATGATCGTGGGGTCCGCCTGCAGCAGCATCCCCGCCTTCACCCGGTTCGAATAGAGGCCCGCGACCATGCGCCGTTCGGAGGGCTTGCCGGTCTCCTTCTCGACGATCGAGGCGAGGATCAACGCGTCGCGCATGGTGACGACCGCGATATCGGGCGCGCGTTTCGCCCAGGCTTCGGCGAGGTAACGGTCCATCGCCGCCTGCATCCGCTCGACCAGTTCGGCCCGGCTCTCCCCTCGTTCGAAGGAATAGGTGTCGGGCAGGATCGAGCCTTCGGGCGGCACCTCGATCTCTCCGGTCAGCATGTCCTCGGCCATCAGCCGCTCCCACACCATGATCGAGGGCATCCCTTCGGGCACGGTGACGAAGCGGCGGATGACGTCGCCGGATTGGAACCGGGCGAGGATTTCCGACTGGTTCATGCCCGCGGTCAGGCGGAACTCGCCGGCCCGGATCGGGTCGGAGGAGCCGAACAGGCGCGCATTGAGCAGGAAACCGTCGGCAGAGGATACGAGCCCCTCCGCCTCGAGCTTTTCCGCCACGGCCGCGACGGATGAGCCCGAGGGGATGATGAAGGCGGTGTCTTCCTCGACGGTCGCCTCGCCCAGCTGCGCGGCGGCGAACCACGCGCCGCCGGCGAAAAGCGCGATCAGGGCGAATAGGACGAGGAGGCCCTTGCGGCCCAACCGCTCAATCGACCTTCTGCATGATCAGCGAGGCATTCGTCCCGCCGAAACCGAAGGAGTTGTTGAGCACTGCGCGCACCTCGCGCTCCTTCGCCTTGAGCGGGACGAGGTCGATGCCTTCGGTGCCAACGTCCGGATCGACGAGGTTGAGCGTGGGGGGCACCACGCCATCGCGCATGGCGAGGAGGCAGAACACCGATTCGACCGCGCCCGCGCCGCCGAGGAGATGCCCGATCGCGCTCTTGGTCGAGCTCATCGAGGCGCCCGACAGGTCCTCGCCCAGCACGCGCTTGACCGCGGCGAGTTCGATCGTGTCGGCCATGGTGCTGGTGCCGTGGGCGTTGACGTAATCGATATCGCCCGGGCCGAGGCCGGCCTTCTTCAGCGCCATCCGCATGGCGAGCTCGGCGCCCCTGCCTTCCGGGTGGGGGGCGGTGACGTGATAGGCGTCGCCCGACAGGCCATAGCCCGTGACCTCGCCGTAGATCTTGGCGCCGCGCGCCTTCGCCCGCTCGTATTCCTCGAGTACGACAATGCCTGCGCCCTCGCCCATGACGAAGCCTTCGCGCGCCTTGTCATAGGGGCGGCTCGCCTCCTTCGGGCGGTCGTTGAAGCTGGTGTTGAGGGCGCGCGCCTGCGCGAAGCCGGCGATTCCGAGCGGGTTGATCGTGCCTTCGGCACCGCCCGCCAGCATCACGTCGGCATCGTCCATCGCGATCATGCGCGCGGCATCGCCGATCGAATGCGCGCCGGTCGAACAGGCCGTGACGACCGCGTGGTTCGGCCCCATGAAGCCGTACTTGATCTGGACCTGCCCGGTAACGAGGTTGATGAGGCGCCCGTGGACGAAGTGCGGGGAAACCCGCCCCGGCCCGCGTTCGTGGAGGTTGACGCTTTCCAGCTCGATTCCCGGAAGGCCGCCGATCCCGGCGCCGATCGAACAGCCCACGCGCTCCTTTTCCGCGTCGGAGAGGTCGGTCAGGCCCGCATCCTCGAGCGCCTGCCCGGCAGCGTCGATGCCATAGACGATGAAGGGATCGACCTGGCGCTGGATCTTGGGGTCCACGCGCCTGTCCGGATCGAAGCCCCATTCGTGGTCCCTGGGCTTGACCTCGCAGGCGATGGTGCATTTCTGGTCCGAGGCGTCGAAGCGGGTGATCGGCCCCGCCCCGCTTTCGCCCGCGATCAGGTTCCGCCAGCTCGTCTCGACGTCCCCGCCCAGCGGGGTGACGAGACCCAGCCCGGTTACAACCACACGGCGCATTACACTCCCTTTCGTCTCCCGCGCAGCGAGCCATCGGGTCGCGCGCGCTGCCCCGCTGCGGGGCTCAAAAGCTACAGGCCCGCAGCCCGCCGAAGGGGGCCCGGGCCTGTCTGTCGGTTGTGCGCGATGGACCTTTCCCCGCGCACGTCGTCCCGGGGGCGCTGGCCCCCCGGATCAACCCTCATGGACCAGCTCCGATGGATCAGCCCTTGTGTTCCTCGATATACTTGGTCGCATCGCCCACGGTCGAGATCTTCTCCGCCGCGTCGTCGGGGATTTCGACGCCGAATTCCTCTTCGAAGGCCATGACCAGTTCGACGATGTCGAGGCTGTCGGCGCCGAGATCGTCGATGAAGCTCGCGTCCTGGGTGACCTTGTCGGCCTCGACGCCGAGATGCTCGACGACAATCTTCTGCACGCGGTCGGCAGTATCGCTCATGTGTGTCCCTCTTGTCCTGGGGTTGTGCAAGGAATTCACCTGCGGCCCTAGTCAACGCCGCGGGGGAGCGCAAGTGGTGATCGGCCCGCCGCCCGGGGACCGCCCGCGCGCCCTCGCCGGCACGCTTTGCCGCGCCCGTCGGCCAGCCTGCCCCGCGTCCGGGAAAGAGTCGCGCGGGATCCCGTTAAGCCACCGATAAGGCGGGAAAATACCTGCCGCAAACCGCGTTCTTCGAGGAGCCCGATGGCGGATACACGCATATTGCAGAGCCTGACCCAGGACACCTACGACACCCTTGCCGCCTATCGCCGGGCGCGCGAGTCCGCGCATAGCGACGCGCTGCAGCAGACGCTCGAACGGCGCATTTCCGAACGCGTCCGGACGGTCAACCTGCTGAACGAGGCGCTTGCCGAACGCGGCGGCACGCGCGTCGACGATGCCAGCGCCCCGGCCCAGGCGGCGGACATCTTCCACGCGATCGGCGACGCTTTCCAGGACGGCGACGAAGCGGCGGCGCGCCGGGTCGAGAAGGCCGAGACCGAGCTGTGCCGCCGCTACGACAAGGCGCTTTCGGACGAAAGCCTCGACCCTTCGACGCGGCGGACGATCGAGCAGGCCGCGCGCGAGGTGCGCGAAGGCGAAAGCTTCAGCCACGTGCTCGAGCGGCACTACGGCTGAGCGCGCCGAACGAGACGAAGACGCAGCGGGGCCAAGGCCTGAAAGAGGCACGGCCGACCGTCCCGAAACAAACAGAACGATAAAGCGAACCACCTTCAAGGGGCATTCGGCCAGACCACCGGGTGCCCCTTTCCTTTCGCGTTCAGCCCTCGGTCGGCGTTCCCGGCTTCTTCGGCGGCTCGACGACGCGGATCGAAAGTTCACGCAGCTGCCTGGGTTCGGCGTGGCCCGGGGCGCCCATCATCAGGTCCTCGCCCCTCTGGTTCATCGGGAAGGCGATGACCTCGCGGATCGCTTCCTCCCCGGCGAGCAGCATCACGATCCGGTCGATCCCCGGCGCGGAGCCCCCGTGCGGCGGCGCGCCGAGCTTGAACGCCTCGATCATGCCGGCGAAGTTCGCGTCCACATCCTCCCGGCTGTAGCCCGCGATCTCGAAGGCCTTGTACATGATCTCGGGCTTGTGGTTCCGGATCGCGCCCGAGGACAGCTCGTAGCCGTTGCACACGATGTCGTATTGCCACGCCTTGATGGCGAGCGGGTCCTGCGTCTCCAGCGCCTCCATCTCGCCCTGCGGCATCGAGAAGGGGTTGTGGCTGAAATCGATTTTCTTCGAGTCCTCGTCCCATTCGAACATGGGAAAGTCGACGATCCAGCAGAACCTGAAGCAGTCCCGTTCGACGAGGCCCAGTTGTTCGCCCACCTGCGTGCGGGCGGCCCCTGCCAGCTTTGCCGCCTCGGCTTCCTTGCCGGCGGCGAAGAACAGCCCGTCATCCGGCCCGAGCCCGATCTCGGCGTAGAGCTCCTCCATCCGCTCGGCCCCGTGGTTCTTGGCGATCGGGCCGCCGAATTCCCCGCCCTTGCGGGTCACGTAGCCGAGCCCGGCATAGCCTTCCGAGCGCGCCCAGTTGTTCATGTCGTCGAAGAACTTGCGGCTCCTGTCCGCCGTCCCCGGCGCGGGCACGACGCGCACGACGCCGCCCGAGCCCACGATCTTCTCGAACAGGCCGAAGCCCGACTGCTCGAAATGCCCGGTCACGTCGGAGATGAGGAGCGGGTTCCTGAGGTCCGGCTTGTCGGTGCCGTATTTCAGCATCGCCTCGGCATAGGGGATGCGCGGAAACTCGCCTGCCGGGGTCACCGCCTTGCCGTCCGCGAATTCCTCGAACGTCCCGGCCAGCACCGGCTCCAAGGCCTGGAACACGTCCTCCTGCGTGACGAAGCTCATCTCGAAATCGAGCTGGTAGAATTCGAGGCTGCGATCGGCGCGCAGATCCTCGTCGCGGAAGCACGGCGCGATCTGGAAATAGCGGTCGAAGCCCGACACCATCAGCAGCTGCTTGAACATCTGCGGCGCCTGCGGGAGCGCGTAGAACCGGCCCGGATGCATCCGCGAGGGCACGAGGAAGTCGCGCGCGCCTTCGGGGCTGGACGCGGTGAGGATCGGAGTCTGGAATTCGGTGAAGCCCTGTTCGGTCATCCGGCGGCGCAGGCTAGCGATGACCTTCGAACGCAGCATGATGTTGCGGTGCATGGTCTCGCGGCGAAGGTCGAGGAAGCGGTAGCGCAGCCGGATTTCCTCGGGGTAGTCGGGCTCCTCGAACACGGGCAGCGGCAGTTCCTCGGCCGCGCTCTGGACCGTGATGGAGCGCGCGAAGACCTCGATTTCGCCGGTCGGCAGGTTCGCGTTCACCGTCGCGGGCGTCCGGGCCTTGACCTCGCCGTCGATCGTCACGACCGATTCGGCGCGCAGGCGTTCGAGCACCGGCAGGGCGGCCGAATCCCCGTCGGCAACGATCTGGGTGATGCCGTAATGGTCGCGCAGGTCCACGAACAGCACGCCGCCGTGGTCGCGCTTGCGGTGCACCCAGCCCGACAGGCGGACCGTCTCGCCGACATCTTGGGCCGAAAGCTGAGCGCAGGTGTGGGTGCGGTAAGCGTGCATCTAAACTCTTGTCCTGTTCGAGAGTAAGGCGCTAAGGGCGCGGCCAGCATCCGGCGCGGGGCTTCGCGAAGGCCCAAAGCGGACATGCGCGCGCTAACAGGCGAAGCCCGGCTCTTTGTCAAGTCGCGCGGAACCTCTCCACCAGGGACCGGCAACGGCCCGAGGGCGGCACTCCGCCCACCAACAATATGGGCGACATGAAGATACACGACCTCATCACCACGACCGAAGCCCTCGCCGAGCTGTGCGAGCGGCTGGCGAAAAGCGAATTCGTCGCGGTCGACACCGAATTCATGCGCGAGAACACCTACTGGCCCGAGCTGTGCCTGGTGCAGATCGCCAACACCGAAGAAGCCGCCGCGATCGACCCGCTGGCGGACGGCATCGACCTTTCGCCCCTGCTCGACCTGATGTGCGACAACGAGGACGTGCTGAAGGTATTTCACGCGGGCGGGCAGGACGTCGAGATCATCGTCAACCTGACCGGCAAGACCCCGCACCCGATCTTCGACACGCAGGTGGCGATGATGGCGATCAGCCAGTCGGAACAGATCGGCTATGCCAACCTGGTCGAGACCTGGCTCAACATCCAGATCGACAAGGGCGCGCGCTTCACCGACTGGTCGCGCCGCCCGCTGACCGACCGGCAGATCGAATACGCGATCGGGGACGTGACGCACCTGTCGAAGATCTTTCCCAGGATCCTGAAAAAGCTCATCAAGACCGAGCGCGGCGTGTGGCTCGACGCGGAGATGGAAAAGCTCTCCGATCCCTCGAACTACCTGGTCGATCCCGATAGCGCGTGGAAGCGCATCCGCTCGCCCGGGCGCAATCCGCAGGTGCTCGGCCGCCTCAAGGCGCTCGCCGCCTGGCGCGAGGGCGAGGCGCAGCACAAGAACATCCCGCGCGGCCGGATCATGCGCGACGAGACGCTCGCCGACATCGCCAGCCATCCCCCGAAGAAGCAGGCCGATCTCGCCAAGGTGCGCGGGCTTTCCGCCGCGTGGAAGGACAACGACATCGGCAAGCGCATGATGAAGGTGATCGCCGAGGCCGAGCCCCTGCCCAAGGAGGAAATGCCCGACAAGATCAAGCGCGGCGCACCGCTGGGCAGGGAAGGCGCGCTGGTGGCGGACCTGCTGAAGCTCCTCCTGAAGATCCGCGCGCGCGAGATCGACGTCGCCGCGCGCCTGCTCACCCGGGCGGAGGAGATGGAGGCATTGGCCGCCGGGGTGCGCGATCTCGGCGTGCTCAAGGGCTGGCGCTACGAGGTGTTCGGACGCGACGCGCTCGACCTCGTCGAGGGCAAGCTCGCCTTCGCGGTCGAGAAGGGCAAGCTCAAGATGACCCATATCGACGAGATGCGCACCGCCATGGAAGACCGGCTGGCGGCGGAATGAGCGCGCGCCCCCGCACCCGCACCGGCAACCGCACCCGCACCCGCACCCGCACCCGCACCCGCACCCGCAGGATGGGGCCATGAGCACCTACCTGCCGACGATCAAGCAGCTGCAATATCTCGTCGCGCTGCACAAACACGGCCATTTCGGGCGCGCGGCGGACAGCGTCTTCGTCTCCCAGTCGACCCTGTCGGCGGGGGTGCGAGAGCTCGAATCGCTCCTCGGGGTGACGCTGGTCGAACGCTCGCGCCGGGTGGTGCGCTTCACCGCCCTGGGCGAACAGGTGGTGGCGAAGGCGAACCGGCTGCTGCGCGAGGCGGAGGAATTGTCCGACCTCGTCCAGGCCGCGGGCAAGCCGCTTTCGGGCCAGCTCCGCATGAGCGTCATCCCGACGATCGCCCCCTTCATCCTCCCGCGCCTGCTCCCTCGCCTGCGCGCCGAGCGCCCCGAACTCAAGCTGATGCTGCGCGAGGAAACCAGCCACGATGCGCTGCTCAGCCTCCAGCACGGGCGGTCGGACTGCGTGCTGCTCGCGCTGCCCTTCGACACCGGCGAGGTCGAGGTCGAGCACATCGCCGACGACCGGCTCTACGTCGCCTTTCCCAAGGACGACCCGCGCGATCCCCCGCGCGAGGTGCCGCCAGAGATGATCGAGCCCGCGATCCAGGGCGGGCGCCTCCTGCTGCTAGAGGACGGCCACTGCCTGCGCGAACACGCGCTCGCCGCGTGCAACCGCTCGGAACTGCGGGCGAGCGCGAGCATGATCGGGACCAGCCTGCACACGCTCGTCCAGATGGTCGACAATGACCTCGGCCTTACCCTGCTCCCTGAAATGGCGATAAAGGCGGGCATCCTGGCCGGGACCGAAGTGGTTGCACGGCCGGTCGAGGGAGACGGCGCGAAGCGCGAGATCGCGCTCGTGTGGCGCAAGAATTCCCCGCGCGAGGCGGATTTCCGCCTGCTGGCGAAGGAATTGCGGGCGGGCTGAGGCGGGGCCGGAGGCTCGACCGGATCACGCGGCGGGAAGCTGTCCCGGTCCGCCGAGGGCACGGGCGCTCCTGCCGCCCGCACCCGGCGCACGGGCGCAAGCCCGCCCGGCACGGGGCGTCATTTCCTGTTGCCCTTGCCTTTGCCCTTGCCTTTGCCTTTGCCCTTGCCCTTGCCTTTGCCTTTGCCCTTGCCTTTGCCTTTGCCCTTGCCCTTGCCTTTGTCGTTACCCTTGCCCTTACCCTTACCCTTGTCGTCCTCGTCCTCGTCCTCGTCATCATTATCGCCGGAGCCGCCCTGGCCGCCGCCGCCATTGCCTTTGCCGTTTCCGTTGCCGTTGCCGTTTCCGTTGCCGTTGCCGTTTCCGTTGCCGGAACCGCCGCCACCGCCGGAGCCGCCCCCGTCGGCACCGCCCCCGCCGCCACCACCGGAGCCACCGGAGCCGCCGCCACCACCACCGGAGCCGCCGCCACCCGGCCCGCCCGAGCCGCCACCACCGCCGGAGCCGCCACCGCCGCCTCCGCTGTCCGCGTCGTCGCCACCGCCCGAACCGCCGCCGCCGGAACCACCTCCGCCCGAGCCGCCACCCGAGCCGCCACCGCCACCGGAGCCGCCGCCGCCACCGCCGGAACCTCCCCCGCCGGAACCACCGCCGCCGGAACCACCGCCGCCCGAGCCACCGCTTCCGCCCGACTCCGACATGTTCGATTCGACGGTCGAGAACGTGTCAGCCGCGCCGCTGCCGACAACGGTCAGGGTCGTGATCGACCCTGCCGCCACCAGGCCGATCAGCAACCCGTATTCCATCATGGTCGCGCCCGAAGCGTCCGCGGAGAGTTTTCTGACTGTCTTAACCATTCGCCCTTCCTGAATTCCGGGCGGTAAATTGCAGGCAGGAGATAAAGAATTTACAAATATCGCCGGAAAGCCGCCCGCTTCCCCGCACTCGGATCGAAGTGCACCGCCTAGGGACAATCCCTTGGCCCTGCCCGAACGCTACGGAAATCATGAATCCGGCATTAGCCAACTCGACCCGCACCATCCCGCGGCCTCGCCCGGCATTGTGCGCTTGCCGGGACGTGGCGGGGCAAGCGGAACCGACAACAGGGATTGCCCATGCCCAAGCTGCGCTTCGCCTCCTTCCTCGACCGTTCGGCGCCCTCGCCCCGTGCCGCCGCCAAGCCCGCCAGCGGCCCACGCGGTGCCGCCGAGGCAAGGCCCGCGGGCGGGACAAACGGCCAGGAAGGAGCTGACGCCTCGACGAGGGCGGACCGGGCGGAGGTGCTGCGCGCCGACCTCGACGGGATGCTCGCGGGGCTCGGCAATGCCCGCGCCGAGGCCGATGGCCTCGTCCGGGTCCTCGCCGAACTCGAGGCCGAAGCCGCCCGCGTCCCCATGCTCACGGAAGAAGCGCGCGAGCTGTCGCGCCGGCTCGACCAGCGCGCCGCCGAAGTTGCCGCGCTTGATGCGAAGGGCGAGGAGCTCGCCCGCGACCTCGCCCGCGCGCGCGAGGAAGCGGCGCGCGCCGAGCGGCGGCTCGAAGCGGCGGAACGCGCGCGCAGCGAGCTTCACCGCGCCAACGAGGAAGGCCGGGAACGCCTGCGCGAAGCGGCCGAAACCATCGCCCGCCTGACCCGCGAGGCCGAGCGGACCCTCGCCGCGCGCGATCGGGGCGAGCGGGAAATCGCGACCCTGCGAGTCGCCCTTGCCGAACGCGACCGCGCGCTCGAGGAAGCCCGCCACGCGGCGAGCGAGGCGCGCATCGCGGCGGAACGCGACGAGGCCCGGATCGCCCGGTCCGAGGAGGAAGCTGCCGCCCAGGCCCGGCGGATCGGCGAGCTCGAAGAGGGCCTTGCCGCCGCGAACCGCCAGCGCGACGAGCTCGAGGAAGCGCACGAAGCCCTGCGCGAGGAGCACCGCACTCTTTCGACCGCGCGCGCCGATCTCGGCATCACGCTGGAAACGAAGACCTGGTCGCTCACCAACGCGCTCTCGCAGGAACGCGGGGCGCACGAAATCTCGCGCCGCCTGCTAGAGGAAATGCGCGAAGCCCACCGCGCGCTGGCGGAGGAGAACCGCAATCTCAAGGAGCAGTCGGTCGCGATGGCGCGCGAGGCGGAGCAGATGAAGCACGAACTCGGCTCCACCCGCCAGGCGATCCGCGACTACGGCGACCGGCTGGGCGAGGTCAATCGCCGCTTCGCCGGGGCGCAGGACGAATGTTCACGGCTCGACGCCGCGCTTGCCGAGTCGCGCAAGGAGAACCGCGCGCTCGCCCGCAAGGTCGAACGCCTCGGCCGGGCCGAGGAGGAGAACGACGAATTGCACGACAAGATCAGGGCGCTGCAGGACAGCCTTGCCCGATATTGCCGCGCGGCGGAGGATGCCGGGCCGGACGCGGGCGAACTCGCGCTGATCCCCTTCCCCGCCCGCGCAGGGAAGGACCACGGCCCGAAAGTCGCCGCGAGCGGCCCCGGCAGCGTGGCGAAGCTCCCCCGTGCGCGCTGACCACGGCGGGGGGAGCAACGCCCCGCTTCAGGAACCCTCGACGCTGCGCGGCGGCAGGTTGCCGTCGGACGTTTCGCTGTCGATCGCGTCCGCTTCGCCCACCAGGCCGCGCGCTTCGAGCATCGGGCGCACGTCGGGCTCGCGCCCGGCGAAGTTCTCGTACATCTCGAAATAGTCCATCGTCCCGCCGCGGCTCAGCACGGTCTCGCGGTAATGCTGGCCGTTCGCGCGGGTCAGCCCGCCATTCTCGCGGAACCACTGGCGGCTGTCGCGGTCGAGCATTTCGGTCCACAAATAGCTGTAATAGCCCGCCGAATAGCCAGCGGGCGAGCTGAAGATGTGGTTGAAATAGGTCGAACGGTAACGCGGCGGCACGAGGTCGATCTCGAGCCCGAGCTCCTCGAGCGAGCGCTCCTCGAAGGCCGAGACCTTCTCCGGCGTGTCGATCGCGGCGGCTTCCTGCGGCGACAGGGCGGCCCATTTCATGTCGAGCAGGGCCGCTTCCACCACCTCGCCGAAATCATAGCCCTGGTTGAACCGCGAGGCTTCCTCGATCTTCTCGACCATTTCCATCGGGATCGTCTCGCCGGTGCGATAGTGCTTGGCGTAGTTCTGCAGCACTTCGGGATCGGTCGCCCACATTTCGTGGACCTGGCTCGGATATTCGACGAAATCGCGCGCGGTCGCCGTGCCCGATAGGCTTTCATAGCGCTGGTCGGCGAACAGGCCGTGCAGCGCGTGACCGAATTCGTGGAACATGGTGTTCACGTCGTCGAAACTGACGAGCTGCACCTCGCCCGCGGGTGCCTTGGGGATGTTGAGCACGTTGTAGATGACCGGCTTCGTGTCCCAGAGATGGCTCTGGTCGACGAAATTGCTCATCCACGCGCCGCCGCGCTTCGACGGGCGCTGGTAGGGGTCGAAATAGAACAGGCCCAGTTCGGACCCGTCCTCCTCGAACACGGTGTAGACCGACACATCCGGGTGATAGACCGGGATATCGCTGCGCTTTTCGAAGGAGAGCCCGTAGAGCCTGTTCGCCATGTGGAAGACGCCGTCCTCGAGCACGCGGTCGATCTGGAAATATTCCATCACCCCGTCCTCATCGAGGTCGTAGCGTTCCGCCTTCACCTTGTTCGCATAGCGGTACCAGTCCCACGGCCGGACCTCGAAATTGCCGCCTTCGGCCGCGATCGCCTCGTTCAGCATTTCGGCCTCGCGCCGCTGGGTCGCGGCCAATGCGGGGACCATCTGTTCCATGAAGCCCAGCGCGGTCGCGGGCGTTTTCGCCATGCGGTCATACATGGTGTAGCTCGCCCAGTCCGCCTCGCCGAAGATCGCCGCCTTTTCGGCGCGCAAGCGGGCGATCTTCGCAAGCAGCAGGCGGGTGTCGTATTCCGGGTCCGTCCCGTCGGCACGGTGGTAGCTGCGCATGAACAGCGCCTCGCGCATTGCCCGGTTCTCGAGCGCCGGGAGCAGCGGCTGCTGCGTCGTGTTCTGGAGAGCGATGGCGTATTTGCCCGGCATACCCTTTTCCGCGGCGAGGTCGGCGGCGGCCCTGATGTCGGCCTGCGACAGGCCCGCGAGTTCCTCGCGCGTGTCGACGATCAGCGGCTGGTCGTTGGTCGCATTGCGCAGCTTCTGGCCGAATTCGGTCGTGAGCGTGGAAAGCTCGGTGTTGATCGCCTTGACCCGCTCGCGCTCGGCATCGGTAAGCAGCGCGCCGGCGTGGACCATGCCGTCATAGGTCTTCTCGAGCAGCTTCGCGTCCTCGGGCGTCATGTCCATGGCGGCGCGGTTGTCGTAGACCGCCTTCACCCGGGCGAAGAGATCGGGGTCGAGATTGATCGAATCGTAATGCGCCGACAGCTTCGGGCTCACCTCGGTGTTGATCTCGTCCAGCCGGTCGGTCGTGTTCGAACCCGTCAGCGCGAAGAACACCGCCGAGACGCGGCCCAGCATCCGGCCCGATTTCTCGAGCGCCACGATGGTGTTCTCGAACGTCGGGGCTGCGGGATTGTCGATGATCGCGCGGACCTCGGCCTGCTGGATCGCCATGCCCTGCTCGAAGGCGGGGAGGTAGTCGTCCTCGCCGATCCTGGTGAAATCGGGCGCATGGAAGGGAAGCGTGCTTTCGCTCGCGAAATAGCCGTTGCCTTCGGGAATATCGGCGGCGGGCGTGTCGGCGCCATATGCATCGGGGGTGGCGCTTGCGGAAATCGGGTCCATTTCGGCCTCCTGCATGGTGGCGCAGCCGGCGAGCAGCGCGGCGGCGGAAACAGTCGTGAGGATCGGGGCCAGGGTGCGGGCCTTCATAGGGTTCTTCTCTCTCGTTTCGGAATCGTAAGGCGCGCGAGGTTGCGCGCGAAGGGCATCGGACGTTGCATAGACGGCGCGACTTGAACAAGGGATTGCGGGAAATTGCAATATCTCCAGCGACCTGGACCGTCCGGAACGCGGCGGGCTGCGATGCGTCGTCCCGGTATGGATACACGCGCCCGAACCATCCTTGTCGTCAACAGTGCGAGCGGCAGTTACAGCGAGCAAGCGGTGATCGCGGTGCGCGCCGCGCTCGGGAAAGGGGACGCGGCGATGATACGGACCTATGACTGCCGCTCGGACGAGGTGCCGGGCCGCTGCGGGCTCGAAGCGTCGGGCACGAACCTGCTCGCGGTGTTCGCGGGCGACGGGACGATCTCGCGCCATTTCGTCAGGCTCGAAGCCGAAGGCTGGCAGGGCACGGTGCTCCCCCTTCCCGGCGGCACGCAGAACCTGCTTTCGACCGCGATGTTCGGCAAGCTTTCCGCCACCGAGATCGCCGCCATGGCCGCGCGCGGCGAGCTTGCCGGAACCCGCCGCCAATGCCTGCGCTGCGAAGGCCACACCGCGCTCGCCGAAATCCTGTGCGGCCCCGGCGCGCGCTGGGCCGACGTGCGCGAGGACTTGCGCGCGCGCGAAATGGGCGAGGCGGCGGCGAAATCGCTCGACATCACGCGCGAGGCGGTGGGCGGCGCGCTGGTGCGCCTCGTCGAGCCTGTGCGGGGCCGCACGGACGGCTATCCCGGGCTGCATTTCTCGCTGTCGGGCGGAAGGATGATCGCGCGCGGATACCGCATGGCAAACCTCGCCGACTGGATCCGCCAGGGCTGGGCCATGGCGACGCGCGATTTCCGCGAGGGGCCGTTCGACGAGCTCGGTACGATGGACCGCGCCCGCTGCGCCGCGTGTCCGCCGGACGACCCGCCCGACACCGCCGAAGAACCGCATATCGACCTGATGATCGACGGCGAGCGCGAAACCGCCGGCGCCGAGGCGCTGGTCGTGCGCGAGCCTTTCGGGCTCACCTTCCTGGGACTTGACCGATGACCGACCGCAGCCTCCTGCTCTTCCACCTTTCCGACATCCATTTCGGGCTCGAGGACAACATCGCGCTCGACTGGGTGAAACGGGAGATCGAGGAACGCCGCCCCGATGCGGTCGCGATCACCGGCGACCTCACGATGCGCGCGCGGCACCGCGAATTCAACGCCGCGATCCACTGGATCACGAGCCTCGACGTGCCGGTAACGGTCGAGGTGGGCAATCACGACATGCCCTATTTCAACCCGATCGAGCGGCTGTTCACGCCCTACAAGCGGTTCAAGGGCATGGCGAGGCTGATCGAGAAGGAGATCGACCTCGGCGGGCTCGTCATCGTACCGCTCAAGACCGCGGTGCGCGCGCAGCCGCGCCTCAACTGGTCCAAGGGCTGGGTGACGGACCGCGCGCTTGCCAAGTGTCTCAAGACGATCGACGCCCTGCCCGCAGGCTGCCGCGCGCTCGTCGCGGTGCACCACCCCCTGCGCGAGGTCGGCACCAAGGGCACCGCGCTCACCCGGCATGGCGGCAAGGCACTGGCCGAACTGGCGAAACGCCCGGTCGAAGGGGTCATCAGCGGGCACGTGCATGATCCCTTCGACATCATGGAGGACACGCTCGAAGGTCCGGTCCGGATGATCGGCGCGGGCACGCTGTCGAAGCGCACGCGCTCGACGCCGCCTTCCTTCAACGAATTGCGCTGGGACGGGCGGGAACTGACGGTGCGCGCGCGCAATCTCGAAACGGTGAAGACGCGCGACATGCTGATCGACGACGTGCCCGAGGACGCGACCCCGCCCCGCGAGGAGGACGATCCGGTCGCCCCGGTGCGGCAGGTCCCGCGGGTCGATCCTCCCAAGCGCTAGCGTTCGGGCACTCCGCCGCGCGGCGCGCCGTCGATCGCGTCTTGCACCACCGCGCCCGCGGTAAGGCCGTGGACGAAGGTCGACAGCAGCACGGTGAAGCCCACCGTCGCCCACAATTCGCCCTCGTTGACCAGATCGAGCTGGCCGCCCGCATAGGCGAGGTAATAGATCGAACCGAGTCCGCGCACCCCGTAGAAGGAAATGATCGCCCGCTGCCGCAGCGTGAAGCGGGTGAACGCCAGCGACACCATCCCGGCGGCCGGGCGGATGAGGAAGATGAGAGCGCAGCCGAGCAGCGCGTGCGGCAGGTCGAGAAACGGCCAGAGCGCCGGCAAGGCCCCGCCGAGCAGGACCAGCAGGATCGCGGTCAGCGCCTGTTCGAGCGCCTCGGAAAAGCTGTGCAGCCGGACATGATATTCGTGATCGGATTCCACCCGGCGCAGCGTCAGGCCCATGGCGAAGGCGGCGATGAAGCCGTAGCCCTCGACCAGCTCGGTCGCGCCATAGGTGAGCAGCACCCCGGCGAGCGCGATCACCCCCGAACTGGTCACGGCGAGCGGGTTCTTCGGCGGGAAGGCGAACAGGGCCTTGCCGAACAGCCAGCCGGCCGCGACCCCCGCCGCCGCACCGACCGCGATCTTGTACCCGACATAGAGCGCGGCCCACTGCCCGATCCATTCCGCGACAGGCCCGCTCTGTGCGACGAGGAAGATGCCGAGATAGACGAAGGGAAAGGCGAGCCCGTCGTTGAGCCCCGCCTCGGTCGTCAGCGTGAAGCGGATCGGGTGTTCGCCCCCCTCCTGCGGCGGGGCGACCTGCACGTCGTTCGCCAGCACCGGGTCGGTCGGCGCCAGCACAGCCCCGAGCAGCACCGCCCCGGCGAGCGTCATGCCGATCATGAGCCCGCCCACGGCGACCGCGAGGATGCACAGCGGCATGGCGAGGAGCAGCAGCCGCACGACCGGCGCCCACTTGTCCCCGCCGGTAATGCGGTCGAGACGGATTCCGGTCCCGAACAGGGAGATGATGACGGCAAGCTCCGCCGCGAGCTCCCACATGACCGGGCGATCGAGCGGGCTGAACGCTTCCGGCATACCGGGCAGCACGGTGAAAAGGGCGAGACCGCCGAGGATCAGCAGGCCCGAGGCGGCCGGCTCGCGGCCGGAGAAATTGCGCGGGATCCAGTAGGCGAGCACGATCGCGAACCCGCACCCGGCGAGGAGCACGTGGTAGGGATCGAAAGCATAGAACGGCTCTTCCATCGGGCTCAGGCCGCCGCGCGGGGGATTGGGTCTGGCGCCGGCTCGTACCCGCTCATGCTTTCGTGCCTTTCCGGGATCGCCGCCCTCGAAACCGCTCGCAGGACAAGCGCTTGGCAGCGTGCGCGGTTCCGCGATCGTCCGGGCGGGCGGCGGAACCGGGAAGGTTGCGGGCCATTTCCCTAACAGGAAAGGCCTCCCCCGCCTTTGCGCCGCGACCGTCATTCGTTCGCGAGCAAACGCCGGGGAGGCGACAGACGAATCGGGAGACCATGCTTGGAAAGCCAGACCTGTGACGGGCGGCCCGGCGAGGCGCGCGGCCGGATGCTGTGGCAGATCGCCCCGGCCGAACGGGACCGCATCGCCGCGGCGCTGCGCGCGTTCATCGCCGAACCGGAATATCCCTGCGTCGGGGCGAAGGCGGTCCTGGCGAAGGACAGCCTGAGGATCATCGTCGCCTGCGATCTCGAGAGCGGATGGGACGATCTTCGCATCCACGAGGCCCTGCTCGACTGGTCGCGGGGCTACGAGCGCGATCCCGATGACCTGCGCAGCCTTGCGATCGTCTTCGCCGGCCCGCGCGATCTCGCCGAGGTCGCCTTCGAGCGCGCGATGTGGGAGCGCCTCCAGTCGCTCGCCGACAAGGACGGCTGGCGCGGGCAGTCCTACGATGCGCGGGTCAGCCCCGATCCGGCCGATCCCCATTTCTCTCTGAGCTTCGGCGGGCAGGCCTATTTCGTGGTCGGCCTCCACCCCGGCGCCTCGCGTCCCGGTCGGCGCTTCGCCCACCCGACCCTTGTCTTCAACCTGCACGACCAGTTCGAACGGCTGCGCGCGGACGGGCGCTATTCGAAGATCCGCCGGACCGTGCTGAAGCGCGATCTCGATTACGCGGGGAGCATCAACCCGATGCTCCAAGTCCACGGCGAAGGCAGCGAGGCACGCCAGTACAGCGGGCGCGCGGTCGAGGAGGACTGGGTCTGTCCGTTCCGCGACAAGCGGGAGGGATCGTGAGCGAGCGCATCGAACCGAGGAGCGGCACCGCCTTCCGGCTCGCCGAGGGGCGGATGCTGACGATCATCGATCCCGAAGGCGGGCAGGTGAGCGACCTCGTCGCCTATGGCGCGCAGGACGTGGGGGAGGTGCTGAGCAACGGGCGGACCTTCGATTACGAGGAGACGCTGAAGCTGACGACGGGCAACCGGCTGTGGTCGAACCGGTCGCACCCCATGCTCGAAATCGTCGAGGACACGGTGGGCACGCATGATTTCCTGCTCACCCCGTGCTCGGCGGCGACCTTCGAGCATTTCTACCCCGACAAGCCGGTCCATCGCGGCTGCCACGGCAACCTCGCCGCCGCGCTCGCGCCGCACGGGATCGGCCCGGACGATATCGGCACGGCCTTCAACGTCTTCATGAACGTGCCCTTCGACGGCGAAAGCGGTCGGCTGCGGGTCGATCCCCCGCGCTCGCAGGCGGGCGACCGCATCGTGCTGCGCGCGCTGAGGGACTGCATCATCGGGCTGACGGCCTGTTCGGCCTACGATTCCAACGGCGGCAGTTTCAAGCCGATCGATTACGCGCTGGGCTGAGCGCGCCCGGCCGGGACCGGTTGCCGGGCGGCGAGACGGGGCATACCCGTCGGCTCGCCGACGCGGCAGGCTTCGCCCGGGTGCAGGTAGCTGTCCTCGAACCGGGCGTAGCGCATCAGCGCGCCCCAGTCGCGGGTGTAGAGCGTGCCGCGGCGGATCTCGGCGAGATCGATCGCGCGCAGCTTGCCCACCGCGCGGTTCGCGTGGACCGTGCTCACCCCGCACATGGCGCCGAGGTCGAACTGGGTGAAGGGGGTCCGCACGCAGCGCGGCGAAGCCTCGCCGATGAAGCCGAGCCTGCGGTGGAGCTCGCAATAGAGGTGGGCGATCCGGCGCGGCGCGTCGAGCTGGCCGAGCACCTGGGTCCACTTGCGCTGGATCGCCGCATCGAGCAGCACCGCGAGCCACAGCGCCCGTGCGAGGCGGGGGTGCCGGGCGATCGCCTGTTCGAGCCGGACGCGCGGCACAATGCCGACCCGCGCCCGCCCCGCCGCGACGACATCGTGATCGCAGCGGGCCAGCGCGAAGGCACCGGGATTCACGCAATCGCCCGGTACGTGCAGGCCGACGATGTGCCGCCGCCCGGCGTGGCAGATCGTGCGGAACAGAAAGCCGTCGACCACCACCGCGCTTTCCTCGGCGATCGCGGCGCGCGCGACGAGGATCTCGCCGTCCTGCAGCACGCGTTCGCGCGCGACCATGTCCTCGAGCGCGCCCAGCTCGCCCGGATCGAGATTTTCGCGCAGGCGGCCGGCCATGAATTTTCCGGTCAGCGGGAAACGCGCAGCGCAGGCTTCATCCGGGGTTCGAACCATGGCCGCACTAAGCACGGATCGCGCGCGCCGCTGAACAACATATGTGGCCGATCAGGGTTCGGCGGCGCGCAGGATCGCCCGCGTCCGTTCGCGCACATGGCGGAGGGGATGGCGCACCAGCGCCGTGTGGGGAAGGACCGCCCCGGCTTCGCCATAGCCGAGCGGTGCGAACGCGCCTTCGGCCCCGCTCGTCACGGCGTAATCGGCATTGCCGTCGCGCAGGGCGGGCGCGGCGATGGCATGGGGCAGGTCGAGAAAGGCCTCGATCCCGGCAAGGATCGCGCCGGGGCGCGCGACGAGGTCCTCGTATCGCACCACCATGGCGGCGTGGAGGAAATCGAGGTCGGCGAGCATCACCCGGTAGGCCGCCGCGCCATAGTCGGCGAGGTCGCGTGCGCCCTTGCCCGACCACTTGGCGAGCGCCTCGGCCGTGACGGCGGGATGGCGGGCGAGGAAGACGAACTGCGCCAGCGGGAAGAGCCCCTGCAGCAGCCGCGTGCGGGTGAGATTGACCGGCGATTTCTCGAGCCGCCACGGCTTTGCGGGATCGAACCATTCGCCCCATTCGTGCTCGAGCCTTAGCCTGGTCGCCAGCGTGTTGAGCGGGTCGCGTTCGGTCAGGTGCTGGGCCGGGTCGGTCGCATATTCGCCCGGTATCCCGTGCCGGGCGGTGTGGGGAATCGCGCCCTGCAGGTAGGCGCCCTCGTTCTCGGGCACGGGCGCGCCCTCGATCGCCGCGACCGCCGGATGCGAGGCGACGAGCCGGGCGAGCAGGCTGGTCCCGGTGCGGTGGAGCCCGGCGATGAAGACATAGCGATGGTCCGGTCCGGGCGGCTTCACCTTGGCTTCGCTCCTCCTTGCCGGACCTGTTTTCCAGGCCTGTCGCCGCGATCGATGCGTCAAGCCGCTGTCCGGGCGGGAGGGTCCGGTGCCAATCAATGTTGCATTTGCGGGCATCGCCGCGCGCGCGCGTTCTCCTGCCGGGGACAAGAAGGACAAGAGCAGCCATGAAGATCGCCGTCATCGCCCATATCCGCCACCCGATCGCCGAACCCTTCATGGGCGGGATGGAGGCGCATTGCCGGATGCTGTGCGACGGCCTGCGCGCGCGCGGGCACGAGGTCACGCTGTTCGCCGCGGCGCGCTCGGTCGACGAGGCGCTCGAGCCGATCTGCGAGGCACCCTATGAAGACGTGCTGCCGTGGAGCGTGTGGCGCGGCTCGGCCGAACTTGCTTCCTACCAGCGCGCCGCCTTCGCCCGCGCGTGGGAACGGATCATCGCCGGCGGGTTCGACGTGGTGCACAATAACTCGCTCCATCCCGAAATCATCGACTGGGCCGTGCGCGACGTGATGCCCTGCGTGACCTCGCAGCACGTGCCGCCGTTTGGCGCCATGCGCGAAGCGGTCGCGCGCGCCGCGGACCTGCCGCACCTCGCAGCGACGCTCGCCTCGCGCAGCCAGCTTGACTTGTGGGAACCGCACGTGCGCTCGCGGATGGCGGTCGTCCACAACGGCGTCGCCTGCGACCAGTGGACCCCCGCGGGCGAGCCGGAGGAGCATTTCGTCTGGGTCGGCCGGATCACCCCGACCAAGGGCACCGCCGAGGCGGCGCGCGCGGCACACCGCGCGGGGCTGCCCTTGCGCATTTTCGGCCCGGTCGAGGACGCGCGCTATTTCGAGGAGGAGGTTTGCCCGCACCTGTCGGACGGGGTCGAGTTCCACGGCCATGTCTGCGCCGACCGGCTGCGCTCCGTCGTCGCCCGCGCGAGGGCCGCGCTGGTGACCCCGCTGTGGGACGAACCCTTCGGCCTCGTCGCTGCAGAGGCGCTTGCCTGCGGCACGCCGGTCTGCGCGTTCGATGCGGGCGCGCTGGGCGAGGTGGTGGGCGACTGCGGCTTTGTCGTGCCGCGCGGCGACGTCGAATCGCTCGCGCTATCGATGGGCCGGATCGACCGGATCGACCGCACGGCCTGCCGCGACCGGGCGCTAGCCCGCTTCTCGCGCGATGCGATGATCGAAGGTTACGAGGCCTGTTACCGCGCCGCGATCGACGCGCTGCTCGATCAGGCGGCGGCGGCCTTTTCCTCCAGCCGGGCGAGCACTTCCGCACTGCTGGCATAGGGCGCGTCCTCCTGCTGGCGGGTGAGCGCAAAGTCCTCCGCCGCGGGCTCGCGCCGCTTGCGCCAGCCGGTCGGCGTGCGTTCGGCAAGGCCCATGAGCACGAAGGCGCGCAGCCAGTGCTGCATGGTCGGCTCGCCCCACTTCTCCGCGAAGGTCGCCGCGTTGGCGAGCACGCTGTCGAGGTGGTGCACCGGCGGCATGTGGTGCGGGTGGTGCTGGTGATAGGCTTTCGCCCCCTTCACCCACCACAGCGGCAGGCCGCGTTCGACGATCATTCGCCCGAAATCCGTGTCCTCGCCGCCATAGCCGGTGAAGCGTTCGTCGAAACCGCCGATGGCGCCGAAGGCCTCGACCGAAAGCGCGAAATTGAGCGACCAGAAACAGCGGTAGTCGGCGCAGGCCCGGAGGTCCCCGGCCGGTGGTCCGGGCCGTTCGGCGTGCCGTACGCCCACCGCATCGAAACGCGCGTAATCGAGCCCGTCCGCGGCCACGCCCTTGGGCAGGTAGGCGACCTCGCCCATGAAGACGCCCTCGCGCCGCCTTGCCGCGCGGACATAGTCGGCAAGCAGCGCCGGGTGCGGGATGCAGTCGACGTCGAGGAAGACGAGCAGCTCCCCGCTCGCCGCCCTGGCAGCGGCGTTGCGCGCGGCGGCAAGCGGGATGCCGCCGCCGCCGAGCACGATCTGGCGCACCGGAAAGGACACTTGCCGCAGGTCGTAGCGTTCCTCCTGCATCACCGCGATCACCAGTTCGCGGGGCGGGACGCGCGATTGCGAAAGCCCGGCGAGGAGGTTCGCAAGATGCGTCTCGCGCCCGTGGGCGAGCGTCAGGACCGACGGGCTCATGCCCTCGCCCCGGCAGCGGCACCGGCCCGCAGGCGCACCGTGTTCCCGTCCGTCTCGCCAGCCTCCGGCGCTTCGCCCCACAGGCTGCGGCAGAGCTTCTCGATCCAGTCCGCGATCCCTTCGGCGGCGGCGGGATCGAGCAGCCCGGTATGCCCGCGCCGCTCCAGCCGCCCGGCCTTCTCCCACAACCGCCGCCAGGCCGCCGCGTGGGCGGGCCAGGTCCGCGCCACCGCCGCCAGCCCTTCGCGGTCGAGCGCTTCGGCCTTGCACACCTGTTCGTCGAAATAGCGCCATTCGGGGACCACCACCCACGGCTTTCCCGCGGCGAGCACGGCGTGGACCGTGGTGTTCCCGCAGGAGGAAACCACCCGGTCCGCCGCCGCGATCCAGTCCATCGGGTTGTCGACCCAGCCCTGGTGGACGAGATTGCCGGGCGGGGTTTCGTGCCACTCGCTCACTACATTCCCGATCGTGATCCACAGGCTGTCCGGATCATCGCGCGCGCCCAGCGTCAGCGGGGCGGTGGGCGTGCCGGTCCCGCCCGCGCCCGCGACCACGCAGACGATTTCGCGGGTCCGCGGCAGGCCCAGGCTCGCGCGGGCCGCGTCGCGCGCCGGGATGGCGGACAGGTCGATCCCGACGCCGGGCGCGTAATGGGTCTTGTCCTTCATCCATTGCGGCCGCTCCGCCTGTTCGAGCGCGCGGGCATAGGGCGCAAGCAGCGCAACCGCGCCCCGATAGGCCGCAAGGTGGGCGGGATCGGAGCGTTCGCCGTGCTGCACCACCGCGACGTGCGGGACGGAACACAGCCGGGCGAACTGGGCGAGTTCGGCCGAAACGTCGGTGATGAAGAGCGCGGGTGCAGCTTCCTCGAACCAGCCGGCGATCCGCGCCATCGCCCGGCGGATGCCCGGCCAGCCGAGCGGCGCGCAATGGACCGTGTCCGGGGCCGGAAGGGCCGCCATCAGCGATGCCTCGGCTCCGGTCGGCTCGAACAGGGAGGGAATCCCGATCACCTCGACCCGGCGATCGAGCCCTTCGAGGATGGCGGGCCGCGCGCAGAACAGCGTGACCGGGCGGTGCGAGACGAGCGCGTTGGCGATCGCCGCCGCGCGCTCGGCGTGGCCGCGGCCCTGGTGGTGGACGAAGCAGCCGACGGGGCGCGCGATCATGGCGCATCCCCCGCGGCGAGCGCGAGCGGGGCCGTAGCGCGGCGTTGCCGGTGCGCCTCGATCCCCTCGATCGCGCCCGCGGCATGGGCGGCACGGGCGAGGTAGACGTTCGCGCGCCGGGTGAGAGCCGCGATCTCGGCGCAGTGGTTGCTCACGATAATGGCGTTCTCGCATTCGGCGAGCATGTCCGCGTCGTTGCCGCTGTCGCCCGCCGCGAAGATCCGGGCGGGCACGATCCCGAGCCGGGCGGCGACATGGCGCATGGCGGCGGCCTTGCCCGCTTCGGCAGGCAGCACGTCGAGCAACCGCCCGTGGCTCGCGATCACCCGCACCGGCAGGCCGGTCTCGGCAAGAGCGCGGCGGACCGCGCCAAGGTCTTCCTCGCGGGCGTAGAAATAGCTGCGCTTGAAGGCGCGCTGTTCGCAGGCGGGCTGGGGCTGGAGCCGGGGCAGGCGCGCCATCGCGGCCTCGATCCGCTCGGGCTGCCAGTCGCACCGCCCGGCCCCGGGAAAGGCGGCGTCGCGCTCCGGGCCGCCAGCTGCGGACCAGTGGATCTCGCTTCCGACCGAGGTGATCCACGCGAGGGGCGCGGGAATGTCCCATTCGCGCACGAGCCGCCGCGCCTCGATCAGCGAACGCCCGGTCGCGATCACGAAGGCGAAGCGGGGATCGCCGACGAGGAAGGCGCGCAGGCGGGCTATGCCCTTCGCGCATCCGGTCAGGGTGTTGTCGAGATCGCTGACGAAGAGCGAACGGTCCGGGCAGGTCGGGCCAGCGGCCTTCGCCTCGGGACGGGCGCGCACCTCGTCGGCGATGCGGACGAAGCCCTCGGCATAATTCGCCCAGCTGAGCGCGCGCGAGCGGGCGCGCCCGTTCGCCGCGCAGCGCGCCCATTTGGCGCGGTCGGCCAGGAGTTCGCCGATCGCCGCCGCGATGTCCGCGGGGCGCCGCGGATCGACGAGCGTGCCGTGCCCGAGCTCGGCGAGCGTGTCGACCGGCCCGCCCATCCGCGTCGCGACCACGGGCAGGCCGTGGGCGGCGGCCTCGATGATGGTGAGGCCGAAGGGTTCGACCAGCGCGGGATTGACGAACACCCCGCCCGAGCGCGCCGCAAGGGCGTAGAGCCCGGCGACGTCGCGGCTCGTGTGGGTCTTGGGATAGGCGATGCGGCCATAGAGATCGTGCCGGTCGACGAGGTGCAGCAGCGCGCCGATGACCTCGCGCTGTTCGGCCTCGCCCTCGTCGCTGGCGCTGCGCTGTCCGGCGAGGATGACGAGATTCGCGCGCGCCGCCAGCCGGGCGAAGGCCTCGACCAGCGCCTGAAGGTTCTTCTTGCGGACCGGGCGCGCGATCGCGAGCAGCATCGGCCGGTCCATGTCACGCAGGAAGGGCGCGACGAGCGCGCGCGCCCCGGCGATCGCCGCCGGCGTCGCCGCCTCCACCGAAACGCCTGGCACGAGGCGGTGGATCCGGCCCGGCCGGGCGGAAGGGTAGGCCAGCAATTGCCGCTCGCATTCATCGCGCGAGGAGCCGATCACCGCCGCCGCCCGCCCGATCGCCCGGTCTTCCTCGGCAATCCGCGCCTCGAGCCCGGCGGAGCGCGTGCCGAACGCGGTGCGCTTGTCCAGCCCCAGCGAATGGGCGGTGTAGACGAAGGGAATGCCGAAGGCCCGCTCGACCTCGGCGGCGACTGCGGCGGCGTCGGCGAAATGGGCATGGATGAGGTCGGGCAGGCTGTCGCGCGCGGCGAGTTCGGCGATCAGCGCGCGGGTGAAGGCGGGCCGGTCGGCGGCGAGCTCGTCCTTGGCGAGGTAGCGCGGATTGCCGCTGTCGATCCGGGTGATGACGCAGCCCGGCGCGCATTCCTCGCGGCGGCGGGCATGGACCGCGCCGAGCGCCGGATCGTCGAAGCGGCGCGTGACGATTTCCGCCCGCTGCACCCGCTCGTGCCGCGCCAACGCGCGCATTTCGCCGAGGATGTAGGCGATGTGCCCGCCGGTGTCCTGGGTGATGCCATAGGGCACGGGTTCGCCGCGCAGGCAGCCCCCGAGCGCGATCGACATGATTTCCAAGGCGGTGCTCCCGAAACAGATCTCCGGAAGGCTCAACGCCGGCTCCCGCCCGCCCGGCGGCAAAGCAACATCTGTTTGGTCCGGCGCAGGGCGGGCGAGCGGCGCGCTCAGTCCAGGCGCGCTCAGTCCAGGCGCGCTCAGTCCATGTGCCTGAGCCCGACCCTCAGGTAATCCCACCCCGTCACCAGCGTCAGCACCGCGGCGAGCCACAGGGTCGCAAGCCCCACCACGTGCAGCCAGCTCTCGGCGAAAGTCTTGCAGCCCTCGCCCATCGCCTGGCACGGCTGGCCGTGCACCGCACCGCCCAGGATCAGCGCGGCGAGGCTGACGAGCTGGAACGCGGTCTTCCACTTGGCGAGCCGCGAGACGGGCACCGAAACCTGCAGCCCGCCGAGGAATTCGCGCAGGCCCGAGACCGCGATTTCCCGGACCAGGATGATGAGCCCCGCAATGACGTGGAAATCGCCGACATAGGGCCCCCGCAGGAACCCCTGTGCGGTCAGGATCAGGATCACGGCGGCCACCATGATCTTGTCCGCGATCGGATCGAGGAATGTGCCGAGCTTCGACACCGCCCCCTTCGACCGGGCGAGATAGCCGTCGAGATAGTCGGTCAGCGCGATCATGCAGTAGAGGAAGAAGCCGACGAGATAACCCGCCGCCCAGTCCGGCCACCACAGGAAGAAGCCCAGGAGCGGCACCGCGAGGATCCGCGAAAGGGTGAGGATGTTGGGCAGCGTCAGCATTTCGGCCTCGCCTTAGCCTGCCCCGCCCCCGCGCAAAAGGCGAAAGGGCGCTCTTGTGAACCGATGCCGTTTCGCTATGGGGGCTCGTGGGATACGTCCCGACGCGCCGAACGCATGACGACAGCCACGCATCTCCTGCGCTCCAGGCGCTTCTTTCCGATGTTCGCGACCCAGTTCCTGAACGCGTTCAACGACAATCTCTACAAGACGACGATGCTGCTCTTCGTCGTCTATGCGGTCTACAACGACCCTGCGACCGAAACGTTGTTCAGCGGGATCGCGTCGGCGGTGTTCATCCTGCCCTTCGTCGTCATCTCGGGGATTTCCGGCCAGCTCGCCGACATGCGCTGCAAGGCGCGGATCATCCGCACGGTGAAACTGTGCGAGATCGCGATCATGTGCATGGGCGCGCTCGGTCTCTACATGGCGTGGAGCGGGTGGGACCTGCAATTCGTCCTGCCGCTCGGCCTGTTAACGATCGACACGCGGCTTTCGATCGTCGTGCTGCTGTTCGTGCTGTTCCTCGCGGGCTGCCAGTCGACCTTCCTTGCGCCGATCAAGTACGCGATCCTGCCGCAGCACCTCGAAAAGGAGGAGGTGCTTGCCGGGACCGGCCTGGTCGAGGCGGGAACCTATGTCGCGATCCTGCTCGGCACGATCCTAGCCGGGCCATTGGCGGTCGAGCACACCGAATGGGCGGCGGGCGGCATCGTCCTGACCGCGATCGTCGGTTACACCGTCAGCCGGCAGGTCCCCGACGCCCCGGCGCAGGGGCGGATCGAGGCGATCGACTGGAACCTCTGGCGGTCCTCGGTCGATATCATCCGCGGGTCGATGGAGGACCGCCCGATCTGGTACGCGATCATCGCGATCAGCTTCTTCTGGACCATCGGCGCGGTGCTGTTCATCCAGTTCCCGCCGCTCGCCAAGAACACGCTTGCCGCCAGCCCCGAGGTCGCGAGCCTCTTCCTCGTCATGTTCTCGATCGGCATCGCGCTCGGCTCGGTCAGCATCAACGCCCTGCTGAAGGGAACCGTCTCGGCCCGCTTCGCGCCGGTCAGCGTGGTGCTGATGGGCTTTTGCGTCATCGCCTTCTACCTGCTGGTGAAGAACTGGAACGGCGCGACCGACGCCGGGCTGCTCGGCATCGGCGCCTTCCTCGCCCAGCCGATGGCGGTGCCGCTGCTGCTCGCCCTGCTCGGCATCGCGGTGATGGGGGGAATGTTCGTCGTCCCGCTCTACGCCTTTCTCACCACCCGGGTCGCAGGCGACAAGGCGGCGCGGGTGATCGCGGCCAACAACATCGTCAATTCGGGCGCGATGGTCGCGGGATCGCTGCTGTCGGTGGGGCTCACCACGCTCGGGGTGAAGGCGGTCGAACAGGTCCTGCTGGCAGCGGGGATGAGCGTGATCTCGGCCTGGCTCGGGCGGGTGCTCTACAAGGTCGAACGCGAGGAGATGACCGCCGCACCCGGCCTTGCCGGGTGATCCTTCAGAGAATGAAGGCGAGCACCGCCGCCGTTACCGTGACATAGGTGCTGGCAACCCCGCGCACGTCGTCGCGGGTCAGCGCCCAGAGCTTTTCCGCCGGGATGTCGATCAGTTCCGCGCAGACACGGGGCGGCAGGCTCGATCGGTAGGGATGGCGCGCGCCCTCGTCGGTGAGGACCAGCGCGCGGCGGCGGGCGCCCCGGCGCTCCGGGGTGGACCGCTCCTGCGAACGCCGCTCCGTTCGCCGCCGCTCCTCCCGGCGGGGGATGGAAACGAGGTCGGCGGTGAGTCTCGCATAGGGCATGGGCGGGAAGTTAAGACTTTCTTAACCCCGTGTCACACCCCTGCCGTCGCAGCTGTCGCACGGCGGGACAATTTGCCGTTCCGCACGAACGACGAGCGCGAGCGTGCGGCGATTGCGGGAGCATGGCGGGCGGTCTAAGCGCGCTGTCGGACGAGAGGGAGACGACATGGCCCAGACGACGAGGCGGGCGGCCGACCTGCTGGTGGAATGCCTGAAGGAACAGGGCGCCGACCGGATCTTCACCGTCCCGGGGGAGAGTTTTCTCGCGGTGCTCGACGCGCTCCATGACGGCGCGCAGATCGAGACCGTGACCTGCCGGCAGGAAGGCGGCGCCGCCTTCATGGCCTGCGCCGACGGGGCGCTGACCGGGCGGCCCGGTGTCGCCTTCGTCACGCGCGGCCCCGGTGCGACCAATGCCAGCATCGGGGTCCATGTCGCGTTCCAGGATTCGCAGCCGATGGTGCTGTTCGTCGGCGACGTCGCGCGGGGAATGCAGGGGCGCGAGGGGTTCCAGGAGGTCGATTTTCCCGCCTTCTTCGCCCCGCTCGCCAAGTGGGCCGCGCGGATCGACGATCCGGCGCGCATCCCGGAATATGTCGCGCGCGCCTTTGCGGTCGCGATCAACGGGCGGCCCGGACCGGTGGTGCTCGCCCTGCCCGAGGACATGCTGTCCGAGGAAGTCGCCGCCGGCATCGCCCCTCGTCCGCGGGTGGAACGCCCCGCGCAGGCCGCCTGCCCCGATGCGATGCAGGCCCTGTTCGCGCTGCTGTCGGACGCGGCGAGCCCGGTCGCGATCGTCGGCGGGGCGGGCTGGAACCGCAAGGCGCGCGATCATTTCCAGGCTTTCGCAGAGCGGATCGGGCTTCCCGTCGCCACCGCCTTCCGCCGACAGGACGCGATCCCCGCCTCCTCGCCGGTCTATGCGGGATCCCTGGGCTATGGCCCCAACCCGAAGCTGGTCGAGCGGGTCCGCAACGCCGATCTTATCCTCGTGGTGGGCGCAAGGCTGGGCGAGGCGACGACCGAGGGCTACACCGTGCCGACGCCGGATCATCCCGGACAGGTGCTGGTCCACGTCCATCCCGACCCGGAGGAACTGGGCCGGGTCTATCGCACCGATCTCGCGCTCGCCGCGGCGATGGACGAATTCGCCGAAGCCGCCGCGCTGTGGGAGGATGCGAGTGTCATCCCCTTCGATGCGGGCGCGCAGGCGAACCGCGAATGGCGCGAATGGGCGACCCACCAGCCACGGCAGGACGCGCCCGCGCTCGACCTCGGCGCCTGCGTGACCCTGATGCGCGAATCGCTTCCGCACGACACGATCGTCGCCAACGGGGCGGGCAATTTCGCCGGATGGTTGCACCGTTACTGGCGTTACGAAGATTATCCCGCGCAGCTCGCCCCGACCTGCGGAGCGATGGGTTACGGCGTCCCCGCCGCGATCGCCGCCGCGCTGCGCCATCCCGAACGCACCATCGTCGCGGTCGCGGGCGACGGCGATTTCCTCATGAACGGACAGGAAATCGCCAGCGCCGCGCAGGCGGGCGCGAGCCTCCTCGTGGTGCTGGTGGACAACGGCGCCTACGGCACGATCCGGATGCACCAGGAACGCGAATTTCCCGGCCGGGTTTCGGCAACAACCCTCGCCAATCCCGATTTCGCCGCGCTTGCCGCAGCCTTCGGTGCGTGGAGTGCGCGGGCCGAAACCACGGAAGAATTCGCCGCCGCCTTCGCCGAGGCGAAGGAGCGCGCGGGAATCCGCCTGATCCACGCGGTGATCGAGGTCGAACAGCTCGCCGCGAGCGGGGCGACGGTGAGCGGCCTCAGGAACCGCTAGAGCGGTTTGCGATCCGATCGCATCGGGTCAAACGAAAAGGGCCGCCCCTTCGTGCGGGAGCGGCCCTTGTCATGTGTCGTGTCAGGCAGCGCCGGGCTCAGATATCGTTGCCCAGCTTGCCCTTGACCTCGCCCTTGGCCTGTTCGGCCTTGCCTTCGGCCTCCTGCCTGCGGCCTTCGGCGCGGGTTTCGGGATTGTCGGACTTCTGCTTGGCCTTGCCGATGGCTTCCTTGGCATTGCCTTTCGCCTTGTCGGTGAGTTCACCCATGTTGCATACTCCTTTGATCGTTTAAGCCAATGACTTCATTGACTTTCACCCGATCAATGGCTGGCGCGCGGGGTTGGTTCCGGCAGGCGGCCCGGCGCGGGCCGAGGCGTGGCGGCAGCGCGGTGATCCTCCGCCGCCCGGTCAGCAGCGCCCCCTAGGCTTTCGCCATGGAGCGGATCACGTCCCATTCCTCGGGCGTGATCGCCGCGACCGACAGGCGCGAAAGGCGCACCAGTTCGCAATCGGCAAGGCGCGGCTCGGCCTTGATCGCCTTGAGGGTGACGGGATGCTCGAACTTCTCCTTCGCACGCACCTTGACCGCCGCCCACTTGCCGGTTTCGTCCGTGGGATCGGTGATCCCCGCGACCGTCACCACGCAGATGCCGACGATCTCCAGCCCTTCGCGCGAATGGTAGAAGAACGCCTCGTCCCCAACCTTCATCGCGGCAAGGTTGTTCTTCGCGCGGTGGTTGCGGACCCCGTCCCACGTCCCCTCACCTTCGGCGACGAGATCGTCCCAGCCGTACTTGAACGGTTCGGATTTCATCAGCCAGTAATTGCGCGAAGCCTGCGCCATGCCGTCGCCCCTTCGAGAAATGTGCCAGGAATGCGCGCGGCGCCCGCGGCCCGCATCGCGTCCCTCGCCCCCCTCCTGCCGGGCGCGGCGGGCCGAGGCAAGGGGGCGATTAACGCGATCTTTAGCGCTTTCACCGAAGTCTCCCCCGAACTTCCTTGAGAGTCCGCACCCGCCCAGGCGGGAAGCTGGCCCGGGAAATGATCGGGGCGCGAAAGAGTAACCGGCATGACGGCGACACGAGACACGACGAAGGCAGGCTTCGAAGGACGCGGGCAGGATTCCGCCGGCGCCCCCCGCGACCGCGCCCAGCGCGACATCGTCGCGCTCGGCATCGCCACCGCCGCGATCCTGCTGTTCATCGCCACCGGCGGGGCGGTCATGCCCAAGGCGATCCGCGCGTTCGCCGGGGTCGGCAACGGCACCGACCCGCTGCTGATGACGGCCCTGCTGCTCAACATCGCGCTCATCATCTTTTCCTGGCGCCGCTACCGCGAACTGACCGGGGAGATCGACGAACGCCGCCGCGCCGAGGCGCAGGCGCGCGAACTGGCCCAGCGCGACCCGCTGACCGGCTGTCTCAACCGCCGCGCCATGACCGAGGTCACCGAGGCCCTGCGGACCCGCACGAGCGAGCGCGGCCAGGCGATCGCCTATGGCATGATCGACCTCGACAATTTCAAGCAGGTCAACGACATGCACGGGCACAAGGCGGGCGACCAGGTGCTGGTCCAGTTCGCCGAGCGGGTCCGCGACGTGCTGCCCAAGAGCGCCCGCTTCGCACGGCTCGGCGGGGACGAATTCGCCTTCATCGTCCCCTTCGACCCGACCCGGCGCGAGCGCATCGACGATCTCGTCATCCGGCTTTACGAAGGCATGGCCCTGCCCTTCCGGCTCGACAAGGTCGCGCTCGAGCTCACCATGTCGGTCGGCCTTGCGAGCGATCACTGCAACAACGGGCTCGAACCGCTGACCGCGACCGGAGAGACGCTGCTCCACCGCGCCGACATCGCGATGTACCAGGCGAAGAAGCAAGGCAAGAACCGCTTCTTCTGGTTCGAGCCGACGATGGAGAACGAGCTGCGGTTCAGGAACGAGCTCGAGATCGGCATCCGCCGCGGCCTCGGCAAGGGCGAATTCGTGCCTTTCTACGAACAGCAGATCGACCTCGAGACGGGCGAACTGGTCGGTTTCGAGATGCTGGCGCGGTGGCGATCGCCCAGCCTCGGCCTCGTCAGCCCGGAAATCTTCATCCCCGTCGCCGAGGAGATGGGCCTGATCGCGGAGCTTTCCGAACAGCTCATGCGACAGGCCTTCACCGACGCGCGCGCCTGGGACGAGGAGCTGACCCTTTCGATCAACATCTCGCCCCTGCAATTGCGCGATCCGTGGTTCGCGCAGAAGCTCCTGAAACTGCTCGTCGAATACAATTTCCCCCCGCACCGGCTGGAAATCGAGATCACCGAATCCTGCCTGCACGAGAACATCGGCCTCGTGCGCTCGATGATCACGAGCCTGAGGAACCAGGGCGTGCGCGTCAGCCTCGACGATTTCGGGACCGGCTATTCGAGCCTCGAACAGCTCCGCTCGCTGCCCTTCGACCGGCTCAAGATCGACCGCAGCTTCATCAAGGATCTCGCCGAGAACGGCGGCAAGAGCCGCATCGTCGATGCGATCGTCTCGCTCGGGCGCGGGCTCGACATGCCGATCACGGCCGAGGGGATCGAACACGAGGACATCCTCGCGGCGCTGCGGCGGATGGGCGATTTCAAGGGGCAGGGCTATCTCTACGGCCGGCCCGAAACTGCCGAGGAGGTGCGCCAGCGCCTCGGCCTTGCCGGGCGGCTGGCCGGGCGCGAAATGACCCTTTCGCCCGGCATGGCGCGCGCCGTGGAACTGCCCGACCTCGCCGCGCTGGCGAGCGGGGCGGCCCGGCCTGTCCGGGACGAGGACGGGGAACCGGGCACGATCCATCGCCATCCCGGCGGGACCGCGCTCGACGGCGGGCCGATACTGCCGCGCCGCAACCGCGGCTGAAGCGCCACGGCGGGACGCGGCGGAGCGGGCCTGCCGACCGGCGCGGCGCACGCGCGGCCTGCCGCTCCCACTGGACGCGCGCGGCAGGCGCGCATAGATGCGCGGCCAGTATGCGCGTTCCCTTCTCCAAGATGCACGGGCTCGGCAATGATTTCGTCGTGCTCGATGCCCGCGAGACGGCGCTGCCCGCGATGAGCGCGGCGCGGGCGCGGGCGCTGGCGGACCGGCGCACGGGCGTGGGCTGCGACCAGGTGATCCTGCTCGAACCGAGCGAAACCTGCGATTTCCGGATGCGGATCTTCAACGCCGACGGGAGCGAGGCCGGCGCCTGCGGCAATGCCAGCCGCGCGGTGGCGCTGCTCCACGGGGAACCAGCGCGGGTCGAGACCGCGGGCGGCGTGATCGCGCTCGAACCCCGTGGCGGCGGCGCGCGGGTGGACATGGGCACCCCCCGCTTCGACTGGGAGGCGATCCCGCTCGCCTACGCGATGGACACCGCCGCAATGCCGGTCGGGTGGGGCGACCTGGCGGAACCGTTGGCGGTCAATGTCGGCAATCCGCACGTGGTCTTCTTCGTCGAGGACGCGGATGCGGTCGCGCTCGATGCGCTCGGGCCGGAGATCGAGCACGACCCGCTCTTCCCCGAACGGGTCAACGTCAACGTCGCGCAGGTCCGCGCGCCCGATCACCTCGCCCTGCGCGTGTGGGAGCGCGGCGCGGGGCTGACCCGCGCCTGCGGGACCGGCGCCTGCGCGAGCGCGGTGGCGGCGATCCGGCGCAAGCTGGCGGCGAGCCCGGTGACGGTCTCGCTCCCCGGTGGCGACCTCGTGATCGAATGGGACGGCGGCCAAGGTCCGATCCTGATGACCGGCCCGGCGAGCGAGGCTTTCCGCGGCGAGTTCGAATGGGACGATTTTGCGTGAAGGGGCCGGGGATCATCAGCCTCGGCTGCCGCCTCAACATCGCCGAGAGCGAGGCGATGCGCGCCTTCCTCAAGGAGGATGAGGACATCGTCGTCGTCAATTCCTGCGCGGTGACGAACGAGGCGGTGCGCCAAACCCGCCAGGCGATTCGCCGCGCCCGGCGCGAGCGGCCGGGGGCGCGGGTGATCGTGACCGGCTGCGCCGCGGAAACCGAACGCGCGGCGCTCGCCGCCATGCCCGAGGTCGACGGGATCGTGGCGAACGCGCACAAACTCGATGCGCGTGCCTATGTTCTCCCCGCCGCGGGTCCCGGCGAAGGCGGCGAGCTTTCCCGGGCAGGGGCCGCGCCCGATACGACCGGGTCCCGGCCTGCGCCCGGGTCCGCTCCGGGCCGCACCCGCGCCTTCATCGGCGTGCAGAACGGCTGCGACCATTCCTGCACCTTCTGCATCATCCCGCAGGGGCGCGGGGTAAGCCGTTCGCTGACGATTGCCGAGGTGCTGCGCGCGGTTGAAGGACATTTGCTTGCCGGGGCCAGGGAAATTGTCCTCACCGGTGTGGATCTGACAAGCTGGGGGCAGGATCTTTCCGACACGCCCCGACTCGGCGACCTGATCGAAGCCGTCCTGACCGAATTTCATCAGCTAGGCCGCCTCAGGCTTTCCTCGGTCGACGGGGTGGAAATCGATGATCGCCTGTTCGAGCTGCTGGCGGGCGAGGAGCGGGTGATGCCGCACGTCCACCTCTCGCTCCAGCACGGGGCGGACCTGATCCTCAAACGCATGAAACGGCGGCATTCGCGGGCCGATGCGGTGGGCCTGGTGGCCCGGTTGAAGGCGCGTCGTCCGGAAATCGCCGTGGGCGCGGACCTCATCGCCGGATTCCCGACCGAGACCGAGGCGCACCACGCCGACAACCTTTCGATCGTCGAGGAATGCGACATCGTCCACGGCCACGTCTTTCCCTTCTCCCCGCGCGAAGGGACCCCCGCCGCCCGGATGCCGCAGCTCGATCGCGCCACGATCAAGGCCCGCGCCGCCGACCTGCGCGCCGCGGTCGCCCGCCGCCGCGCCGCCTGGCTCGCCCGGCTTGTGGGCGAAACCCTGCCCGTCCTCGTCGAGCGGGACGGCACCGGCTATGCCCCCCATTACGCCCGCGTGAAGCTGTCCGAACGGACCGCGCCGGGCGAAATCGTGCCGGTCAGGGTGCAGGCAGTCGAGGAGGGAATGCTGCGATGAGCGAAGCGGACAAGGCTGGCGGCAGCTGGAGCGAGCGCCTGCTCGGCGGCTTTCGCAAGACCTCCGACCGGCTGGCGACCAATCTCGGCGCGGCCGGCGGCAAGCTCGACGACGCGACCCTCGACGACATCGAGGACGCGCTGATCGTCTCCGACCTCGGCCCCAAGGCGGCCGGGCGCATCCGCGCAAAGCTCGCCGAGAAGCGTTTCGGGGCGACCATCACCCAGACCGAGCTCAGGGAAGCGGTCGCCGAGGAGATCGCCGAAATCCTGCGTCCGGTGGCGAAACCGCTCGAGATCACCGCCTTCCCGCGTCCGCAGGTGATCCTCGTGATCGGGGTCAACGGTTCGGGCAAGACCACCACCATCGCGAAACTCGCCCACCTTTTCATGGAGGACGACTACGGCGTGCTTCTGGCCGCCGGGGACACCTTCCGCGCCGCCGCCATCGGCCAGCTCGCCACCTGGGCCGAACGCGCGGGCGTCGACCTCGTCAAGGGGCCGGAAGGCGGCGATCCGGCGAGCATCGTGTTCGACGCGGTCAAACAGGCGACCGAAACCGGGATCGACGCGCTCATCGTGGACACCGCGGGGCGCCTCCAGAACAAGCGCGAGCTGATGGACGAACTCGCCAAGATCCGCCGCGTGCTTGGCCGCCTGAACCCCGAGGCGCCGCACGACGTGGTGCTGGTGCTCGATGCGACCAACGGGCAGAATGCGCTTTCCCAGATCGACGTTTTCAAGGAGGTGGCGGGCGTGACCGGCCTCATCATGACCAAGCTCGACGGCACCGCGCGCGGCGGGGTGCTGGTCGCCGCGGCCGAGCAGTACGGCCTCCCGATCCACGCCATCGGCGTGGGCGAGCAGATGGAGGACCTCAGGCCCTTCGATCCCGATCTCGTCGCGCGCGTCATCGCGGGGGTGGCGTGATGACGGAGGAAACGAAACCGCGCGGATCGGGTTGGCTCAACGTCGCGGTCGATTACGGGCCGCTGATCGTCTTCCTCGCGGTCTACTGCCTGACCTCGCCCGAGGAGCCGGGCCTCGGCGACATCCTCGCGATCATCTACGGCACCGGGGCCTTCATGCTCGCCGCGGTCGTCGCCCTCGCCGTGTCGAAATTCCTGCTCGGCAAGGTTTCCCCGATGCTGTGGTTCTCGACCGCGCTGATCGTCGGTTTCGGGGCGCTGACGATCTGGTTCCAGGACGAGAAGTTCATCCAGCTCAAGCCCACGATCATCTATTCGGTCTTCGGCGTCGCATTGATCGGCGGCTGGCTTGCGGGCCGCGCGCTGCTCCGCATCCTGCTCGAAGCCGACTTCGAGGGCCTGTCGGAGGAAGGCTGGCTGAAGCTTTCGCGCAACTGGGGCGTGTTCTTCCTGTTCCTCGCGGTTCTCAACGAGCTGCTGGTGCGGTCGATGGATTTCGGAGGCTGGCTGTGGGCCAAGCTGTGGGTGTTCCTGCCGCTCACCTTCCTGTTCACCTTCGCCAACATCCCGATGCTGATGAAGCATGGCCTGTCGATCGACGATGCCGACGAGGTGATCAAGGACGAGCCCCCGACGGGCGGTTGATCGGCCTGTCTTCGCCGCTGCCCCGGACGCCTTGGCTTCAGCAGCCCTCGACGAAGCGCTGCATGTGCGGCGCAGCGCCCTCGAGCGAGAGGCGCAGCTTGCCCCGCCCGCTGTCGCTGCCGACCTGCCAGAAGGCCCAGCGGCCCGACGCCATCTCGCGCCACAGCGGATCGCTTGCGGAAAGGCGCAGGCGGAAGGCGGCGCCCTCCCCCAGCGGAACGCCCTCGAGCGGATAGGTCCGCACCCGGCCCCCCTCGACCTCGGCGCGGAAGGTCTCGCGCATACCGGGCTGCGGCTCGCGGTCGTGGAGCAGCACGAAGGCCGCGACCGTGCCGTTGCTGCATTCGGCGGAGAACACGGTGTCGTCGGTTTCGGGCACGCCGAGCACGGCGAAGGCACCTCCGTCGCCGGATCCCCCCGACCAGCGGAATTCGCCCGGCAGGGTTTCGAACCCGTTCGCGCTCCATTCGAAGGAGAGCGGCAGGGCGCTCGCATCCTGGGGCAGGTCGTCGGCCGGATCGTCGATGTCCTCCTTCGTCACCAGCGCGCTCAAGATGGCACCGGGTTCGACGACGAAGGGGTCGTCCGAATGGCAGTGGTTGGCGACGAGCTGGCCCTTGCGCCCGTCGGCGAAGGTGACGATGAAGGAGTTCTCGCAGGACAGGCCCTCGTCGGAGGACGGGATCAGAACCCGCGCCGTGCGCGCGAGATTGTCGATCAGCGCGCGGGCGGGCTCGCCGTTGAGGAGCACCGCGCTCGCCTCCCCGCCGAGTGCGAGCGTGACGATCGCATCCGCCTCGCTCGTCTTGCGCCCGTCCCAGGCGGCCGGCTCGGGGATCGGGGCCTGCGCCGGGGCCGGCACTGCATCGCCCGCTTCCTCCTCCGCGCACCCCGCCGGGACGAGCAGGGCGAGCGCGAGAACGAACGGGACACCCTCCCGCCGCATCAGAAGTCGGACCCCGCGCCGATCGCGGCAAGCGAGATGTAGGCGGTCGGCGACTGGTTCGCCCCCGGCGCGGCTGCCTGCGCGATCGGACCGCTCCGCGCACCGGGCATGTCGACGTAGAGATCCTGCCCGAACATCCGCGGCGGCGGGCCGTACAGGGGCGATCCGGGAGCGAGCGCGGCATTGCCGGACTGGCCGCCGAACTCGGTGTTGAGCGCGTTCAACTCGGCGAGCGAGATGTAGTTGTTCTGCGCGTTGCGAGCCATGAACGCACGCGGATCGGCATAGGCGCCGAAGCGCGTCGCCTGCCCGCCGCCGCGCAGCACGTCGTAGGGGTTCTGCATGACCGTCGCCCCGACCCGGACCTGCTGCACCCGCGCCCCTTGCGCGAAACGCGGGCGCCCAGCCTGCGGCGGGCGCGGCTGGACGCCCTGCTGCTGGCGCTGGACGTTGAGATTGGTCGCGCGGATGTCCTGCAGCCTTCGCACTTCGGCCTTCGCGCCGCGATAGACGGCAAGCGCGTTGCGATATTGCGCGTCGATCTCCTGGAAAGAGGACTGGGCCATGACGAGCCTGGCCTGGTTCTGCGGCGTCCCGTCGGCACGAAAGGCATTTCGCGCGCTGTTGAGATTGGCCTGGGCCATCTCGAGCAGTTGCCGGTTGCGCCGTTCGGAACGATAGGCGCCCTTGAAGTTGTTGTAGGCCCGCGCACCGGTCGCGCGGAAGGTGCTCAGCTGCGCCTTCACCTGGCGGAACTCCGGGGTTTTCTTGGGCGTCTTGACGCGCTTCGGGAAACGCTTGGCCTCGACCGGTTCGAGCGGGACCGCAACGGTCATGCCGGTGACGGCGAGCGCGACGAGCGCCGGGGCGATGAGCCGGATCATCCGTTTCCTCCCTCGATGGCGGGCGGGTCCTGCGTCATGTTCTGCATGTCGGGATCGCCGATGAAGATGAAGCCCCCGGTCTCCGGATCGCCGAAAGCCGAAATGCCGGTCAGGAATTCGAGATCGGGGTGCGGGAAAGGCCCCTCGGCCGAAAGCGGCGCGAGGCTGAAATGGCGCAGCACCTCGATCTCGACGGGGGTGGACCAGATCCGCACCTGCCCGATCTCGCCGATGAAGGGCGAGAATTCGCCGATCGCCCCGATCGTGAAACTCTCCGCCGGAAGCTCGGCGAAGGTGAAGCCCAGCGTGTCGAGATAGACGCCGTCGATGATGATGTCGGTCGTATCGCCCAACGTGACGAGCGCGACATGGTGGAGGACGCCGTCCGAGAAATCGAACGCCACCCCGTCGTAGAAGGGACCCGCGAACAGGCCGAGCCCGCTCTTGTCGCCCGCGATGTGGATCGCGAAGCGCGGGCCCTGCGGCCCCGAATAGCCCATCACGGCCGGGTCGTAATCGAGCTCGCCCTGCCACTTGGCCGAGACCCAGAACTCGATCGTGCCGAGCCCGTTGATGTCGAGCGCCTCGTTCGCAGGCATGGCGATCGCGCCGTTGCCGTTGAATGCCGCGACGATCGGCTGGTAGCCCGCCGGCTGCGCCCGCGCGGCGGGCAGAGCGACAAGCGCCATCAGCGCCGCGATCACCACCAGCACGAGGGCAGGACAACGCGCTGCGGAAAGGGGCCGACGCATCACTTGAGCTCCCGGACCGTGTAGTCGACGAAGAGCGTCGGGGCCTGGTTGCCCCCGAGCTTGATAGACCTGCGGCGCCCGTCCGCGTCGCGTCCGAGCGGGAGCATCATCGGAGTTTGGTTGATGGGGTCGTCGGCATTGTGCTCCACGGCGTTGTAAATGCCGAGCGAGAACCCGGTGAGAAAACCGTCGCGAACCTCCTCGCCCGTGGTCCTGCGCGGGCCGTCGTCGACCTCGGTGAGGCTGGGTCTCATGGTGTAGGCTCCGAAGCCGGGCGTGCCCGCCTCCGGCGAACCGGAAGACAGCACGATCACCGGCTTCTGCGAAAGCGTCCTGCCCGAACCGCCGCAGGTCATCGCCTCGCCCTCGGCCGCGTTGAACAGCGGCACGTTCCTGGGGCCGGTGTCGTCGGTGAAGCTGAGGTCGAGAGTGCCTCTCAGCATGATCGTGTTCGTCCTGTCGTCGCCTTGGTTGGTGCAGCGCAGGGAATGGAGTTCGATCTCGAAGAAGCGCGGCCCCATGTAGCCATTGGCGAAATCGGGTGCGCCGTTCATCCGCCGGTCGATTTCGGCGCGCAGGGCATTGCGGGCGCGCAGATACTTGGTCGCATCGGCGGGGCTGCGGACGTCGAACAGAATCGGATTGATGAGATCGGACAGGCGCCTGAGATCGTAACGCACCGGCACGGTGTCGGAATCGCTCACCTGCCAGCCCGTCGAGGTCATCGAGCCCGACCCGCCCACCGCGGTGAACTCGTCGCGCGTGAAGACGGATTCGGTCGAACGTTCGCTGCTGCGCCCCTCGCTGAACCCGCCATTGAGACTGGCGCCCTTCGCCCCGCCGCCGGCGGAAAAGCCCTGCTTGCTGGAAAGGTATTCGGCGACCTCGACCGAGGTCATGGTCTTTTCCGCCTTGCCCAGCCCGCCATAGCTGATCGCCTTGGCATAATGCGTGCCGAAGGTGTTGACCACGCTGCCCGCGCTCGTGCGCCCGTCGGCCAGGCTGTCGATCGCGCGGCGGAAGTTTTCCGAAAGCTGGGCATTGGGTTCGTCGAGCACCAGCGTGTAGCGTTCGATCCGGGCATAGCCGATCGCGTTCATCTCGGAACTGCGGGAACGCGTGCCGGAGGTCTTTTCGAAGGAGTAGCTGGCGCCGAAATTCGCCTTGGGGCTGACGCCGAGGCTGCCGCCGAAATTCATCGACATGTCGCGCTGGAACGCGGCCGCATTGGTCACCAGGGTTTCAACCTGCCGGGACGAGCTCATCCGCGTGCGGAAACCGCGCAGGCCGAAGGGAAGGCCGAGATTGAGATTGTCGTCGATCGCGTAGTCGAAATTGCCCGGTTGCCGGAAGATCTGCTGCTTGCGCCCGGCCAGCGGATCGAACAGGTTCATGTTCAATCCGTCGAAGCTGTGGAAATTGGTGTTCCATTCGCGCGTGAGCCCGTCCTGGTTGAACAGGCCCCGGCGACTGTCGCGGTCGGAGGGATCGAACCGGTCGCGCGAGGGATAGCCGTCGGCGGTGCGCGCGATCTCGTAGCTGCCGGCGAGCCCCCCGCCCATCACCTGCATGAGATAGCTGCCGGCGCGCTCGGTGATCGTGACGGTCGAACCACTGCCGGCATAGCGGTCATCGGCCTGCCGGGTGAGCACGTTCCAGCAGTAGCTCTCGTCGCTGGTGAGAAAGGCGACGGTCCTTTCGTCGAGCGGGATGAAGCGCAGGTAGCGCGGCGTGCTCCACGTGATCGCGCTGCGCCTCCCGTCGCCCTCCGGCCGGCTGAGCGCGTTGAGTTCGACCCAGACACCCTCGATCATCGCATGGGGCTCGGCCGCTGCGGCTTGTGGGCCGGGAGCGAAAGCGCCGCCCGCGTTCGAGGGATTCGCAGCCCAGGGCGGCGCGGAGCCTGTCCCGGTTTGCGCGGTGCGGGCGGTGTCCTGCCGCTGCCAGGGCGGGGCGGAGGTCTGCTGCCCGCCGACGCCGGAGCTCTGCCCGCCCTGCCACGGAGCGGCGTTCTGCACGGATGGGGCGCCTGCGAAGGTGTCGGAGGATGGTGAGGAGGAGCCGAAGGGGTCGAAGCCCCCGCTCGAGGCCTGTTGCTGGGGCTGCTGCTGCCACGGCGGCATGCTGCCCGCGGAGGGTTGCTGTTGCTGCTGCCACGCAGGCTGCTGCTGCGGCTGCCATTGGGCCTCGGCCTGCTGTTGCTGCTGCTGCCACTGCCCTTCGCCGGAGCCCTGCCACGAACCGCCCTGCCCGTTCGAACCGCCTTCACCGAAGGCCACCGCATTGCCGCCCTGCCATGGGCCGCTATCGGCCTCGCCTCCTCCGCCCGCCTGCAGCTGTCCAGCTCCGCCGAAGCGTTTCGCGTACCATTCGTGCCCCGGCCTCGGCGGCGGTGGGACGGCGACACGTGGCAGGTCCGACCGCGGCGTCGCGCGGATGATCCGGCCGACCTCGCGGTAGGTACCGCTGCCCGGCTCGGCGCGGAACGCGCTGTTGTAGAGCAGGTCGACATGCGCCTCGGGCCGCTGTCGGGAGCCTTGAAATAGACCGACCAGTCGTCGCGGGTGTGCTCGACATAGCGGCGCACGAGATTGCCCGCGGCGTCGAATTCGCCCCACTCCTCGGGACCGATCATGCGGAAAGCGCCGCCCTGCCATTCCACCGCGACGACGTTGCGGCCATAGATGCCGGTATCGCCCGGCGGGTCTTCCTGCGCGACGGCGGGCGCCGATACCATGCCGACCCCGGCCGCGCCGACAGCCACGATCGCCGCGCCGGCACACGCACTCACGAACTTTCCGAAAATGCCTGAACGCTTCACGATGAGCCCCCCTTGCCAGGCCGCTCCGATCCACCGTTGGGAAGTTTAGGCAAGAATGCCGGAAGGCCCGCCAAAAACCGCGCAAATCCGCCATTTTTTCGATCCGGAAACCCGGATGACATGCCGGCGGGACGGCCCGTAAGACCCCAAGAGATTGATCTTCCGGACGAAACGACGCGATCCCTCGCAGGGCTGCGGCGCGCCTGCCGGGAAGCTCCTAGATCTCGACCTGGCTGCCCAGTTCGACCACGCGGTTGGTCGGCAGCTTGAAGAAGTCCATCGCGCTTGCCGAGTTCCGCAGCATCCAGGCGAAGATCTTCTCGCGCCAGATCGGCATGGCGGGCTTCTCGCTGGGCAGCAGGGTCTGGCGCGAGAGGAAGAAGCTCGTCTGCATCATGTCGAATTCGCCCCCGCAGCGCTCCATCTTGGTGAGCCCGACCGGCACGTCGGTTTCCTCCATGAAGCCGTAATGCAGGATCGCGCGGTAGAAGCCGTCGCCCATGTCGGTGTATTCGCAGCGCTCCGCCGGATCGACATAGGGCACGTCGGCGATGTCGACGGTGAGGATGACGACGCGCTCGTGCAGTACCTTGTTGTGCTTGATGTTGTGCAGCAGCGCCGAGGGCACGCCCGCCGTGCTCGAGGCCATGAAGATCGCCGTCCCGGGCACGCGCAGGGCGGAATTCTTGGCGGATTTCGCGAAGATCTCCATCGGCAGGGCGACCTCGCTCATCCGCTCGCGCATCAGCTTGCGCCCGCGCGCCCAGGTGGTGAGCAGGGTGAAGGCGATGAAGCCGACCAGCAGCGGGAACCAGCCGCCTTCGGGTACCTTGGTCAGGTTGGCCGCGAAATAGGCCCCGTCGACGATCAGGAACAGGATCACGACCGGGGCGGCATACCACCATTTCCACTTCCACACGCCGACCAGCAGCACCGCCATCAGCAGGGTGTCGATCGTCACCGCGCCGGTCACCGCGATGCCGTAGGCATTGGCGAGATTGGACGAGTTCTGGAAGGTCAGGACCAGGATCACCACGGCCACCATCAGCGCCCAGTTGACCGCCGGAATGTAGATCTGCCCGCCTTCGGTTTCCGAGGTGTGGCGGATGTTGAGGCGCGGGATGAAGCCCATCTGGATCGCTTGGTGGGTGATCGAGAACGCGCCCGAGATCACCGCCTGGCTGGCGATGAAGGTCGCGACGGTGGCGAGAAAGACGAGCGGCAGGCGCCATTCCTCGGACGCGAGGAAGAAGAACGGGTTCTGGATCGCGCGCGAGGCCTCGTCCGCGGGGAGCCCGATCACCATCGCGCCCTGCCCGAAATAGTTGAGCAGCAGGCAGGGCATGACGAAGCCGAACCACGACAGGCGCATCGGCCCGCGCCCGAAATGGCCCATGTCGGAATAGAGCGCCTCCGACCCCGTCACCGCGAGCACCACGCTGCCCAGCGCAAGAAAGGCGAACCAGCCGTCGAGGATGAAGAAATTGACCGCATGATAGGGGTTCAGCGCCCGCAGGATCTCGGGCGTCTGGACGATCTGCCACAGGCCGAGCCCCGCGATGACGATGAAATAGACGATCATCACCGGCGCGAAGAGTGCGCCGACCTTGGCCGTGCCGCGTTTCTGGAGGACGAACAGGAACACCAGCAGGGCGAGCGCGATCGGGATGACGAAGCGTTCGAGCCCCTCGTCCACCACGGTCAGCCCCTCGACCGCGGAAAGGACCGAGATCGCGGGCGTGATCATGGAATCGCCGTAGAACAGGCTCGTCGCGAAGACCCCGAGCAGCACCGCGATCCAGCCGTAGGGCGATTTCGACAGGCTGCGGCTGATCAGCGCGACCAGGGCGAGGCTCCCGCCCTGACCCTTGTTGTCGGCGCGCATCAGGATGGTGACGTACTGGATCGAGACGACCAGCGTCATCGACCAGAAGATGAGGCTGATGACGCCGAGCACGTGCGCCGTGTCGAGCTGCACGGTCGAGCGCCCGACGAAGGTTTCGCGGAAGGCGTAGAGCGGGCTCGTCCCGATATCGCCGAAGACGATGCCGATCGCTCCCACCGCAAGCGCCGTTTTCGACGCGCTGTGCGAATGGCCGCCGGAGGGCGGCTGGTGGGCGGGCGCTGCTGTCTCGCTCATGCTTACCGGATTTCCCGCATTGTCGGTACTGCCCTGAAGCCGCGCACCGGGCTCGACTCCGTTCCTGCCGCCAGTGCCGTCATGACGCCGACAGGGCGATTAGCACCGCCTTTTCGCGCCTGCAACACGGCCTGGCCCGGCGCGCGCCTAGCGCAGCATGGGGGCATTGGCGATCATCCGGTCGAGTTCGGCGATCCGCGCGGTCAGTTCGGGCACCCAGGGCGCGTCCTCGGGCGAACGTTCGACGAGCCCCGCCCAGGTGTCGCGCGCGGCGCGGACCTGCCCCGACTGGAGATAGGAAAAGCCGAGGAAGTAATCCGCCGCCGGGCTTGCCGGGTCGATTTCGCGGGCCTTGCCATAGGCATAGGCCGCCGCCGGGGTGACCTGCCCGTCGGCATGGCCCGTCAGCGCCATGCCCAGGGCAAGCCAGCCTTCGAGATGGCCGGGATTGTCGGCCAGGCCCTGCCGCAGCAGCCCGGCCGCCTCGTCGAACCGGCCCTTGCGCGCGAAGCCGTCGGACAGGACGAGGTAATCGGGCTTGGGCCTCACGGGATCGAACAGGGCGCGGCGCGCCTCGACCATGTCCTCGCCGCCTCGGGTTTCGGCGGCGACCTTTTCCTTGGGCGCGGCGGGTTGGCCGGGCGAACCCTGCAGGCCATAGCCCGCAAGGCCGAACAGCAGCGCCGCGCCGAACACCATGTAGCCTCCCTGCGGCAGGCGCAGCAGGAACGCGGCGAGCGCGAAGGCCGCAAACGCGAGCGCGAGCACGCCGAGCCAGCCGCCGATCATGCGAGTTCCTCCTCACCGTCCCGCCGCCGCCCGAGCCGGCGAAGCAGCACGCCGCCGACGATCGCCAGCAGCACCACGGGAATGGCGAAAAGCGGCCAGGTCGTGCTCGAAACATCGGGCGCATAGCTGACGTAGTCGCCATAGCGTTCCACCAGCCAGCCGCGGATTTCCTCCGGCTCCTCGCCCGCGAGCAGGCGGCTGCGGACCTGGTGGCGCATGTCGCCCGCCATCGGCGCGTCGGAATCGGCGATCGACTGCGACTGGCACTTGAGACAGCGCAGGGTGAGCATGAGCTCGCGCGCCTCGGCCTCGAGCGCCGGATCCTCGAGCTGGGTATAGGCATAGGGCGCAGGCGGCATGGCCTGCTGCGCGCTCGCCGCCATCGGGACCAGCAGGACGATCAGGAGGGCGAGAAGCCGGGTCACGATGCCTTCTCCAGTTCCTCGAGCAGCACGGCGATGTCGTTTTCGCGGATATCGCCGATATGCTGGTATCGGATCACGCCCTCGCCATCGATCACGAAGGTTTCGGGCACGCCCGAGGAACCGATCTCCAGCTGCACCTCGGAAATCTCGTCCGCGCCGACGCGGGCATAGGGATTGCCATAGCGTTCGAGGAAATTCGCCACGTCCTCCGGCCGGTCCCGGATCGCGATGCCGACGATGTCGACGCCCTGCGCCGCCAGAGCCTCCAGTTGCGGGGCCTCGGCGATGCAGGGCACGCACCAGCTTGCCCAGATGTTGAGCAGCTTGGCCTCGCCGGTGCGGAAATCGGCGCTCGACGCCCCGGCAAGGCCAGGCGCCGCGGGATCGAGCGCGAAGTCCGGCAGGGGCTTGCCGATCATGGTGCTCTTGACGAATTCGTCCTTGGGCTGGGTCAGCTGGAAGGCGAACAGCCCGGCCAGGAAAAGGAACAGCGCCAGCGGAACGACATAAGCGAGGCGCTTCATTCGGCCGGCTCCGGTGCATTGCGACCCTCGCCCAGCGCGCGCAGCCCCTCGCGCCGCTCCTCGCCGAGGCGGGTCGCGGTGCGGCGGCGCAGGTCGACCTCGACCCGCCCGGCAATGGCGAGGACGCCGCCCAGCGCGATCAGCAGGCCGCCATACCAGATGAAGGTGACGAAAGGCTTCCACCACAGCCGCAGCTGCCAGCGCGGATTGCCTGCCGCATCGACACCCGCCTCGTCGCCGATCACGGCATAGAGCTGCCCGTCCCAGCGGGTGACGAGCGCGCTTTCGCTGGTAGCCTGCGGAGGCGACCAGAAATTGCGTGCCTGCGGGGCGATCATGACGGGTTCGCCCCCGTCGCGGCTGACGGCAAGGCGCGCCTCGATCGCGGTCCAGTTGGGCCCGGCCACCGGATCGACGCTTTCGAGCGTCACGTCGAAGCCGTCGAGCTCGACCGTCTGCCCGGCCGAGACGGCGGCGAGACGTTCCTCGGTAAAGGCGCTTTCGCAGGCCATGCCGAACAGGGCGACCGCGACGCCGAAATGGGCGAACACCATGCCCCATACCGCGACCGGCACCCGCGCGAGCTTGCGGCCGCGCAGGGGCAGGAAGGCCGCGACGCCCAGCGCCACCGCGAGCGCCAGGCCGAGCACGGGAAGCAGCGGGTAGTCGCCGATGATCGCGACGAGCGCGACGACCGAGATCAGGATCGCCGCGATCAGCGACAGTTCGAACTGGATGCGCGCCGGCTTGTCGTCCTTCCAGCGCAGCAGCGGGCCGACCGCCATGACCAGGAACATCGGGATCGCGAAGATCGCGGAGGCCGGGTTGAAATAGGGCGGCCCGACGCTGACGCGCACGTCGAACGCCTCGGTCAGCAGCGGGTAGAGCGTGCCGAGGAGGACGATCGCGAGGATCGCGGACAGCATGACGTTGTTGAAGACGAGCGCGCCCTCGCGGCTGGTCGCGGTGAAACGCTTGCCCTCCGCGATCGAACCCGCCCGCCACGCGAACAGCCCCAGCGCCCCGCCGATATAGAGGCCGAGCAGGACGAGGATGAAGGTCCCGCGCTCCGGATCGACCGCGAAGGCATGGACGCTGGTGAGCACCCCGGACCGCACGAGGAAGGTGCCGAGCATCGACATCGAGAAGGCGAGCACGCCGAGCATGATCGTCCACGTCCGCAGCGCATCGCGCGCGGCCAGCACGCTGACCGAATGGAGCAGCGCCGTCGCGGCGAGCCACGGCATGAGCGAGGCGTTCTCGACCGGGTCCCAGAACCACCAGCCGCCCCAGCCGAGCTCGTAGTAGGCCCAATACGACCCCGCCGTGATGCCGAAGGTCAGGAACACCCAGGCCCCCAGCACCCAGGGCCGCATGACGCGCGCGAATTCGGGGGTCACCTGGCGCGTGATGAGCGCGCCCATGGCGAGGCTGAAGGCGACCGACAGGCCGACATAGCCGATATAGAGCGTCGGCGGATGGATCGCGAGCCCGATGTCCTGCAGCAGCGGGTTGAGCCCCGAACCTTCCATCGCGGGAACCGGCAGGCGCTCGAACGGGTTCGAGGACAGCAGCAGGAAGGCATAGAAACCGAGCGCGACGAAGCCCTGCACGGCAAGGGTCGCCGACATGGTCCGCATCGGCAGCCGCCGCTCGGCCCAGGCCAGCAGCCCGCCGGAAAGCGCCAGCACCGCGACCCAGAGCAGCATCGAGCCCTCGTGGTTCCCCCAGGTGCCCGTCAGCTTGTAGACGAACGGCTTTGCCGAATGCGAATTGGTCGCCACCAGCTTGATCGACAGGTCGGTCACCGCGAAGGCATAGAGCAGCAGGCCGAAGGCGAGCACCGCGAGCGCCGCCTGCACGATCGCGGCGGGGCGGGCATACATCGCCATCGCGCTCGCCTCGCCCTCGCCCCCGCGCAGCGCGAGCGCCCCCGACACCATCTGCAGGACGGCGAGCGCGGCGGCGAGCCAGAGGGCGGCAAGGCCGATTTCAGCGATCATGGTCGGGTGCGTTCCTCAAGAACTCGGTTCGATGCCGACGGTCGTTTCGGCGACGGTTTCCGCCTTCTGGTGCGCCTCGAGCCCTTCGAGCTCCCTCGGCACGTAATTCTCGTCGTGCTTGGCAAGCAGGTTGGTCGCGACAAAGGTCCCGTCAGCCTGCAGGCTCCCTTCGGCGACGACGCCTGAACCTTCCACGAACAGGTCGGGCAGGATGCCGGAATAGCGCACCGGAACCGTGCTCGCCGCGTTGCCGGTGACGATGAAGCGCACGCTCACACCGTCGGCCATCGTCTCGATCGAACCGGGCTGCACCATCCCGCCGAGCCGCACCGCCTGCCCGACCGCGGGCGGCGCCTCGGCGATCTGTTCGGGGAGATAGAAATAGTTCGCCTGGTTCCTGAGGCCCCAGCCTGCGAGCAGGCCCGCGCCGATGATCGCGACCAGCGCGATCACGACCAGCACCATGCGCTGGTGCTTGGCCTTGAGGCCGGTGGTGGTGGTGGTGTTCATCGCTTTCTCAACTCCTCGCGGCGCGCCTCGGCCCGGCGCATCGTGCGCCAGCTCCACGCGGTCAGCACGGCGAGCCCGCCGAGCCCGATCGCATAGGCCGCGATCACGAAATCCCAATGTTCCAGCGCTTCGCGCATCATGCTCCTCCCATGGCCGGTTCGCCCGCCCCGGCGGAGCGGGGCGCCTCGTCGTCGAGCGCTCGCCGCTTCAGCCGCGCCTCCACCTGCGCCTCGGCGATCATCGCGCGCATCCGCATCAGCACGATGGCGCCGAACAGCAGCGAGAAGCCGGCCACGGCGACGAGCAGCGGGGTGAGGAAGACAGGGTCGATCGCGCTCTGCCCCATGGTGATGCTGGGCGGCTGGTGCAGCGAATTCCACCACACGACGCTGCGGTTGATGATCGGAATGTTCACCGCGCCGACCAGGCCGAAGATCGCCGCGATCCTCGCCGAGCCGCCTTCGCGCGCCGTCGCCTGGACCAGCGCGATATAGCCCGCATAAAGGAACAGCAGCACCAGCATGCTCGTCAGCCTGCCGTCCCACACCCACCACGTGCCCCAGGTCGGGCGGCCCCAGATCGATCCGGTCGCAAGACAGATCGCGGTGAAGACCATGCCCGGCACCGCGATCGCTCGGGCCGAAATCCCCGCGAGCGGGTGCTTCCAGATCAGCAGCATGGCGGAGGAAAGGGCGATCCCCGCCCAGCCGCCCATGCCGAGCCAGGCCGCGGGGACATGGATGAACAGGATACGCACGCTCTCGCCCATCAGCCGGTCGGGCGGGACCATGAACAGGCCCCACGCCGTCGCACCCAGCGAAAGCACCAGCCCGCTCCAGAACAGGAGCGGCGTTAGCCACTTCGCGATGCCGAGGAAGCGTTTGGGGTTGGCGTAGATGTGCATGCAGTCCGATGATCCCTCGGATGGTAATAATGTCGCCCCGCCCCCTCGCAAGGCCGCAAAAGACGCAAGACCCCCTGCAGCAAAGGCGTCATTAGCACAAGATGAAGGTCAAGGCAGCCTTGGGGCAGCCTTCGGGAAGCAACCTTTGAACTTGCCCCGGGACGATCGCGCCCGGCCGGTCAGGCGCGCCCGATAAGCTGCTGCGCCATGCGGTCCGCGACGATGTCGGGCGATTCGCGGGTTTCATCGCTCTTGCGCCAGATCGCCTCGAGCCGCCCGGGAATCTGGTCGAGCAGCGCGTGGACTTCCTCGACCTTGCCCACGCGCCCGTCGCGGCGGGCGAGGTATTCGGTCCCGACCGACATGATCCCGCCCGCGTTGATGACGTAATCGGGCGCATAGAGGATGCCGCGCTCGAACAGGGCACGGCCATGCCCGGCGCGGGCAAGCTGGTTGTTCGCCCCGCCCGCGACGATTTGCGTGTCGAGCCTTGCGATGCTGTCCTCGTCGAGGATCGCACCCAGCGCGTTGGGGCTGAAGACGTCGCAGGGCGTCGTCATGATCGCGTCGGCGGGCACCGTCTCGGCGCCCAGTTCCGCGGCCAGCGCCTGCGCGCCCGCCGCGTCGATGTCGGCAAGCGTCAGCCGCGCGCCCGCCTGCGCCAGCAGCCGGGCGACCCCGCCGCCGACGCTGCCCGTGCCCTGCACCGCGACGTGCACGCCCGCGACGCTGTCCTTGCCCAGCTTGAAGCGCACCGCGGCCTCGATCCCCTTGGCGATGCCGATCGCGGTGAAGGGGCCGGGATCGCCGCCGGCCAGGCCCTCGCCGCGCACCGGCAGCCCGGTGACGTGCTCGGTCCGGCTGGCGACCGTGACCATGTCCGCTTCGGAAATGCCGACATCCTCGGCAGTCACGTACTGCCCGCAAAGCCCCTCGATCGCGGCGCCGAAGGCTTCGAGCATGGCGGGCGTCTTGGTGCGGTTCTCGTCCGCCAGGATCACCGCCTTGCCCCCGCCCAGCGGGAGGCCGGCCATGGCGTTCTTGTAGCTCATCCCGCGCGACAGGCGCAGCGCATCGCGCAGCGCCGCTGCGGGATCGGCGTAATGCCAGAACCGCGTGCCGCCCGCGCCGGGGCCGAGATGCGAGGAATGGACTGCGATGATCGCGGTCAGGCCCGATTTGCGGTCGTGGACGAAATGCACCATTTCATGGGCATCGAAATCGGGCTGGGTCCAGAACGCGGTCATACGCAATTGCCTTCAGCTTGCGCGCGGAAGGAGTGATCTTCGAGGAAGCCCCGATCGGGAAGGGAGGATGATGGGGCGATCGACGGGGTTCGAACCCGCGACCTCCGGTACCACAAACCGGCGCTCTAACCAGCTGAGCTACGATCGCCACATGCCCCGCCCCGACCCGGCCGGTTCGGGCCGCCGTCAAGTCCGCGCAAGGACGGGCGCTTTAAGCCGCATCCGCGCCCGGTCAAGAGCGGGGTGATCGGGCAGCGGCCTGTTGCACAAAGCCGCATCCAAGGGAAGCGAAAACTGCCCCGGACGTTGTTTCGCGCAAGATTATTACGCCCTTGTTTCGGTCCCTTCCGCACCTATCCTCTGGCGGACATGCAGACCAGCGCCGATTCTGTCCGCCCGGCCGAACTGGCCGCCCGCCTCGCCGCGCACCCGCGCGTCCAGCGCGTGCCGACCCCGAAGGCGGAGCTGTTCCAGCATCGCGATTTCCTCTCGCCCGACCTTCGCCGGGCGTTGATCGCGCTGATCGACCAGGACCGCCGCCCTTCGACCATCGCGGACGACAACGGCGATGCCTATTTCCGCACGAGCGAGACCTGCGATCTCGACCCTGCCGAGCCCGCGGTGCGCGAGCTCGAGGCGCTGCTGTTCGACCTAAACGGCATCGACCCGCGGTTCGGCGAACCGTGCCAGGGCCAGCGCTATGCCGTGGGGCAGGAATTCAAGGCGCACACCGACTATTTCACCCCCGGCGGGCCGGACTACGACAAGTTCTGCGCCGTCGCCGGGCAGCGCACCTGGACCTTCATGATCTACCTCAACCAGGTCGAAGCGGGCGGTGCGACCCGGTTCAGGGCGATCGGCAAGACCTTCCATCCCGAACCCGGCAAGCTCCTGTGCTGGAACAACGCGCGCAGCGACGGGCGGGTCAACCCGAACACGCTTCACCACGGGATGAAGGTTAGGAAGGGCGTCAAATACGTCATCACGAAATGGTACCGGGAACGGCCCTGGGGCTGAAACTCCCGCGAGGGCGCTGAAGGCATCGGCAGCAGCCAGCGGGCGCTTCGTCGCCAGGGACCGTGCGAAACGGCCCGCGATCGGTCATGAAGGCGCGGGATCCAGACCCATCCGAGGGGGACGAATATGAGCGACTATTCGAACATTGCCGAACAATTGCAGGCGCGCCTCGACCAGCTGCTCGAACGGGCCGAGGTGATCGAGGACGACTTGCGCCACCCGCTCGACGACGACCTGGAGGAACAGGCGATCGACCTCGCCGATGACGAGGCGCTCGAAGGCGTGGACGACGTGCTGCGCGCCGAGATCGCGCAGCTCCGGCTGGCGCTCCTCAGGATCGCGAACGGGACCTACGGGACCTGCTCGAACTGCGGGGCGCAGATCGACCCGCGGCGGCTGCAGGCGCGGCCGATCGCGACCCGCTGCATAAAGTGCGCGGCTTGAAAACGCACGAAAGGGCGGCTCCTTGCGGGGCCGCCCTTGATCGATGCCGGAGCTTTTCCGACCGGGATCCCGGCCTTCGCCGGGATAAGGCTGCGAGCAGGGACGCGCCCCGGGCGCGCCCGCACTCTCGCGTCACTTCTTGAGCGTGAGCCCGCCGAAACGCTTGTTGAAGGCAGCGACGCGGCCGCCTTCCTGGACCTGCTGGCGACCGCCGGTCCAGGCCGGGTGGGTCGTCGGGTCGATCTCGAGCGCGAGCACGTCGCCCTCGTTGCCCCAGGTCGAGCGGGTCTGGAATTCGGTGCCATCGGTCATCTTGACCGTGATCATGTGATAGTCGGGATGCCCTTCGGCCTTCATGTTCCGTGTCCTTGCTAGCACTGCCCCGGTTCCGACCGGGAACGCTGTTGCGGGGAAAGCGCGCCACATAACGCCGCCGGGCGAAAAAGCAACCTGAGATGTCGGAGCACAACCGCGAACGGTCGCAAAGCGACCGCAAGGGCGGAGCCGAAGTCGAAGACGCGGACGCCCCGAGGCGGAGCGGAGCGACCGGCACCGGGGAAAGAGCCGCGGACGCGGCTGCTCAATCAGACGGCGGGTCCGCGATCATCGCGGTGAATTCGGTCTCGCAGGTGGTCTTTCCCTCAACGCTGGCGCGACCCTTGAACTTGTAGATCGTGCGGCGCTGCTGGAGGAATTCGACCTCGAGATCGAGCAGGCAACCGGGGGTGACGGGGCTGCGGAACTTGGCCCCGTCGATTCCCATGAAGATCACGAGCTTGCCCGTGCCCGCCAGCTCCAGCGTCTCGATCCCGAGGATCGCCGCAGCCTGCGCGAGCGCTTCGATCTGGAGCACGCCGGGCATGATCGGGGCACCGGGGAAATGGCCCTGGAAGAATTCCTCGTTCATGCTCACGGCCTTCACCGCGTGGATGCGCTCGCCCAGGTGAAGCGCCTTCACCCGGTCGACCAGCAGCAGCGGGTAGCGGTGCGGCAGGGCCTTGAGGATGCGGTGGATGTCGTAATCCGTGATCGGTGCCGCCGCACCCCCCGCCCTGTCGCCGGTTCCGGTCTCGCTCATGCCCTGCCCTTGCCTGCTCGCATCGGTTCGCGCGGGCTCAACGGCCCTGCGGCACCGGCGGATTTTCCGTCTGCTGCTGCGGCTGCTGGCCCTGCTGGGCGGCCTGTTGCTGGCGCAGGAGCGAGATGACCTGGAGCGTCTGCTCGATCTCCTGGGTCAGCTGCACGCCCTGGCGCGACGGCTGGTAACCCTCCGGCGGGACCACGCCGACCGAGGGGACCTTGGCGTTGAGCGAGGTCACCACGTCCTGCGTGATGTCGGCCTCGGCCGAAGGCAGGGCCAGCGCACCGGGGTTGAGCACGACCTTGACCTGGTCGCGCTCCGCCACTTCGCGCAGCGCCGGGATGTATTGCTGCGCGATCTGTTCGACCACGAAGACGCGGGCGAGTTCGATTTCGTTCGACAGCCCGGCGAGTTCCTGGTCGAGCGTCTGCAGCGTCTGGAATTCGGGCGAGGATTCGACCGCGGCGTATTCGTTGTCGTCGATCTCGTTGTCGCCATCGGTGTCGAACTGCTTGAGGATCGACTGGCGCTGTTGCTGCTTGGCACGCAGCTGCTCGAGCTGGGCCGAATAGGTCGTCTCGATCTGCTGGAAGCCGCTCTGCAGCGCCTGCGAACCGATCATCGCGCGGGCGCGGTCGGCGGTCGCGATCGTGCCTTCGACCTGGGCGGCGACCGGAGTGGCGGGGAGCGCGCCGAGCGCGAGGCCGGCGGAGGCGAGGAGAATTGCAATCGGTTTCATCAGAACTGGGTTCCTACGTTGAACGTGAAGGTCTTGTCATCATCGCCCTCGACCTTGCGGATCGTCTGGGCGAAATCGATGCGGAACGGCCCGAACGGCGAGTTCCAGTTGACCCCGATCCCGGCGGTGACGCGCGGGCTGGGGGAATCCCCGAGGAAAACCTCGCGGATCGCGGAGTTGGGCCGGATCGCGGGATCATTGGGCGTCCCGTCCGGCTGGTCGGGTGAAAGCGTCAGATTGCCGTCGGGATCGATGAACAGCGGATTGCCGTCCCCGTCCTGCTGCTGGATGCCGTTGGGGTTGTCCTGAAGCACCGGCGGATCGAGACCCCACAGGGCACCGACATCGACCCAGACGGAGGGCCTGAGGCCAAGCTCGCGCGCGCCGGTGCCGAGCGGGATCTCGAGTTCGGCGCGGCCGAGGTAGTAATTGCGCCCGCCCAGCGCGTCGTCGCGGACCTGTCGGCGTGCGGTCACCGGCACGCGGTTGCCGTTTTCGTCGGTGACATAGGGCTGGGTCAGGATGCGCGGACCGACGCCGCGGATGTCGAACCCGCGGATCTGCGGCTCACCGAGGAAGAAGCGGTCGGTCAGCAGCACGTCGTCGACATTCGGCCCGCCGCGGTCCTGCAGCGGGATGATCGTGCCCCCTTCGGCGAGCAGCGAGAAGATGAAGCCGCTGTTGCCGACGTTCCAGAACTGCTGCGCCCGCCCGCGGAACCGGACATAGCGCACGTCGCCGCCGAGCCCGGCGAATTCGCCGGTCAGCGTGACCAACCGGCCGCGCGAGGGGCGGATGCGCGAATTGAGCGAATTGTAGTTGAGGCTGAGCCCCACGATCGAGCTCAACCGTTCGCCCAGCGAATCGCACAGGAAGCGCCCGGCGAGGAGCGGATCGCATTCGCGCACCCCGTCCCCGTCGATGTCCGAGAAGAACAGGTTCTCGTCGACCGTGACCTCGTCGTAGTTGAGCGTGTAGCTGCCGACCAGCGACATGTATTCCGTCAGCGGCACGCCGAGCCGCGCCGAAAAGCCCGTGGTCGCCTGTTCGAAGGTCGTGTTGCGATCCTGCCCGCGGAAGTTGAAGCTGTTGAAGTCGCGGCGGTAGATGTCGACCCCGGCCGAGATGTTGCGGTCGAACACGTAAGGCTCGGTGAAGCTCACCTGGGCCGACCGCGAAAACTGCGAATAGTTGACCGAAAGCCCGATCGTCTGCCCGCGCCCGCGGAAATTGCGCTGGCGGATCGAGGCGGCGAGGATGAACTGCTCGATCGAGGAGAAGCCCGCCGAAAACTGCAGTTCGCCGGTCGGCTGTTCCTCGACATTGGCTTCGAGCACGATCCGGTCGGGCGCGCTGCCTTCGACCTGGTTGACCTCGAAATTCTCCTGGAAATAGGCGAGCGAGTTGATGCGCGCGGTGGTGCGCTGCACGCCGAGCGAGTTGAACGCATCGCCTTCCGACAGGCGGAATTCGCGGCGGACCACCTTGTCCTGCGTCAGCGTGTTGCCGTTGACGTCGACCCGCTCGACATAGACGCGAGGTGCCTCGCGCAGGATGAAGGTGACGTTCATCTCCAGCTCGTCCTTGTCGCGGTCGAAGCGCGGCTGGACGTCGGCGAAGGCATAGCCGAACCGGCCGGCGAGTTCGGTCAGCTGTTCGACCGTGTCCTCGACCGACTTGGCGTTGTAGAAGTCGCCTTCCTGCATCGGCAGGCGCTGGCTCATCGCGTCGCTGTCGAAGTCGCGCAGCTGGCTTTCGACCTCGACATCGCCGAACCTGTAGCGCTCCCCTTCCTCGACCACGTAGGTGATGATGAAGTCTTCCTGGTCCGGCGTCAGCTCGGCGACGGCGGAGACGACGCGGAAATCGGCATAGCCTTCGGTGAGGTAGAACTGGCGCAGTTTCTGCTGGTCGAAGGCGAGCCGGTCGGGGTCGTAGCTGGTGTTCGAGGAGAAGAAGCGGAACCAGCGCGACTGCTTGGTCACCATCTCGCCGCGCAATTCGCCGTCGGAAAACTTCTCGTTGCCGATGATGTTGATCTGGCGGACCTTGGATTTCGGCCCTTCGCTGATCTCGAACACGACATCGACGCGGTTCTGCGGCAGCTGCACCATCTTCGGTTCGACCGTGGCGGCGAAGCGGCCCTGGCGCTTGTAGAGCTCGATGATGCGGGCAACGTCGGCGCGGACCTTGGAACGGGTGAAGATCTGGCGCGGCGCGAGCTTGATCTCGGGCAGGATCTTGTCCGCGTCGAGCCGGTCGTTGCCTTCCAGCACGATCCGGTTGATGACCGGGTTCTCCTCGACGGTGATGACGACGTTGCCATCATCATTGCGGATCGAGAAGTTCGAGAACAGCTCGGTCGCGCCGAGGTCCTTGAGCGCCTCGTCCGCCGCGACCGAGGTGTATTCCTGTCCGACGCGCAGGCGGATGTAGCTGAGGATCGTGGTCGGTTCGAGCCGCTCCGCCCCGGCGACGCTGATCGTGCGGATCACGTTGGCGCTGGGCGCCGGCGCGGGTTCCGGGCTCGGCGTCGGAGCGGGGGCCGGGGTCGGTGTCGGAGCGGGGGCCGGGGTCGGCGTCGGAGCGGGGGCCGGGGTCGGAGCGGGTGCCGGGGTCGGAGCGGGCGCCGGGGTCGGCTGCTCGCTGCCTTCGTCCTGCGCGCTCGCCTCGAAGGGGACGCCAGCCAGCATCGAACCGCAGGTCAGCGCGAGCACCAGCCGCCCGGTCGCGCCGAGCGACCTAGCGCGGCCCGGCTCGCCCGGGGCAGCCCGATTCGCATCGGGCCGGAAGCCCGTCTGGGTGGATCGTTCCATCAAGAGTGTAGTCCCGTCTAACCCGTTTCTATCGCGCATCCGCGGCGCCGGCGCGTCCGAACCAAGTCCGGGTCTCCCCACCCGGTCGAAAATCAAGCGCAACGCCTCTGCCCCAAGCGTCCCGCGCAATCAACCCGGGAGGGCAGCGCCGCTGCGCCATGTCGACACCTTTCCCGCGTCAGCTGCCGAACAGCGGTCCGAACACCGGCAGGGAGACGACATCGTTGACCGTCACCACCAGCATGAAGGCCAGCACGAGGAAGATGCCCGTGCGATAGGCCCATTCGGTCGCCTGCGGCCCGACCGGCTTGCGGCGGATCGCTTCGGCTGCATAGAAGGCGAGGTGCCCGCCATCGAGCGCGGGGATTGGCAAGAAGTTGATGAATGCCAAATTAAGCGAAATCAGCGCGGCGAACTGGATGAAGGCAACCACGCCCAGGCTCATCTGCTCGCCCGAATATTTCGCGATCTTGACCGGCCCGCCAAGCTCCTTGATCGAGCGCTCGCCGGTCAGCACCTGACCGATCCCGGTGACCATCATCCCCAGCACGTCCCAGGTGTGCCGGGTCGCGGCGGGGATCGACTGGAGCGCGCCGACCGGTTCGAACACGTAGCGCCCGCCTTCCGGCGCGACGCCGATCTGGCCGATCGAACTGGCGTTGCCGAACCGGTCGGTCTGCTCGATCCGGTCGGTCGTGACAGGCACGTCGACCCGTTCGCCCTCCCGCAGGACGGTGAAGACCATGCGGGTGTCGGGACGCAGGGCGATTTTCGCCTTCAGGTCCTCGAAATCGGAGATCGCCGAACCGTCGACGGCAACGATGGTGTCGCCGACCTCCATCCCCGCGGCCGCGGCGGGGGAACCCTCGGCAAAGGCACCGACCTTGCGGGAATCCTCCACCCCCTCGATCACCGGCTTGCCGTAGATCGCGAAGAGCGAGGCGAAGATCGCGATGGTGACGACGAGGTTGGTGACGGGGCCGGCCGCGACGATCAGCGCGCGTTTCCAGAGCGCAGCGTGCTGGAAACTGCCGCGCCGTTCTTCCGCGCTGGCGGCGCCCGCCGGCGCGGTGTCCGGCACACTCGCGGGGTTCATGTCGCCCTTGAACTGGACATAGCCGCCCAGCGGCATAGCCGAAAGCTTCCAGCGCGTGCCGCGGCGGTCGGTAACCCCGGCGAGCTCCTTGCCGAAGCCGACCGAGAAGGCCTCGGCATGGACCCCGAACAGCCGCCCGACGAGGTAATGGCCGAGCTCGTGCACGGTCACCAGCGGCCCGAGCAGCAGCACGAAGCCGATGAAATACATCCAGAAAGGGGGCGATTCAAACAATGGCGAAAGTCTCCAGCAGGCTCGATGCGTGCCTGCGCGCGGCCTGGTCGACGCCCAGCACTTCCTCGAGGCTGGACGGGCGCGGCGCATCATTGCTGCGCTGCAGCGCTTCCTCGACCAATGCCGTGATCCGGGTGAACGGGATATGACCGGCGAGGAAGGCCGCGACCGCGACCTCGTTGGCGGCGTTGAGGATGGCCGGGGCCGAACCGCCCGCCTCGATCGCCTCGCGCGCGAGCCGGGTCGCGGGAAAGCGCACCTCGTCGGGCGCGAAGAAGGTGAGCTCGCCGATCGCGGCGAGATCGAGCGGTTCGAGCGGGGTTTCCATCCGCCGCGGCCAGGCGAGGCACGAGGCGATCGGCACGCGCATGTCGGACGGCCCGAGCTGGGCGAGCGTCGAACGGTCGCGGTATTCGACCATGGAATGGATCACGCTCTGCGGGTGAACCACGATCCTCAGGCGATCGAGCCCCACGGGAAAGAGGTGGTGCGCCTCGATGAATTCGAGCCCCTTGTTCATCATCGTCGCCGAATCGACGCTGATCTTGGCGCCCATCGACCAGTTGGGGTGCGCCACCGCCTCGGCCGGGGTGGCCTTGGCGAGCCGCTCCCTCGGCCAGGTCCGCAAGGGCCCGCCGCTCGCGGTGAGGGTGATGCGCGCGACATCGTCGAGGTCGTTGCCGGCCAGGCACTGGAAGATCGCGTTGTGCTCGCTGTCGGTCGGCAGCAGGGTCGCTCCGTGGCGGGCGACCGCCGCGGTCATCACCTCGCCGGCGGAAACCAGGGCTTCCTTGTTGGCGAGTGCGATCGTCCCGCCGCGCTCGATCGCGGCCATGACCGGGCCGAGCCCGGCACAACCGACGATCGCGGCGACGGTGAGGTCAACCGGCCGCGCCGCCGCCTCGCACAGCGCGCGGCGGCCGCCCGCGGCCTCGATCCCCGTTCCCGCCAGCGCCTCCCTGAGTTCGGCGAGGCAGCTCTCGTCCCCGACCACGGCGAGCCGCGCGCCAAATTCCACCGCCAGCCCGGCGAGTTCCCGCGCGGAGCAATTGGCGGTGAGCGCCTCGACCTGCCAGTCGGCGGGATTGCGGCGCACCAGGTCGAGGGTCGAAGCCCCGATCGAACCGGTCGCGCCGAGAAGCGTGAGCGTGCGTGTCATGCGCCCGTCATCCCAGATAAGCAGGCAGTAGGGCAACCAGAAACAGCACGAAGAACACCGCGACGAACCCGTCGAGCCGGTCGAACAGGCCGCCATGGCCCGGGATGAGCCCGCTCGAATCCTTCACGCCCGCGCGCCGTTTCATCCAGCTTTCGAAGAAATCCCCGGCCTGCGCGATGACCGCGATCAATACGCCCGCCGCCACGGCCAGCGCGATGCCGGCGGGCGAAAGCCCCGCGATCGCCGCACCCGGCCCGATATCGAACGCCTCGTTGAAGATCGCGACCAGGCTCGCCGCGATTGCCCCGCCGCCCAGTCCCGCCCAGGTCTTGGACGGACTGATCGCGGGCGCGATCTTCGGCCCGCCGATCGTCCGCCCTGCGAAATAGGCCCCCACATCGACCGCGATGACCGGCAGGATGAAGCTCGCGACGACTTCGAGAGCGCCGAAACCGAAGGTCACGCCGCGCACCGGCAGGATCAGCGGACCATTGCGCACCATCACCATCGCCAGCGTCGCCCCGCCGACATAGCAGGCCCCGCCGAACAGCCACGCGATCTCCGCAAGCGGCCCCGTCCCGAAGGCGCGCACGATCCGGTTCCATTCCCACAGCACGCCCAACGCGACGAGCCCGCAGAAACCGAGCCACACCCAGCCCCCCAGCCACAGCGCGACGCCCGCGACGGCGACCATGACGACGGCGGAGGCAAGCCGAACCGAGAGATCCGTGCCGACCGCGCGCAATCGCCTGAGGCGCGGCTCAGCGCCCGCCATAGCGGCGCTCCCGGCGCGCGAAATCGTCGAGGGCCTGCTGGAGATGCTCGGGCTTGAAATCGGGCCAGAGCGTTTCGACGAACAGCATCTCGGCATAGGCCGCCTGCCACAGCAGAAAGTTCGACAGGCGGATCTCGCCGCTGGTGCGGATCAGCAGGTCGAGCGGCGGCAGGTCGTGCGTGTCGAGCTGGGCCTCGATCGCCTCGGGCGTGATCGCGCCCTGCGCCGCCGCCTTGGCCGCGGCCCGGGCGATTTCGTGCTTGCCGCCGTAATTGAGCGCGACCGCAAGGGTCTGCGTGCCCTCCGCGGTGCGGGCGAGCGCGTCCTCGAGCATGGCGACGATATCGGGCGCGAGGGCCTGCCAGTCGCCGATGATCTTGAGCCTGACGCGGTTCGCGACGAATTCCTCGAGGTCGGATTTGATGAAGCGGCGCATGAGATTCATGAGGTCGTCGACCTCGTCGTTCGAGCGCTTCCAGTTCTCCGAGGAAAAGGCGTAGAGCGTCAGGCAGTCGAGGTTCATCGGCTCCAGCCCGCGCACCAGCCGGCGTACCGCCTCGACCCCGCGCTGGTGGCCGACCGCGCGGGGCAGCCCGCGCTTCTTGGCCCAGCGCCCGTTCCCGTCCATGATGATCGCGACGTGCCGCGCGCGCGGTTCGCCGCCGCCCGGGGCGCGGGCCGCCGCTTCTTCGGTCGCGGGCGTGGCGCCCATATGCCCTCCAGACGGAAAGCCCGTCACGCGAGACTTACTGCGTGAGGATTTCCTGTTCCTTCTTCGCCGCCGCCTCGTCGGCTTCGGCGACATGCTTGTCGGTCAGCTTCTGGACCTCGTCTTCCATCCGCTTGCGATCGTCTTCGGAGATTTCCTTCTTCTTCTCGTCGGCCTTGAGGCTTTCCATCGCGTCGCGGCGCACGTTGCGGATCGCGATCTTGGCCTTTTCGGCATATTGCCCGGCGAGCTTGGCGAGTTCCTTGCGGCGCTCCTCGGTGAGGTCGGGCAGCGGCAGGCGCAGGGTCTGCCCGTCGATCATCGGGTTGAGCCCGAGATTGGCGTGGGCGATCCCCTTTTCGACCGCGGTCAGGTTCGACTTGTCCCACACCTGCACGCTCAGCATCCGCGGTTCGGGCGCGGAGACGGTCGCGACCTGGTTCAGGGGCATCATCGCGCCATAGACCTCGACCTGGACGGGATCGAGCAGGCTGGTGTTGGCGCGGCCCGTACGCAGGCCCGAAAGGTCGCTTTTGAGGGAATCCACGGCGCCCTTCATGCGGCGCTCGATATCGGCCTTGTCGTATTGCGGCATGGATCAGTTGTCCTTCTGTACTATCGTCTGCACGCCCTCGCCCGAAAGAACGCGCGCGAGGTTGCCTTTCTCCCGGATCGAAAACACCACTATCGGGATATCGTTCTCCCGGCAAAGCGCCACCGCCGTCGCGTCCATCACCTTGAGGTTCTGCGAAAGCACGTGATCGTAGCTGACCCTCTCGAACCGGCTTGCCTGCGGGTTGTGCTTGGGATCGCTGTCATAGACGCCGTCGACGCTCGTCCCCTTCATCAGGAGGTCGCAGTTCATCTCCGCCGCGCGCAGGGCGGCGCCGGTGTCGGTGGTGAAGAAGGGATTGCCCGTGCCCGCCGCGAAGATCACGATCCGGCCCTTTTCCAGATGCCGTTCCGCGCGGCGGCGGATATAGGGCTCGCAGACCGACGACATCGGGATCGCCGACTGAACGCGGGTCTGCACGCCCAGTTTCTCGAGCGCGTTCTGCATCGCGAGCGCGTTCATCACGGTCGCGAGCATTCCCATGTAATCGCCGGTCGTCCGGTCGAGGCCCTTGGCCGCGCCCGCGATGCCGCGGAAGATGTTGCCCCCGCCGATGACGAGACACACCTCGAGCCCGCCGTCCTTGGCCGCCTTCACCTCTTCGGCGAGGCGGGCGACATATTCCGGATCGATCCCGTATTCCTGCTCGCCCATCAGGACCTCGCCCGAAAGCTTGAGCAGGATGCGCTTGGTGTCGGGGATCGGCATGGGCGATGAATTCTCTCGGATTGCGAAGGCTTGGCAGCCCTTATCGGCCCGCCTCGGCACTGCCAAGGGCCTTAGCGGGAAGCGGCGGCGACCGGAAGGCTTCGCGCGGAGACAGGGGCAATGCGCGGGGCCGCCCATGCAAGCGCGGCCGCCGCAGCACCGGGCTGCGACGGCCGCGAACATCCCGAAGCGGGAAGAAAGGATCAGCCGCCGACGGCAGCCGCGACTTCGGCGGCGAAGTCGCTTTCTTCCTTCTCGATGCCTTCGCCGAGCTGGTAGCGCACGAAATCGACCAGCTTGATCGACGCGCCCGCTTCCTTGGCGGTGCGCGCGACGTATTCCTCGACCGTGGCCTTGCCGTCCTTGACGAAGATCTGGCTCAGCAGCGCGTTTTCCTTGGCATATTTCTTGACCGCGCCCTCGACCATCTTTTCCTGGACGTTTTCGGGCTTGCCGCTTTCGGCCGCCTTTTCACGGGCGATCGCGCGCTCGCGCTCGAGCACGTCGGCGTCGAGCCCGTCGGCGTCGAGCGCCTGCGGGAACATCGCGGCGGCGTGCTGGGCGATGTCGCGGCCGAGCCTTTCGAGCACCTCGGCGCTCGCATCGCCTTCAAGCGCCACGAGCACGCCGATCTTGCCGAGATCCTGTGCCTCGGGCGAAACGGCGTTGTGGACATAGGGCACGATCGCGCCCTGCCCGACCGAGATCGTGCGGATGCGGCGAATCTGCTGGTTCTCGCCGATGGTCGCGACATTGTCGGTCAGCTTTTCGCCCACGGTCCCGCCATCGGGATAGGCCGCGGCCTTGAGCGCATCGACATCGTCGGCGCCGAGTTCGAGCGCGACCGCGGTGGTCTTGCGCACGAAGTCCTGGAACCGGTCGTTTTTGGCGACGAAATCGGTTTCCGAGTTGACTTCGACCGCGACACCCTTGGTGCCTTCGACAGACACGCCGACGAGGCCTTCGGCGGCGGTGCGGCTGGACTTCTTCTGGGCGGTGGCAAGACCCTTGGCGCGCAGGGCGTCGACGGCCGCCTCGATGTCGCCGCCCGCTTCGGCGAGCGCCTTCTTGGCGTCCATCATGCCTGCGCCGGTCTTCTCGCGCAGCTTCTTCACATCGGCGACGGTGAAATCGGCCATGTTCGGTATTCCTTTGCTTGGGTTCGGCGCCCGGACATCGAATGGTCGATCGGGCGGATCGTCCGCTGGATGATGCCCGGCGCGCTAGTCGTTGATTGTGACGCGCGATTGACGCGCGGCCGATCCGTTTCAGGCGTTTTCGGTCGGGGCTTCCTCGATCGCGGTTTCGGCCGGCGGTTCGGCCATCGCGCCGAAATCCTCGCCCGAATCGTGGGCCGCGCCGCCCTTGCCCGCGCGCGCCGCGTCGCCGATCGCCTGGCAGTAGAGGCGCACCGCGCGGCTCGCATCGTCATTGCCGGGCACGGGGAAGGCGATGCCGGTCGGATCGACATTGGTATCGAGCACCGCGATCACCGGGATGCCGAGCACGGCCGCTTCCTTGATCGCGAGGTCTTCCTTGTTCGCGTCGATCACGAACATCACGTCCGGGATGCCGCCCATGTCGCGGATGCCGCCGAGCGAAAGCTCGAGCTTGTCGCGTTCGCGGGTGAGCTGGAGGATTTCCTTCTTGGTGAGGCCGTGGGTGTCGCCCGAAAGCTGTTCCTCGAGGCTCTTGAGGCGGCGGATCGACTGGCTGATCGTCTTCCAGTTGGTGAGCATCCCGCCCAGCCAGCGGTGGTTGACGAAGTGCTGGCCCGAGGCGCGCGCGGCTTCGGCGATCGGTTCCTGCGCCTGGCGCTTGGTCCCGACGAACAGCACCTTGCCGCCCGCGCGAACGGTCTGCTCGACGAAATCGAGCGCGCGCGCGAACAGCGGCACGGTCTGCGACAGGTCGATGATGTGAACACCGTTGCGGGCGCCGAAGATGTACGGCTTCATCCGCGGGTTCCAGCGGTGGGTCTGGTGGCCGAAATGTGCGCCGGCCTCGATCAATTGCTGCATGGTGACGGTGGTGGCCGCCATAATCGTTTCCTTTCCGGTTGTTCCTCTGGAAAGCTGGAACCGCCGCGGATCGCCCGCCTGCGGCACCGGTATGTGCGCCTTCCATGTGAATTTCGCCCGCGAAGAACAGCCCCCTGCAGGGCCATAGTCGAGCGAGTGCGGCGGCCCTTACCGGTTCACGCGGGAAAAGGCCACCAAAATGTTCCACGAGAAACATTCAGGGAACAAATCGCTTGACCCGGAGGAACACGTATAGAACAAGAGGGCTGGAACAAACGTCGAACGCCGAATCGCGCCGGCGCCGCCGGCCAACCTTGGGGAACCCGCCATGATCGCACTCGTCATCGCCGCTCTCGTCACCGTCACCACGATCGCGACCGGCCTCACGCTCGTCGACAGCTGGCTGCGGGCACGCCATGCGCTGGCCGGGCTGCGGCGGGAACGCGCCCTGCTCGCGGCGGGATTCGTGCCGGCGGTCGAACACCGCGAGATGCGCCTGCGCCGCGGCGGGACGCCCGCTCCCCGCCCTAGGCTTGCGGCGTCGCGGCGGCCCGGTCCCGGGCTTCGGCTGCGCGGCGCCGCTTGATCCGGCCATAGCGCAAGAGACCATAGGGCATGAGGGCGAGATAGGCCGCGCTCATCGCGGCGAGCGACCACCACGGTTCGAGCAGCAGCGCGGCGAAGAACAGCGCAGCGAGCGCGATCAGGAAGAGGCGGATGCTGCGGCGCGGGCGAACCACCGACCAGCTCAGCGTCGCCATGTTCGAAATCATCAGCACCGCGATCAGCGCGAGCCAGGCCGATAGCACGAGCGGATCGCGGAACGGCGCGAAACCGGTCTCCTCCCAGAGATAGAACGGCGCGAAGGCGAGCCCCGCCGCGACCGGGGCGGGCACGCCGGTGAGGAAGCCGGCCGACTTGTGCGGCTGGTCGTCCGTGTCGATCCGGGCGTTGAACCGCGCAAGGCGCAGCGCGCAGCAGATCGCGAAGGCGAGCGCGGCGAACCAGCCGAAGCGCGCGAAATCCTGCAGCGACCAGAGATAGATGATGATCGCGGGCGCGACGCCGAAGGAGAGCGAATCGGCAAGGCTGTCGAGTTCCGCCCCGAAGCGCGACTGCGCGTTCAGGAGGCGGGCGATGCGCCCGTCGATCCCGTCGAGCACGCCCGCAAGGATCACCGCGAGCACGGCATAGGCCCATTCGCCCTCGATCGCGAAGCGGATCCCGGTCAGCCCCGAACACAGCGCCGCCGCGGTGATCGCATTGGGCAGCATCGCCCGCAGCGTGAGGCCGGTCCCGTCGGGCGCGGCCTTGCCGTCCTCGTCCTCGGCCGCCTTGGGGCCGACGCGGGCGGGGACGATCGGAGCGGCCGTGCGCCGCGGCGGCCGGCTCACCGGCCCCTCGCTGCCAGGCGGTGTCCCGCCGCGGCGTGCGCGGCGATCAATGGGCGATGCCCTCGATCAGGCCCTGCGAGCCGATTTCCGCCAGCACGGTCTCGCCCGCGATGACGCTCTGCCCGATCAGCACCCTGGGGTCCGTGCCGGCCGGGAGATAGACATCGACCCGGCTGCCGAAACGGATCAGACCGACGCGCTGGCCCTTCGCGACCGTGTCGCCCGGCTTGATGAAGGGCACGATCCGCCGCGCCACCAGTCCGGCGATCTGGGTGAAGGCGAGCGCGACCCCGTCGCCGCGCTCGATCAGGATGTGCTGGCGCTCGTTCTCCTCGCTCGCCTTGTCGAGATCGGCGTTCACGAACTTGCCGGGGATGTAGACCACCCGCCGGATCGTGCCGCCGATGGGCGCGCGGTTGATGTGGACGTCGAACACGCTCATGAAGATCGAGATGCGCGTGACCGGCCCCGGCGAAAGCCCGGGATGGCCCGATCCGTCGTCCGCGATCATTTCTTCCGGCGGCTCGACCTGCGTGATCAGCGAGACCAGCCCGTCGGCCGGTGCCACGATCGCGTTCTCGGATTGCGGCACGACCCGTTCGGGATCGCGGAAGAACGCGAACACGCCGAGCGAGAGGAACAGAAGCGGCCAGCCGAGGATCTCGATATCGATCCAGGGGGAAAGGAAGAACAGGCTGACCGCGAGCGCGATCAGCCCGAATTTGCGCCCCTCGGGGTGGATCGGGGGCCAGGACCAGGCGGCATCGCCGCGGCCCTGGTTGTCGTATATTTCGCCTGCCATCTGTGGCATCTAGGGTGTGCCGGCGCGGCCCGCAAGCGATCGCGCTCCCCTCCGCCCGGCGCGCGGGGCTCCTATGCGGCCTTGCGGACGAACACGGCCCCCGCGGAATAGCCCGCACCGAAACTGCAGACTAGCCCGGTGTCGCCCGGCGCCATGTCCTCGCGGTGAAGGTGGAAAGCGATGATCGAGCCCGCGCTCGACGTGTTGCCGTAGGTGTCGAGCACGGTCGGGCTTTCGTCCTCGCTCGCCTCGTGGCCGAGCACCTTGTGCGCGATCAGCCGGTTCATCCCCGCATTGGCCTGATGCAGCCACAAGCGCCTGAGCGAGTGCGGGTCGATGCCGAGCCGTTCCGCCTCCTCGAGGATCATGCTCGCGACCATCGGCACGACCTCCTTGAACACCTTTCGCCCTTCCTGGACGAAAAGCTTGTCGGGCGCCTCGGCGGTGTCGGGATGGGCCCGGTTCAGGAAACCGAAATTGTTGCGGATGTTGTTCGAGAACACTGTCCTGAGCTTCGTGCCGAGGATGTCCCAGTGCCCTGCGGGGGCGAGCGCCGCATCCTCCACCAGCACCGCGGTCGCGACGTCGCCGAAGATGAAATGGCTGTCCCGGTCGCGCCAGTTGAGATGGCCCGAGGTGATTTCGGGGCTCACCACCAGCACGCTCTTCGCATTGCCCGACCGCACGTAATCGGCCGCGGTCTGGATGCCGAAGGTGGCCGATGAACACGCGACGTTCATGTCGAAACCGAAGCCCTCGATCCCCAGCGCCTGCTGGATCTCGATCGCCATCGCCGGATAGGGCCGCTGCATGTTCGAGGCGGCGCACAGCACCGCATCCACGTCCTTCGCCGCGCGCCCCGCCCGCTCGAGCGCCTCGCGCGCGGCGGCGACGCCGATCTCGGCCATGATCGAGAGCTCGTCGTCGGGCCGCTCGGCCCAGCGCGGGGCCATGATATCGGGATCGAGGATCGGCGCCTTCGCCATGACGTGGCGCGCCTTGATCCCGCTCGCCTTCTCGATGAAGGCGACCGAGGAATGGGCGAGCGGCTCGACCTCGCCTGCGGCGATGGCGGCGGCGTGCGCCTCGTTGTGGCGGTCGACGAAGCGGTTGAAGCTCTCGACAAGTTCCTCGTTGGTGATCGATTCGGCCGGGGTGAACAGGCCGGTGGAGGAGATGACGGGGCGCCCGGTGAGCGCGGGGGAAGGGTCGTTCATGAATGCCTCTGAGCTGGAGGCCGCGGGGCTTACTGCCGGCGCGGAAGGGCCGCAAGCCCGGGCGGGGGGAACGCGGCGCGCAAAAAACCCCGCCGCGCCGGCGAAATGACGGGCGGGCGTCACAAACGCTGCATAACGGTCAGGCAAGCGCGCGTTCATGCGCGCGGCCGGTCATACGCTCGAAAGCTCCCCTGTCGGGCCGCCGCCGTGCGATGGCCCGTGCGGCCCGGTGCTGGTCGAGGACCCTGCCGCCCTCGCCGCCGCAGACAGCCCTGCCGCCCGTCATGTCGCCGCCTTCGCCCGCGCGGGCACGCCGGCGATGATCCGCAACGCGGCCTCGCGCGTCATGCTGCTGCGCCACGGCGCGATCGACCTGCCGGTGACGGTGGACGAGGGCAGCCACGGTGGGAGCTATGTCGCGAGCCCGCACAGCGCCTATGTCCTCTACGCCCGCGACGAGATCGACATCATCGGCATGACCCGGGGCCGCCGGGGCGCGATCGGCGTGCTCGGCGTGATGGACGGCCTCCTGCGCGCGATGCGGATCAACCGGGCGGTGCATCTCGACAACTGGCTGCTGTCGACCAATCTCCACGGCGGCTGGGACGGCAGCGGGCTCGGCGCGATGCGCGCGGTCCTGGCGGAGCGCTTCGCCGATCATTTCCTGATCCTGCGCTCGCTCGATCCGTGGTCGTGCCCCGACCTCCTCGAAGCGGCGCGGGCGGACGGGTGGGAACTGCTGCCGGCGCGCCAGATCTGGGTGACCGACGATCTCGCGCGCGACTGGCGCCCGCGCAACAACTGCGCGAACGATCGCCGCGCGCTGCGCCGTTCGGGCCTCTTGGTGGAGGAGCCGGAGACGCTGGGCGAGGCGGACTGCGCGCGGATCGCGGAACTCTACCGGGGACTCTACGTCGAACGCTATTCCTCGATCAATCCGGTCTTCACCCCTTCCTTCATTGCCGAAAGCGCGCACAGCGGCCTGCTTTCCTGGCGCCTCGCGCGCGACGCGGAGGGCACGATCCTGATCGCCGCCGGGATCCGCGCGGTGGGCGGGATCGCGACGGTCCCGCTGCTCGGCTACGACACCGCGCGCCCGCAGTCGGAAGGGCTCTATCGCATCGCAAGCTACCTGTTCAGCGAATGGGCGATGGAGCGCGGGCTCAGGCTCCACGGCTCGGCCGGGGCGGGCACGTTCAAGCGCAATCGCGGGGCGCGCGGGGTGATCGAATACATGGCGGTCGATGCGCGCCACCTCGCCCCCGCGCGCCGCGCCGCGCTCGGCTTCTTCGCGCGCAGCCTGCGCGCGCTGATGGTCCCGCTCCTGCGCCGGCAGGGCTGGTAGGCGATCACCCCGCGAGCTTGCCCCCGCGCCGGTCGATCACCTCCCCCAGCAGCGGGTTGGGAAAGCGCCGCCGGATCGTCACTGCAAAGAACACCTCCGTGATCTCGGGCAGGCGCAAGAGTTCGACCAGCGTGCCGTTCGCGAGTTCGTCCTGCACCACGATCGGCGGGATCACCGCCACCCCCGCGCCGCTGCGCGCCAGCAGGCGGAGCATCGCCATGTCGTCGGCCTCGGCGGCGATCCGCGGGACGACGCCGATCCGGTCGAGCAGCGCGTCGAACCCGGCCCGGAGCGCGGTTTCCGGCGTCGGCAGGATCAGCGCCTCCTGCGCGAGCACCTCCGCCAGATCGCCGCGCGGCGAGGATCCGGCCGGGCCAACGAGGCTCACCTCCTGTTCGGCGAGGCGGGTGACGAGATAGGGGCTCGCCGCGTCGCGCGCGGGCTGGAGATTGGTCAGCACCACGTCGATCGCGAGCGCCTCCAGCGCGCGCAGCAGGCTGCCCTGCGTACCCGAACGCAGCACCACCTCGACATCGTCGCGGCCCAGCAGCGGGGCGAGGAACTGCAGCTGGAAATTGCGGCTGAGCGTCGCCAGCGCGCCGACCCGCAGCACCCGGCGCTGGCCTTCGGCGCGTTTCAGCGTGGCGGTGAGATGATCGGCCGCGCGGAAGATCTCGTCGGCATGGTCGAGCGCAATCCGCCCCGCCTCGGTCAGGGCCAGGTTGCGCCCGCGCCGTTCGAACAGGTCGTGGCCGAGCGAGGCCTCGAGCGCCTTGATCTGGGTCGAAACCGCCGATTGCGAGATGTTGAGCGCCCGGGCCGCGCCGGTCAGCGTGCCCTCGCGCGCGACCGCGCGGAAAAGGCGGAGGTGATGGAGATTGAGCATTGCCCACTTCCATAAAACAGAACGTTTACCGTGAAAATATGAAATTTTATCAATGAAGGAGCCTCGCTATCCCGGCCCGGACGTTTGAACGGAGACCTCCCATGCCGATCGACCTTCCGCTGTCCTTCCTTGCCCCGCTGGTCCTGCTGCTGGCTGCGCTGCCCGCGCTCGTCAATGGCGGGATGCGCCCGGGTGCCGTGCCGCGCCTGTCCGAAACCGCCGCGCTTTTCGCCTTCGTGCTGACGGTCGGAGGACTGGTGCAGGTGATCATCGCCGCGCCCGCCGCGCTGACGCTGGGCGAAGGGGCGTTCGCCTTCGGCCTGCGGGCCGATCCGGTGTCCGCGACGATGGCTTGCCTCGTCGGCTTCATCGGCTGGATCGTGATGCGCTACAGCCGCACCTATCTCGACGGAGAGGCGCGCGAGGGGGCGTTCCACGGCCTGATGCTGGCGACGCTCGCGGCGGTGCTGGTGTTCGCGCAGGCCGCGAGCCTCGCGACGCTTGCGACCGCGACCTTCCTCGTCGGGCTTACCCTTCGCAGGTTGCTGCTGTTCTATCCCGAGCGGCGCGAGGCGCACCGCGCGGCGACCAAGTTCGCGATCGTCTGGCACGTCGGCGACGTCATGCTTGTCGCGGCCGCAGCGATCCTGGGCGCGACCCACGGCACGACCGAATTCGCCGCGCTCGGCGCGCTGGCCGGGGCAGGAGAGATAGACCTTGCCACGACCGCCGCGATCGCCTGCATCGTCATCGCCGCGGCCCTCAAGACCGCCGCCTTCCCGCTGCATGGCTGGCTGACCGAGGTGATGGAAGCGCCGACCCCCGTCTCCGCGCTGCTCCATGCGGGCATCATCAATTCGGGCGGCGTGCTGCTGATCGCCAATGCCGAACTGATGCAGTCGAGCTCGGGCGCGATGGCCGCGCTCGTCATGCTCGGCGGGTTCACCGCCCTGTTCGGGGCAGCGGTCATGCTGACCCAGAGCGCGGTCAAGACCGCGCTTGCCTGGTCGACCGTCTCGCAGATGGGCTTCATGCTGCTTCAGTGCGGGCTCGGCCTGTGGACGCTCGCCCTGCTGCACATCGTCGCGCACTCGCTCTACAAGGCCCATGCCTTCCTCGCATCGGGCGGAGCGGTCGAGGAGGTCGCGAAGATCCGCCGCCCCGGCCCGGTCGCCCCGGCCGATCTCGGCGCGGTGCTGAAGAGCTTCGGCCTTGCCATCCTGCTCTATGTCGGCATCGCCGGGCTCTTCACGGCGACCTTCGGCCCCAAGAGCACGCAGGCCCTCGCGCTCGGCACGATACTGATCTTCGGGGTGGCCTATCTCGTCGCCCAGGGTCTGGCCGACCGTGCCCCGATGGAACTGACCAAGCGCACGGCGATGGCCTCGCTCGCCACCGCGATCGCCTATTTCGCCTTCCACGTCCTTTCGGAAGCGGCATGGGGTTCGCTGCTTCCCGACGCGCCGGTTCCGGGCGATCTCGAATGGGCGCTGATCGTGGTCGCGGTCGTCTCCTTCGGCGTGGTGGCCTTCGCGCAGGCGCTGTTTCCGCAATGGGCGCACCACCCCTCGACCGCCGGCCTGCGCGTCCACCTTGCGAACGGGCTCTACATGAACGCGCTGCTCGACCGGGCGATCGGCGGCTTCCGCATCGCCCGGTCGAACTGACCGCCCGCACACCCTGATTTCACCGGAGACACGCCATGTTCCTGAACCAGTCCCAGATCACCCCGGTCCGGCTTTCCAAGGTGCTCGAAGCCGCCGAAGCCGCGGCGCGGGCGATCCCCCCGGCCTTCCCGCTGGATGCGACGGTCGCGGTCAATCCCTTCCTCGGCCAGACCGGGGAGGATCTCGCCACGGCCGCCGCCCGGCTCGCCCGGGTGGGCGGGTGCCGCGCGACGCAGGCCGCGGGCGAGTACACCGCCGCGATCCGCGCCGGGCGCATTACCGAGGCCGACCTCGAAGCCGCGCTGGCGGCCTCGACCTCGCCCCTCAAGCCCAACAGCACCTCCGCGCTGAAGGTCGCCGCGGGCAATGCCGAGACTTCCCCGGAACCGCGCGCCCTGCCGACTGTCGCCGACCTTGCGGCCGAGGCGACCGGGACGGACTGGCCTTCGGTGATCGACAAGACCTTCGGCCTGTGGGCGGCGGGCCATTTCGACCGCGGTCAGGCGCTGTGGACGCCGACCCCGGGCACCGATGCCTTCGCCGCCTGGCGCGCCTGGGCGATGCATGACCTGATCCCGGAGATCGCGGGGCTCAAGGGCTTCTGCGCCCATGTCGCCGAAGCGCCCGACACCGCCGACCGCGCGATCCTGTTCGCCGCCGAAGCGCTCGGCATCACCGACGCGGCCGCGGAAACCGCCTTCCACCGCCTGTTCATGAGCCTCGGCGGGTGGTCGCAGCACGCCCGCTGGATGCTGTGGCAAGCCGAGCTCAAGGAAGACACCGACCGGACCATGGCCGACCTGCTCGCGATCAGGCTGATCTGGGAGGAGGCGCTGCTCGCCCATGTTCCCGGCATCGCCGAGCGCTGGGCCGAGACAATCGCCGCCCATGCCCAGCCGGTCGAGCCGTCGGCCGAACAGGTCGTGCTCGCCATCCTGCAGGACGCCGCAGACCGCGCGCACCAGCGTCAGCTCGCCGGCGCGCTCGACGGCGCGGCCGAGGCGCCCGGGCGGCCCTTCCTCCAGGCCGCCTTCTGCATCGACGTGCGCTCCGAGGTGTTTCGCCGCGCGCTCGAGAGCGTCGACGGCCGGATCGAAACGATCGGCTTCGCGGGCTTCTTCGGCCTGCCGCTGGCGCACCGCTCCCACGCCTCGGATACGCTCGAGGCGCGGCTTCCGGTGCTGCTCAACCCGGCGATCGAGACGACCAGCCGGGGCGACCCCGAACAGGACCGCGCGGACCGCATCTCGGCCCGCGCGAGCCGCGCCTGGGGCCGGTTCCGGCAGGCGGCGGTGTCCTCCTTCGCCTTCGTCGAGGCGATGGGGCCGCTCTATTCGGTCAAGCTCGTCCGCTCGGCGCTCGGCCTCAAGGCCGGAAACGGCAAGCCCGAACCGACCCCGGAAGTGATCGGCGGGCTCGACGCGCAGACCAAGGGCGATACCGGGGCCGCGGTGCTGCGCGCGATGAGCCTCACGAAAGCGCACGGCAAGATCGTGCTCCTGCTCGGCCACGGCGGCAACGTCACCAACAACCCGCATGAAAGCGCCTATCACTGCGGCGCCTGCGGCGGCTACACGGGCGAGGTTTCGGCCCGCCTGCTCGCGGTCCTGCTGAACGATCCCGAAACCCGCGCCGGGCTGAAGGAGCGCGGGATCGAGGTCCCCGAGGACACGCTGTTCGTCGCCGGGCTGCACGACACGACGACCGACGCGATCACGATCTACGAGGACGGCCAGACCGCCGGACGCGAGAGCGACCTTGCCGAAGTGCGCCGCTGGCTCGCCCAGGCGGGCGAGATCACCCGGGCCGAACGCGCGTTGCGGATGCCGGGCGCCAGGGCCGGCACCGTTCCGCAGCGCGCCGCCAACTGGGCCGAGATCCGCCCGGAATGGGGCCTTGCCGGGTGCGCCGCCTTCATCGCCGCCCCGCGCGAGGCGACCACGGGCCGCGACCTCGGCGGGCGGGCCTTCCTCCACAGCTACGACTGGCAGGCCGACGAAGGCTTCGCGACGCTCGAACTGATCATCACCGCGCCCGTGGTGGTGGCGAGCTGGATCAGCCTCCAGTATTACGGCTCCTCGGTCGCCCCCGACGTGTTCGGCGGCGGGAACAAGCTGATCCACAACGTCGTCGGCGGGATCGGCGTGATCGAGGGCAACAGCGGGCGCCTGCGCCCGGGCCTGCCGTGGCAGGGCGTCCACGACGGCGAAAGGCTCGCCCACGAGCCGCTGCGCCTGTCGGTGCTGATCGAGGCCCCGCGCGAGGCGATCATCGACATCCTCGAACGCCACCCCGACGTCGCCGCCCTGTTCGACAATGGCTGGCTCCACCTCTTCACGCTCAAGGACGGGCGGATCGACGCGCGGTACCTGCCGGGCCTTTCGTGGGAAGAGCAGGCCGCCGAAGCCATCGCGGCCTGACCTGGCCCCTGCCGGCGCGCGCGCGGAACGATCCCCCGCGCCGGCAGGGCCGCGGCATCCCCGACGCAATCGGGCGCGCCTTTGCGGGCGGTTTCCAGACCGGATGCGTCGCAAATCGCGGCGCGGGTGTCACAAATCTATCGCGAAGGCACCCTAGACTGGCCCAAGGGCAAGGAGGGGTGTCGATGATAATCAAGCTGTCCAGGCGTTTCCCGGCGAAGCGAGCCGCCATCGCAGCGGGCGCCATCGCGGCGAGCCCCGCCCATGCGACCCCCGCATCGCCACTGGCCGAATTCTTCGACGCGGGCGGCCCGATCATCATCATCCTCGCCGCGCTCGCCGTGATCGCCCTTGGCGTCGCGATCGTGAAGCTGGTGCAGTTCGCCCGCATCGGCGTCGGGCGCCACGGCTTCGTCGCCGGGGTCGTCCAACAATTGCGGGCCGATCACTGGAAGAAGGCGCTCGACGGGCTCGAGCCGCGCCCGAGCCCCGTCGCCAAGGTCATGGCCGCCGCCGTGCGCGGCAAGGCCGACCCGCTGATGGACGACATCGTCGTGCGCGAGGAGGTCACGCGCGTCGCGCAGGCCCAGCTCGACGCGATGGAGCGCGGCCTTGCCCTTCTCAGCCTGATCGCCACGATCGCCCCGCTGCTCGGCCTGCTCGGCACGGTGCTCGGCATGATCGAGGCGTTCCAGCAGATGGAAACGGTCGGCGACCGGATCGAACCCGCCGTCCTCGCCGGGGGCATCTGGGAAGCGCTGCTGACCACCGCCGCCGGGCTTTCGGTCGCGATCCCGGCGGCCGTCTTCTTCACCTGGCTGCAACGTTCCGTCGATGTCGAGGCGCAGCGGATGGAGGACGCGGCGACGCAGGTCTTCACCATCCCGCTCTACGATGCCGCCGCGCCGGTCGACGCGCCGAGCGAACGGCCGGAAGCGCAGCTCGCGGCCCAGCCGGCATGATCTTCCGCCGCAAGCGCCCCGACATCGCGCTGCTCAACGTCACGCCGCTGATCGACGTGGTGTTCATCCTGCTCGTCTTCTTCATGCTGACCACCAATTTCGCGCGCTTCCGGCTGATCGGGATCGACACGCCGCAGGAACGCGAGGTGCTGCAGGACGCGACTGCCGCGATCGTCATCAAGGTGAACGAGGACGGCACGCTCGCCTATGACGGAAAGCCCGCCAGTGCCGGGGACGTCGCGCGCGAGGTGGAGGCGCTGGTCGCGGTCGATCCGGGGCGCACCTTCCTCGTCCGGCCCGAGGACGGCGTGACCATCCAGGAAGCGGTCGACGCCTTCCAGCTCGCCCGCGATGCCGGGGCCTATGCGGTCTCCTTCGCCACCACCGGGGAAGAGGCAGGCCGGTGAGGCTCCCCCGGGAAAAGGCGAAGCGCGAGCTCATCAACATCACGCCGCTGATCGATGTCGTCTTCATCCTGCTCGTCTTCTTCATGCTGGCAGGCTCGATCGAGCCCAAGGACGCCTTCGCGGTCACGCCTACCGCCTCGACCAGCGACATGCGCGGCGACGTGCAGGATCTCGTCATCCTGGTGGGGGAGGAAGACGAGATCGCGATCAACGACCGCGCTGTCCCGCGCGAGGCGCTCGAAGGCGAGGTGCGCGAGATCCTCACCACCCGGCCCGAGGTCCTGATTCAGCTCAAGCCCGACGGCGGAGCCGAGGCGAAGGACGTGATCGACATCATGGAGGACATCCGGGCGGGCGGCGCGTCCTATATCGTGCTGCTGACGGTCGGCGCGGGGCGGGTCGCCGAATGAGCGCGGCGGCCTGGTCGAGCGCGATCGCGCCCAGCCCGCCGCCGATCCCGCGGCGCTGGCATTGGGCCGCGGGGATCGCCTGCGCCGCGCTCGCCCTTGCACTCTATTCACTGCGCTACGGGGCGAGCGAGGAGATCGTGCTCGCCGCGGCGGAGGAAAGCGTGGTCGTCTCGCTCGGCGGGCCGGCGCGCCGGCTCGAGGCGCCGCCCGAGGAAGTCGAGGTCGCGGACGAGGCACCGGTCGTCGCCGAGCGCGCCGAGGACGCACCCCCGCCCGCCCCGCCGAAGGAAGCGCGCGTCGTGGCCGGCGCGACGAGCGGCGACGGCCGCGCGAGTTCGGGCGCGGGCGGGATCGGCACCGGCCCGCCCCTTCCGCTTCCCCCGCCCCCGCCCGCGCCGCCCCCGCCGCCCCCGCCGCGGGTGACCGAGGTGACCAGCCGCTTCATCGAGATCTCGATCCGCGCCTATACCAGCAAGATCATCTACCCCGGCGCCTCGCTCGACCGCGGCGAGGAAGGGCGCGGCGTGCTGCGGGTGACGATCGCGCGCGACGGCAAGGTCAAAAGCTGGGACATCGTGCGTTCGACCGGCCACGCCCGGCTCGACCGCGAGATCGAACGCGTCGCCAGGCTCGTCCCGCGGCTCGACCCGCTGCCGGCGAATTTCGGCCGCGACGAGGCCAAGGTCGACATCCCCATCACCTTCGCGATCGAATATTTCGATCCCCAATAGGAAGGGAGACAGGGGATGACAGCCAGCGCCGCCGCCCCCGCCCCTCCGGCAGGCGCTCCCCCGGGCCGGGCCGACGCGGAGAGCGAGACGCTCGCGCCCTCGCGCTTCGTCATGATGATCGGGGTGACGACCGTGCTGTTCTTCCTCGGCCTGATCCCGCTCGAGGCGATCCCCGAAATCCCGGTCGACATCGACAGCAAGCCGTTCTTCATCCCGATCGTCCTCGTCGCGCTGCTGCCCGGCGGGCGGGTCGGCATCGCGATCGGACTCGGCGTCGCGCTCGGGGAATTCCTGCGCGACATGATGGAAGGCTACGAACTCGACGACCCGATCGGCTTCGTCGGCTATTTCGTCGGCTTCGCGCTGACCAGCACGCTGTTCGGCAAGGCCCCGCCGACGCGGCTCGCGGTGCTTGTCGCCTCGATCCTGTGCGCGTTCATCCAGGCCGCGATCGAGGCGTCCTCCTTCCTGCTGTTCGGAGGGGAAAGCATGGGCATCTTCATCCAGTCGACGCTCGGCAACACGCTGCTGCACGGCGTCGTCTGGGGCGCGATACCGGCCCATTTCCTCGTGCCGCGCCTGCATGGCCGGTTCGAGCATTACCTCGGCTTCCCGGCCAAGGGCGACCGGCGCGCGGTCGAACCCTTCGCCCGGCACGAAAGCGGCTTCACCCCCTCTCCCGATGCGCGCGCCTGGGCCGCGGATCTCGAATTCCGCTACCCTTCGAGCGCGGCGCCGGTCCTGCGCGGCGTTTCGTTCGACCTGCGCGCGGGCGAGGTGCTTGGCCTGATGGGCGCTTCGCAGGCGGGCAAGTCGACGCTGTGCCGGGTGATGGCGGGCGTCGCCCCGCTCGCGACCGGGGGCGCGATGGCGGGGCGCGTCGGGCTTGGCGGGGAAGCGGTCGATATCGGCTATGTCTCGGACAGCCCGGCGGCGATGATGACGCGCACCCGGGCGATCGGCGAGGTCGAGGCCTCGCTCGAACATCTCGGCCTGCCCCGCGCCGAGGCGACGCGGCGCGCGCTCGATGCGCTCGCGGCGCTCGGCATCGCGCAGGACGAGGCGCAGCGCTACATCTGGGAACTGCCGGACCACAAGCAGATGCTGGTCGCGCTCGCCGCGGCGGTCGCCGAACGGCCCGATGTCCTCATCCTCGACGAGATCGCCGGCGGGCTCGATGCGAGCGGGCTCGCGCGGGTGCGCGAGACGATCGGGCGGGTGACCGAAGCCGGCGGGGCGGTGCTGCTGGTCGACAACCGGGCCGGGCGCCTGCGCGAATGGGCCGACCGGGTGATGGTGCTGGCCGAGGGCCGGATCGCCGCGCTCGGGCCGGCGGCCGACATCGCGGGCGACGGGGCGCTGCTCGCCGCCCACGGCCTCGCCCCGCCGCCGCCCCGGCGCGCGCCGTCTCCGCGCACCGGCGACATCCTGCTGGAGATGCGGGGGATCGAATTCGCGCATGAGGACGGCACGCCGGTCTGGCGCGGGGCCGACCTCGCCTGCGCCGCGGGCGAGGTGCTGGCCATCGCCGGCCACAACGGGGCGGGCAAGACCACGCTGGCGAAACTCGTCGGCGGGCTGATCCAGCCGCAGGCGGGGTCGATCCGCCTCCCCCGCGCCGCGGCCGGGCACAGCGGCGGGGTCGCGGTCGTGCTGCACGCGCCGAGCGCCTTCTTCAGCGAACCGAACCTGCGCGCCGAGATCGAACGCGGCCTCGCGCGGGCGGGCGTTGCGCCGGGCGAGGCACCCCGGCGCATCGCCGAGCTCGCCGGCCAGCTCGGCCTCGAGAACGTGCTCGACACCGATCCCGGCCTGCTGCCCCCCGGCACGGCCCGCATCGCCCAGGCCGCCGCCATGCTCGCGAACGGCGCGCCGGTGCTCGTGCTCGACGAGATCGCTTCCGGGCTCGACCCGCGCGAGCGCACGCGCTTCGCCGGGGTCATCGCGGAGTTCGCCGCGCGCGGCGGCGGGGCGATCGTGCTCGACCACGATCTCGATTTCCTCGCCGCGATCGCGACGCGGGTCCTGTTCATCGAGGAGGGCCGCCTGCACGACGCCGGGCCGCCCGAACAGGCCTTCGCATCCGGACAGGAGGCGCGGCTGCGGGCGCTCGACCTCGATCCCCCGGAACCGGCAGCGGCCCCCGCACCGACGCAGGCAGAGGCACACGCCGCCGCCCGGTCACGCCCGGAAGGCGCGGCGGGATGAAGGTGCCGGTCCTCAACACCGGCCGCCCCAGCTTCTGGCGGGACCGCGATCCGCGGGTCAAGTGGCTGCTCTTCCTGCTGTTCCTCGCGCTGATCTACATCGCGCCCGACTGGCGCTGGATGGCAGGCGCTGTCGTGGTCGGGGGCGCGATCGCCGTGACGGCGCGCGCGCCGGTCGGCTGGCTTGCCCTGATGCTCCTGATCCATTCGCCGACCATCATCGCGCTCGTCGTCATACCGATGCTGGGCAAGGATTTCGCCTTCAACGCCGAATTCGAGTTCGGCCTGCGGCTCTCGCTCGGCTGGATCGCGGCGATCCTGATCGGGGTCGCCCTGTTCTCGACCATGGAGATCGACGAATTGGTCGATGGCCTGCGCGGCCTCGGCCTGCCGCACGGGGCGGCCTTCGTGGTCGGCTATGCCTTCGTGCTGATCTATCTCAGCCTCAGCGACCTGGCGCAGGTGATGGATTCGATGCGGCTGAAGGGCATGACGCTCTCGGCGCGGCGTCCGGTCTCGTTCCTTCGCAACGTGCCGCGCCTGTTCATCCCGGCGCTGTTGACGATCATGCGGCGTGGCGGAGCAATGACCGCCGCGCTCGAAACGCGCGGGTTCGGCAAGGCGATCGCCCCGCCCGACCGCATCGCGCTCGATTTCTGGGACCGGGCGGCGGTCGCCGCCGCCCTGCTCGCCAACGCCGCGGCGCTGGCCGCTCGGCTGGGCTGGCCGTAAGGGGAAACGGGCCGGGGAAGGTGGTGGACAGGGCTGGATTCGAACCAGCGTACGCTTGCGCGGGCAGATTTACAGTCTGCTGCCTTTAACCACTCGGCCACCTGTCCACACCGGCCGGAAATCGCCGCCCCGTGTGGCGGCGCGACGCGGAGCAAGGGCTTCCGCGCTGCCGAGAGGCGCCCCAATGGCGAAGCGAGCCTTGCCTGTCAATGGCCCTGCTGGCAGGGGAGCGCATTGCGCTTTGATCGACGGGACAGCGGATGGCGAAACAGGAAAAGAAGCGCGCGCTGAGGGGCCGCGCGGGTCGCATGAAGGGCGGGCGCGGCTCGGGCCGGGCAAGCGCGGGCCACGTCCGCCTGTGGGGCCGCCACCCGGTCGAGGCGGCGCTCAGGAACCCCGTGCGCGACCACCGCAAGCTGTGGGCAACGCGCGAGGGGATCGAGAGCCTCGACGGCGAACTGCCGCCCGACTTCCCGGTCGAATACGCCGATGCGGCCGATCTTGCGCGGCTGGTCGCCAAGGATGCGCCGCACCAGGGACTGGTGCTCGAATGCCTGCCGCTGGACGACGTCTTTCTCGCCGATGTCGCGAACGGCGATGCGGCGCGCCCGATCGTCGTGCTCGACCAGGTGACGGACCCGCACAATGTCGGCGCGATCCTGCGCTCGGCCGCGGCCTTCGATGCCGCCGCGATCGTCACGCAGGACCGCCACGCCCCGCCCGAAAGCGGAGTGGTCGCGAAATCGGCCTCGGGCGCGCTCGAGACCGTGCCCTGGGTGCGGGTGGTCAACCTCTCCCGCGCGCTCGACGACCTGGCCGAGGCGGGATACTGGCGCATCGGCATGACGGGGCAGGCCGAGGCAACGCTCGCCGAGGCCCTGCCCGCGGGCGCGCTCGCCATCGTGCTTGGGGCGGAGGGCGAGGGTCTGCGCGCGAATGTCGCCGCCCATTGCGACGCGCTCGCCCGGCTGCCGATTTCCTCCGCGATCGAAAGCCTCAACGTCTCGAACGCCGCCGCGATCGCGCTCTATGCGGCGGCGGCACGAAGCTGAAGGACGGGCGGTCTAACCTGGTGCCGCCGCTTTGGGGGAGAATCGGACCATGACACGCCATTCGCCGATCCGTTTCGCCGCCGCGCTCGTCGCGGCGCTTGCGCTGGTCCTGTCGGGCTGTTTCGTCGCGCCCGGCAGGTTCGACAGCACGCTGGTGCTGAACGGCGACGACACGTTTACCTTCACCTATGACGGCGAGATCTTCTTCCTCGGCCTGTCGAGCCTTTCGCAGATGGGTGCCGCGGCCGAGAGCTTCGAGCCGAAATGCACGGTGGAAGGCAGCTTCGAGGAGCGCGAATGCACCCCTGCGGAGGTGGCCGGGCAGCGCGCCGAATGGGATGCCGGTGCCGACCGGCGCGCCGCCGAGGCGAAGGAGAAGGCGCAGCAGATGGCCGCGGTCATGGGCGGGATCGACCCCTCGGACCCGGAGGCCGCGCAGGAGCTCGCCGCCCTGCTCATGCGCCACGAAGGCTGGGAACGGGTCGTGCCGAAAGGCGACGGCGTGTTCGAGGTGGGGTACAGGATCGACGGCTCGCTCGGCCACGATTTCCTGTTCCCGGTGATCGAGGATTTCCCGCCGTCCGGCCCGTTCGTCCAGGTGATCCTGCGCAAGGACGACGTGGTGCGGATCAACGCGCCCGCCTTCGCCGCGCAGAACGACAATCCATTGGGCGGCATGATGGGCGGCATGATGGGCAACATGGGCGCGCTGGCCGGGCTCGCGGCGCTGGGAGACGAGGAGAATGGCGGCGAAGGCCAGCAGATGCCGGACATCCCCCAGGTCGAGGGCACGTTCACGCTCGTGCTGAAAGGCGGGATGCGGATCCTTGCGAACAACACCGACGAAGGCCCGGACGCGACCCCCACCGGCGAGGTGCTGTCATGGGAGATTTCCCCGCGGACCAGGGCGGCGCCGACCGCGCTAATCGATCTTGCGCCCTGACCGCCCCGCGCCGGGCAGCGTTGCGGCCGGCGGCAAGCCATAAAAAAACCCCGCCGGCCGCATGGCCAGCGGGGTCTTTCGGCCCGGACAGCGAGGCGAGGCGCCCTGCCCGGCTTGGCCGGTCGTCAGTTGACCGCGTCCTTGAGGCCCTTGCCGGCCTTGAACTTGGGCTGGTTCGACGCCGGAATCTTCATTTCTTCGCCGGTGCGCGGATTGCGTCCGGTCGAGGCCTTGCGCTTCGCGACCGAGAACGTGCCGAAGCCGACCAGCCGGACTTCGTCCCCGCTCGAAAGCGCCTTGGTGATCGCCTCGAACACGCCTTCGACGGCATTGGAGGCGTCGTTTTTGGAAAGGCCACTCGTTTCGGCGACGGCGCTGATCAGATCGTTCTTGTTCATGTTGGGAACCCCCTCACTTTTGAGATTGTGTGTGGAATCGGTGAATCGCCTCCCTCGAAAGCCTACAGAATGAGACTTTTTGCGAGAGGCTGTCAAAGGCAAATCGCCCGGAAAACCGCGCCTGCGGGATGAAGCCACGGCTTTTGCGACGAACCGAGGTTCGCCTCCCGATCGGATCATCCGGCGTCATTCCCGTGCAGTTTGCGACCCTTACCGCGATTCGCGGCAAGCCGGGCTTCCCTAGCCGCTCAATGCGCGGTTGGCACGTCCGAAGCGACAGGATTTTCGCTCCCTGCGGCGGCGTGCGGCTGAGAGGCGAGATCGTCCTTCTCGGTCCATTCGATCGGATCGGGCAGGTCGATGATCGCGCGATCGAGCACCTCGTCGACGTGGCTGACCGCGACGATCTCGAGGCCTTCCTTCACGCGATCGGGAATCTCGGCGAGGTCCTTGACGTTCTCCTCGGGGATGAGGACGGTCTTGATCCCGCCGCGCAGCGCCGCAAGCAGTTTCTCCTTCAGTCCGCCGATCGCCAGCACCCGCCCGCGCAGGGTGACTTCGCCGGTCATGGCGATGTCGGGCCGGACATGCGCGCCGGTGAGGGTCGAGACGATCGAGGTGACCATGCCGATCCCGGCGCTCGGCCCGTCCTTTGGGACGGCGCCTTCGGGCAGGTGGATGTGGACGTTCTTGCGCTGGAAGATCGAAGGCTTGATCCCGTAGGCCGGAGCGCGCGCCTTGACGAAGCTGAAGGCGGCCGCGACGCTTTCGTTCATCACCTCGCCGAGCTTGCCGGTGGTCTTGATCTCGCCCTTGCCCGGCGTGGTCACGCTTTCGATGGTGAGCAGCTCGCCGCCGACCTGCGTCCAGGCGAGACCCGTCACCGCGCCGACCTGCGCCTCTTCCTCGCTCATGCCGTGCTTGAATTTCCGCACGCCCGCGAAATCGCCGAGGTTTTCGGGCGTCACGGTCACGCTGTCCACCTCGCCTTCGAGGATCTTGCGCAGCGATTTCCGCGCCAGCCGCGCGATCTCGCGCTCCAGCGTGCGGACGCCCGCCTCGCGGGTGTAGTAGCGGATGAGATCGCGCAGACCCTCTTCGGTGAGATGGAACTCGCCCTCCTTGAGGCCGTGCTCGTCGATCTGCTTGGGCAGCAGGTGGCGCTTGGCGATCTCGACCTTTTCGTCCTCGGTGTAGCCTTCCAGCCGGATGATCTCCATCCGGTCGAGCAGCGGCTGCGGCAGGTCGAGGCTGTTCGCGGTGGTCACGAACATGATCCCCGACAGATCGAGGTCGAGTTCGAGATAGTGGTCCTGGAACTTGTTGTTCTGTTCCGGGTCGAGCACCTCGAGCAGGGCCGAGGCGGGATCGCCGCGGAAATCCTGGCCGAGCTTGTCGATCTCGTCGAGCAGGAACAGCGGGTTGATCGTGCCTGCCTTCTTGAGGTTGCTGACGATCTTGCCCGGCATCGATCCGATATAGGTGCGCCGGTGGCCGCGGATTTCCGCCTCGTCGCGCACGCCGCCCAGCGACTGGCGCACGAATTCACGGCCCGTCGCCTTGGCGATCGACTTGCCGAGGCTGGTCTTGCCCACCCCGGGCGGGCCGACAAGGCACAGGATCGGGCCTTTCAGCTTGTTGGTGCGCGCCTGCACCGCGAGGTATTCGATGATCCGGTCCTTGACCTTTTCAAGGCCGTAATGGTCCGCATCGAGCACGTCCTGCGCAGCGGCTATGTCCTTCTTGATCTTCGATTTCTTGCCCCAGGGCAGGCCCAGCAGCACGTCGAGATAATTGCGGATCACGGTCGCCTCCGCGCTCATCGGCTGCATCGCCTTCAGCTTCTTGAGCTCGGCCTGCGCCTTGGCTTTCGCTTCCTTCGACAGCTTGGTCTTCTCGATCTTCTCGGTCAGCTCGGCGATCTCGTCGCCGTCCTCGCCGTCGCCGCCGCCCAGTTCGCTCTGGATCGCCTTCAACTGTTCGTTGAGGTAATATTCGCGCTGCGTCTTCTCCATCTGGCGCTTCACGCGCCCGCGGATCTTGCGCTCGACCTGGAGGACGGACAGCTCGCCTTCCATGAAGGCCATGACGAGTTCGAGCCGCTTGAGGGGATTGCTCTCGGCCAGCAGCGATTGCTTGTCGGATACCTTCGCGCTGATCGCGGCGGCGATCATGTCGGCAAGCTGGCCGGCATCGTCGACCTCGCCCAGCTCGATGTCGGTTTCCTCGCCCAGCTTCTTGTTGAGCTTGGCATATTCGCCGAACTGTTCGGACACCTGACGCATCAGCGCGGTGACTTCGCTGCCCGCGACCGTCTCCGGCTCGAGCAGGTCGACCTTGGCGAGGACGTGGCCATCCGCCGCGGAAAGCTCTGCCAGCCGAGCACGATGGGTCCCCTCTACCAGCACGCGCACGGTCCCGTCGGGCAGTTTCAGCAGCTGGAGCACCTGCGCGACCACGCCGACCTCGTAGAGGTCTTCGGCCTCCGGATCGTCGGTGCCCGGATCGAGCTGGGCGAGGAGGAATATGTCCTTCGAAGCTTCCATCGCCGCCTCTAGCGCGGCAACCGATTTCTCGCGCCCGACGAACAGGGGCACGACCATGCCGGGAAAGACGACGATGTCGCGAAGGGGGAGGAGGGGAAAGGTCTGGGTCATGTCATCGGGTCCGTGAAGAACTTGTCGCTGGCGGCAGAAGTGCCTGCCTTTGCCCGCGAATATGGGTAGCGCGGGCCGCGCTCGCAATGGCGCGCAGGATTACGCTGTGGACGCCGTCGGCAATGCCTCCGCCCCGGCGCGCGCCTGCCGCGACCCTGCGGCAAGCGAAGGCCGTTCATGCTGCGGCCTTGCGACAAGCGAAGGCCGCTCATGCTGCGGCCTTGCGACAAGCGAAGGACCGGCGCCTCGTGTCGCGGGCTCGGAACCGGCCGTCCTCACCCCATGCCCGGCAGGTTGAACCCCGGCGGCAGGCCCATCGAGCCCTGCATTTCCTTCATCTGTTCGGCCGAAACCCGGTCGGCCTTGTCGCGCGCGTCGTTGAAGGCGGCGGTGACGAGGTCCTCGAGCACCTGCTTTTCCTCCGGCTTCATCAGGCTGTCGTCGATCGCGACACCGAGGATGCGACCCTTGGCGGTCGCGCGGACCGTGACAAGGCCCCCGCCCGAACGGCCCTCGACCTCGAGGCTGTCGAGCTTGGCCTGCATTTCGCCCATCTGCTTCTGGATCTGCTCGGCCGCCTGCTGGGCCGCCTGCATCATTTCTTCCATCGATTTCATCGCGTCGTCTCCATGTCGTTCACGTCGCGCGGCTCATGCGCGCGACCTTGCCTTGCTGCCCCTCGTCCTCGAGCCATTCGGCCTCGGGAAAATTCGCAAGCGCGGCCTTGACCAGCGGGTCGGCCGCGATCCGATCGCGCGCGGCCCTTGCCTCGGCCTCGGCGGTTTCCCGCAGGGAAGGCTGCGCGGGGCCGTCACCTTCTTCAAGATGCCAGCGCCGTCCGGTCAGCTTGAGCAGCGCGTCGCGGATTTCGGGCGCGGGATCGTCGGGAAAACTGTCCGCCCGCTGGAACACGAGACGTTCATCGCCCAGTTCGATCACCCGCACCCGGTCGCGCATCATCTGGGCGACGCGCAGGTGCCCTGCCGCCTCGACCCGCTCGACGAGTTCGGCCCAGTCCGCGTGATCCTGCGCCGTTTCCGCGCCGCCGCCAGCACCGCCCTCGCCCGGCGGCGCAGCGGGCGCGGGGGTCGGGCCGTTCTTCGCAATTTCCTCGATCCGCCGCGCCAGCCGGCCCGGATCGGGCATCTCGGCCGCGTGCAGCACCCGCAGCAGCGCCATCTCCAGCGCGACCAGCGGATCAGGCGCGGAGCGGACCTCCTCGTGCCCCTTCAGCAGCAATTGCCACAGGCGGTGGAGTTCCCCCGCCCCCAGCCGCGCGGCGAAATCGGCGAGCGCGCGGCGCTCCTCCTCGCCGGGCGCATCGGGCTCCGCCGCGGCAACCTGCGCCACGGTGATGCGGTGGACGAGGTCCATCAGCGCCCGCATCAGCGCGAGCGGCTCGACCCCCAGCGCGTATTGCTCGCCCACCGCCGCCAACAGCGCCTGCGCGTCGCCATCGAGCACGTGGCCGAGCAGGCGGCGCCGCGCGCTCTTGTCGGCAAGGCCGAGCATGTCGCGCACCCGCTGCGCGGTCACTCTGCCGCCCTCGTCGAGATCCGCATGGGCGATCGCCTGGTCGAGGATCGAAAGCCCGTCGCGCACCGATCCTTCGGCGGCCGCGGCGATGATGGCGAGCGCCTCGTCCTCCGCCTCGACCCCTTCCTCGGCGCAGACCCAGGCGAAATGCCGCGCAAGCAGGTCCGCCGGAATGCGCCTGAGGTCGAAACGCTGCGTCCGGCTGAGCACGGTGACGGGCAGCTTTTCCACTTCGGTCGTGGCGAACAGGAATTTGACGTGCGCCGGGGGTTCCTCCAGCGTCTTGAGCAATGCGTTGAACGCATTGCGCGTGAGCATGTGGACCTCGTCGATGATGTAGATCTTGTAGCGCGCCGAAACGGCCGAATACTGCACCGCGTCGATGATCTCGCGCACGTCGTCGACCCCGGTGTTGGAGGCCGCGTCCATCTCGATCACGTCGATGTGCCGCCCCTCGGCGATGGCGCGACAGGGTTCGCACTGGCCGCAGGGATCGATCGTCGGCCCGCCGGTCCCGTCCGGCCCGACGCAATTGAGCGCCTTTGCAATCAGCCGCGCGGTCGAGGTCTTGCCGACCCCCCTCACCCCGGTCATCAGGAAGGCATGGGCCAGCCGGTCGCGCTCGATCGCATTGGCGAGCGTGCGGACCATGGGCTCCTGCCCGATCAGCTGGCTGAAGGTCTGCGGGCGGTATTTCCGCGCGAGGACGCGGTAGGGCTGCGCCTGGTCGGGCGGAGCGGGAGCGGCAGAGGGTGCCGGCGCGGGTTCGGGCGCAGGTGCGGGCGCCTTCCCGAACATGGAATCCTGGCCCGCAGCCTCGAGCTCGGCCGCGCTTGGGCGGTCGTCTTCCTCGGTCTCGGGCAGGTTGGAATCGGAATCGTTCACGCGCGCAAGCTAGGCGCTCGGCGAGCCTTTGTCATGGCAAGCCGTCGCGAAAAATGTGCGCTGCGAGGGGAATGAAGGAGCCGAGCGACCCGCCGCAATTCACCTGGGCTGCTTCCTTCCGGACCTGACCCGGTGAGCGAACGCAAACGTCCACCCGACTCCCGGACGCGCATATGGCGCGAAACTCGCGCGAATTCAACACCGGGATTCAAGCCCCACGAGCGCAGCTCGCATGAGCGAGGATACTACTTGAAATTATCCGCGTAGGCCTGGAGCTTGAGCCGCTTGGGCGGCGTCGCATGGACCCGCGCGGGAATGCCGTGTTTCTCGGCATAGGCCCTGGCCGCTTCCTTGGTCGGGAAGTTCAGTCGCACCTGCGCCTGCGTGTCGCCGCTCCCGGCCCAACCCATCAGCGGGTCGGGCCGCAGCGCCTGCGACCGCTCGAATTCGAGCACCCAGGTATCGGTCTGGGCCTTGCCGGACTGCATCGCGCTCTTGGGCTGCTGGTAGATCACTGCGGGCATTTTGTCTGCGTTTCCTCGCTCATGCGGCCTGATGGCCGCGTCGCTGCGGGCGGCCGGTCGGCCTTGCGGCGCGTTTCGCGCGCCGACGGACCCGCTCAAACCATGGCGTTTTCCGATAATCCAGAATCAGCCGCGATTGAAGGCATTCTTTGTCTTGAGGCTCGGCTTTTCTTCCCACGGCCGCTCGGGCCAGCGGTGCTTGGGATAGCGGCCCTTCATGTCCTTCGCCACGTCCAACCAGCTGCCGCGCCAGAAGCCGGGCAGGTCGCGCGTCGCCTGCACCGGGCGGCCGGCGGGACTGGTGAGCTTGAGCAGCAGCGGCACCCCGCCGATCATCGGATGCGCGTCGAGCCCGAACAGCGCCTGCACCCGCACCTCTACGCTCGGCGCGTCCTCGCCCGCATAGTCGATCGCGTGCCGCGTGCCCGCGGGCGAGGTGAAATGGATCGGGGCCTCGCGCCCCAATCGCTGGCGCTCGTCCCAACCGGCCAGCCCGAGCGCCGCCTCCGCCACCTTCGCCGGGGCAAGCTCGAGATCGCGCCGACCCTCGAGCAGGGGGGCGAGCCACAGGGCGGCGCTCTCTCGCAGCGCTTCGGGCGAAAGCGCCTCGATCCCGGCGAAGCGGGCGCGGGCAAGGAAACCCGCGGGCAGCAGGCCGTTCCCGGTCCCCAGCTTTTCCAGAGCCTTGTCCACGAGGATATCCACAACCGCCTGCGGGTCGGGCGAAGGCTCCGGCACGCTCGTCAGCGTGATCGCGCCGAGCCGCCGATGCCGCACCGCGCGCACCCGGTTCTTGCCGTCATCCCAATCGGTTGCGAGCGTTTCCTCGATTCGATCCGCAAAGATCGCCGCGACCCGTTCGGGTGCCAGGGCCGCGCCCGCGGTAATCCGCGCGCCCGATGCCTGTCCCTGCGCGTCGCCGATCACGATCCATTCCGCACGCGCCAGCGGCGAGGCCGGATCGAGCCGGAACCCGCGCCCGCCCGCCGCGAGCCAGTGCTCGCCCGCAGCATCGCGCCGTCGGGCGACGAAATCGGGCCGCGCAAGGGCGAGGCATTCGAACGGATCGAGCTCGCGCGCGCCCCGCTCCGCCAGCCCCCGCGCCCGCTTCGCCCATCCCTTCGCGGTCCCGCGCGCGGCCTCGGCCCGCTTGCCGCGCTCCCGCGCCCATGCCGCGAGGCGCTGCGCGAGGTCCTCGCTCCGCCCGCCGAGACCGCGTTCCTGCAACAGCATTACGAGCCGCGCCGCCTCCTCCTCGCACCCGGCCTCGGCGGCGAAAAGCAGCGCGGCGGCATGGTCTGGCGCCATCGGCAGGGCCGCGACCTTTTGACCCCATGCGGTGATCCGGCCCCCGTGTTCCGGCGCATCAAGCGCGCCCATCGCCGCCAGCCGCGCCCGCGCGCTTGCGACGGCGACTTCGGGCGGCGGGTCGAGCCACGGCAGCGCGGCCGGATCGCCCCCGCCCCAGCGCGCCAGCGTCAGCACCAGCGGAGCGAGGTCGGCGGTCGCGATTTCGGGCGCGGCGAATTCGGGCCGGCCGGGATGCCCGGCTTCCTCCCACAACCGGTAGGCGACGCCCGGCCCCTGCCGCGCCGCCCGGCCCGCGCGCTGATCGGCGGCGGCGCGGCTCGCCCGGCGGGTGACGAGATGGGTGGTCCCCGCCGCGGGATCGAATTCGGCCAGGCGCGCAAGGCCGCTGTCGACCACGACCGAAACGCCGTCCAGGGTGAGCGAGGTCTCCGCGATCGCGCTCGCCAGCACGATGCGGCGGCGCCCCGTCGGATCGCGCGCGATGGCGGCACGCTGGGCGGCGGGCTCGACCTGCCCGTGGAGCGGCAGGATCGGGGTATCGGGCAGGCGAGGCCCGAGCCGTTCGCGGACCCGTTCGATTTCGCGCAGGCCCGGCAGGAAGGCGAGCACGTCGCCCGTCTCCTCGCGCCATGCCCGCATCACGGCGCCCGCGACCCGGTCCTCGACCGCTTGCGAGGCATCACCGCCAAGCCATTTTATCTCCAGCGGAAAACTTCGCCCTTCGCTGGTCAGGACCGGCGCTCCCTCGCCCAGCAGCCGGGCGAAACGCGCCCCGTCGATCGTCGCCGACATGACCAGCACGCGCAGATCCTCGCGCAGCACTGCGCGGCTTTCGAGCGCGAGCGCGAGCGCAAGGTCGCTGTCGAGATGCCGTTCGTGCGCCTCGTCGAACAGCAGCGCCGAGACGCCGGGCAGTTCCGGGTCCTCGACCAGCCGGTTGACCAGGATCGCCTCGGTCACGACCAGCACGCGGGTCCGCGCCGAGATCCGGCTTTCGAGCCGCGTCGCATAGCCGATCGTCCCGCCCGCCTCCTCCCCCAGCATGGCCGCCATCCGTTCGGCCGCGGCGCGGGCGGCGACCCGGCGGGGCGAGGTCAGGATGACCTGCCCATCGCACCACGCCTCCCCCAGCAGCGCGGGGGCCACCGCGGTGGTCTTGCCCGCCCCCGGCGGCGCGACCAGCACGCCCGCGCCGCAATCGCGCAGGGCGCCGAGCACTTGCGGCAGCACTTCGTGGATCGGAAGCGAATTCATCTTGACGGACGAGCCTCGATATGAAAATATGAAATTATGAATTGATGGATTTATGGAGGCGTTGATGAAGATTGAGATTGCAGACTCGGACTTCCCGCGCCTTCAGGCGTTGGCTCAACCATTCGTGGACACTCCTGCGTCGGTCATCACCCGCTTACTTGATCTGCACGAGAAGGGAGTGACGGCTTCTACCACGCCAGACAAGTTTCCCGGCATCAAGCGTCACTCGCTTGAGAGACTGCCGCCATTGACACACACGAAGGTTATGGATGGTCACTTCGACGGCGCGAGCCCTGCCAAGTTCAATTGGGATGGCTTCGTGAGGCACGCGCTTATCCAAGCCTTAAGCGCGACAGGCTCCGTTGATGGCCTCCGTCGAGCTTCCGGAGCAAATATTAAAGAAGGGAAATTTGAGGACCAAGGCTACAAGTTTGTGCCGAGCCACAATTTCTCTTTTCAAGGCGTTTCGGCCGAGGATGCCGCAAAAATCATCGGGCGGTGTGCCCGGAGTCTCAAGGCTCCATTCAGAATCGAATTCATCTGGCGCGATAAACCCGACGCGTTTCGCCCGGGCGAACGGGGATTTATTGAGTTTCCGTAGCTCAATATCCCCGCGCGACCGCGAATTGCGCGGCTTCCGTCATCGCCGCGCGCGCCTTGCCGTCGGGGAAGATCGAGATCGCGTCGATCGCCCGGTGGGCGAAATGGCGGGCGCGTTCGCGCGTGTCCTCGAGCGCGTCGTGCTTCTCGATCAGGGCGACGGCGTGGGCGAAATCCTCGTCGCTCGCGCGGTGGCCGAGGATCGCGTCACGCCAGAACTTGCGCTCCTCCCCGCTGCCGCGGGCGTGGGCGAGGATGACGGGGAGCGTCATCTTGCCCTCGCGGAAATCGTCGCCCCGGTCCTTGCCCATCTGCGCCGCGTCGGAATCGTAGTCGATCGCGTCGTCGACGAGCTGGAAGGCGACGCCGAGATTGCGCCCGTATCCTTCGAGCGCGCGTTCCTGCTCGTCGGAGCATTCCGCGACCACGGCGGCGATCTGGCTGGCCGCGGCGAAGAGCGCGGCGGTCTTGGCCCCGATGATGTCGAGATAGCGTTCCTCGCTCGTCTCGATCTGGCGCTGGGCGGTGAGCTGCGAGACCTCGCCCTCGGCGATCACCGCGCTCGCATGGCTGAGGATCTTGAGAACGCGCAGGGACCCGTCCTCGGTCATCAGTTCGAAGGCGCGGGAGAACAGGAAATCGCCGACCAGCACCGTCGCCGGATTGCCGAACACGATGTTCGCCGCCGCCTTGCCGCGCCGCAATTCGCTGCCGTCGACGACATCGTCGTGCAGCAGCGTCGCGGTGTGGATGAATTCGACCGCGGCCGCGAGCTTGTGATGGCGCGTGCCGTTGTAGCCGACCAGTTCCGCCCCGGCGAGCGTCAGCATCGGCCGGAGCCGTTTTCCCCCGCCCGAAATGAGATGCCCGGCGAGCCGCGGGATGAGCGGAATCTCGCTCTGCATCCGTTCCAGAATGACGGTGTTCACCGCATTCATCCCGCTCGCCGTGAGGGAGAGCATCGGATCGAGCGTCGGCCGCTTGCGCGGCAGGGGGACGACGTCGGCTGTCATATGCAGGCGCATTTGGAAGAGGCTTGGACGCTTGGCAAGCCGCAAATTGCTGTTAGCCTTGCAATCCATGTCCGAAGAAACGCACATCGCCCCCGCCGCCGGGGAAGCCGGAAAGGCCGCCGACCCGCCCGCGCCCGACCCGGTCCTGGCGGGCTATCGCCGGAGCATCGACAACATCGACGCGGCGCTGATCCACATGCTTGCCGAACGGTTCCGGATCACCCAGGCAGTGGGCGAATACAAGGCGAAGGCGACCCTGCCCCCCGCCGATCCCGAGCGCGAACGGCGCCAGATCGCGCGGCTGCGGAAATTGTCTGAGGAAGCCGATCTCGATCCCGAATTCTCGGAGAAGTTCCTGCGCTTCATCATCGACGAGGTGATCCGCCACCACGAAAAGGCGCGCTCTCGCTAGGGGGCGGACGGGCTTTCCCTTCGGCGAAGCACCGCGACGCCGCGCAGGCGCGCTTGAACGCGCACTGGATGCCGTCGGGAAGGGAAGGGGCACACGGGGGGGCCCTTGCCTCCCCCGTGTGCCCGTCCGGCCCGCCCCCGTCCACCTTGCAGGGGCTCAGGCCGGCTCGTCGAGCCGCGCCGGGTCATGCTGTGCGCCCGGCCCGGGGCCTGGTCCGGGCGCGCGCGGCTCGAAGCGGTGTCAGCGGCGCGGACGCCCGCCGCGCTGGGGCGGGCGCTGGCGCTGCCCGCCGGCGCCGCGCCGGGGGCGGAATTCGGGATCGCGCGTGCGGCTGACATTGTGTTCGGTCCGGATCCCGCCGCTTTCCGTGCGCGAGCGGGTGGTCGTGCGGTCGCGGCCGTAGAGCGTCTGGCCCTCCGGCCCGGTGATGCGCTGGCTCGCCTGCGAATTGCCCGCCCCGTCGCGGCTGCGCGATGCGGAGACGCCGTATTGCTCCCCGGTGCGGGTGGTGGCGGTGCCGGCGAAGGTCGAACCCATCTCGCCGCGCACCCGTTCGCCTTCGAAGGAGCGGGTTGCGCCTTCCGGCCCGGTCCGGCTGCGGGCGACGGTCGAGCCGGTTTCGGTGCGCTGGCGGTCCAGGCTGGTCGAGACGGTCTTGCCGCTTTCCTTGGCCGTGGCGGTGCGGTCGCGTTCGAGCGTGCCGGCCTCGCGGTCCAGGGTCGTGGTCTGGGTGACGGTCGCATTGGGCCCGTCGAAGGTCTTCGTGCGGCTCTCCTGCGCGAAGGCGGGGGCCGGGACGAGCCCGAGCGCGGCGAGCCCGGCGAGGGCGGGAAGGCAGATCACGGTTCGCATCATGGCGTCCTTTCGGATCAGAAGTCGTTGCGGTTCGATCCCGCCCGTCTCGTCACGTTCGCCGGGCAGGGACATTGCCTGAACGGGAAAGGCGTGCGCGACCCTTCGCATCCGCCGCGGCCTTTTTTCGCCGCCGCTTACGAACCGTCCGGCGGCGGTTCGGGCGCGGCGTCCGCAGGAGGCGGCGCCGGCGGGCCTTCGAACCGGCGTTCGAGGCGCTGCTGGCGGCCTTCGCGCCATTGCCGGATCCGCTCGCGGCGTTCGTCGGGCGGAAGCTGGCGCAGGCGCTCGATCGCGCGGCGGCCGCGTTCGGGAAGTATATCCGCGGGACGCACCGCCTCGCCTGCCTCGACCTTTTCGCGCAGTTCCTCGCGCCGCGTCTCGAGCCGCTGGCCGATGCGTTCCTCGCGCCGCTCGCGGGCGGCCTCGATCCGTTCGCGCAGGCGCGCCTCCGCTGCGGGATCCGGCACCGCCAGGCCCTGTTCGCGGCGCCGCTCCAGCGCGCGTTCGAGCCGCCGCTCGGTCGCCTCGCGGCGCTGCTCGCTGCGGCGGGCGCGCAAGTCGTCGTAGCGGCGGAAGACCTCCTCGAGCTCCTCGGGCGTGTCGATCGGGCCTTCGATGGCGACGGTGGCGCGGGTCGCGGCGGGCCGCGGCGGGGCGGCTTCGGGCGGAGGCGGCGGGGCGGCGACGCGTTCCGGCCCCGCGATGTTCGCCCACAGTTCGCCCGGCGAAGGCACCCGGTCGGGCAGCACGCCGAACAGGCCGGCCGCCGCCGCCGCGCTGGCGAGCGCGCCGAACACCGCCGCCCCCACCGCCAGCCGCCGCCCGCTGCGCCAGCGCGCGGCGCGGTGTCCGGCCCGGCGCAGCGGCGGGAGTTCGGCGGGGCCATCGGCGGCATGATCGGCCGCATGATCGGGGGCCTGATCGGCGGGCCGCCCGGCCGTGCGGGCGAGCACCCGCGCCGCGAAGTCCCCGGGCAGCGGCGGCACGCGCGCGGCGCGCAGGACCGCATCGAGCGGTTCGCCCGGCCGGATCGGTGCGCCGTCCTCGCGCGCGGGATCGTTCATGACGCGCCTCCTTCGCCCGCCACCTGCGCCTCGAACGCCTTCCGCAGCGCCGCGCGGGCGCGGTGCAGGAGGGATTCGAAGGCCTTGATGTTCATCTCCATGATCCCGGCCGCCTCGGCATTGGCGAGATCCTCGTAATAGGTCAGCACGATCGCCGCCCGCTGGCGGTCCGGCAGGCCGGCGATCAGTGCGCGGGCGAGCGCGCCCTCCTCGTCGGCCGCCAGCGCCTCGTCGGCGAGCGGGGCCTCGTCGGCGCGCTCCGGCACGTCATCCTCGCCCGAATGGCGGCGACGCACGCGCAGCCGGTCGATCGCGAGGTTCACCGTCACCCGCTTCAGCCATGGCCCCAGCCGCATCCGCCCCGGCGCGAGGCCCGGCGCCTTGTCCCACAATCTCAGCATGGCTTCCTGCGCGATGTCCTCGGCCTCGTGCGCGTCGCCCAGCATCCGGTAGGCGATCCGGTGGAGCAGCGCGGCGTGCTCCGCGATCGCCTCGGCCAGCGCCTGTTCCTCGCGCGCGGCGATGCGCGCGACGAGCACCGCGTCAGCCGCCTGCGTCGCGGGCATCGGGCCCGCCGGCATCGGGGCAAGGTCCCCCTTCATTCGTTTCGGCGCGTTAGGCCCCGTGTTCCTGCGTCGGTTACCGGTCACGGGCTCTAACGGCGGAACCTCACCGAACCCTTCGCCCGCGAACGAAAAAAGCGTCAGGCGCGCGGCAGGCGCAGTTCGACCAGCAGCCCGCCCAGATCCTCGCTCTGCCCGAGCTGCACCGACCCGCCGTAGATTTCGACCACGTCGCGCACGATCGCAAGGCCAAGGCCCGTCCCCGGCTTGTCGGTGTCGAGCCGCGCGCCGCGGTTGAAGATGCCGGCGCGTTCGGCTTCGGGAATGCCGGGGCCGTCGTCCTCGATCCAGATCAGGCACTGTTCGGCCCCGTTGTCGGCGTCGATCGTCACGAACACGCTGCCCCCGCCGTATTTCGCCGCGTTCTCGATCAGATTGCCGAGGATCTCGTCGAGGTCCTGCCGCTCGACCGCGACCTTGGCCGACGTGCTTCCCGCGATGTCGAGCCGGCCTTCGGGATGGAGCCGCTCGACCGCGCGGCGCACCGCCTCGGCGCTGGTGCGGACATTGGTGCGGGCATGGCCGACCGCGCGCCGCCCGACCGCGCGGGCGCGGGCGAGGTGATGATCGACATGGCGCTGCATCGTGCGGGTCTCGCGCATCACGGCCTCGGCAAGGTCGGGCGCCTGCGCGGTGGCGGCGTTGGTCAGCACGGTGAGCGGGGTCTTGAGAGCATGGGCGAGATTGCCCGCGTGGCGCCGCGCTTCCTCGGCCTGTTTCTCCGAATGGGCGAGGAGTGCGTTCAATTCCTCGACCATCGGCTGGACCTCTTCGGGGAGCGGTTCGGTGATCCGGTTCTCGCCCGTGGTCCGCAGGGTCTGGATCGCGGCGCGCACCCGGCGCAGCGGGGAAAGGCCGTAGCGGATCTGCAGCAGCGCCATCCCGATGAGGCCGAGGCCGAGCACGGCGAAGCTCCAGATCAGGATCAGCCGCACGCTCTGCACCTGCGCGTCGATCTCCTCGGTCGCGCTGGCGACGGCGAAGGTCCAGCGCGTGTCGCTTCCGGGCAGGATGACGGTGCGTTCCGCGATCCGCAGGGGTTCGCCTTCGAACTGGCGCGAGTTGTAGAAGCGCGCCTCGCTGTCGAAACCGTCCCCGTCCGTCTCGACCACGCCTTCGAGTTCGAGCGTGCGGTCCCACAGGCTGCGCGAGGGCCAGGGGTCCTGCCCGTCGCCGTCGATCTGCCAGTAGAGCCCGCTGCCGGGTTCGAGAAAGCGCTGGTCGCCGAGCACGCGGTAGAACGACACCTCGCCGCCGGGCTGGACCTCGGCCGAGGCGATCATGGCGGTGAGGATGTATTCGAGCTGTTCGTCGAAATTCTCCTTCACCTGCCCCGTCAGCGTGCGTTCGAGCGCGAGCCCGCCGCCCAGGAGCAGGACGAGGATCCAGCCCGTCGCGATGAGCCCCATGCGCCGCGCGAGGCTGCCGCGCCGGCGCATGGCGAGCGGGTGGTCGGAGGCGGGCGGCGCCCCCGCCTCGCCAGCCGCCGCCGCAGCGCTTTCGGCCCCGCCCGCAGGCGAGGTCGCGGCGCTGCCCGCGGGCTCAGGCCCGCGGTGCGTCCGCGGGGTCGTCGAGGCTGTAACCGAGGCCACGGATCGTCGTGATCACTTCTGCGCCGAGTTTCTTGCGGATGCGGGTGACGAAGACCTCGATCGTATTGGAATCGCGATCGAAATCCTGGTCGTAGATATGTTCGATAAGCTCGGTGCGGCTGACCACCTTGCCCTTGTGGTGCATGAGGTAGGACAGCAGCTTGTATTCCTGCGCGGTCAGCTTGACCGGCTCGCCCGCCAGCGTCACCCGGCCCGAACGCGTGTCGAGCCGCACGTCCCCGGCGGTCAGTTCGGAGGAGGTGTTGCCGGAAGCGCGGCGGATCAGGGCGCGCAGTCGGGCGATCAGTTCCTCGGTCTGGAAGGGCTTGGCGAGATAATCGTCCGCGCCCGCGTCAAGCCCCGCGACCTTGTCCGACCAGCTGTCGCGCGCGGTCAGCACGAGAACGGGAAAGTCCCGCCCCTCTCGCCGCCACATCCCGAGCACGGTAAGCCCGTCGATCCCCGGCAGGCCGAGGTCGAGGATGACCGCGTCGTAATCCTCCGTGCTGCCGAGGAAGTGCCCGTCCTCCCCGTCGGCGGAAAGGTCCACCGCATAGCCGTTCTGTTCCAGCGTCGACTTCAACTGCTGGCCGAGCGTGGGTTCGTCTTCGACGATCAGGATCCGCATTGTCCACCATCTGCCTGTTGCGCCTTGCCCGTTCCCGGGCGCCCGTTTTGCCGGGCACCCGTTTCGTTGGGCGTTCGGCTTCGCTTCGTCAACTCAGGTGGGGACGCGCGGGTCCGGTGTCCACCGCCCGGGCGCGCTTCGCGTCAGCGCGACCGGTTGATGATCCGGCCCGTGGCGCCATCGACATCGACGTTGATGACGCGCCCTTCCTTGATGAACTTCAGGCGGTAGGCGCGCGCGGTCGCGTCATAGGCGAAGCCGAGATATTCCGCGCCGCGCATCCGCGGGAGGACGAGCCGCTCGATCTCGCCGATGGTCTTGATGTTGCCCGCCTTCATCGCCTTGCGCGCCTCGCCCTGGTCGGAACGGGACTGGTCCTGCGCCGCGGCGGCGCTCGCGCCCGCGCTAGCCGGGACGACGAGCGCGCCGAGCGCGAGAGCGGCTAGGAAGCCGGCGAGAAGGGAACGAAGCCGTTTCATATCGCGTGAGGAAATAGCGCCAAGGCATTGAACGGGCAGTGAATGGAAAGCCCATGCCGGGTCCGGACGGCGTCGGGGATCGCGAACAGGCTCACGGCGCGGCTTCATCGACCAGTTCATAGGTGATCGCGATCATCACGCTCGTCTCGACCAGGCCGGGTTCGACCGGGGTCGCACTGACCCTGGCACTGTCTACCGCCATTTCGCGCATCGCGTTGGCGGGCGACGGGCCGCGACCCTGGATCATCTCGCTGATCCGGAGCACCTTCGCCCCGTCGTAACCCAGCATCGCGGCATAGGCCTCGGCCCGCTCGCCGGCGCGCTCGATCGCCCGATCGCGCGCCGCATCCGTTGCCGCTTCGTCGTCCTCGAGCCCGAAATTCGGCCCGCTGATGTCGGTCGCCCCGGCCTCGACCAGCGCATCGAGCGCCGCGCCCGTGCCATCGATGTCGCGCAGCTTCACGCTCACCCGGTTGGAGACGGTGTAGCCGCGGAAGACCTGTTCGCGGTTCTCGCGATCATAGTCGTAACGCGGCGACAGGTTGACGCCGGTGGTCTGGATATCCTTCTCCGCGACGCCGAGCGCCTTGATCCGCTCGATCACGCGGGTCATCTCGGCCGCGTTCTGCCGCATCGCCTCGACCGCCGTCGGGGCCTCGCTGGTGACGCCCGCGCCGATGGTGACGATGTCGGGCTCGGCCGTGATGCTTTCGCGGACGCTGAGCTGGATGACCGGGCCTTCCGCCTCGATCTCGACATTGGCGGCGCTTGCGGGAAGGGCGAAGAGCGCCCCGGCGAGCGCGGCGGCAGAAGCGGTTTTCATGGCGAAGTCCTCCTTTTCGCCGACCTGTCCCGCAGGCCGGCTTTCCATCCCCTGAACCGCGCGCACTCAACCTCCTTGTGGCCCGCGATGCAAGCGATTACCTGAGCGCGGCAATGGCCCGCCCCCCGATCCTCAGCCTCGAAGACGTCTCGCTCCAGCAGGGCGGGCGCTGGCTGTTCGGTCGCGGCCCCAATTCGGACGGGCCGGAGCCGGTCGATCTCCATGTCCTGCCGGGTGACCGGCTCGCGCTCATCGGGCGCAACGGGGCGGGCAAGACGACGCTGCTGCGGCTGGTCACCGGACGGATCGAGGCGGATCGCGGCACGCGGCGGGTGAAGCCGGGGACGCGGATCGTCTTTCTCGAACAGGATCCCGATTTCAGCGGTTTCGACACGCTGATGGATTTCGCGCTCGGCGGCGAGGATGCGCCCGCGCCGCACGAGGTCGAGGCGATCGCCGGCCAGCTCGGCATCGACATGACCCGCGAGGCGGCGACCGCCAGCGGGGGCGAACGCCGCCGCGCCGCGATCGCCCGCGCACTGGCGCAGGACCCCGATCTCCTGCTGCTCGACGAACCGACCAACCACCTCGATCTCGGTGCGATCGACTGGCTCGAGGACTGGCTTTCGCGGTACAGGGGCGCCTTCATCACGATCAGCCACGACCGCACCTTCCTCAAGCGCCTGACCCGCGCGACCCTGTGGCTCGACCGGGGCACGCTGCGCCGCAAGGAGGTCGGTTTCGGCGGCTACGAGGCGTGGGAAGAAGCGGTCTATGCCGAAGAGGCGCGCGCCGCGGAAAAGCTCGACGCGAAGCTCAAGATCGAGGCGCACTGGCTCGAACGCGGCGTGACCGCGCGGCGCAAGCGCAATCAGGGGCGGCTCGAGAAACTCCACCAGATGCGCGCCGCGCGCGCCGCGATGATCTCGACCGGCGGGGCGGCGAAGCTGAAGCTGGCGAGCGACGAGGATTTCAAGTCGAAATCGGTGATCGTCGCGGAAGGCATCTCGAAAAGCTTCGGGGACCGCACCGTCATCAAGCCCTTCACCCTGCGCATCCAGCGCGGCGACCGGATCGGCATCGTCGGCGCGAACGGGGCGGGCAAGACGACGCTCCTGAAGCTCCTCACCGGCGAGCTGGAACCCGACAGCGGGACGATCACGCACGCACGGACCCTGTCGGGCGTGATGATCGACCAGCAGAGGAAGCTGCTCGAACCCGATGCCACGGTGCGCCAGATCCTCGCCGAGGGCGGCGACTGGATCGACGTGCGCGGAGTGTGCAAGCACGTACAGGCCTATCTCAAGGAATTCCTGTTCGATCCCGCCATCGTCGACACCAGGATCGGAATCCTGTCGGGCGGCGAGCGTTCGCGGCTGCTGCTTGCCCGCGAATTCGCACGCACGGCGAACCTCCTCGTGCTCGACGAGCCGACCAATGATCTCGATCTCGAAACGCTCGACCTGTTGCAGGAGGTGATCGCCGATTTCGACGGCACCGTGCTGATCGTCAGCCACGACCGCGACTTCCTCGACCGCACGGTGACGGTGACGCTGGGGCTCGACGGGTCGGGCAAGGTCGATATCGTCGCGGGCGGCTACGCGGACTGGGAGGCGAAGCGCACCCGGCCGGTCGCGGGCGGGCCGAAGGCGAAACCGGACGGGCCGGCACCCGCTCCGACCCCGTCCCCGCCCCCGCCGAAAGCCGAAAAGCTCTCCTACAAGGACCAGCGCGACTACGAGAGCCTGCCGCAGCGGATCGAGGAGCTGGAGGCGGCGATCGCCAAGGGCGAGGCGATCCTCTCCGATCCCGACCTCTTCACCAAGGATCCGCAGCGCTTCGCCACCATCTCCAAGGGGCTGGAAAACGCCCGCGCCGAAAAGGACGCCGCCGAGGAACGCTGGCTCGAGCTTGCCGAACGGGTCGAGGGGTGAGCGAGCGCGCCGAGCGCCTTCACGCCGAAATCGCCGCCTGCACCCTTTGCGCCGAACACCTGCCATTGGGGCCGCGGCCGGTGGTGCAGTTCTCGCCCGCCTCGCGGGTGCTCATCATCGGGCAGGCGCCGGGAACGAAGGTCCATGCGAGCGGCGTGCCGTGGGACGACGACAGCGGCGAGCGGCTGCGCGGCTGGCTCGGGCTGGAGCGCGCGGCGTTCTACGATCCTGCCAGGGTCGCATTGATGCCGATGGGTTTCTGCTATCCCGGCAGACGCAAGGGCGGCGATGCCCCGCCGCGCCGGGAATGCGCGCCGCACTGGCATGACCGCGTGCTCTCGCTCCTGCCCGCCCGGCGCCTGACCCTGCTTGTCGGCAGCTATGCCCAGGCCGCCTACCTTCCCGAAACGCGCCGCCTTACCATGACCGAAAGGGTCCGGCGGGCGGGCGAGTTCGGACCCCTCTTTCCCCTGCCCCACCCCGCCTGGCGCGCGCGCCTGTGGATGGCGAAGCACTCATGGTTCGAGGCCGAAACCCTGCCCCGCCTGCGCGCGGCGGTCGCCAGGGCACTGGATTGATCGTCAGCGGATGCGGTAGAACTCCGCCACCCGTTCGAGCGCGATCCGCAGCACCAGCTTGCCGCTGCGCGCCGGCCAGCCGAGCGCCTTTTCCGCGGTAGGCAGCGCCTCGCCCGCGCAGACGACGCGCCAGAGGATGTCCTCCAGCCCCTTGCCCGCGTGCCGGATCGCCCCGTCGAAGCGCTGCTTCGCGGCGACCTGCCGCTCGGTCGGGGTGAGCCCTCTTTCGCCCGTGGTCTTCGCCCGCACCGGGTCCCAGCGCATCGTAACGCCGGGCGCGAGCTGCGCGCGCTCGTAATCGTTTCGCAAGGCTTCGCCCGCATCGAACAACCGGTCGTCGAGATGGCCGCGCGCGTGGAGCCAGGCGAGCGGGGATTCGGCGAGGTTGACCGTGACCGTGCGCCGCTTGCCCCGCGCATCGCCGCTGCGGCGCGGGCCTTCATTCGTCAGTTCGCGTTCCACGAGGATGCGCTTCATGGCCGAGATCTCCTGTCCTGCGGGACGACAGGGCTTGCCAAAGAGGAAAGCGTGTAGGAAAGAACAAACCGATCTGGTGAAACGACGGCATCGGGAGCGGGTGTACTTGATCAACCGAATACGCGATATCCGCAAGGCCAAGGGGCTGACGCTGGCGGAGCTGGCCGAGGCCTGCGACCCGCCGACGACGGCGCAGACGATCGGCCGGCTCGAAACGGGGATGCGGAACCTCTCGCTCAGGTGGATGGACCGCATCGCCCGGGCGCTCGAGGTCGATCCGGAAAGCCTGGTGCGCTCCGAGGACAGCGAGGCACCGCGGGTCGTCGCGCAGCTCGGCCCCGGCGGCGCCGAGGCGCTGCGCGCCCCGCGCGAGGCGCTGTTGCCGACCGAACTGGCGAATGGCGGGGCGGCGGGGCCGCTCAGCGTGCTTGAGGTCACCGCGAGCGTCGGGGAATATCGCCCCGGCGACCGGCTCTGGCTGCGCCGGATCGAACCCGGGGACGCGGGCAAGGCACTGAACCGCGACTGCCTCGTGCCGCGACCGGGCGGGCGGCTGGCCTTCGGCCGGCTGATCGACCGGCAAGGAACGAGGATCGGCCTGCTGCCCCCGGGGGCCGGGCAGAAACAGGTGGTGGTCGACAATCCGCCCTGGATCGGGCTCGCCGCCATGCTGGTGCGCGAATTGTGAGCGGGCGGCGATGAGGCACGTCCTTTCGATCAGCACGCTCTGGCCCAACCCGGTCGCGCCGCGTTTCGGGACCTTCGTCGCGCGCTCGCTCGAGGCGCTGGCGAAACGCGGCGACTGGCGCGTCACCGTCATCAACCCGATCGGCCTGCCGCCCATCGCGCTCGGCCGCTACCGCGAACTGTCCGGGATCGAGGAGATCGCAACGGAAGGCGGCATCACCGTCCACCGCCCGCGCTTCACCCTCATTCCCAAAATCGGCGGGCGCCGCAACGGGGCGGCGATCGCCCGCGCGGCGCTGCCGGTAGTGGAGCGGATCCACGCGGAGCATCCGGTCGATCTTGTCGACGCGCAGTTCTTCTTCCCCGACGGCCCCGCTGCCGCCCGCATCGCGCGCAGGCTCGACCGGCCGCTTTCGATCAAGGCGCGCGGGGGGGACATCACCTATTGGGGCGGCATCGACTACGCCCGCGAACAGATGCTCCGCGCCGCGCGGCAGGCGGACGGGCTGCTCGCGGTGAGCGAGGCGCTGAAGCGGGAGATGGCGCTCATCGGGATGGAGCGCGACAAGATCACGGTCCATTACACCGGCCTCGACCGGGACCGGTTCCGCCCCCTCGCGCATACCCGCCTGCGGTGCCAGCTGGGCGCGGAGCTCGGCATTCCCATGCCCGACCACGCGCCGCTGCTCGTCTGCGTCGGCGCGCTGATCGAACGCAAGGGCCAGCACATCGTGCTCGACGCGCTGACCGAGGTGCCGGGCGCGCACCTGGTGCTGGTCGGCCGGGGCGAACAGGAGGCGCAGCTGAAGGGGCAGGCGCACGCGCTGGGGCTGGCCGACCGGGTGCATTTCGTCGGCCTGTTCGACCATGACGTGCTGCCGCTGATGCTGTCGGCCGCGGACGCGATGGTGCTGCCGAGTTCGAACGAGGGCCTCGCCAATGCCTGGGTAGAGGCGCTGGCCTGCGGGACGGCGGTGGTGACCTGCGACGTCGGCGGGGCGCGCGAGGTTATCACCGGCCCGATGGCCGGCCGGCTGGTGGCCCGCGATCCGAAGGCGGTCGCCGCCGGGATCAACGCCGTGCTGAACGATCCCCCGCCGCGCCAGGCGGTGGCGGCGCTGGTCGAGGGTTTCAGCTGGGAGGAGAACGCCGCCCGGCTGGCGGAGCATTACGCGCGGCTGGTCGCGGGGTAGGCCCCGTTCAGGCTTCCCCGCGTGCGATGCGTTCCTGCCGGTCGGCCTCGCTCTCCCGCGGGACAAAGCTGTTCGAATCCACCCCCAGCCAGATCAGGATCGGCGAGGCGAGATAGACGCTCGAAAAGGTCCCGACGAACAGGCCGAAGGTGATCGCCGCGACAAGTCCGAACAGGCTCGCCGGGCCGAACACCAGCAGCGGCAGCAGCGCGACGAGCAGCGTGAGCGAGGTCATGACGGTGCGGGCGAGCGTCTCGTTCATCGACAGGTCGAGCACCTCGACGATCTGCATCTTGCGGAATTTCTTGAGGTTCTCGCGGATGCGGTCGAACACCACGATCGTGTCGTTCAGCGAATAGCCGATGATGGCGAGGATCGCGGCGATGATCTGCAGGCTGAATTCGAGCTGGAACAGCGCGAACAGGCCCAGCGTCAGCGAGACATCGTGGAACAATGCGAACAGCGCACCCGCACCGAACTGCCATTCGAACCGGATCCAGATGTAGAGCGCGACCGCCGCCATCGCTGCGAGCAGCGCGAGGATCGCGTCCTGCCGGAATTCGCCCGAGACCTTGCCCGAAACCGAATTCACCGCGTCGATCTGGATGTCGTCATAACCCGCCTCGAGCGCGGCGGTGATGCGCTTGGCCAGCTCGTCCGCGAAAGCGGGGTCGCCCTCGGCCTCGGGCGGAAGCTTGACCCGGATCGAGACCTGGTTCGCTTCGCCGAAGCGCTGGACGATCGGATCGCCGACTCCCTCTATCGCGGCGAGGCTCGTGCGCAGTTCGGGGACCGGGGCCTCGGCGCTTTCGGTGAAGGTCGCCTGGATTTCCTGCCCGCCGGCGAAATCGACCCCGAGATTGAGCCCGTTGACGAAGACCAGCGCCCAGCTCGCCGCGATCAGCACCAGGCTGGTGACGAAAACCGGCATACGCCATTTGAGGAACTTGATGTTCGTGCCGTCCGGAACGAGTTTCAGGAGTTTCATGCTACGCGTCCCTCGCTCAGATGTTGATGTCGGCCGGGCGGTGCTTCCGCAGCCAGCCCGCGACCCACATGCGGGTCAGCGGCAGGGCGGTGAAGACCGAAGTGAACAGGCCGAGGATCAGCACCACGGCGAACCCGCGGATCGGCCCCGAGCCGAACAGGCCGAGCAGCACGGCCGAGATGAAATTGGTGATGTTCGCGTCGTAGATCGCGCGGCTCGCCTCCTTGTAGCCGGTCTCGATCGCGGTGACGACCTTGCGCCCGCGCTTGCGTTCCTCGCGGATGCGTTCGTTGATGAGCACGTTGGCATCGACCGCCGCGCCGATGGTGAGCACGAAACCGGCGATGCCCGGCAGGGTCAGCGTCGTGTTGAGGATCGCCATGATGCCGAGCAGCATCGCGACGTTGAAGACCAGCGCGATCGTCGCATAGACGCCGAAGCGGCCATAGGTCGCGATCATCAGAGCGATGACGGCAAGACTGCCGATCAGCATCGCGATCATCCCGCGCCGGATCGAATCCGCGCCGAGATCGGGACCGACCGTGCGCTCCTCGATCACCGTCAGCGGCACGGGCAAGGCACCCGAACGCAGCGAAATGGCGAGGTTGTTGGCGCTTTCGGCGGTGAAACTGCCCGAGATCTGCGCCCGCCCGCCGAGGATGCGCTCGCGGAAATAGGGCGCGGAAATGACCTCGCCGTCGAGGATGATCGCGAACCGCTCACCGACGTTCTCGGTCGACAGCTTGGCGAAGCGCGCGCCTCCTTGCGCGTCGAAGGTGATGTCGACGACGTTCTCGTTCGTCTGCGGATCGACGCCGGCCTGCGCGTTGGTGAGGCTGTCGCCGCGGATCCCCCCCAATCGCTCGACCGCCTCGAACTGGCCCTCCAGGCCGCTGCCGGGGGCATAGGGCACGATCTGGCTGCCCGGGGGCGCGATGCCGGCCTGCACGTTGCTGGGCAGGGCGTCCTTGTCGACCAGCTTGAATTCGAGCTGCGCGGTCTGGCCCAGCAGTTCCTTGAGCGCGTCGGGATCCTCGAGCCCGGGGACCTGCACCACGATGCGGGTATCGCCCTGCCGGATGATGGTCGGCTCGCGCGTGCCGAGATCGTCGATGCGGCGGCGCACGACCTCGGTCGCGCTTTCCATCGCCTCGTCGACGCGGGTCGCTATCCCGGTCTCGGTGGGGGTGAGCACCATGCGCTGCGTGTCGACCACTTCGAGGTCCCACTCGCGGGTCAGCCCGTCGCCCATGATGAAGGGTTCGAGCAGGCCCCGCGCCCGGTCGATGTCGGCCGGGTCGGACAGGATGAAGGACAGCTCGCCCCCCGCGGTGGAGATGTCGCCGATGCGGATACGAGGGCTCGCATTCCGCATCTCGCGGCGGACCGTCTCTTCCATGTTCTCGAGTTGCTGCGAACGGATTTCCTCGGCTTCCGCCTCGAGCAGGAGGTGCGAACCCCCCGCGAGATCGAGGCCGAGATTGACCATCGGATCGGGCAGCTGATCGGGCCAGTCGCCCCCGGCCGAATTGACGAGCGACGGCAGGGCCGCGATCACCGCCGCGAGGGTGATCCCCCACAGCATGAGTTTCTTCCAGAGTGGGAAATCGAGCATGGCCGCCTGGTGTTGCCTTGGTGTTCGTGTCGTCGGGCGCGGGCGCGAACCCGGTGCGGATCAGTCGTTCGCGGCGCTGCCGCCGGGCGGGATGATGTCGCCGATCGTGGACTTGACCGCCTTCACCCGCACCCCTTGCGCGAGTTCCAGTTCGGCATAGGTGTCGTCGACCTTGACGACCTTGCCGACGAGCCCGCCGGCGGTGACGACCTGGTCGCCCTTCTTCAGGCTGCCGATCTTTTCCTGGTGTTCCTTCTGCCGCTTCATCTGCGGGCGGATGATGAGGAACCAGAAGATGAGGACCATGCCGACGATCGGCAGGAGGTTGATCCATGCCGGCGGCGCTCCGGCAGCCCCAGCGCCCGCGGCGAGAATGTCAATCATGGTCTTTGAACCCGTCAGAATGTGGTCGTTGATCCCGGCGATCCGAGCCGGCCGCCCGCCCGGTCGGGCATCGGCCACGGCTCGCCGCCGTCATAGGTGGGCGCGGTTAGCAGCAAAGCAAGCGCCCGGCAATCGGCTTGCCCCCGGGGTCCCCGGGGTCGCGCCGGATCGCCCCTCGGATCGTGGCCGGGTCGCCGTTCCGGATGCCTTTCCGCAAACCGGCTTGCCAGCACGGGACGCCCGCCCTATAGCGCGCGCCTCCACTCGGTCCGGGACGTAGCGCAGTCTGGTAGCGCATCACACTGGGGGTGTGGGGGTCGCTGGTTCGAATCCAGTCGTCCCGACCAGTGGATCATTCGTCGATTGTCGGTTCGCGTTTGTTGCAAAGGCCCGCAAGACGATTTCATGTCTGCGTTCAATACCTTGCCTGCTCCGGCGATTGGTCGCCTCCCGCTTTTCGCGCTCGTGCTCGTCCTGGGCGCGGTTCCTGCCGCCGCGCAGGACACGAAGGGCGAGAGCGAGCCGGCCGAGGCGGTCGATCCCGTCGCCGCCGGGGCAGAAACCGCCGCCGCCGCCGATAGCCCGCGCACGCGGCGCAGCTTCACGCCCGAGGATTTCGCCCGCTTCGCCCCGCGCAGCGCGCTCGACATGGCGCGGCAGGTGCCCGGCTTCTCGATCCGCCAGGGCGGCGGCGCACGTGGGCTCGGCGCAGCCGACACCAATGTCCTCGTCAACGGGCGGCGCATTTCGGGCAAGTCGAACGGGCCGGTCGATGCCCTATCGCGCATCCCCACCGACGAGGTCCTCCGGCTCGAGCTGGTCGACGGGGCGAGCCTCGATGTCGGCGGGCTGACCGGCCAGGTCCTCAACGTCGTCACGCGCTCTTCGGGCGGGATATCGGGCCAGTTCCGGTATTCCCCCCAGTTCCGCAGCTTCGGCACGCCCGCGCGTCTCCTCGACGGCTCGATCGCGATCGCGGGCGGCGGGGACAAGGACGAATGGACGCTCTCGCTCGAGAACAATTCGAACCGGCTCGGGGACGAGGGGCCGGAGCTCGTCTTCGACGGAGCGGGTGCGCTGATCGACCGGCGCGAGGAAGTCCGTAACGAGAATCTCGACGCCTTCGGCCTGTCGGGTTCTTGGACCCACATCGCCGAGGGCGGCAACGTGCTCAACCTCACCGGCGAGGTGAACGGCTTCATCCGCCGCGAGAGCGAGATTTCCCAGCGTTCCGGGGCGATTTCCCCGGTCGACCGGACGCGGGTCTTCGAGACGGGCGAGGACGAATTCAATTTCGAACTGGGCGCGGACTACCAGTTCGCGCTCGGCCCCGGGCGGCTCAAGCTGATCGGCTACCACCGCTACGAGGACAGCCCGACCTTCGCGATCCAGCGGACGCAATTCGCCGACGGCGCTCCGGCGGAGGAAAGCGTCTTCACCCGCGACGCCGACGAGGGCGAGACCATCGCGCGCGCCGAATACGCCTTCGGCGCGCTCGGCGGGGACCTGCTGGTGGCGGCCGAGGGCGTGCGGAATTTCCTCGAGATCACCTCCGCCCTCGAACAGCGCGCGGCGGACGGAGACCTCGTCCCCGTTCCCCTGCCCGGCGCCAATGCGCGGGTCGAGGAGGACCGCGCCGACCTCGGCCTGACCTACAGCCGCGCGCTCGCGGCCGGGCTGCAGTTCCAGGCTTCTGGCGGGGCGGAATATTCGCAGCTGCGCCAGAGCGGGGCGCTCGGGCTCACGCGCAGCTTCTACCGGCCCAAGGGCTTCGCCGCGCTCGACTGGAGGGCCCTGCCGCGGCTCAACCTGTCGGGCCGGATCGAACGGTCGGTCGGGCAGCTCAGCTTCTTCGACTTCATCGCCACGGTCGATCTCGATCAGGACCGCGAAAACGCGAGCAACGCCCGGCTCGTGCCGCCGCAGAGCTGGGTCTTCGAACTGGAGGCGAATCTCGCTCTCGGCACGCTGGGCTCGCTCAACCTGCGCCCGTTCTACGAGGACATCTCGGACATCGTCGATCTCGTCCCCCTGCCGGGCGGCGGGCAGGGTCCGGGCAACCTGCCTTCTGCCGAGCTCTACGGCATCGACGGCGATCTCACGCTGCTGTCCGACCCGATCGGCTGGCAGGGCACGCGGCTCGATGTCGGCTTTTCCCTGCTCGGATCCTCGCTGGTCGACCCGCTGCTGGGCACTCCGCGCGAACTCAGCGGCAACGACATCGTCGATCTCAGCGCCGACATCCGCCACGATTTCGCCGGCGGCGAATGGGCGGTCGGCGGCTCGGCCAACTGGGAGGACAACGCGCCCCTGGTGCGGCTCGACGAGGTGGCGCTCGCCACGCAGAGCTTCGGCTTCGTCTCCGCTTTCCTGGAAAACAAGGACGTGCGCGGCCTGACGCTGCGCGCCAATTTCGCGAACCTGATCGACCGGAAGAACCGCTTTGCGCGTACCGTCTTCACCGATCGCGCCGCGGGGCTGGTCGCCTTCTCCGAAACGCGCGAGCGGCGCTTCGGGACGATCTTCACCTTCGAGGTCGAAGGCTCTTTCTGACGCCTGCACGGGCCGGGGGCGCTTGCACGGGGACGGGCCGCGGCCTAACCGGGCGGGCGAGGAGAAACCGATGACCGCAGCGCCCCCGTCCCCGCCCCCGCTTCCGCCAACACTGCGAATGCGAAGCTGGCTGTTCGCGCCGGGCGACAGCACGAAGAAGATGGCCAAGGCGATCGCATCGGCAGCCGACATCGCGCTCCTCGATCTCGAGGATTCGGTCACGCCCGAAAACAAGCCCGCCGCGCGCAGCGCCGTGGCCGAAACGCTCTACGAAGCCGGGAACCGCGAGCGCGTCTGGGTGCGGATAAACCCGCTTGCCGGTCCCGAGGCGGTGCGCGACCTCGCCGCGATCCTTCCCGCGCGGCCCGGCGGCGTGTTCCTGCCCAAGGCGGAAGGGCGGCATCACGTGACGCAGCTGCACCACTATCTCACCGCGCTGGAAACCGCGAACGACATCGCGCCGGGCTCGACCCTGATCGCCGCGCTCGTCACCGAAACCGCGGCGGCGATGTTCCGCACCGGCGATTACGCCGGCGACTATCCCGGTCGCGAACGGCTGGTCGCGCTGAGCTGGGGGGCGGAGGACCTGTCGAGCGAGCTCGGCGCGCGCCAGCAGCGCCGGCCCGACGGCGAATACGCGCACACCTATGAAATGGCACGCAGCCTGTGCCTGCTGGGTGCAGTCGCTGCCGGAGTGGCCCCGATCGAGACGGTGCAGCCCGAGTTCCGCGACACCGCCGCGCTCGAAGCGCGCGCGCGGGCCGTACGCGCGCAGGGTTTCCGCGGAATGCTCGCGATCCACCCGGCACAGGTCGATCCCGTCAACGCCGCCTTCACCCCCTCGCCCGAGGAAATCGACCATGCCCGCGCGGTGGTGCAGGCGTTCGCCGACAATCCCGGAGCGGGGACCGTGGCGCTCGACGGCGCGATGCTGGACCGCCCGCACCTCGCGCTCGCGCAGCGCCTGCTGGCGGAGGCGGAAGGGGACTGATAGGCTGGTTTTATTTTCCTACGCTTACCAATTAGGTTAGCTCCGGCGCGATTCGGCAACCGGCGGAGCGCGTCACATGGGCATTCTCGAAAGCCTCATCGGTCCCATCAGTTCGATCATCGACAAGGTCATCCCCGACAAGGAAGCGCGCGCCCGCGCCAAGCTCGAGCTGCTCAGGCTCGAGGGAACGCAGGAAATGAAGCTGATCGAGGCGCGGCTGCAGGCGATCGTGGCCGAAGCGAATTCGGCCGATCCCTGGACGAGCCGCGCGCGGCCGAGCTTTCTTTACGTGATGTATGTCCTGCTGCTCACCGCGATCCCGATGGGCGTGCTTTCCGCCTTCGATCCCGCCGCCGCGCGCGACATCGCCGCGGGCATGAACGCCTATCTCGCGGGGCTTCCCGAACCGCTCTACGCGCTTTTCGGCACCGGCTACCTCGGCTACACGGCCGCGCGGCAGTGGGGCAAGGTCAAGGGGGTCGACCGCTAGGGCGATTTTCCGGTCCGATTGCGCGCGGCGATTTTCGCAGCGCCGGAAATAGTTTCCGGGCCGGGCGCGCTCAGCGCCGCTTCAGCAGGAGCGCAAGACCGGCCGCTGCAAGGCTCCCGACGGTCACGGCGAAACGCTTGCGCTTGACGAGCCGCCCCGCGAACCCGGCGAGCCGCGCACCCGGGAGCATCGCTTCCTCGGGATCGAACAGCTGGCTTTTGGCGAGCGCGACCTCGGCATCGTCGAGGCGGCGGGTCTCGAGCACCCTGAGCGTATGGCCCTCCGTCGCGCGCACCTGTTCGATCGCCGGGAGGATCCGGCCCTCGTTGCCCTCCACGCCGGCCGCGAACCGGTCGCGTTCGATCCCGAGATGTTCGGCGAGAAGGCGGGTCCGGAGGTCCGCCAGAAAGCTCCGCAGGTCCGGCTGGTCGGCCGCCTCGAAGGCAAGATCGCATTCGCTGTCGCTGACGAAGGAGCGGCTCGCCATGTTGGACGAGCCGACCCGCACGAATTCGTCGTCGACGATGAGCAGCTTGGCATGGACGTAAATGGGGCGGCCCTGCCGGTTGACCGGATAGTAGACGCCCAGCCGGCCCTCGCGATCCCCCCGGCGCAGCTCCTCGACGATCAGGGTGCGGCGGGTATCCATCGCCTCGCTTTCGAGCCAGGTTTCCGCCTGGCACGGCAGGATGATGACGATCTCCGGCCCGTCCGGCTCCTCCAGCTTCGCCTTGAGGGCATCGGCGATTGCGCCAGAAGAGAGGAACTGGTTCTCGATGTAGATCGCCCGCCGCGCCGCCGCGATCGCGCGGCACCACAGCTTGCCGACATGGTCGATCGCGGGTTCGCCGCCATATTCCGGAGCGCTCAGCGCTATGCCGGCGAGCGCATCGGTGAGGTCGGCTTCGAGCCTTTCGGGCCAGACGTCGCCGCTGCTTTCAGGCACGGGAAGGTCCTTGCCGGTCGCGACCTTCCAGCGCCAGCGCGCCAGCTCGCCGAGGGCTCGCGCCGCCTCGCCGTCAACGGCGAGCGTCATGTCGTGCCAGGGTATCGGGGTCTTGCCATTATCCGTGCGGCGGCAGTCGTGCCCGAGATGTTCGGGCGTGTCCCAGCGGCCCGAGGTCATGTCGATCCCCCCGCAAAAGGCGAGCCGGTCGTCGATCACGACGATCTTCTGGTGGTGGCAGGCCCCCGTCGGATGCTCGTTGTCGAGCCGGAAATGGACCCGCGAATCCGCGGTCGCCTTGAGCGAGAGCCATGAGCCGAACTGGCGCGCGATATCGAACAGCATCGCCCCGCCCCATTGCAGGATGAATATCTCGAGGTCGGGCCGCTCCTTCACCGCGAATTCGAGAAAGCGTCGCAGGCGGTCGGGAATGCGGGGATCGTCGAGGTCGGGCCGCAGGCGGATGTCGAGGTCGAATTCCCAGCCGATCAGGTAGACGCAGCGCTCGGCCTTCAGGATCGCGTCCTTGGCGGCGGCGAAATAGCCCGCGGCATCGACGATGAAGGCGACGCGGTCCGCATGGACCTTGCGCCAGCAGGTCTCGCCCTCCTCGAGGATGCGCGCACCCGCCGGCCCGATCCCCGGCAGCGCGGGCGAGCGTCCCTCGCCGGGAGGTTCGAGTTTCGTTTCCTCGTTCATCATTCCTGGTTTCGCAATCGCCCGGGAGAGCGCCGGTTCCGGCGGTGCAGGCCGCTCGGACGACCCGCCCCGGGAATGCGGCGACCCGCCCCTTCCCCGACCGCGCGGCGCGCGCTAACAGCGGCGCATGAGCAACCTCGTCCTCGTCCTCAACGGTCCCAACCTCAACCTGCTCGGCCTGCGCGAGCCCGAGATCTACGGTTCGACGACGCTCGACGAGATCGCCGGGATGCTGGAGGACCGGGCGCGCGAACTCGGGCTGGAGATCGACATGCGCCAGACCAACCACGAAGGAATGCTGGTCGACTGGCTGCACGAAGCGCAGGCCGGGGGCGCGCGCGCGGTGCTGCTCAACGCCGGAGCCTACACCCACACCTCGATCGCGCTGCTCGACGCGATCAAGGCGATCGCAACGCCGGTGGTGGAGGTGCACCTGTCCGACCCCCGCACGCGCGAGCCCTTCCGCCACGTCTCCTATGTCGGCATGGCCGCGGCGCTGACGGTCGAAGGGCACGGGGCTGACAGCTACCGGATCGCCCTCGAAGCGGTGGCCAAGGGCGAAATCTGACGCTCGGCACCCCCGGCTGGCTTGCAACACGCGCACCTTTGCCACTTGCCAGCCGCAATTCGCGGCAATAGTCACACCGCAAAACACACAAGGGGCAAGCATGGCTAACGACAAGCCGCGGTCCGGATCGACGTCCGGGATGAACATCGACACCGCGCTGGTGCGCGAACTCGCCGAATTGCTGAGCGAGACGGGCCTGACCGAAATCGAGGTCGAGGACGACGACCGCAAGATCCGGGTCGCGCGCAGCGCCGCGCCGGTCGCCGCGCCCATGCCCGCGGCGATGCCCGCCCCGGCCCCGGCCCCGGCACCCGCCCCGGCGGCTCCGGCGCCCGGCGGCAGCGGCGGCGCGCCCGCCGACACCGCCGATGCCGTGACCTGCCCGATGGTCGGCACCGTCTATCTCGCGCCCGAACCGAGGGCGGCGAATTTCGTCAAGGTCGGGGACAAGGTCTCCGAAGGCGACACGCTCCTCATCATCGAGGCGATGAAGGTCATGAACCCGATTCCCGCCGATCGTTCGGGCACGGTGAAGGCGGTGCTGGTCGACAACGCCCAGCCGGTCGAATTCGGCCAGCCGCTCGTCGTGATCGCGTAACGCGGCATGGGCATTTCCCGCATCCTGATCGCCAATCGCGGCGAAATCGCGCTTCGCATCCACCGCGCCGCGCACGAAATGGGGATCGAGACGGTCGCGGTGCATTCGACCGCCGATGCCGACGCCATGCACGTGCGGCTGGCCGACCATGCCGTGTGCATCGGCCCGCCGCCCGCGGCCGAAAGCTATCTCAACCACGCCAACATCATCTCCGCCGCCGAAGTCGCCGGCTGCGACGCGATCCATCCGGGTTACGGCTTCCTCTCCGAAAACGCCAAGTTCGCCGAGATCGTAGAGGCGCACGACATCGCCTGGATCGGGCCGAAACCCGAACACATCCGCACCATGGGCGACAAGGTGCAGGCCAAGAAGACCGCGGGCGAATTGGGCCTGCCGCTGGTGCCCGGCTCCGATGGCGCGGTGAGCGAGACGGCCGAAGCCAAGGCGATCGCGGCCGAGATCGGCTATCCCGTCATCATCAAGGCTGCAAGCGGCGGCGGCGGGCGCGGCATGAAGGTGTGCGAGAGCGAGGACAAGCTCGAAAGCCTGATGCAGCAGGCCGGGAACGAGGCGAAGGCCGCCTTCGGCGACGCGACCGTCTATATCGAGAAATATCTCGGCAATCCGCGCCACATCGAATTCCAGGTGTTCGGCGACGGCAACGGCAACGCGATCCATCTGGGCGAGCGCGACTGTTCCCTGCAACGCCGCCACCAGAAGGTGCTCGAGGAAGCGCCTTCCCCCGTGATCTCGCAGGAGGAGCGGATGCGGATGGGCGAGATCTGCGCCGAGGCGATGCGCGGCATGGGCTATCGCGGCGCGGGGACGATCGAATTCCTGTGGGAAGACGGTGAGTTCTACTTCATCGAGATGAACACCCGCCTGCAGGTCGAACATCCCGTGACCGAGGCGATCACCGGGGTTGATCTCGTGCGCGAACAGATCCGCATCGCCGCCGGAAAGCCGCTTTCGGTCACGCAGGACGAGCTCGAATTCAAGGGCCATGCGATCGAATGCCGGATCAACGCGGAGGACCCCTTCACCTTCGCCCCCTCGCCCGGACTCGTGACCTATTACCACGCCGCGGGCGGGATGCACGTGCGCGTCGATTCGGGGCTGTATGCGGGATACCGGATCCCGCCCTATTACGATTCCATGATCGCCAAGCTGATCGTCTACGGCCGCACGCGCGAGGGTTGCATCATGCGCCTGCGCCGCGCGCTCGAGGAAATGGTCGTCGAGGGCGTGAAGACCAACATCCCGCTCCATCAGGAACTCCTGCGCCAGGACGACGTGCTCAACGGCGACTATTCGATCAAGTGGCTCGAGCAATGGCTGGAGCGGCGCGAGGGCTGAGGGCGGCCCGATAGCTCCGATCCGGCGCCGGTCCCCCGGCCCGCCGTTTCGCCGCGCCCGGTTTTGCTGTATTGCGCCCGTGTGCTCCTATCATTTTCGGGCACATTGCGATGCGCGGAGCCTTGGGGCGAATGATGACACACGAGATTCTGGACGACGCCGCGAGGCAGCCTTCGCCGGGCGATGCGGCGGAAGGCGAGGATATCGTCCTGCCTGCGCGCGCCTCCGTCCACCGCACCGGGGCTGTCAACGCGGCGAGCAAGAAGACCCAGATCGTCGTCGTCGGCGGCGGCGCGGGCGGGCTCGAACTGGTCCGCCGGCTGGGCGCGAAATTCGGGCGCAAGCATCACGACATCATCCTCGTCGACAAGAACCTCACGCATATCTGGAAGCCCCTGCTGCACGAGGTCGCGGCCGGTTCGCTCGACGCCAATCTCGACGAAGTCGGCTATCGCGGCCACTGCTATCGTTGGGGCTACCGCTTCTTCCAGGGCAGCCTCGAGGGGATCGACCGGGAGAGGAAACGCGTGCATCTTGCCCCCGTTTACGACGAGGACGGGAGCGAGTTGATCGCGGGCCATTCGATCCGTTACGACATCCTCGCCATCGCGGTCGGCTCGATCTCGAACGATTTCGGCGTGCCGGGGGTGAAGGACCATTGCATCTATCTCGATTCGCGCGAACAAGCCGACCGTTTCCGCACCAAGCTGCTCAACCACTGCCTGCGGGTGAGCCGCGCGATGATGGGAGACCCGGATGCGAACGAGCAGGTGAAGATCGCCATCGTCGGCGCGGGCGCGACCGGGGTCGAACTCGCGGCCGAACTCTACAACGCCGCCGCCGCACTGCGCCATTACGGGCTCGAGGTGTTCGACGAGAGCCGGCTCGACGTGACCCTGCTCGAAGCGGGGCCGCGCATCCTGCCCGCCCTGCCCGAACGCCTGTCCAAGGCGGCGAAGCATGAACTCGGGCGGCTCGGCGTCGAAGTGCGCGAGAACACGCAGGTGGTCGAGGCGCGCCCGCGCGTGCTGGAAACCGCGGACGGAAGCACGGTCGAAGCCGACCTCATCGTCTGGGCCGCCGGGGTGAAGGGCGCGCCCTTCCTCTCGCAACTGGGACTGGAGACCACCCCGCGCCACCAGATCCTCGTGAAGGACACGCTCCAGACGGTCAGCGACGACAGCATCTTCGCGCTGGGCGACTGCGCTTCCTTCACGCCGGAAGGGACGACCATCCCGATCCCGCCGCGCGCGCAGGCCGCGCACCAGATGGCGAACGTGGTGTTCGACAACATCGTGCGGATGCAGAAGGGCAGGCCGCTGAAGAAATTCGTCTACCAGGACAAGGGCTCGCTCATCTCGCTTTCGCGCTTTTCGACCGTGGGCAGCCTGATGGGCAATCTCGTCGGCGGGAGCCTCGCGGTCGAGGGGCGACTGGCGCGGCTGATCTACACCTCGCTCTACCGCCTGCACCTGCTCGGCATCCACGGCTGGATGAAGGGCACCTTCCTGATGCTGATCGGGCGGGTGAACCGGATCGTGCGGCCGAAATTGAAGCTGCACTAGCCAAACGTCAGCTCCGCGCGCCTGTTTCAAGGCACCTTCCGCAACGGATCGCGGCGTCAATCGAAATGGAAACCCGCGGCCTCGGCTTCGGCGATGATCTGCGCTCCGGTCTTCTTCGGGCTGTCCTGCGCGATGTCGAACCAGTCGGGCTTTTCGTCGATGAAGATCTGCTGCTTGATCGCAAGACCCGGTGGCAGGTCGAACAGGCCGGCGAGGAAGGTGCGATTCCCGGTCGGCAGGAACCTGTACCACAGGCACGAACCGCATCTGGAGCAGAAGGCGCGCTCGGCCCAGTTGCTCGATCGGTAGGCGGTGACGTGTTCGCCCCCGGTCACGGTGAAGTCCTCGCCCTCGATCCCGGCATAGATCGAGCCGGTCCATTGCCGGCACATCGTGCAATGGCAAACCTCGATCCCGCGCTGCGGTCTCTCGAGCGTGATCCCCACCGCGCCGCACAGGCAGCGGCCCTCGATCGGTTCGGCGGGATGCACGGCCTCGCCCATCGCGTCAGAGCGGGACGCCGGGCTCGTGCTTCGACGTGCGGATGGTGAGCGAGGTCTTCACGCTTTCGACATTGGGCGCCGGCGTGAGCTTTCCGGTGAGGAATTCCTGGAAGCTCTGGAGGTCCTGGGAGACGATCTTGAGGATGAAGTCGATCTCGCCGTTGAGCATGTGACACTCGCGCACCTCGGGCAGGGCGCGCATGTGCTCCTCGAATTCGCGCAGCGCGGTTTCGGCCTGGCTCTTGAGGCTGACCATGGCGAAGACGGTGATGGAAAAGCCCAGTTTCGACGGGTCGAGATCGGCGTGGTAGCCGCGAATCACGCCTTCTTCCTCAAGTCCGCGCACGCGGCGCAGGCAGGGCGGCGCAGTCAGGCCCACGCGCTGCGCGAGTTCGACGTTCGTCACCCGCCCCTCGGCCTGCAGTTCGGCGAGCAGGCGTTTGTCGATTTCGTCCAGATTGGCCATTTGGCTCATGCTCCCGGTGCGTAGCGGGTCCGCCCCCCATCGACCGCAAACGCCCTAACAAAGGTGTGTAACAACATATGGTGCGGCACCGCGCACGACTAATATTATTATCCTTGCCAGCAATTGTCCCGCTTTGCAACGCGTCGTTCAGGTTCCCCTGTGACAAGCGTGCAATGCTGGTAGAACCTGGCTGTCACCGGCCGGGCCGGGTCGGCAGCAGGCCGCGCACCCGCGCGCGCAGGACCCGCGCCGAACTGGCCTTGCGCCGCCCTGGAGTAACATGTTCTTCGACGACCGCCTTGCCACCGTGCTGCGCCAGCGCGTCTCGAGCGAGGCGGGTCGGCGCACGCAGTTCAGGCAGTTGCTCGACCTGCTCGGCAATCGCCGCCAGTCCGGGCCGGACCGGCGCGATCACAGCCTGCTCGCGGCGGCGTGGCTCAGGATGGACGCGCTGGCCGAGGTCCTGCCCGCGAGCGAGCGCGCGCGGATCGTGCGCGAACCCGGCTGGCGGCTTCGCAGCGCGGAGCTGACTTCGCATCTCGCCGATTTCGAACCCGAGGTCGCCGCCGCCGCGCTGACCAAGGCGGAGCTCCCGGCGGAGGAGTGGCAGGCGCTCATCCCCCGCCTGCCGATCCGCGCGCGCGGGTTCCTGCGCCTGAGGCGCGATCTGCCGGTCGATGTCGAGGCGCTGCTCGAACGGCTGGGGATCCATGATCGCGGTCTGCCCCGGCCCGGTGCGGAGGGCGGTATCGACGCGCAAGAGGCCGCGGCCGCTACGCCCGGCGAGGGCGAGGTCCCTCCGCCGCCGCCCCCCCGCCCGGGCGAGGAGGTGGAAGGCGATGGCCCCCGCAGCGAGATTTCGGCGCTGGTCGAACGCATCGCCCGCTTCCGGCGCGAGCGCGAAGCAGCGCCGATCGAGCAGGACCCCTCGCCCGGCTTGCCGCTCGACCTGCCGCTCGAACAGCGCCCGGGCGAGCGGATCGTCATCGCCTTCGGCTTCGCCGCCGACAGCGCCGGGCGGATCGAATGGGCCGAGCCCGAAATCGCGCCCATGGTGATCGGCGCGCGGCTGGTCCGGCGCAAGGCGCTGCTCGGTGCGGGCGAGGAAAGCGCGCTCGAACGCGCCTTCGCCCGCCGCCAGCCGATTTCCCATGCCCCCGCCGATCTTGCCGGCGCGCCCGCCATCAGCGGCGCCTGGGTGGTCGATGCGCGCCCGCGCTTCACCGACGACGGCGTCTTCACCGGCTATGTCGGGCGTTTCCGCCGCCCTGCCGAGGCGCCGCACCGCCCCACCACCGCGGCGCGCGAAGCCGACCGGATCCGCCAGCTGCTGCACGAATTGCGGACCCCCGTCACCGCGGTCCAGGGCTATGCCGAGGTCATCCAGCAGCAGCTTTTCGGCCCCGCCCCGCACGAATACCGCGCCCTTGCCGCCGGGATCGCCGCCGATGCCGCGCGCATCCTCGCCGGCTTCGCCGAGCTCGACCGGCTCGCCCGGCTCGAAAGCGGCACCGGCGAGATGACGCGCGGCGAAAGCGACCTTGCTGCCGCCGCGACCCGCACGGTCGACCAGCTTGCCCACGTGCTCGCCCCGCGCCTGTCGGGCATCGCGTTCGATCCCCCGGCCGACCGCGAAGTGCTCGTCACGCTCGACCCGGACGAGACCGAGGCGCTGCTCTGGCGGCTGCTCGCGACGCTAGGGGGCGGCTGCGCGGCGGGCGAGATGCTGCGCGCGACGCTCGTGCCGGTGCTTGGTCATGAGGGCGGGGCCGACGCGGGCGGACCGATCGGCGCCGCGCGCCTGACCTGCGAGATCCCGGCCCAGTTGCTGGCCGAAGAAGACATCTTCGCCGCCGAGGCCCGCCCGCTCGGCACCGCGATCAATGCCGGCCTGTTCGGCGCCGGGTTCGCGCTGCGGCTGGCGCGGGCCGAAGCGCGCGCGGCGGGAGGCGACCTGGTGCGGCGGGACGAGGAAGTCGTGCTGACCCTGCCGCTCATCACCGAACGCGCCGCGCCCGGGTCCGGTGATGCCGCCACCGACTTCGCCGAAGAGCAGGGGGAAGCGGGCGGAAAGCTTTCTTAGGACTAGGCGGCTATGTCGGCCCTGCCATGCACCATGCACCGCCTTCCGTCACCGGCACTGCCGCCGCCGAAGCCCTTCCCCCCGTCGCGCCGGGCGAGCGCGCGCGGTTCGCCCCCGGCTTCGGACGACGCGTGCTGCTGACGATCGACACCGAGGAAGAGTTCGATTGGTCCGCGCCCTTCTCGCGGCAAGCCACGGCAACCACCCACACCCGCGCCTTCGCCGGGTTCCAGGCATTCTGCGAGGAAATCGGCGCGCATCCCGTCTGGCTGGTCGATTGGCCGATCGCGCACGACCCGGTCGCGGTCGAGGTGCTGGGCGCGGCGGCGCGGGCGGGCCGCGCGGATATCGGCATCCACCTCCACCCCTGGGTCAACCCCCCGTTCGAGGAAGCGGTCACCGCGCGCAATTCCTATGCCGGCAACCTGCCGCGCGCGCTCGAAGCGGAGAAATTCGCGCGGCTGAAGGCCCGGATCGAGCAGGCCTTCGGGGTCAGCCCGGCGATCTACCGGGCGGGCCGCTACGGCTTCGGGCCGCATACGGCGGAGCTTCTCGGGGAACACGGGATCGCGATCGATTCCTCGATGCGCCCGCTGTTCGATTACCGCGCCGACGGAGGGCCGGATCATCGCCGTCACCCGGCCCATCCCTGGTGGATGGACGAGGCGCGCAACCTGCTCGAACTGCCGGTCTCCAGCGTTCATGCCGGGCCGCTCGCGCCGCTCGGGCCGCGGCTCCAGCGGGCCGGGGAACGGATACCGAAGCTTGCGGGCCTGTTCGCGCGGACCGGCCTGTGCGAGCGGATCGCGCTCACGCCCGAAGGCGTCGGCATCGCCGCGGCGCTGCGCGGGGTCGAGGCGGCGGTGCAGGCGGACCTGCCGCTGATCGTCCTGTCCTTCCACAGTCCCAGCCTCGTGCCCGGTCACACGCCCTATGTCCGCAGCAGCGCCGATCTCGCCGCGCTGCACGACTGGCTGCGCGCGGTCCACGCGCGGCTTGCCGAGCTGGGCGTGCGCCCGGCAAGCATCGCCGACATCCTGGCCGCCGCCCGCACCTGACCGCGGCGGGGCGCCTTGCAATCCGCTTGTTTCGCGCCGGGTGCCAAGCTAGTGCGACAGGGTCCGGCCGCCGCCACCCCAGGGGCCTGTAGCTCAGCGGTTAGAGCTGGCCGCTCATAACGGCTAGGTCGCGGGTTCGAATCCTGCCGGGCCCACCGGGTGCGGCGGCGGGCGCGGGCGAAGGATCGGGCGCGACCGGGGGTGCGGCGCGCGGCCCTTCGCCCTAGCCCGCGGCGTCCGACACGGGCAGCGAGATCGTGCAATAGGCGCCGTCCTTGCCCAGTTCGAAATGCGTGCGCGCGCCGAGCTGGTAGGGCAGCGCCTGCTCGATCAACTCGCGCCCCTCGCCCGAGCCGTGCGGCCCGTTATCGCCCGCGGGCATCCTCACCCCGCTTTCGCGCCATTCGATGTGGAGCCAGGGCCGCCCGCCGTCGCCCTGCTTCTCGAAGCTCCAGGTGATCGCAAGCCGCGCACCGGCCTGCCCCAGCGCCCCGTACTTGACCGCGTTGGTGGCGAGTTCGTGCAGCGCCAGCGCCAGCGTCTGCACGGTCGAGGAGCGCAGCCGGATGCCGCGCGGGCCGTCGAGCCGGACCGTCGTGTCCGTCTTCTCGCCATTCATCGCCGCCAGTTCGGTCTCGATCAGCTCGTCGAAGGAGATCCGGTCCTCCGTCCCCAGCCGCGAAAGCAGGCCCTGCACACGCGCCAGCGCCTCGAGCCGGTCGCGGAACTTCCGGCTGAATTGCTCGATCGTCTCGCTGCTGCGCTGGGTCCGCAGCGCCATCGCCTGCACCACCCCGATGAGATTGCGCGTGCGGTGCTGCAGTTCGGCCACCAGAAGGCCGAGCCGGTCGTTCATTTCGTGCTGTTCGGTCACGTCGACGAGCGCGCCGACCATGCGGACCGCGGTGCCCTCGTCGTCGTAGAAGAAGCGCCCCGTCGCATCCAGCCAGCGGACCGTGCCATCGTTCCTGACGACGCGGTACTGCGTGGCGTAATCCTCGCCCGATTCCCGCGCGGCCCTGATTTCGGCGACGACGCGTTCGCGGTCTTCGTCGACTATTTGTTCATACCAGGTGATATGGGACGGCTCGATCTCGCCGGGCTGGTAGCCGTACATGAGGTAATGCTCTTCCGACCACACGATCCGGTTGTCCGGGATGTCCCAGGCCCACAGCCCGACCTTGCCGACCATGATCGCGCTGCGGAGCCATTCCTCGCTCTTGCTGAGGCGCAGGCGCGCTTCGCGGCGGGCGGTCACGTCGCGCCACAGCAATGCGAGCGAGCCGTCCGCTATCGGGAAAGCGCGCGCCTCCAGCCAGCGCTCCGAGCCCATCGGCCGGTGTTCGAGCGTCAGCGGAATGCGCTCCTCCATCGCCCGCACCAGCATCCGGCCGATATCGGTATCCCGCGAACCCGGATAGCGCTCCCAGAAGCTCTTCCCCACGGTTTCGCCGGACTGATCGCCTTGGGCAAAATCGAGCTTGCGATTGTGTTCGAGGATGGTGAAATCGGGCGCGAGCAGCCCGAATCCCTCCTCCATCCCCTCGATCACCCGGCGCAGGCGGTCGTTGCGAAGGGTGAGCTGGCGCGTCTCCTCGTGCTTCTCGCGCATGACGAGCAGCCGGTCGATCACCGGCCCGAGCACCATGGAATAGTTCTTGAGGAAATCGATGTCTTCGCGGTCGAACTTGCGCGGCACGCGCGAATCGACCTGCAGGACGCCCCACGGCCGCCGGCCCGGCAGGAAGATCGGCACGTTGATGAGCGCGACCACGCCGTGATCTTGCAGGAAGGCGGGGAAATGGAACCGCGTCTCTTTCTTGATGTCGTTCGTGATGACCGGTTCGGCCCTGGCGATGGCAAAGGCCTCCGAAGAGCGTTCGCGCAGGCTGACCCGCTCGCGGCCCACGATGCCGTCATTCCAGCCGATCCCGGCGCGGATGAAGCCGGTCGCGCGGTGGCGCTCGATCTCGACCACCTTGGCGAGATCGGTTCGCAGCGCCTCGGCGATCAGGCGGCACCCCTCGAGGAGAATCTCGTCGAGGTCGTCGTGGTCGAGCACGAAGTCGCCGAATTCGGCAAGCGCGCGCTGGCGCCTCATCATGTCGGCGCGATCGGCCAAAGTCCTCTCATCCATCCTTGCGGGCGCAGCGACGACCCGGCCCGGTTGCGCGAGCCCCACAGTGCAGAAACCGCGGCGATGACGCAAGCGGGGAGCACACCGGATGGTCACCGCTGCCCTCACCTGCCCCACCGCCCGGCGAAGGCGGTACCAGCCCGGCCGCACCGTGTGCGCCCGCGCAAAGCCGCGAGAGGCGATTGCAGCTTGCGCCGGAAGGGCCCCAAACCTAAGGCTCCGCAAAGGTTCGGGGAGTGGCGCAGCCCGGTAGCGCATCTGCTTTGGGAGCAGAGGGTCGCAGGTTCGAATCCTGTCTCCCCGACCAGATTTCCTGCAAGGCGTTGAAAGACAACCGTTTTGCCATCCGGTGAAACGGGGTGTCACCTCGCGTGTCATGCCGGTTCACCGATCGGGCTGCCGCTCGTCGGAAGGACCGGGGCAAGCACCGGTCGGCAGGCTCGAATGACCGGGAATGGATGGAGAGCGGTTTCCGGGACCCTTCTATAAATTGGAACGAATTGGCACATTTAATGAATTTTTCAGATCGGTAGGCCCTCGCTAGAACTCTTCCTCCCCCATCGCTTCCGAGGAACTGGCCCCATGGATCGCACCGAACATTCGTCGAGAACGTCTGAGGCACAGGAGCTGTGTTCGTGGGCCGGGGAAACCGGGCAGGCGGATCGATCGCCGGGCTGCGCTGGAGACCGGGTGCGCGATTTTCCGCGCCTCTCGCTGGTAAGCACGAAGCTCGCGCTCGCCGAACCGTCCGAGGCTCCGGGCGAGGACTGGGCGGGCGCGCTGGCCCGGCTGGTCGAGGGAATGGGCATCGCGATCGAGCGGGCCGCTGGCGAGCGGCAGCTCAGCCTCATGGACAGGGCGCGGCAGGTCATCGGCTCGACCGGGGAGGCCGGGCCGCCGATCTTCGCGCCGTGGCTGTGCTGGTCGCCGACCGCCTTTCAAGGCCCTGTAGCGGCTCACCAATGGCCCCGGGCCCGCTGGATCGCGAGCTATCTTTTCGACAGCGGAACCGGGCGCCCGGGCGCCGGGACGCCGACCGATCTGACGCTGATGTCGCCGCTTCCCGCCGGCTCCGAGGGGGATGGCGCAGGGGTCCATGCCATGCCGCGCATGGCCGTGCTCAAGGCGATGATCGACGCCGCGAAGTCCGAAGGTCGGCGAAAGCTGGCGATCATACTCCCCGAAGCGAACCGCAACGCGATGGCGGCTCACCTCGTCGCGGCGTGCGACGCGGACACGCGCGCGGATATCGAGGTGGAGATTCTCCCGATCGAGCAGGCTGTCGTGCGGATCCAGTCGAACGAGGTGGACTGGGAAGCGGTCATCGCCATGCCCGAGCTTCGCGGCATCGTCCTCGCGATGCTATCGGCATGGAGCGGCGTCTGCGCGCCCTGGCCCATGCTGTGGCATGATCGCGGACTCTCCATGGTCGCGAGCGAGGGGATCGGCACATCCGCCCGGCTTCCGCTCGATGCGACCCTGCTGATGCAGGGGCTTGCCCTTGCCGCGCGGCAGGGCGGGTGCGGCCTTGTCGCCGATCGCCTCCACGAAAGCTGGGCGGCGCTGCGCGACCGCGGGCTGGTCACCCCCGCGCGCGGTTCGCCGGCTCCCTACGTCAAGGAGGTCACGGAGGCCGAGTTCGTCGATCTTGCCGTTTCCGCCGATCCGCCGGACGGCAGGGCTCTGCCCGCCTGGCGCGGAATCGCCTGCGGCCGCTCCACCGAAGCGCGACGCGCGGGGGCCGCCCGGCTCGCGCTCGTGACATCCTGCTGAGCCGACACGGGGACCGGGAAAATGCCAAGCCGAAAGATCGTCGCGAGCGAGCTCGCCAATGTCATGCGGCAGATTTCGCACCCCGATCGCATCCGTCTCCTGCTCAGGCTGCAGTCGGGCGAACAGTCGGTCAACGAGCTCGCCGCCGCGCTCGAAATTCCTGCGACCCGCGTCTCGCAGCACCTCGCCGTGCTAAGGGCCATCGCATTGGTCGATACCGAATCCGTGGGTCAGAACCGCGTCTACCGGCTTGCGCAGCCCGAATTGGCGCTGTGGCTGATCGACGGCATCGACTTCATCGCCCATCGGCTCGGCCGGGCGAGCGCGACGGACATCAAGCAGGCCAAGGAATTGTGGCAGCGCGAAGCTTCGCAGACGGTGATCTGACACCCGGCGCCTAGGCCGCGTCCCTCGTCGTGGGGCTGTTGATCGAGGCCTTGGCCGGATCGTTCGAGCGCCGTGCATAGCGCCGGACGAGATCGCTCCATTCGACGACGAGGCTTCCGCCGGTGCTCTGGTGAAGCTTTTCCCACGATGACAGCATCTCGAGGCAGGCGTGGTCGATATGGTCCAGCTTCTCGACGTGGATGTGGACCTCCGACCCGTGCGGCGAGTTTTCCAGCGCATTGCTGAGCTGCGGGATCGAGAAGAACGTGGCCGAGCCCGTCATCCACACATCGATCCGGTTGGAGCTTTCGTCGCGCGTCACGTCGATCTCGAGATGCGAGAAGGTGTAGACGAGCTTGAGCGTGGCGAGAACGAAGCCGAGCACGACGCCGGTGAGAAGGTCGATTGCGACCACCCCGACGAGGGTGACGACGTAGATCGCCAGTTCCTGCTTGCCGAATTCCGCGATCTTGCGGATCTGCGCGACGTTGACGAGCTTGTAGCCGGTATAGACGAGGATCGCGGCCAGCACCGAGGTCGGGATTGCGTTCAGCACGAAGGGAAAGGCGGCGACCGCGAGCAGGAGCCAGGCGCCATGCAGGATCGCCGAGGCACGGGTTTTCGCCCCGGCTTCGACATTCGCTGCCGAGCGGACGATGACCCCCGTCATGGGCAGCGCGCCCAGCGCCCCGCAGATCATGTTGCCGACGCCCTGCGCGCGCAGTTCCTTGTCGTAATTCGTGCGCGCCCCGATGTGCATCTTGTCGACCGCGGTCGCGCACAGCAGCGTTTCGGCGCTCGCGACGAAGGCGAAGATCAGGCCGAGACCGATGATGGTGGGGTCCAGAAACCCTGCAAGAGCATCGCCGGTCGGGATGTTGAGCGCATCCGTGAGGTTCGAGGGCAGGTCGACCAGCGTGATCGGCAGCGCGAAGACCAGCGCGAACAGCGTGCCCGCGATCACCCCCACCAGAGGACCGGGAAGCAGGGCGAGCTTCTCCGGCTTGAACTTGTTCCACGCGACGATCGTGCCGATCGTCAGGAGCCCTGCCATCGCCGCGAGGTGGTGGACCGATTCGTCGATCGGGAAGATCTTCATGATCGCTTCGGGGATGGCGGCAATGTTCGCAAGGCCGCTCGATCGGGGATCGTCGTCGAGCATGACGTGGAACTGCGAGACGGCGATGAGGACCCCGATACCGGCCAGCATGCCGTGGATCACCGAAGGCGAGATCGCCCGGAACCATTGTCCCAGTTTCAATGCGCCCGCGATAAGCTGGGCGGCTCCGGCGATGAGCCCGACCACGCCCAGCATCACCAGGCCGTGTTCGTTGACGAGCTGGAACACGAGCACCGCCATGCCGGCAGCCGGTCCGCTCACCTGGAGCGGCGATCCGGCGATGCTGCCGACCACCAGCCCGCCGACGATCCCGGTGACAAGGCCGAGCGCAGGCGGTGCGCCGGAGGCGATGGCGATGCCCATGCACAGGGGCAAGGCGACGAGGAACACGACGATGGACGCGAGAAAATCCCGGCCCAGCACGGCCAAAGAGGGCAAGGCGGCGGTCTGGCTTGTCATTTCTTACAATCCTTCGGCTGAAACGAGGTGACGGGGCTGGGGCAGGACGGGCGGGTCCGGGCGACGATCAGCAGGCGTGTCCCGCCAGCGCCTCGGAGGCGATTTCGGAAGCGTAGCGCTCCTCGATCGGCTGCCAGGTCTCGCTCTCTGCATCGTAGGCGCTGACCTCGCCGGTCTTGATGTCGTAGACCCAGCCGTGCAGCGTGACGGCCTTGCTGGCGAGCGCGACCGCGACGGTCGGGTGGGTCCTGAGGTGCTGGAGCTGGAGGATGACGTTCTGCTCGAGCAGCATCCGCATCTTCTCTTCCGGGCTCATCCCCGCACCGAGCGCATCGACGATGTCGACTGCACCCTGCGCGAAACCGAGCCATTCGCGGACATGCGGCAGGTGATCGAGGCCTGCGCGGTTCATCGCCCCCTTCATCGCGCCGCATTCGGTGTGCCCGCACACGACGATGTTGGGCACGCGCAGCGCGCCGACCGCGAATTCGATCGAGGCGGTCATCCCGCCGGTCTGGTTCGTGTGGGGCGGGACGATGTTGCCCGCATTGCGACAGATGAACAGGTCGCCCGGATCGGTCTGGGTGATGAGAGCGGTTTCGATCCGGCTGTCGGAGCAGGTGATGAACAGCGCTTCGGGGCTCTGGCCGGTGCTCAGCCGTTCGAAAAGTTCCTGCTTCTGGGGGAATACTTCACGCTGGAACTTGATCGCGCCAAGGGCAAATCTCGACATTGGTCTAACCTTTCATGATGACGGCTTGGAACTTTCCGCGGCCCACAATTCGCGGACGCGGTCGATGTGGGAGCCTTCTTCGAGCGGGCTGCGGATCTCCAGGAACTCGAGCGCTTCGAGGATCCATGCGGCGATGGCCGGCTGGGTAAGGTGATAGTGATGGTTCCGCCCCTCGCGGCGCGTCTCGACGAGACGGTGCGCGCGCAGGGACGCGAGATGCTGGGACACCCGCGTCGCCGGAAGGTCGAGCGCGGCGGCGATCCCGCTCACGTCCTTCTCGCCGAGACGCAGCTCCTCGATCAGGCGGAGCCTGTCGGGATGGGCGAGAAGCTTGAGAAGATCGGCAAGCTCCTTGGAGACGATCAGCCGGCTCGGCATATGGATTCTCCGTATCTGCATAGATTCGCAGATATGAAGATGCGAAGGTATGGTAGTTTGCAGGTCGGGTCAAACGATCCCGGCGTTTCGGCGCAGGCAATTGCAAACACACGGGTTCGTGATCCTGGGGCTGCTCATGCCCGATGGCGGGCGGGAAGCCGCCTTTCCCCCTTGCGCGGCCCCGTTACTCCGAACTCGCGCCGGGGTCGGATTGCAGCGGACCCGACCGCAAGATGGGCGTGCGGGCAAGCCGATGGCGCTAGAGCTCGCGCGTGAGCCGCAGGAGTGTTTCCGGCGCCCTGTGGCAAAGGGCGATCAGTTCGCTACCGATCCACGTGCCCTCGATCCCAGGTGGAGCATCCAGCGGGTCCACCCGATCCTGCTCAGCGCGGAAACGATCAGGCTGGCGTCGTGCGCCCCCGGGCGTAGCGCCGCATCCCTTCTCCCCGACCAGATTTCCGGCGGCCTTCGGTCCTTCGGGGCTCAGACAGCCGCCTCGCTCAGGCGAAAGCGACCGACTTGCCCGGACCGGGCTTGCGATTCATCACGTAGACCCCGCCCATGCTGCCGAAATTGATCCGCATGTCCTCATCGCAATAGACCACGTCGGAATGGAGCCTGGGCGGCTTGAGCTCGCGGCGCAGCGCGGCATCGGCGGCGAGCCCGAACCGCGCGCGCAGGTCGTCGGCGCTCACCCCTTCGGGCGGGACGATCTCGACCGCGTAGAATTCGACCGAATAGCGCTGCGGCCGGTCTTCGGGTATGTCGTAGCGGCCCCAGACGATCAGCTGCGCGCGATGCGCCTCGTCCGGCGTCGCGATCTCGGTCACGTTGTTGTAGTGGCGCCCCTCGACGCGGATTTCCTGGTCGATCTCGTGGACCCTGATCGGAATGTCGCCGAACACGCCGAAGCTCTGCAGCTTCAGCGAGGAAACGTGGCGGATCGGTTTGCCCGCCGTGTGGCGCGGGCCGAACTGGGCGAAGTGCGAGCCCCACGGCGAGGCGACGAATTCCTGCCGGTCGATCGGGCGGGGAACGGGGGTATGGGGGACGAGCTCGCCGATCAGGGAATGAATCCGCTCGAAGGTGGCGTCGTCATAGGTCCCGTCCGGCTGGCAGGCGTCGATCGCCGCGCGCAGCTCCCGCTTGATCCCCTCGACATCGCTCATGGCGCATCGCCTCCCTTCGCCTCGTGTCACACGGCTCCTATCACACCTGCCGCGCGGCTTTTCCCAAATCGCCGTGACCGTGCTATCCGCTCAGCGAACAGGAGGCGCGCACGGGGCTGCCCGCGCCTCGGCCAGAGGTCAGGAAATGCGCCCATGAACGAGATGACCACGCCGGAACCCGCGCAGGCCTTCGCCCGGCCGCCGGCCGCCTTCGACCTTGCCCTGCCCGCCCCCGCGCTGGACGCGCCCGGAGCGGGTGAGGGGCAGACCCTCTTCTACGCCGCCAGCGAGGAACCCTTCGCCTTCGTGCCCCATACCCCGCCGGGGCACGCCGATGCGCTGGTCGAGACCGCCCGCACCGCCTTCGAAGGGGGAGCATGGCGCGCGATGCCCGTGGCCGAGCGCGCGGCGACATTGCGCCGGGTGAGCGCGCTGGTGCTCGAACACGCCGACGAACTCGCCCGGCTGCAGACGCTCGAAACCTCGATCGTGATCTCGCAATCGCGCGGGATGCACGTCGCGCGCACCGCGGAGAACTTCACCTTCTTCGCCGACCTTCTCGCGGGCCATTCGGGCGAAAGCTACGAGCAGTCGGGGCGGTACCTGTCGATCGTCACGCGCGAGCCGGTCGGCGTCGCGGTGCTGATCGCGCCATGGAACGCGCCGCTGGTGCTCGCCTCGATGAAGCTTGCCGCGGCGATATCGCTCGGCAATTCGGTGATCGTGAAGCCTTCCGAATACGCCCCGCTCGCCGTGCTGCGGCTCGCCGAACTGGTGCGCGAGGCGGGCGTGCCCGAAGGCGTGGTGCAGGTCGCCTGCGGGACGGGGCCGGGCATCGGCAACGCGCTGGTCAGCCATCCGGGGGTCGACGTCGTCGGCTTCATCGGGGGGACGCAGACCGGCCGGCGGATCATGGCGGCGGCAGCGGGAAGCCTCAAGAAGGTGGGGCTCGAACTGGGGGGCAAATCGGCCAATATCGTGCTCGCCTCCGCCGACCTCCATCGGGCCGTCGACGGTTCGCTGATGGGCATTTTCGCCGGGAATGGCGAACAATGCCTCGCCGGATCGCGCATCCTCGTCGAGGACAGCGTCGCGGACGACTTCATCGCCCGCTTCACCGCGCGGGCGCAGGCGCTGAAGGTCGGCGATCCCTTCGATCCGGCCTGCGAGATCGGCCCGATGGCCTTCGCCGCCCATTTCGACAAGTTGCTCGCCTTCGGCGAGGCCGCCCATTCGGACCCGGCCTACACCGTGCTGGCCGGAGGCGGGCGCGCCGCGGGATTCGACAAGGGCTATTTCTTCGCCCCGACCGTGGTGGAGGCATCGGACAACGCGTCGATGCTCTGCCAGACCGAATTGTTCGGGCCGTTCGTCACGATCCAGCGCGTGCAGGGGCTCGACGAGGCTCTGGCCATCGCCAACGACAGCGAATACGGCCTCGCCGCCTACATCTGGTCGGACGACCTGCCCTCGGTCATGCGCGCGCGGCGGATGCTGCGCGCGGGCACGGTCTGGGTCAACACGCCGATGGCGCGCGACCTGCGCTCGCCCTTCGGCGGGTACAAGCAATCGGGCATCGGGCGCGACGGCCTGCCCGGCTCGATCGAACTCTTCACCGAGGAAAAGACGACGCTGATCCCGCAGGAACCGCTCGACCTGCCGAAGATGGGCAGCGCCGGGGAAGGATGAAGCGATGGGCAGGCACGACGTCATGACGCGCGAGGCGCGCGAGGCCGCGTTCGGCTTCGCCCCGAACCACGACGAGGCCGCGCGGCTCGGCTTTGTCGGGGCGCTCAAGAAATTCGTCAATCTCGACCTCGAAAACCGGCTCTGCGCCCTGTTCGACGAAGCGATCGTGCCCGCCGCCGACGCGCCGCCGCAAACCCGCGAAGACGCCGAAGCGCTCGTCGAAGGCCACCCGCTCTACCGCCTCTGGGGCACCCTCACCTTCCACAGCCAGAACCTGTTGTGGGACGCGGTGCAGGTGACGACCGATCGCACGATCGACGCCGCCGTGGAGCAGTACCGGGCGATCCGGGACAGCGGCGAAAGCCTCGGCTCGATCGCGCTGTCGGACGAATTGCTGGTAAAGCCCCCCGTCGCCACGACCGAGATCCACCGCCAGCCCGGCGGTTACTGGCGCGAACGGCGCGCGGACGACCTCGAACCTGCGCTGAACTATTCGGGCACGGTCGAACTCTACCGCATCGCAAAGGGCATGGCCGCGGGCGAGCGCCCCGCCCCCGACAGCTTCGGCCGCTTCGTCAGCGCGGTCGCGCGCCGGTATGCGCCCGATCTCGAACCGGAGGCGGTGCTCGACATGGGCTGCGGCACGGGCGAGCAGACGCTCGCCTACAAGCGCGAATGGCCTGAGGCCGAGGTGCACGGGATCGACGTTGCCCGGCCCTTCGTCCGCTTCGCCCATGCCCATGCCGAAAGCGCGGGAGTTCCGGTCCACTTCGCCGAAATGGACGCGGGCGCAACGCACTATCCGGACGAAAGCTTCGACCTCATCGTCTCGATCATCATGTTCCATGAAACGAGCAAGGCACAGGTCAGGGACATCATGCGCGAAAGCTGGCGGCTGCTGCGCCCGGGCGGGCTCGTCTGCCATCTCGACGTGCCCTACCAGCCGCATCGTGTGCCGCTCATCAAGCAGGTCACCAACCATTGGCAGGTGCGCCACAATGGCGAGCCGTTCTGGAGCGGATTCGCCGGGCTCGACATGAAGGCCGAGGCGATTGCGGCTGGCTTCGATCCGGACCACGCCTTCGCCACCTACGAATCCGTCGGGCCTGCCGCGTACCACTTCTTCGGCGGGCGCAAGCCGGCATGAGCGCCGGGGAAAACGGGACGGCGCTGCCCGAAGGTCCGCGCGCGGGCGACCGGAACACGACCTTCACCGAGGATCCGGTGAAGGAGCATCTCCTGCGCGGGCTCGTGACGGTCGCGATGGAGCTGTCGGTCACGCGCGAGCGGGTCGCGACGCTCGAGGCGCTGCTGGTCGAGCACGGCGTGGTGGCGAAGGGCGCGGCGGATACCTACGAACCGGCGGGCGAGGACGCCGCGGCGCGGGCGGCGGCGCGCGAGAAACTGGTGCAGGCGATCCTCGCGCCGATCATGGAAAGCCTCGCCAAGGCGCCCTGATCGCCCCCCATCACCCCGCAAGGCCCTCCCATTTCCGGTCGAGTTCGTAGACCTCGTCGAACCCGATCAGGCTGCACATTTCGGCGAAGGAAAACAGCTCGACGTCCTCGTGGATGCTCGTCCCCGTTTCCTTCAGCCGTCTTAGCGCATGAATGCTCGCCGCCGCCGAGGCGAGCGCGGTGGTCGCAGGGAACAGCGCGCCTGCAAAACCCATTTCGGCGAGCGTGGCGGCAGGCAGGATGCGCGTGTTACCGCCATCCGCCATGTTGACGATGGCAGGCGCCGGCAGGCGCTCGGCGACGAAGCGCATTTCCTCTTCGTCCCCCAGCGCCTCGGGAAACAGCAGGTCGGCCCCCGCCCTTGCATAGGCTTCCAGCCGGTGCAGCATCGCATCGAGCCCTTCGGGCGCCTTCGCGTCCGAACGCGCGATGACGAGCGGCGGCGTCTCTCCCCTCAGCGCCTCGCGGGCGACGGTGATGCGGGCGACCATCTCCCCGGCCGGGACCACCTTCTTGCCCCGGGAATGCCCGCAGCGTTTGGGAAATTCCTGGTCTTCCAGCTGAATCGCGGCCACCCCCGCCTCCTCGTAGCCGCGCACGGTGTGGCGTACGTTGAGCAGGCCGCCATAGCCCGTGTCGGCATCGGCGATGATCGCCATGCCCTCGCTCGCCCGCACCAGCGTCGTCACCCTTTCGAGCATCTGGGTATAGGTCGCGAGCCCCACGTCGGGCAGGCCATGGGCCGAGGCGGTGAGCCAGTAGCCGCTGGCAAAGCCGATCTCGAAGCCCGCCTTTCGCGCCAGTTTCGCCGCGATCATGTCGTGCATCCCCGGGGCGATGAAGAACTCGCCGCGCGCCAGCGCATCGCGCAGGGCCGGGGGCGGGCTGGCAGGGGCGGTGGTCATGCTGTCGTTCTCCCTGTCGGGTCAAAGCCGGCCGATTGCCCCGCCCGCGGCGAGGGGGCGAGGACCGCGCGGCCATGCTATCGCCAGTCGGATAGGCGCCCGCAGCGCGCTGGCCTTCGCGGGCAGGCAGGCGAAGCGGGCGCAGCGCCAGGGAAAGGGGGAACCACCGGGCCATGCACATCGAAAAGGTCATCTTCGCGCCCGCTCGCGGGGGCTTCTTCTACGACGACCAGGCCGCGATCCGGGCGGGCCGCGAAATGGACGGCGTCGCCTATCTCGGAGAGCCGCTGACGCCCGGCTTCACCAGCGTGCGCGAACCGGCGCGCGCGCTCGGCATCGGGCTGGTGCTGGAAGACGGCGCGGTGGTCTGGGGCGACATGGTCAGCGTCCAGTATTCGGGCGCAGCGGGGCGCGATCCGGTGTTCGATCCGCGGGCGATCGAGGCGGTCTGCCGCGCGCGCGTCGTCCCCCAGCTGATCGGGATGGAGGCGGCCGCCGGGCCGGACAACTGCGCCCGCGCCTTCGCGCATGGGGACGAGCCGCGCCTCCCGCTCGCCATCGAATACGGGGTGAGCCAGGCGCTTTTGCGCGCCGCCGCCCATGCCCGGCGCGTGACCGTGGCCGAGGTGGTGGCCGAAGCGCTCGGCCTGCCCGCACCGGGCGAGCCCGTCCCGATCTTCGCGCAGAGCGGGGACGACCGCAGGAACGCGGTCGATACGATGATCCTCAAGCAGGTCGACATCCTCCCCCACGGCCTCATCAATTCGGCCGGGAAATTCGGCGCCGACGGGGCGGCCTTCATCGACTATGTCCGCTGGGTCGCCGGGCGGATCGAGGCGCTGGGCGCGCCGGGCTACCGGCCCGTGCTTCATTTCGACGTCTATGGCTGGATCGGGCTCGGCCATTCCGACGATCCGCGCGCGGTGGCCGAATTCATCGCCCGGCTCGCCGCACGGGTGCCGGATCACACGCTGCAGATCGAATGCCCGGTCGATTACGGGTCGCGCGCGGCGACGATCGAAAACTACGCGGCCATCGTCGAAGCGCTCGATGGGCTGACCGACAAGGCCCGCATCGTCGCGGACGAGCATTGCAACACGCTCGCCGACATCGAGGCCTTCATCGCCGCGCGCGCCGCCCACGTGATCCAGGTCAAGACGCCCGATGTCGGGGACCTGATGGACACCGCCCGCGCGATCCGCGCCGCGCGCGAGGCCGGGATCGGCGCCTATTGCGGCGGTACCAGCGCCGAGACGGACCACTCCGCGCGCGCCTGCGTCCACGTCGCCCTCGCCGCGCGGGCCAGCATGATGCTGGCGAAACCCGGCATGGGCGTGAACGAGGGGCTGACCATCGTGGGCAACGAACAGGCCCGCGCGCTCGCGCAGATCGCCGCGCGGCGAAGCTGAGGCGGCGGGCGACCCCGGGCGGGCCTTTTCCGCGCGGCGCAATTGCTTTACACCTGCGGGCCACTGGGATCGCAGGTCAGATGCGGGGCCGGGACGGCCGCCCGCAGGGGAACAGGCGAGACATGGAAAGAGGCGTACCCATCAGGGCGATCAGCCGCGGGCTTGCGGTGCTGGCCGCGATCAACCGCGACGGACCGATTTCGATGATGGGCATCGCGCGCGCGGCCGAGGTCCCCTATCCGACCGCCTGCCGGATCGTGCAGACGCTCCAGCACGAAGGCCTGATCGAGAAGGAACCCGCGAGGAAACGCTACCGCGTCACCTCGCTGGTCAAGACGCTGTCGACCGGGTTCCAGAACGAGGACCAGCTGGTCGCCGCGGGCCGCGGCCATATCGAGGCGCTGTGCCGCGATGTCGGCTGGCCGATCTCGCTCGTCACGCGGGTCGGCACGCGCATGATGGTGCGCGATTCCACCCACAAGATGACCTCGCTCACCTTCTCGCACTACTACCCCGGCTACACCCTGCCGATCGCCGAATGCGCCACCGGCAAGGTCTATCTCGCCTTCTGCGACGAGGAGGAGCGCAACGCCATCGTCGAGGGCTGGAAGGCGATCGAGACCGAGGCCTCGAACATGGGGCTCTTGCTGCTGAGCGACGATTACATGCTCCGCAAGATCCGGCACGATGGCTATGCCCTGCAGGTCCGCAACGTCTACAACGCCGATCCGGGCAAGACCTCGAGCATCGCGGTCCCGCTGTTCGACGGCGACGACCGGCTGATCGGCGCGCTCGGCCTCATCTATTTCGTGAGCGCGATGAGTTCGGCCGAGGCGGCGGAGAGGTATCTCGGGGCATTGCAGGCCACCGCGCGGGCGATCCGGGGAAGCCTGATCGACCTTGCCGGAGGCGCGCTGGGCGATGCCGAGGCGGCGGAATAGCGTCTAGGCGGCCTCGCGCGCGAGCGCGGCGGCGGCGTGTTCGCCGGCGAGGCGCCCCAGCGTGGTCGCGGTGAGCAGGCCGTTGCCCGCAAGGTAACCGTCCGCGCCCGGACCCGAAATCCCGCGCGCCGCCCCGCCGCCTGCATAGAGATTGGGAAAGGGCTCGCCCGAGGCGCGCAGCACGCGGGCATGGCCGTCGACCTCGAGCCCGCCCTGGGTGTGGAACAGCGCCCCCGTCACCCTGACGGCGTAGAAGGGTGGCTCCAGCGGGGCCTTGCCGGCAAAGCTGCGGCCGAAACGGTCGCGCTCCCCGCTCTCGACCAGCCGGTGCGTCTCGGCGACGCTGGCCTCGAGCCCGGCGGCGTCGATCCCGGCCTTCTGGGCGAGCTCGGCGAGGCTTTCGGCGCGGATCAGGCACCCGGCCGATCGCGCCTGGCGGTAATCGTCGAACTGGCACATGATCTCGTGCCGCCGCTCGTCGTATATGCTCCAGGCGACGTGGCCCTCCTGCCGCAGCACCTCGACCGCCTGTTCGGAATAGCCCGAGGCCTCGTTGGCGAAGCGTTCCCCGGCGCGGTTCACCTGGATTCCGCCCTCGGCGATCAGCGGCCAGAGGATCGGGATGCCGTAACCCGCCGCGAGCCCCGCGTGGCCCTGGTAGGCGGAAAGGTCGGTCATCCGCGCGCCGATTTCCCGGCCCCAGCGGATGGCATCGCCCTTGTTGCCGGGGTGCCCGTGGAAGGTCGCGTGTTCGAGTTCCGGAATGAGCTGCGAAACCATCGCCCGGTTCCCGGCAAAGCCGCAGCAGGCGAGGATCACCGCATCGCAGCCGATCACGTCGCGCGATCCGTCGGGGCGGGTGGCGGCGATGGCGATCACGCGGTCGGCGCGATCGACATAGAGCGTGTCGACGAGGCTGTCGGTGAGAATGTCGACCCCCGCGTCCGCGCAGGCGCCGGCAAGCGCGCCCATCAGTTCGGACCCCGACCGGCCCGGCATTCCGTGCATCCTCAAGGCGGAATGGCCGGGATAGGTAAACCCCTCGACAAGGCTGAGGCCGATCCCGTGGCTTTCGACCAGCCAGTCGACCGTGCGCGCGGATTCGCGGGCGAGGTGTTCGACCAGCGCGGTGTCGACCGCGCCCTTCGTCTTGGCGATGATGTCGGCGGCGAAGCGTTCGGGCGAATCCTCGATGCCCTTCTCGCGCTGGATGCGGCTGCCGGCGGCGGGGATGAGGCCGGTCGACATCGCGGTCGTGCCCATCGGCTGGCCGTCGCGTTCGACCACCAGCACCTCGGCCCCGGCGTCGCGCACGGCGAGCGCGGCGGTGAGCCCGGTCCCCCCGCCTCCGATGACGATGACGGGGACGTGGGCGATCGTCTCGACGCTTTCGACCCGGATCACGCAGGCGTCAGTCATCATGCTCCTCCTCGAAGGTCAGCACCGGCTTGATCACCGCGCCGTCGTGAGCATCGGCGAAGGCGCTGGCGATGGCGGCGAAGGGATAGGTCCGGATCAGGCGATCGATCGGCAGGTCGCCCGCGGCGTGATGGGCGAAGAGGCGCGGCAGGAAGGTTTCCGGAACCGAATCCCCCTCGATCACGCCGACGATCCGCTTGGTCAGGAAATCGATCCCGCCCGGGTGCGGAACCGGCTCCTCGAAGGCGCCGGGCAGGGTCAGGACACCCAGCGTCCCGCCCGAATGGAGCGATCGCAGCGCGGCCTCGAAGGTCGCCTGCTTTCCGGCGGTGTCGAGCGCGGCGGTTGCCCCGCCTCCCGTCAGGTCGACGATCTGCTCCGCCCAGTCCGCGTCCGAGCCGTCGAAGGCATGGCTCGCCCCCAGCGACAGCGCCAGTTCGCGCCGCGCGGCGACGGGTTCGACCACGATGACGGGATCGCAGCCCGTGATCCGCCCCGCCATGATCGCGGCAGCGCCGACCGCCCCCGCCCCGATCACCAGCAGCGGACGACCGGGCAGCGCGCCCAGCTGGTGGAACACGGCCCCCGCCCCGGTCTGGATGCCGCAGCCGAAAGGCGCGGCCACGGCCGCGTCGAGCCAGTCCGGCAGCTTGACGCAATTGCGCTCCGTCGCGAGCGCGTGGGTGGCAAAGCAGCTCTGCTGGAAGAAGGCGCCCCGCACGGCCTCGCCGTCGGGCCGGGTCAGCGGGGGCCGGCTGCGCGCGCCTTCGAGGTTGAGCGCAATCCCGTCGAAACAATAGGCCGGGCGGCCGCGGGTGCAGTTGGGGCAGGTCCCGCACCAGCCGAAGGTCGCGAGCACCCGGTCGCCCGGTCTCAGCCGCTTCACCGCCGCGCCCGTCGCGACCACCACTCCCGCCCCTTCGTGGCCGAGCACGCGCGGCTCCCGGCTCCATGCGCCGACGCCCAGATCGGTGTGGCAGACCCCGGCGGCCTCGACGCGCAGCACCACCTCGTCCGGCAGGGGATCGTCGAGCAGCAGCTCCTCGATTCCCGGGGGCGCACCGCCGCCCGGGCTGACTGCCGCCCTGACCCGGCGCGGCATCAGGCGGCACCCCCCGTCACGCGAAGATCGCCTCGATCTCGGCGAGCACGCCCGCGTCCTCGATCGTCGGAGGGACATTGGGCTCCTCGCCGTCGGCGATCTCGCGGATCGTCTTGCGCAGGATCTTGCCCGAACGGGTCTTGGGCAGGCGCGAGAGGACATGGACCCGCTTGAACGCCGCGACCGGCCCGATGGCGGAGCGCATCGCGGCGATCAGCTCGGCGGCGAGGTCCTCCGGCGCGATGGCGGAACCGGCCTTCAGCACGACGAAGCCGACCGGGACCTGGCCCTTCAATTCGTCCGCCATCCCGATCACCGCGCCTTCCGCCACCGCCGGGTGGGCGACCAGGACCTCCTCCATCGCGGAAGAGGACAGGCGGTGCCCCGCGACATTGATCACGTCGTCGATCCGGGCCATGACGTGGAGGTATCCGTCCTCGTCGAAGAAGCCGCTGTCGCCGGTCAGATAGCAGCCCTCGAAACGCTCGAAATAGGCCTCGCGGAAACGTTCGGGCGCGTTCCACAGGCCGGGGGTGAAACCGGGCGGGAGCGGCAGGCGCGCGACGATCGCGCCGGCGGTCCCCGCGGGGACGGGCTCGCCATCCTCGTCGAGACAGGCGAGATCCCAGCCCGGCATGGGAAGCGTGGAGGAACCGGGCTTCACCGGCATCAGTTCGATCCCGGCCGGGTTCGCGGTGATCGCGCTGCCGGTTTCGGTCTGCCACCAGTGGTCGATCACCGGCACGCCCAGCAGATCGCCCGTCCATGCGAGCGTGGCGGGATCGGTCCTCTCCCCCGCGAGGAAGACCGTCCTCAGGTTCGAAAGGTCCTCGGCCGATGCGAAATCGCCTTGCGGATCGACCTGCCTGATCGCGCGCAGCGCCGTGGGCGCGGTGAAGAAGCTGCGGACCCGGTGCTTCGCGATGAGCCGCCAGAACACGCCCGCATCGGGCGTGCCGACGGGCTTGCCCTCGAACACGACGCTCGGGTTCCGACCCAGCAGCGGTGCGTAGCAGATGTAGCTGTGGCCGACGACCCAGCCGACATCGCTCGCCGCCCAGAACGCCTCGCCCGGCGGGCAGGCATAGATGCCGGTCATGCTCCACAGCAGCGTGACGAGATGCCCGCCGGTATCGCGCACGATGCCCTTGGGGCTCCCGGTCGTGCCCGAGGTGTAGAGGATGTAGAGCGGATCGGTCGCGGCCACGGGCACGCATTCGGCCGGTTCGGCAGCGGCGGTCACGGCGTCCCAGTCATGCTCCCCTTCGCCCAGCACGGCCCGGTGCTGTTCGCGCTGCCGGAAGATGCAGGCATCCGGGCGGTGCTGCGCGATCTCCAGCGCCTCGCGCAGGATCGGCTGGTAGGGCAGCACCTTCGCCCCCTCGATCCCGCAGCTCGCCGCGATGACGATGGCGGGCGCGGCATCGTCGATCCGGCTCGCCAGTTCGCGCGCGGCAAATCCGCCGAACACCACCGAATGCACCGCGCCGATCCGCGCGCAGGCGAGCATCGCGATCACGGCTTCGGGCGAGTTGGGCATGTAGACGAGCACGCGGTCGCCTTTTTCCACCCCCATCGCCCGCATCGCGCCGCCGAGCCGCGCGGTCGCTTCCTTGAGTTCGGCGAAGGTCACGGTCCGCGACACGCCGGTCACCGGGCTTTCGTAAAGCAGCGCCGCCTCGTGGCCGTGGCCCGCCGACACGTGGCGGTCGACGCAATTGTGGCAGGCGTTGATTTCGCCCCCGACGAACCAGCGCGGGATCGGATCGCCCCGGCGGTCCAGCACCTTGTCCCAGCGCCGATGCCAGTCGAGCCGCTCCGCCTGTTCGGCCCAAAAGGCCTCCGGTTCGGCCAGCGAGCGGGCGTGGATGTCGGAATAGGCCGCCGTTTCGGTCATTGCTCTCTCCTTAGGATGCACTCCTTTTGCACAAGGCCGCCCTGCCTGCCATTATCCGTTGGGCGAATAGTCCGGGGCCTGCCGTGCCGCGATGGCGGGGCCTGCTGGTAGTTTTCGCCAACTGGCAGAGGAGACACCGGCGCGCATGGACGAAAAGCCCGCAATCGAGGTGCCCGAGACGCTCGGCGAGGAAATCGGCGGGCCGGGCAAGGCCTATTTCGACGATGTCGTGATCGACAACATCCTCGATGCGCTGCTCGAACTCTCGGCCGCCGTGTGGACCTATCACGACCGGGTGACGGTGCTCGAGACGGTGCTCGCCGAAAAGGGCATCGAGGTCACCGACGCGATCGAGGCCCATGCTCCCGGACCCGAGGAAATCGCCCGCCGCGAAAGGGAACGCATGGCGCTGGTCGACAGGGTCTTCGGTGCCTTCCTGCGCCGCCCCACCCCGCGCGGGCCGGATCCGCTCGCCACCCCCGCCGAAACAGGAGACGACACATGATCCGCGGTTCGATCGGGGTCACCCCCCGCCCCACCACGCTGGCCGATGAAAGCTATCTCGAATTCATCACCTCCTTCCGCCGGCTCGCGATCCAGCAGATGTTCCCGAAGGTCGCCGAACACGGCGAGATCCGGCTCGCGCGGGCGCTGGAAAGCGGCGCCGTGGAGGCCGAGAACGGCAGCGTCCCGCTCACCGAAATCCAGCGCATCTTCGGCGAGAACCCGGTCACGCCGACCTTCCAGCGTTTCGTGCGGACCCAGCAGGAAATGATGTGGCGCCGCACGCGCGAAAGCTTCGTGCGCGATGCGGACGGGCTGATGGCATGGATGGACCGGGCCGCGGCCGAGCATCCCGAACGGCTCCACGTCGATCCCTCCTTCGAGCCGCCGGAATACACCCGCCGCGAAATCCACTGCCAGCCGGGCGGCTATACCGACGATCCGCTGGGCGGGATCGTCTATCACTACGGCACCAAGGTGTTCTACGAAGGCTTCAACGACCAGGACGAGCTCCACGCCGAACTGGTCGAAAGGGCGACCGCGCCGGCCGATGGCAAGGTCTCCCGCGTGCTCGACATCGGGTGCTCGATCGGGCAGGCGACGACCCTGCTCAAGGACCGCTTTCCCGCAGCCGAGGTGTGGGGCCTCGATGTCGGCGGACCGATGGTCCGTTACGCCCACGCCCGCGCGGTCGATCACGGCAAGGAAGTGCATTTCAAGCAGGCGCTGGCCGAGGACAACGGCTTTGCCGACGCCTCCTTCGACATGGTGCTGAGCTACATCCTCTTCCACGAGGTGCCCGTCGACAGGATGCGCGCCATCATCGCGGAGACGTGGCGCGTGCTGCGCCCGGGCGGGACCTTCACGATCTACGAATTCCCGAGCAACGACAAGGGCCAGGTGTCGGCCTCGACCCGGTTCCTCGTCGACTACGACAGCCGCAACAATTGCGAGCCCTATTCGCCCGATTTCGTCGCGGCCGATTTCCGCGGCATCATCGCGGAAGCGGGCTTCGATGTGGCGGACGGCCCCGCGCTCAGCAACGACTTCCTGCAGTCGATCGTGGCGACGAGACCCGCCTAGGTGATCCCGACGCGCGCGGGATCGTAGCGGAAGATCCCGAGCGCGTCCTCGTTCTGCGGCGGATTGTCGCGCAGGGCGTAGGGATCGAGCGCCTGCAGCCGGTCCCCGCCGCAATTGCTTTCGGCCTGAAGGAAGGAGGCGCGCTCGATCCGGGCGCTTTCGTAAAGGCGCAGGGCCTCCTGTGCGTGCGCGGCCGCCTCGAAACAGCGCCCAAGCACGACCGCATCCTCGATCGTCGAACTTGCGCCCTGTCCCATGAAGGGCAGCATCGGGTGCGCCGCATCGCCGAGCAGGGCGACGCGGCCCCGGACCCAGGTGGGCAGCGGCTCGCGCACGAACAGGCCCCAGCGGTAGAGCGCGTCCTGCGGAATGGCCGCGATGACCGCGCCGACATAACCGGCCCAGCCTTCGAACAGGGCGGCCAGTTCGCCCGGCATCGCGCGCGCGTTCCAGCTTTCCTCCACCCAATCGTCCGAGCGTGTCAGCGCGACCATGTTGACGAGGCCGCATCCGCGCACCGGATAGGTGACGAGGTTGCGCCCCGGTCCGACGTGGTTGATGCTGGCGGGCAGGCGCGCCCGTTCGGGCAGCGTCTCCGCCGGGATCAGCGCGCGCCACGCGACGTGGCCGGAAAAGCGCGGCTCCGACGGATCGAACAGCATCTCGCGCACCGTGGATCGCAGCCCGTCGGCCGCAATCGCGACATCGGCGCGCTCCTCGCTCCCGTCGGCGAAGCCGAGCCGCACACCAGCCCCGTCCTGTTCGATGCGGGCGAGCGCCGCGCCCATGACGCAGCGCCCGGCTCCGAACGCTTCGACCAGCCCGGCGAGCAGATCGGCGCGGTGAAGCTGGTAATAGGCCGCGCCGTAGGTTTCGCGCGTGGTCCGCCGATCGTAGCGCAGCAGTTCCTCGCCGGTTTCCCCGTGGAACAGGAACTGGTCGAGCGGCTCGTTCGCGGTGCGCGCGAGGAAATCGGCAAGCCCCAGCGCCTCCAGCCCCTTCACCGCATTGGGGCTGAGCGAAATGCCCGCCCCGACCTCGCCGAAGGCCGCGGCGCGTTCGTGGATCACCGGCTCGAACCCGGCGCGGCGCAGCGCGATCCCAGCGGTCAGCCCGCCGATCCCGCCCCCGATGATCGCCACCCTCACAGGCCGCCGCTCACAGGCCGGCACTCACAGGCCAAGCGTCCCCGGATTGAGGATGCCGTGCGGGTCGAGCCGCTGCTTGAGATCGCGCAGCAGCCGCCCCGCCTCGCCCTCGCGCGTTTCGGCATAGGGGTAGAGCCGCCCGATCTGGAAATGGGTCGCGCCGTGCGCGCGCATCAGGGCGATGATCGCGCCCACCATTTCGCGCACCAGCGCGCGTGCCGCAGGGTTATCGGGGTGGTCCTTCGCAACGCCGTCCAGATAGGCCGGCGTGCGGCGCCGGTGATAGAGCATCGCGCTGTCGGGCCAGTAGAACACGGGTTCATAGAGCGTCCCCACCCCCGCGACGCCGGCGAAGAATTCGGCCAGCGTCACCCCGGCCTGCGCCATCCGCGCTGCGTGCTCCGCCTTCAGCGCGAGGTAATCGGTGTGGAAGGCGGCGATCCGGCTGTCGGCGAAAACCCCGTGGATCGGCAGCAGCCGCCGCCCGTCGGGGTGCGTCACCGGGAGTTCGGGAAAGGGTGCCGCGCGGACCGCGAGGGGAACGGTGTTGACGATTTCGCGCGCGCCCTTCGCAAGGCCCCGGATCGCGGCGAGGCGGCTGCGAAGCTCGCGCCGGTCACGCCCCTCGACCACGAAATGCACGGTGTAGCGCGCGCCATCCAGAAACCGCCGCCCCGCCGCCGCGATCCGCGCCATCCGCGCGAGCCCGGCGGGAGCGCTCCCTGCCGAGCGCGCGATGCGGATAAGCGCCTTTGCGTCTTCGGAAAGGCTGGACGGCCCGGCGTTCTGGCGCGCGACCTCGGCATCCATCGCGATGATTTCGCTCGCCAGGCGCCGCAGCCGCACGTCGCGCAGGAGGTCCGCCATCACCCGGAAGGAATCGACCGCGAAGGATATCCCGTCGACCCGTTCCGGGCGCGGCTCGATCTCGATCGTGGCGGCGGTCTTGATCCCCAGCGCGCCCGCGTCATTGGCGAACAGGCCGGTGAAGTCGGGGCCGAAATTGCGGTTGAACGGGCCGGTCCCCGCGCTTCCGTCCGATCCGGTGTGCAGCACCTCGCCCGTTCCGGTGACGATCTCGAAGCTCTTGACCGCATTGGCCGAAGCGCCCGCCACGCCCGATCCGAACGTGACGGAACCCTGGCTCAGCGAACCGCCGATGGTCGCCGCGGCGCCCGACATCGGGCCCCAGAACCGCGCGCGCATCCCGACCTTCGCCAGCGCCGCATCGAGCGCAGCCCAGGTGCAGCCGGCCTCCACCGTCACGTTGCCGTCCGCGGGATCGATGCTGCGGATGGCGGCAAGGCGGGAAAAGCCGAGCACCACCGAGCGATGCACGCGCGGCTGGAAGGCGTCGGTGTAGGACATCCCGCCGCCGCGCGGGGCGATGGCGACCGCCTGCTTCGCGCACCAGCGCACCAGTTCGCTCACCTCGCGGGTCGAGCCGGGCGAAACCACCGCGAGCGGCAAGGCGCCCTTGAAGAACAGGTCCTGCACCGCGAAGCGGCGTTCCTCCTCGTCCGTCTCGACCGCCTCCGCGCCGAGCAGTGCCTCGAGCCCGGCGACAAGCGCCGGCGCGGCTTCGGCGGTTCCATCGGGAGAGGGCGTAGCCGGAACGTTCATCGCCCAAAGGGTTAGCCGCGAGGGGGGATCGGGCGACAGGCCGCGCCGCGTTGTCCACCCATCGGATAAGTCGCGGCATCTTTGTGTGCGCGCGGCGCGCTGCGCTAGGCCCGGGGAATGTCCGACATGGCCGCACGCCCCTCCGCCCTCCCTGCGAGCGCTGCTGCGCCCGGAGATCGGATGGCCGCGAGCGCCACCGCACCTGCCGCCGCGCCCGCCGCGCCGCCCCTGCCCTCGCTCCTGCGGGCATGGAGCGTCGTCGTCATCCTCTCGCTCGCCGCGATCGTCAGCTATGTCGACCGGCAGGTGCTCAACCTGCTGGTCGAGCCGATCAAGGCCGATCTGGGCCTCACCGATGTCGAGATCGGCGTGCTGCAGGGCTTCTCCTTCGCGCTGCTCTATGCGGTGCTGGCGATCCCGCTCGCCTGGCTCGCCGACCGCTCGAACCGCAAGTGGGTGATCCTGGGCGGCCTCGCGTGCTGGTCGGGCGCGACCTTCATGAGCGGGTTCGCCGCCGGCTTCGCGGTGCTTTTCCTTGCACGGATGCTCGTCGGCATCGGCGAGGCGACGCTGAGCCCGGCGGGCTTTTCGATGATCGCCGACCATTTCCGCAAGGCGCGCCTGCCGGCCGCGCTCAGCGTGTTCACCGGGTCCGGCTTCGTCGGCTCGGGGCTGGCGCTCGTCATCGGGGGCGCGCTCTATGCGAGCCTCGAGGCGGCGGGGCCGGTCGCCCTCCCCTTCGGCACGTTCCGGCCGTGGCAGACGACCTTCTTCGCGGTCGCCCTGCTCAGCGTGCCGCTGTTCGCGCTCCTGCTGGTGTTCGTGCGCGAGCCCGCGCGCCAGCCCGACACGGTCGCACCCGCGCCCGCGGAAGAACCGTCGGCGTTCGAGATCCTCGGCTTTCTCGGGCACAACGCGCGGGTCTTCCTGCCGCTGTTCTTCGGATTCTCCTGCTTTGCCGCCGCGCAGTTCGGGGTCGGGGCCTGGGCGCCCAGTTTCTTCATCCGCGCGCATGGCTGGACCCAGTTCGAGGTCGGGCAGGCGCTCGGCCCCGTGGTCATGGTGACGGGGCCGCTCGGCGTCGTCGCGGGCGGGTTCCTGGCCGAGCGGCTGCTGCTGCGCGGGGTGCGCGATGCGACCCTGAGGCTGTCGATCGGCGCGATCGCCTGCGCTTTGCCCTTCGCCATCGCGTTTCCGCTGGTGACGGAGGGAACGCTGTCGCTCGCCCTGCTCGCCGCCGTGCTCGCCTTCGGGACCGTGCCGTTCGGTGCGGGCGTCGCGACCTTCCCGCTCATCACCCCCAACCGGATGCGCGCGCAGGTGATCGCGGTCTATCTGCTGGTGGCGAACCTGCTCGGCTATTCGGCGGGGCCGATCCTCGTCGCCTGGCTGACCGACGCGGTGTTCGCGGACCCGGCTGCGATCGACCGCAGCCTCGCCATCGCCGCGCCCGCCGTCATGGCGGCGGGCCTCGCGCTCGTCGCCGCGGCGCTCGCCCCCTATCGCTCCATGCTCGCCGCCGCCGAAACCCCGGAGACCTGACCAATGGCCCTGATCGACCTCGCCCCCGAAACCCGTTCCTTCATCGGCAGCGACAAGAAGATGCTGATCGGCGGGGAATGGACCGAACCCTCAAAGGACGCGGCGATCCCGGTCATCAACCCGGCCGATGGCGAAACCCTCGCGCGGATCGGCGACGCGGCCGGGTCCGATGTCGACCGCGCGGTGAAGGCCGCCCGCCGCGCCTTCGACGAGGGGCCGTGGCGCACGATGAAGCCGGGCGAACGCGCGCTGCTGCTGCACCGCATCGCCGATGCCATGGCCGCCCATGCCGAACAGCTCGCCCAGCTCGAGACGCTCGACAACGGCAAGCCGATCGCCTTTGCGCGGATGGACGTGCAGGCCGCCATCGGCGCGATGCGCTACTATGCCGGCTGGGCGGACAAGATCCACGGATCGACCCATTCGATCGCGATGCCGGGGGAACATCATGTCTACACGCTCAAGGAACCGGTCGGCGTCGCCGCGCTGATCGTGCCTTGGAACTACCCGCTCGTCATGGCCGCGATGAAACTGGGGCCATGCCTTGCCGCGGGTTGCACCGCGGTCCTGAAACCGGCCGAGGACACTTCGCTTTCCGCGCTCCGGCTGGGCGAGATCATGCTGGAGGCGGGACTGCCCGAAGGCGTGCTCAACATCGTCACCGGCCACGGCCACACGGCGGGCGACGCGCTGGTCCATCACCCCGGCATCGACAAGATCGCCTTCACCGGATCGACCGCGACCGGGAAAGCCATCGCCCATGCCGCGGCCGAGGGGCTGAAGAAGGTCAGCCTCGAACTCGGCGGGAAATCGCCCAACATCATCATGCCCGACGCCGACCTCGACGCCGCCATCCCGGCGAGCGCGTTCGGCATCTTCTACAACAGCGGGCAGACCTGCACCGCGCCCTCGCGGCTTTATGTCCATGAAGACGTGGCCGACACCGTCATCGAAGGCATCGCCGCGTTCGGCAAGTCGATGACGATCGCCCCCGGCCTCGACGAGGACAGCCAGATCGGCCCGCTCGTCAGCCAGAAGCAGTTCGACCGGGTGACGGGCTATGTCCGGCAGGGCGAGGCCGAGGGCGCCGAGATCGTCAGCGGCGGCCGCCGGCACGGCAACACCGGCTATTTTATCGAACCCACCGTGATCGCGAAGACCACCAACGACATGACCGTGGTGCGCGAGGAAATCTTCGGGCCGGTGCTGGTGACGCAGACCTTCGCCAGCGAGGAGGAGGCGATCGCGCTCGCCAACGACAACCCCTATGGCCTTGCGGGCTGCGTCTGGACCAGGGACATGGCCACGGCCCACACCATGGCGAAGAAGATCAGGGCGGGGATCATCGGGCTCAACACCGCCATGGGGGCCGACTGGGACGTGCCGCTGGGCGGGTACAAGCAATCGGGGATAGGGCGCGAGAACGGCCGGGACGGGCTCGAACTCTACCTCGCCACGAAATCGGTCTTCGCCCAGCTCAAGCCCGCATGGTGAGCGCCGCGACTGAGACCCGCCGCGTCGATATCGGGGACGCGCAGATCCACACCGAGATCGCCGGGAGCGGCCCGCCGGTGCTGCTGGTCGCCGGGCTCGGCGGGCGCGCAGCATTCTGGAACGAACAGGTCGCGGCCTTCGCGGAGCATTTCACCGTCATCGCCTTCGACCACCGCGGCTGCGGGGAATCGACGCCCGACAAGGTCGTCTACGGCGCCGAGCACATGGCGCGGGACGTGCTCGCGCTGATGGACGCGCTCGGGCTCGACAAGGCCATGCTGGTCGGCCATTCGACCGGCGGGGCGATCGGCCAGCACATCGCGCTTTCGCAGCCCGAACGGCTCGAAAAACTGGTGTTGTCGTGCAGTTGGGCCGGGCCGGACACATACCTGACCGAATTGTTCCGCACCCGGCGCGAGATCCTCATCAGCTGCGGCCCGCTCGCCTATCTCACCACCGGCACCTATCTCGCCATGCCGTCGCGCTATCTCCAGCCGCAGATGAAAAGGGCGCGGGCCTTCATGCAGGAACGCCTCGCGGCCTTTCCGGGCCTGGAGATCGAATTGTCGCGCATCAACGCGGTCTATACCCACGACCTCAGGAGCCGCGTGCACGACATCGCCGTGCCGTGCCTGTGCATCGGCGCGATGGACGACCAGATCACCCCGCCCGGCTTCACCAGCGAACTCGCCCGGCTGATCCCGGATGCGAAGGAGCACCTGCTCGACCACGGCGGCCATTTCGCCCCGCGCGTCGTGCCGGAGGTGTATAACCAAACCGTGCTCGCGTTCCTGAAAGGCTGACAGGAGGAAGGCCCATGGCCACCGAACCCGATCCGCACCCGCCCGCCGGACACATCACGAAAGGCCGCTCTGTCATCATCGGCCCGGACGAGGGCCGCTCGCTCTGGCAGCCCCTGCCGAGCAGGGGCTATGTCACCGTCAATCTCACCCCCGACAACATGCCCTACGACACGTTCTCGTCCGGCATCCAGGTCATGCCGCCGGGCGGCATGGTGCGCGAACACGGGCACCGGCAGAACCACGAGCTCGTCTTCGTCTACGAAGGCACGGGCGAGGTCGATATCGACGGGGAAGTGACGCGGTTCGGCCCCGGCACGACGATCCTCTTCGCGCGCAACTGCACCCACTGGATCAGGAACACCGGGGACACGGACATGAAGATGTTCTGGGTGTTCTTCCCGCCCGGGCTCGAGGACTGGTTCGATGCCATCGGCCGCGCGCGGACGCCGGGCGAGGCCAGCCCCGAACCCTTCGACCGGCCGGACGATGTCGCGGAGGTCATGGCGAAGATGCGCTTCCTCCCGCCGCGCCCGAAGGACTGAACCATGCGCATCATCCAGCGGTCCGAGGTCGAGCGGCTGCTCCCGGTCGAAGCCTGCGTCGATGTCATGCGCGCGGCGATGATCGCGGTTTCGCGCGGGGACGTGTCGCTGCCGATCCGCCGGTTCATGCCCGTCCCCGGCGCCGCCGGGAAGCTCGCGCTGATGCCCGGCTCCCTCGGCACCGCGGGGGAGGCGGAGGACGCGAGTTTCGGAATCAAGCTGGTGTGCAAGTACGAACGGCCTCACGATGACCCGCTCGGCACCCATGTCGGCATGGTCATGCTGTTCGACAGCGCGAAAGGCGTGCCGCTCGCCATGGTCGAAGGCTCCTCGCTCACCGCGATCCGCACCTCGGCGGCGAGCGCGCTGGCGACAGATCTCCTCGCGCGCAGGGATGCGAAGGCGCTCGCGATCATCGGCAACGGCGAACAGGCGATGCGCCACGTCGCCGCGATGCAGGCGGTGCGCGCCATCGAGCGCGTGCGCGTCTGGGGCCGCGATGCGGGGCGCGCGCGGACCTTTGCCGAAACCGCGAGCGCGCGCTTCGGCCTGGCCGTGGAAATCGCGCCGAGCGCCGCCGAGGCGGTGATGGGTGCCGACATCGTCTGCACCACGACCTCGGCGAAGGAACCGGTGCTGGCGGGCGCCGATCTCGAACCCGGAAGCCACGTCAATCTGGTCGGCTCGGCGATCCCGACCACCGCCGAAATCGACGGCGCGGCGGTCGCCCGGATGCGCTTCTACGTCGATTACCGCCCGGCGGCGATGGCGGCCGCGGGTGAACTGCTCGACGCGATCGAAGCGGGGCTCGTCAGCGAAAGCCACATCCTCGCCGAGATCGGCGATGTCGCGCAGGACCCCGCGCTGGGCCGGACCTCGGCCGACGAAATCACCTGCTACAAGTCGCTCGGCGTCGCCGCGCAGGACCTTGCCGCCGCCCATGCCGTGTGGCGCCTCGCCGAGGCCGAAGGGGCCGGAACCGTCATCGACCTGCGCGCGTGAACGAAAGGGGCATCGTCTTGGCGATGCGACAATTCTCTCCGTCTGGCGGTCAAATCCGGGTCACGGACCCGAAGCGGGCACCGGACGGGCTAGGTCCTTGCCCAGGGGACGTTCCGGAATTCGCGTCCGATCTTTTCGAGGGCATTGACAAGGGCAGATGAACAAGCCGCCGCTTTCCAGGACCGCGGGCCTGCGGCTCGCCCGGCTGATGGTCGCAGCCGCCGCCGCGCTTGCCGCCGGTGCGGGCGCGCAGGGCGGCGGTGCGCAGGAGCGCGGCGCGCAAGCCGTCGCGGCGCCCGCTCCCGCCCCCAGCGCGACAGCCGATCCGGCCAACCGCACGGCCTATTCGCCCGCGGACGAGGCGCTCTATCGCCAGCGTTTCGACCAATTGCTCGAAGCCGCGCGCAGCGGCGCGGGGCTCGGCTCCTACGACCCGCTCGAACCGGTCGCCGGCGCCGCCACGGCCGCGCCCCTGCCGGTGGCCGACACTCCCGCGCTCTCGCCGCAGGCGCTGGCCGAGGCGGAAAGCTACGCCGCCGCGCGCAATTCCAACGCCTTCATCGTGGTCAAGGATGGCAAGGTCCAGCACGCGCGCTATTTCGGCGAGACCACGCGCGATACCCCGATCGTCTCGCGCTCGCTGGCCAAGCCGGTCACCGCGCTGCTGGTGGGCCGTGCGATAATACAGGGGCACATCGCCTCGCTCGACCAGCCGGTCGCGGATTTCATCACGGAATGGCAGGGCGATCCCGCGCGTTCGAAGATCCTCGTGCGGCACCTGCTCGACATGAGGACCGGCCTCCTCCCGCAGGGCTTTTCGCGCGATCCGGAGGACATCCTCAACCGCGCCTATCTCCACCCGCGCCACGACGAAGTCATCATCAACGATTACCCCGTCACCCACGAGCCGGGGACACGCTACGAATATTCCAACGCCAATGCCGAACTGGTCGCGCCCGTGATCGAGCGCGCGACGGGGATGCGCTACGGTGACTACCTGACCCGTGCGCTGCTTGAACCGATCGGAGCGATGGGCGGCGAAATCTGGGTCAACCGCGCAGGCGGGACCGCGCATTCGGGCTGCTGCCTGCTGCTCCCGGCGGAAAGCTGGGTGCGCATGGCGATGCTGGTGATGGCGGACGGCGAGTGGGAGGGCGAGCGCCTGCTCCCCCCGGGCTATGCCGAGGCGATGCGTACCGCCACGCCCGAAAACCCCCATTACGGCATGGGCGTGTGGGTCGCCGGGCCCTACGTGCCCGAACGCGGCTTTGCCCATCCGAGCGTGCCCTACGGCAAGGTCCCGCACGCGGAGCCCTATCTCGACCGGGACCTCGTCCTGTTCGACGGGAACGCCAACCAGGTCGTCTACATGATCCCCTCGCAGGACATGATCGTGCTGAGAACCGGGCGCGCGCCGCCCAAGGATGCAGCGTGGGACAACACCGTCCTTCCCAACCTCCTGATCCGCGATGCCGCCGCCAGGTCGGGCGAGCCGCTGCCCGAACCGCAGGCGGGCGGTGCAGGCGCCGGGGAAGCACCCTGATGGCTACCAACGTGGCGGGCCGCGCCGATGCTGGCGCCGGGGTCGGCCGCCTGCCCGTCTCGCTGAAACTGGGCTGGGGCATCGGCGCCTTCGGCGTCGCGATGCTGATGAACGGGATCGCGGTCCTGATCTTCTTCTACCTCGTCGGCATCCTCAAGATCGAACCCGCGCTGGCCGGGACGATCGTGTTCGTCTCCAAGCTGTTCGATGTCGCGACCGATCCGATCGTCGGCCTGTGGAGCGACCGGCACGCCTCCCCGCGCGGGCGCAGGCGGCCCTTTTTGCTGTGGGGCGGGGTCGTCTCCGCGGCGAGCTTTGCGCTCATCTTCTCCTCGCCGGTGTTCGACAGCCAGTGGCTGACGGCGGGCTATGTCTTCCTCGCGCTGTGCGTCTACACCTTCGGTTACACGGTGTTCAACGTGCCTTACATGGCGATGCCGGCCGAAATGACCGACGATTACCATGAACGCTCGTCGATCCATGCCTACCGCATCGTGTTCGTTTCCGCCGGGTCCTTCCTCGCCGCGGCCATCGCGCCCGCGATCATCGAACGGCTCGGGCGGACCGAATGGACCAGCTATGCCTATGTCTCCTCGGCCTGCGCCGTGGTGATCCTGGCGACGATGATGACCGCCTATGCCAGCACGTCGCGCGCCCGCTTCACCGAACGCACGAGCGCGATGACCAGGCTGGTCGAGGAATTCGACGCAGTCCGGCGCAACCGCCATTTCCTGCGCCTGATCGGGGTCAAGTTCGCCCAGCTCTCCGGTGTCCAGCTGACCCAGGCGGCGTTCCTGTTCTTCCTCGTGCAGACGCTTGGCCTCAGCTTCGACATCCTCGTCGTCTATGGCGGGGTGCTCACGCTAACGACCATCGTCGCCGCCCCGCTGCTGGTCGCCTTCTCGAAACGTTTCGGCAAGCGGGAGGCCTATTATGTCGCGGCGGGTTTCTACATCGTCGGCGTCTTGAGCTGGGCCTTCGCTGTCGAGGGCGAGCCGATCTGGGCGATCGGGTTACGCGGCGTGCTGATCGGGGTGGCGGCAACGGGCAATGTCGTGCTCGCCATGTCGATGCTGACCGACATCATCGAATATGATTCGCGCCGGACCGGCGTGCGTCGCGAAGGGGCCTACACCGCGCTCTACAGCTTCGTCGAGAAGTTCACCGCCGCGCTCGGGCCGCTGGTGGTCGGCTTCGCGCTGCAACTCGCCGATTTCGACACCAGCCTGCCGCCCGACGTGCCGCAGGGAGGGAATGTCGACACCGCGCTGGTCATAACGGTCGCGATCCTGCCCGCGATCATGGGAGCGATAGCGATCTGGCTGCTGACCGGCTACAAGCTCACCGAAAGCGAACTGGCGGCGGCCGGGCCGCCCGCGAACACGGCGAAGGAGGAAACATGACCCCTTTCCAGAACCCGAAACTGCGCCAGCGCGGGCGCGCCTCGGTCGATTTCCTCGCCGGGATGGCCGCGGCCTCCGGGCCGGTGCGCGCGAATGTCGATGCCGCGATCGCCCGGAAGGTCGGCGATCCCGACGCCTTGCCCGAAGACCTCGACGAACGGCTCGCCCACATGGACGCGGTCCTCGCCGATTGTCCCGCCTGGCCCGTCCAGCAATTGCTCGGCGACTGGCACGGGCGGATGCACGGGCGCATTTCGGCCGAGGCCTTCGAGGAAGTGGAGGACGATCTCGCCCCGCTGTTCGAAGCGGCCGAGCAGGGCCGCGCGACCCTGCGGCTCGATCCCGTCCTGAAGGCGCCCGATTACTGGGACGGCGTCCATTTCCACCGCACCACCGGCGGCTGGGAGGGGCACGCGCAGATGGGCTACATCCACGGCGAAATCATCCACAAGAAACTGGTCGGGCGGTTCTTTCCCGGCGGCATCTTCCAGCAGCGCCGCGACGTCGCCGCGATGGCCCCGCGCGAGAGCTACAGCCGCATCCTCGACATGGGCTGTTCCTCGGGGCACTTCACCACCGCGCTCGCCGAAACCTACCCCGACGCGCAGATTTTCGGCGTCGACCTGTCCGCGCGGATGCTCGAACACGCCTGGCGCACGGCGAACGCGAACGGTTGGAACTGGCAATTGTCGCAGCAGGCCGCCGAGGCGACCGATTTCGAGGACGAAAGCTTCGACCTCGTGGCGAGCTACATCATCCTTCACGAAATGCCGGCGCACGCGATCCGCGCGGTCTTCGCCGAGGCGTTCCGCCTGCTCGAACCGGGCGGCGACCTGTTGATGAGCGACGTGACCCGCTATTCCGACATGGACCGGCTCGCCGTGTGGAAGGCCGATCATGGCGCGATGTTCGGGGGCGAGCCGCATTGGCGCGAAAGCGCGAGCCTCGATCTCGAGGCGGTCGCGCGCGAGGCGGGCTTCGTCGATGTCACGACGAGCGCCCCCTATCCCTACGTCGTCCAGGGGCGGAAACCCGCGGCATGAAGGACCCGCGCGACTTCAACACGCCCGAGGGGCAGATCCTCGGGCCGGAACACGTCGACAACCTCGCGCGCGCGGTGCTTGCGCTGACGCGCGAGGTCGCGGTGCTGACCGACCGGGTGATGGTGATCGAGACCCTGCTGGAGCGCGAAGGCGTGGTGAGCGTCGAGGCGATCGACACCTTCGCACCCGACGCCGCCTTCCAGCAGCGGACCGACGCGGCGATGACGAAGATCACCGCCGGGGTGGTCGCCGCGCTCCAGGGCACGGACCGGGACTAGCCGCGCCTATCCCCGCAGCGCCAGGGCCGCCGCCGCTCCCGCCGCGAGCGAGCCGATCCCCGCCATCCTCAGCCGCCCGTCGGTGCGTTCGATCGCGGCGCGCATCTCGCCATAGGTGAGGTCCGGGTCCTGCGTCAGGAAGAAGCCCGGCCGTTCGAACACCTGCGGGGCCACCGCGTTGAGCCCGCGCCGCAGCAGGAAGCCCGCGATCCAGCGTCGCATGGCCCAGGGGCGATGGTTGTACTGTTCGGGAAAGACGTGGGTGACGAGCCAGCACAGGTCGCGCGCTTCGGGCAGGCGCTCGGCGGCATAGGCGGTGAGCGCGCGCTCGAGATCGCCTGCCGCCTCCAGGTGATCCGCCAGTTTGTCGACGTCCTCCAGCGCGGAATTGACGCCGAGCCCGAGGTCGGGCGGGAAGGCGTGTGCCGCATCGCCCACCAGCAGGACGTGGCTGCGCGCGCCGGCCGGGCCGAAGGACGCCAGCAGTTCGCGCGCATGTTGCGGCGCGGGGAAGGCGCCCGCTTCGAGGCCGACGAAATCTTCCGCCTCCTCGCGCCCGACGAGATCGCGCACGGCAAGCTGCGGAAAGGAATCCTCTAGGAAGGCGAAGAGTTCGTCCGCTGTCCCGAGCGTCCAGAGTTCGTGGTCCGCCTCGCGGATCAGGTTGACGCTGCGCGGATGGCTCGCATCGGCCACCGGGAAGGCGAACAGGGCGCAGGCCTTCGTCCGGTCCTTGTGGCGCGAGGGGAGGATGTAGCTCATCGCCGGGTCGTCCACCGCCGCGCCTCCCCGAGTGGCGAAGCGCGAGGGCAGGTTCAGCACCTTGTAGCGCAGGCCGGTCGACAGCGAAGGGGTCGCGACCATCTCGAAACGCGCCGGATCCACCTCGGCCAGGTTCTGAAGGCCCTGCCGGATCGCGGAGTTGAGCCCGTCGCAGGCGAGGACCAGCGTCGGCTCGAAGCTTTCGCGGCGCCCTTCGTCGTCCTCGACCTCGACCGCGATCCCGCCGGCCGCGCTGCGGGTGAGGCCGGCGACCTTGTGCCCGTAGAGCAGCCGCACCCGCTCCCCGGCGAGGTCCCGGACCGCATCGCACAGCATCGTCAGCAGCGCGCGGCGCGTCGTCCAGTAACAGACCGGCCGGTTCGGATCGATGATCGGCACGCCCCTCGTCCGGGCCTTGCCGTCCGGGGTGATCGTCGTCGCCGTGAACTCGCGCGTGGCGACGCCGACCGGCGGCAGCCGTTCGAGAATGCCGAGACGGTCGAACAGGCGCTGCGAACGCTTGTCGACGAGATAGTTGAAGCTCTTGTTCTTCTCGAAATCGGACGGGCCTGGGCGCCGCTCGGCGAGCACGATCTCGTCCCAGCCGAGCCGGTCGAACAGCAGCGCCGCCGCGAGGCCCGCCGGGCCGCCGCCGCTGATGAAGACCGAGCGTTTCGTCATGGCCGAAAGGGCTACCAGATCGCGCCCGCGCGCCCGCGCGGCGCTGCGCGATGTTCGACTGGCGGACAAGCGACCAGCCGGGCATACCGCGCCCCTGCCCCGGTGCCAGTCTGCCGCCATGACCAGACGCGCCCTCACGCCCGCCGCCGCGCTGCTCCTCTTCGCCTGCGCCCCGCTTGCCCGGGGCGCCGCTCCTGCCGAGGCCCCGGCCTGCGCCGACCTCCTCGCCCGCGAGGCGCAGAGCTTCGCGATCGAGCGCACCGCCGAGGACGGACGCCCTGTCCCCCTCACCGTCTTCGCCCCGGCCGAGCCGGGGGAATATCCGCTCGTCGCCTTCTCGCACGGGGCCTTCGCCGCGCCCGGGCGCTATGCCGCGATGCTCGAACCGCTCGCGGCGGCGGGTTTCGTGGTGCTCGCGCCGATGCACGTCGATTCCGAAGAATACCCCCGCGCCGAAGGCGAGCCGGAGCGGCCCTCGCATCCGGTGACATGGGCGGGGCGGACCGCCGACATGGAACTCGCGCTCGCGCCCGATGAGGTGCTGCGCGCGGCGCTGGCCGAAAAGGGCCTGACGCTCGCCGCGGGCAAGGTCGCCGCGCTCGGCCATTCCTACGGCGCGCTGATCGCGCAGCTTTACGGCGGCGCGCGGGCAGTCGAACCCGAGGGCGGCAGCGTCGACCGGCGCCGGGGCGAGGTCGGCGCGGTCGTCGCCTTCTCCCCGCCGGGACCGATGCCCGGACTGATCGCGCGCGAAGGCTGGGCGAGCCTTGCTGCACCCGCGCTCACGATCACCGGCACCGCAGACGTGCTGCCCGGCTTCATCGACGACTGGCGCGCGCACCTCGCCGCCCACGAAGCCGCCCCGCCAGGCGCCCGCGCGCTCTGGGTCGGCGAGGATATCGATCACTATTTCGGCGGCTCTTTCGGGCGGCCGGGCGAGGTGAGCGAGGACGAGGCCCGCCTCTTCGCCCGCGCGCTCGAACGGGCGCTCGCTTTCATGCAGGCGCGCGTACAGGATGGGGCGGCATGCCGGGTGGGCGAGCCGATCCCCGGCGAAAGCTACGAGGAGGACGCGGCGTGAAGGCCATCCGATTGACGCGCCGGCTCGCCCTTCCCGCGCTCGCGCTCTGGCTTGCGGGCGGGGTCGCGGCGCAGGCCCCGGACGAACGCTACGCCGATCTCGACGACCCGATGACGCCTGCCGAGCTGCAGGGCGCGAGCGTCCTCGATGTCGAGCGGTACCGCCCGACCTATGCCCTCGCAGGCTGCGCCACGGACTTCCCCGAAGCGGACGAGCCGGGCGAAGCCCTCGCCGCGGCCATCGCCGAGGCGCAGGCGTTCTCCGACGCGCACAAGGGCCTCGGCCTGCTCGTCCTGCACGAAGGCGTGCCGGTCCACGAAAGCTATGGCGAAGGCGCCGACGTCACCGCCACCAGCGCGTCCGCCTCGATGATGAAATCGCTCATCGGATTGCTCTATGGCATCGCGATCGAGGACGGGGTGATCGGATCGGTCGACGACCCGATCGGCGACTATCTCGAGGAATGGGCGGACGATCCGCGCGGGGCCATCACCCTGCGCCAGATGCTGACCATGTCCTCCGGCCTTGCCCCGTCCGATTTCATGAAGATCCTCTTCGCCCCCGATATCGGTGCGGAAGCGCTCAAGCTCGAACTCGCGGGCGAGCCGGGGGGCGAATTCGCCTACAACAACGCCGTCACCAAGCTGCTGACGCTCGCCCTCGACCGGCGGCTCGCGACGGAAAACAGGGGCGGGGTGCTGTCCTATCTCGAAAGCGAGCTGTGGTGCCCGCTCGGCAATGGCCCGGCGCGGGTGTGGGTCGATCCGGCGGGCAAGGCGCGCGGCTATGCCGGGATGCAGGCGACCTTGCGCGACTGGGCGCGGGTGGGCGAGCTGATCCGCAACCGCGGCCGCGCTAACGGCGAACAGGTCGTGCCCGAAAGCTGGATCGAGGCCATGGCGAGCCCGTCCGAAGCGAATGCGCAATACGGCCTCCACGTCTGGCTTGGCCGGGAACATACCCCGCAGCGCGCCTACAGCGCGGGCAACCCCGTGAAGGTGCCCCATTCCGAACCCTTCTTGGCCGAGGACATCGTCTATTTCGACGGGTTCGGCGGGCAGCGAGTCTATGTCATGCCCAGCCGCGGACTAACGGTGGTTCGGATCGGGGAGGTCGATCTCGCCTATGACGATTCGCGCATCCCGAACCTGCTGGCGCGCGCCGTCGACTAGTTCGCAGGCGCCGTGCGGCGGTCGGACAGCGCTTTCGCGTCCTCCTTCGCCTTCATCCGCTTGAACGTCTCGTATTCGTTGACATCGCCCATCGCCCGCCCGCTCCAGCGGGTCGCGAAGCCGCGCGGGTATTCGCCGTCGCCTTCGCGCCGCCCGTCCTGCGACCACAGCAGCGGAAAGAGCGGACCCTGCGGCTTCTCCCCGTCGAGCATCTCGTCGAAGCTGCACCCGGCAATGTTGAGGCAGTCGGGCCGCGGAGCCCAGCGGATGTCGTCGCCGAACACCCTGATCGAGACCGCCACGCGCCAGTCGTCGGTCGGGTTGCCGGCGGAATAATGCAGCGCCCAGGGGTGGACCACCAGCATGTCGCCGGGGTCCATTTCCCACTTGAGGAAGCGCAGCCCCTCCTCGCCCCGGCGGCTCTCGATGTCGGGGTGCGGCACGCGGTCGTCGGGCTTGATCATCTTGCGCGCGTTCGGACTGAACAGCCAGTAGGGCACGTCGTCATGCTGCGTGCCCGCCAGCACCTCGAGGCTGTTCTCCTCGACGATCGGGGTGAGCGGGATCCACAGCGAAGGCACCATGAACCCTTCGACCGGAAAGGCCATGCGGTCGCAGTGCCACAGGGTCGCGGCGTCGGACCGCGGGGGCTTGGCGAAGAATTCGTCGAAGAAGAAACGGATTTCCTTCGACTGCATGACCCGGCCCGCGGCCTCGGCCACCGGGCCGTCGAACACCAGGCGGCGATATTCGGGGATGCAGCGCGCCATGTAGCGGCCCGGAATGGTCGGCAGCAGGCCCACGTCCTTCTTCCCGACGATGACCTCGCGCGCGATCGGTTCCAATGCCTCCACCCAGTCGTTCGAGAGCACCCGGCGCAGGCATACCGCGCCGTCGCGGCGGTAGGTTTCGATGTCCTCTTGCGTGATGTCGCGCAGCGGGCGGGTGTTGAAGGCCATGGTCCGTGTCCTGTCTGGTGTCCTCGCCGGGTCTGTCCCGATCTTGCCGCCCCGACCCTACCAGCCCCGCCCCCTTTCCCCCGGGTCCGCCCCCCTGCCTATCCGCGCATCGGATAGCTCGCCCGAGGAGAGGTGATCGACTCCGCGACTTGTCCGCAGGGCGAGAAACGGGGGAGCCGAGGTTTCACAGCCCGCGCCCCAGCGCCGACAAACCGGCAAAAGCGCGCGGCGAACCGTGCCGACCGACATCGGAACGCAGGAAAAGGACGGAGCCCCGAGGGATGAAGGAAATTCGCACGCAGGTCGCAATCGCCGGTGCCGGACCCGTCGGCACGGTCGCGGCCTATTGCCTCGCGAGCCAGGGCGTCGATGTCGTGCTGCTGGAGGAAGGGGCGGACTGCGCGCTCGACCTGCGCGCCTCGACCTTCCATCCGCCGACGCTCGAAATGCTCGAAGCCTTCGGCATCACCGAACGCCTGATCGACAAGGGGCTGAAAGCGCCGGTCTATCACTTCCGCGAACGGCGCACCGGCGAGGTGATCGATTTCGACATGACCGAAATCGCCGATGCGACCCGCCACCCCTACCGCGTGCAATGCGAGCAGTATCACCTTTCGCGGATGCTCTCGCAGCTGGTGCGCGAACAGGCGGGCGCCGAGGTCCTGTTCGGCCACCGGCTCGCCGCGATCGAGCAGAACGCGGAGGAGGTCACGATCCACGCCGAAACCCCGCTTTCGATCATGACGATCAAGTGCGATTACCTGATCGGCGCGGACGGGGCGAACAGCACGGTGCGGAAGTGGCTCGGCACGGAATTCCACGGCTTCACCTATCCCGAAAAATTCCTCTGCTTCACCACGACCGAGCCGCTGGAAGAGCATATCAAGGGCCTGTGCCACGTGAACTACGTCTCGGACCCGGAGGAATGGATGGTGCTGCTGCGCGTCCCCTCGCTGTGGCGGGTGCTGGTCCCGGCCGACATGGACACCAGCGACGACGTGCTCCTTGCCGATGCGAAGAAGAACGACGTGTTCGAACGGCTGATCGGGCGCGGGCAGGAGGTGGAGACGCACCATCGCACGATCTACCGGGTGCACCAGCGGGTCGCGAAGAGCTTTCTCGAAAAGCGCGTCGCCCTCATCGGGGACGCGGCGCATCTCAACAACCCGATCGGCGGCTTCGGCATGAACAGCGGAATCCACGACGCCTTCAACCTCGCTACGCGCTTGCTGCGCGTCTACAAGCACGGGGCCGATGCGACGGACGAACTCGATGCGTTCGAGCGCCAGCGGCGCACGACGACGCATGAATTCATCCAGGCCCAGACGATCCGCAACATGGAATACCTGAAGGAAGGCGAAGGCCGGCTCCACGCCCGGCGCAAGGCGGAAATGGAGGCGATCCGGGCCGATCCCGAACGCCGCCGCGCCTTCCTGCTGCGCCAGTCGATGATCGAATGCGTCGAGCGCGAGAGGATGGCCGCCTGATGCCGGTCCGGCCGCGTCCCAATCCCGACACGCTCGGCCACCGGCGGCTGTTCGGCGTGCTCGGGCCGTCGACCAACACCGTGGTCCAGCCCGATTTCGACGACCTGCGCGTGCCCGGCGTCACCAATCATTACAGCCGCATCGTGGTCGACGACGCGCAGGCGATCTCGGACGAGACGTTCATGGCGGGCACGCTCGAAATCAGCCGCAACACGATCGACGCGGTGCGCGGCGTCCTGACCTGCAATCCCGATTACCTCGTCATGGGGATGAGCGCGGTGACCTTCTACGGCGGCGCCGAGGGCGCGGCCAGATGGCGCGAAAACATCGAGCAGGAGGCCGGATTGCAATTGTGCACCGGCTCGCAGTCGCTGATCGAGGCGTTCAAGGCCTATGGCGGGGTCAAACGCATCGCGGTGATCTCGCCCTATTATCCCAGCGCCAACGAACAGGTCGCGCGTTTCATGGCCGATCACGGGATCGAGGTCGTGCGCGACACCTGCCTCCGGTGCCCGAGCTGGACCGCGATCGCGCAGGTGCCGGTGGCGAACTTGCGCGAGGAGCTGAAACAGCTCGACGGCGACGATGTCGATGCGCTGGTGCAGGTCGGCACGAACCTTTCGATGGTCAAGTTCGCCGCGGCGGCCGAATTGTGGCTCGGCAAGCCGGTGATCGCGATCAACACCGCGACCTATTGGAACGCGCTGCGCCAGAACGGCATCATGGACAGGAAACAGGGCTTCGGCCGGTTGATGGAAGAGTTCTGAAGAGGGACCGCGAGGCGATGTTCGAATATGATTACGTGCCCTTGCCGCAGCGCAGCCCCCTCAGATGGCCGAACGGGGCGAAGGTCGCGCTGATCTTCACCTTTAACCTTGAAACCTGGGACCTCGTCAAGGACACCGACCGGCCCTATTACGCGGGCGGCCCGGCGCTGCTGCCCAATGCGCTCGCCGGGCGCATTCCCGACTATCCCAACTATTCCTGGCGCGAATACGGCCAGCGCGTCGGCGTGTGGCGGATGTTCGACCTGTTCGACGAAATGGACGCGAAGGCGGGCTGCACGGTCAACGCCGTCACCTTCGAACGCCGCCGCGCGATGGCCGATGCCTGCCTCGAGCGGGGGTGGGAACTGATCGCGCACAATTTCGAACAGGGCGAACTTCTCACCGATTATCACGACGACATCGCGGCCGAACGCGACATCATCCGCCGCTCGGTCGCAATGTATGAACGCCACGCCGGACGCAGGCCCAAGGTCTGGCTGTCGAGCTCGCTGCGCGGCACGCTCAACACGCCCACCATCCTCGTCGAGGAAGGGTTCAAGGCCTATTGCGACATCATGAACGACGACCAGCCCTACATGATCCGCACCGAGGCCGGGCCGATCGTCGCGACGCCCTATTCCAACGTCATCAACGATTTCACCATCCTCACCCGCAACGCGCGCACGACCGACGAATACCGCGACATCCTGATCGAGGAGCTGAAGGTGCTGCACCGGGAAGGCGCCAGGACCGGCCGGATCATGAATGTCGGCCTCCACCCGCACGTTTCGGGCCGGGCCTACACGATCCGGGCGCTGCGCGAATTCATCGAATACGCGCAGAGCCTCGACGGCATCTGGTGGGCCACGCGCGAGGAAATCGCCGACTGGTATGCCGAGAACCACGAAGCGCATTTCCCCGGACAGCTGAAGGAATGAAGACGCGCGCGGGCCATGACGGGGAAAGCGCGCGGGCTCGCCTTGCCGGTTGGCTGTTCTGCCTCACGCTGATCGCGCATTCCTTCCTCATCGTCGTCCTGCCGCGGCTCGACAAGGAATCCGCCATCCGCGACCTCGCGCGAAGCTGGCACTACGCCATCGGCATCGCGCTGCTCGTCTTCGGCGCCTGGCGGCTGTGGCTGTGGTGGCGCGAGCGCGGGGCTCTGGCCGAAGGCACGCTGCCCCCGGCGGCGCGGTTCTGGCACCATGCGCTCGCGCTCGCGATCCTGCTGCTGGTCGTGCTCGGCGGGCCGCTCGGTTTCCTTTACGGCTGGACCGAGGGGCGCGCGATCGACCCGGCGGGCCTCTTCACCATCCCCGCACCGATCGGCAAGGACCACGGCGTGTGGAAATTCAGCGGCTATTTCCATTCGGCCATGGCCAATGCGACCGTGCTGCTCGCGCTCGTCGCCGTGGTGAGCGCGGGCTACACCTATGCGCGCTATGGCAAGGGGCTGATCGCCGCCTTCCCGGCGGGCTTCGGCCTGCTGTTCCTCGTGCGTTCGGCCCTGTTCCTATACGCGATCAACTCCTTTTCCCGGCGCGAGCCGGGATATGTCGCCGCGGCTCTCTTCCTCGCCCTTTGCGCGGCGTTCTGGCTGATCCTGCGCGCGGTCCGGAAAGGCCGCTTCGCCAGCGCCGAGGGCAAGCGCGGCGGCGCGATCTGGAACGCCGGGGCGCTCGCGGGTGTCGTTGCCGTCGTCGGCTTCGGGCTCACCATGCCCTATCTCCTGTTCCGCGTGACGCCGTTTTCGAGCGGGGTGGTGGTTGCGGCCGATCCTTCGATCACCTGGCACCGGGAGCGGCTGGCGCGGATCGAGTGGACGCCGCCGACCGATTTCCAGCTCACCACGGGGCGCGAAACCTACAAGTGGTGCAAGTTCTGCCACACGATGGAGCCGGGCGAGGCGCATCTGGTCGGCCCAAACCTCGCCAACATCTTCGGCCAGCGCGCCGGGACCGTGCCCAATTTCCCCTATTCGCCCGCGCTCGCCGAAGCGGGGAGGAACGGGCTCGTCTGGAACGAGGACACGATCCGGGAATACATCTCCGGCCCCGATGCGATGGTACCGGGCACCAGCATGATGATCTCGAGCGGGCCGGTGGTCGATCCCGCACTGCAGGACGCGGTGATCGCGTCGCTCAAGCGCGACACCATGTTCCATGGAGAACGCAGGCTCACCCGCGCCGGCCGGACCGAATAGGGCCTCAGACGAGCATCACCGTGTCATTGCCGAAAGGCAGGTTCTCGCAGCGGGCGAGGATGTAGTCCGCGACATCGGCCCGCGCGATCATCTGCTTTCCCTTCGAACGCTGCCCGGCGCGCAGTTCGGTCCAGCTGCCGCTCGCCGCTCCATCGGTGAGGCCGCCGGGCCGCACGATCAGGTAATCGATCCCGGAACGCCTTATCGCTTCCTCCTGCCGGTCCTTGTCGGCCCAAATCTCCTTCGCCACCGTGCGGATGACGAATTTCATCAGGAGGCTGTTCACCTGCGCAAGGGAATCCCCGCAGCCGAGCGAGGTGACCGCGGCGAAATGGCCCACCCCTGCCCGCTCCATCGCGGAAAGGATCGCCTTCGTCCCGTCGGAAAGCACGTTGTTCGCCTTGCGATCGAAGGTGCCGAGCGCGCTCACCGCGACGTCGCAGCCATAGAGCGCGCGGGCAATGCTCGCCTCCTCGCCGAGTTTGCCCGCGACGAGTTCGACCCTCCCGGCGAGGTCCGCGAGCTTGCCCGGGTCCCTGAGATGCGCCGTCACCAAGTGCCCGCGCGCGAGCGCCCCTTCGCACAGCAGGCGCCCGGTGCGTCCGGAGCTTCCAAAGATCGCGATTCTCATGCCCTGTCCCCCCTGGCCGTCGGCGCGCGGGCCAAGCCTGCCCCCTTGGCGGGCGATTCCCCCTCCCCGCAGCCCGGGTTGTCCGACTGGCGAGCATTGGGCGGGACGAGCCCCGGCGGACGGGGGCGCTTCGATAGCTTGTGCGGCGGAAAGGAGATCACTTATGCACCGCAGAGACTTTCTCGCAGGCAGCACCGTCGCGGCCGCGGCCGGGCTCGCCCTTACTCCCGGCATGGCGCAGGCGATGGAACGGGTGGGCGGCGAGGCCGGATCGACGGACCGCTCGCTCACCGGCGACTTCCTCGACCTGACCAAGCCCGAAGGCAACCGCGAGGCCTGGGCGCGCCTGCTCGGCAACACCGACACGAAATCGACCAAGTACGGCTTTGCCGAAGGGATCATCCAGGGCGTGCGCCCGAACGAGGCGCTGCGCGATCTCGTCGGCTTCACCATGGTTTCCGCCGCCCGCCTGCTCCCGCACGAAGACGGGGTCGGCTACCGCAAGGTGCTGCGCGAGATCGGCTTCTACACCGACCTCAAGACCGGCGAGATCCTGACCGAATGGGAAAACCCCTACTTGGGCGAGACGGTCAAGGTCGTGCCGATCGCCAATGACCCGTTCAATCACACGATCACCAACTTCTATCCCGAACCGCCGAATTATGGCGGGCTCAACCGGGAGAAGCCGCCTCAGATTCCGCTGATGCTCGATTTCCGGCGGCGCGGCGGGATGCTGAACCTCTTCAGCCACATCAACCTGTTCTACCCCAACGCGCTCCAGCCGGGCGAATGGCCGCGCGAATCGAGCGGGGAGTTCAACCGGGTGACCGAAACCTTCCTCTATTTCATCGACTGGGACGCGATGCAGGACCCCTCGATCACCAGCGTCGAATACGACGGCACCTGGTCGCGGGTGACGCCGTGGCTGCCGTGGATGCTGATGGGACCGAGCGAGGGGCACTGCGTCTACCAGACCTTCATGGGCGCGGTCGATTCGATCGACCGGCTGCCGAACCCGGACACGGTCGACTACATCCGCGTGAACCATCCCAAATATCTCGACGCACCCGAGACGTGGGAGGAACCCTCGCTCTCCTCGCTCGAATGGTATGCCCGCGAACAGACCCCCGCCCCGCTCCCGCCTTCGGGCGAGATCCCGACCGCGCCGCGCGCCGAGCTTCCGCAATGGTGGCAGCGCATGAAGGCGGCCCGGCAAGGGGCGGGTGACGGCGGCGGATGACGGCGGCGGGCGAAGGTTCGGGTGAGCGACCCGGCCGCGTCGGCGGCAAGCCGGACCCCCGCCGACCCGCCTATACGCGGCCTTGCGCGGACCGACTTATCGCAGAGTGATTAAAGCAAGACAGGGTGCAGGAAATTCAAGGAGGCCGGTCACAAAACTGAAATCGGGGAACACATCCAACATGGGGACTTGGCGATGACGATTTCGAACGGCTTCTGGACGGCTGGCATCCGCGCATTCGGGATGGCGTCCGTTTCCATGCTCGCCCTGGCGGGCGTTGCGGCGCAGGCCCAGACGCAAGCGCAAATGCAGGACAGCGAGACGGCGCCGGACGAACGGCAAGCCGCCGACACCCCCCGCGGCAACCAGATCATCGTCACCGCCCGCACCTTCGAGGAAGACCTGCAGGACGTGCCGATCGCGGTCAGCGCCCTGACCGACGAAGCGCTCACCAACCGCGCCGCCGACGATCTCGGCGACATCGCGGACAACATCGTCGGCTTCGCCTTCGAGGAATTCACCGGCCTGCTCGCCCAGCCCGCCATCCGCGGCCAGACCAACCTGCGCCTCGGCTCGCCGGTGCAGAACGTCGCGACCTATCTCGACGGGATCTACATCCAGCGCAACTACCTGATCGACCAGGGCCTGCTCGACCTCGAACGGGTCGAGATCATCAAGGGTCCGCAATCCGCGCTCTACGGACGCAACGCCTTTGCAGGCGTCATCAACCTCGTCAGCCGCACGCCCGACCTCGACGAGATCACCGGCCATATCCGCGGCGGCATCGGGACCGACGAATTCTACGAGGCGAGCGGCACGATCAACATCCCGATCATCCCTGGCAAGGTCGCCCTGCTCGCCCATGCCGCCTACCAGACCTTCGACGGCACGATCCCGAACAGCCACCCGCTCGCCGATGCGGAAGGATGCGTGACCTGCGGCAATCTCGGCGGGTTCGAACGCGAAACCTACCAGGTCACCCTGCGCGCCGAGCCGAGCGAGGCGCTGAGCTTCCAGGCGAGCTATTTCCATACCGAGCGGTTCCAGGAGCACGTGGCGAATTTCAGCTTCGGCACGGCGAACTTCCTCGACCCCTACAACTACAACAATTGCAGTGACATCGATGGTCAGAACCGGCTCTATTGCGGCGAGCTGCCGGGAAGCCCGGATTTCGTCACCGGCGCCCAGGCTAGTCCGCTGTTCGGCCCCGTGCCCGACAGCCGCCCCGACGGTTTCCTGATCGACCCGCGCGCCTTCGGCCTGCGCGGCCCGACCGACGTGATCAGCGCGCGGGTGGACTTTTCCCCGGCCGATCCGCTCACGCTGACCTACCAGTTCGGCTACACCTTCGGCGACGTCGACGGACGCGGCGCGACGCCGCGCAACCCGCTGGAACCGCTGCCGATCCCGCTCGGCCCGCCGTTCGACGAACCACAGACCTTTTTCGACAGCTCGGGTTCGGGCAGCGAATTCGAAAGCTACAGCCACGATCTGCGCCTCACCTACGAAAGCGACACGATCTACGGCTTCGTCGGGGCGAACTATTCGACGACCAACGACATCGAATCCAATTCGACCGACGTCTTCCCGATCGGCACGCTCGACACCCCGCAGGAGATCGTCGACCGACTGTTCTACCCGATCGGTCCGGGCGAGCCGATCTTCCCGGCGTTTCCGGGCCGCCGGACCTTCCTCGAACGCGACGAGGACATCCTCAGCCTCTACGGCTTTCTCGAAGTCAACCTGACCGAAGCCTTCACCCTGACCGCCGAAGGGCGCTACACGATCGAGGATCGCGCGACGATCGACCGGCTCACGCCCGATCCGAACGACCCGACAATCCAGGCGCTCGAACCGCCACGCGACGACATCACGGAAAAGTTCTTCACGCCCCGCTTCACCGCCACCTACGCGGTGACCCCCGACAATCTCCTCTACGCCTCGGTCGCGCGCGGCGTGAAGGCGGGCGGATCGAACGGGCTCGGCGTGCCTTTCCTGCCGCAGCAGCAATTCCAGCGCGAAACCAACTGGACCTATGAAATCGGGTCCAAGAACTACTTTCCCGAAATCGGCCTGACGCTCAACGCGGCGCTGTTCTACACCGACTGGAACGATCTCCAGACGACCGAGGTGCGCCGCCTCGCCGACGGCAGCCTGCCGCCTCCGGGGACCAGTTCGACGATCACCGGGAATGTCGGCAGCGTCACCATCAAGGGGGGGGAATTCGAAGGCGTGTGGGAAGTCACCGATGCGATCACCTTCGATTTCGGCGCGGCCTACAACGACGCGACCTATGACGACGACGTCACCGCGCAGCGCTTCGAATTCAGCCTGGTATGCGACGGGGCCGTCTGCCCGACCGGCCCCGTGCCGATCGGCGGCAACCAGCTCGAACGCGTGCCGGTGTTCGATGCCTATGCCGGCCTCGGCTACAACGGCGAATTCGGCGACGACGGCAGCTTCTACCTGCGCGTCGACGGGTCCTACCAGACCAAGCAGTATGTCGACGAGGTCAACCTCGCCTGGGTGCCGGACCGCTTTCTGATGAACATGCAGGCCGGCGTCACCTTCGGCAACATCAGCGTGCGCGCGGTGGTGCAGAACCTGCTCGACGAACGCTATGTCACGAACGCGCTGTTCCTGCTCGGCACGGGTGGCCCGCAGAGCTCGAGCTACGTGCCGATCTTCGGGCTCGACCGCACCGCGCGGATCTCGATCGGCTACGAGTTCTGATCGCCTGCCCTTCCCCGGCGTTGCGCCGGGGAAGGGGCGGGCTTCGGCTCAGACCACGGCGCACACGGTCTGCAGGTTGAGGTAGTTCTCGATCGCCACCTGCCCGCTGTCGCGGCCCCAGCCCGACTGCTTGATCCCGCCGATGGGGAGAGAGGGGTCGTACATGGCGTGGGAATTGATCCACACCGTGCCCGCCTGCAGCCGCCGCGTGATGCGGGTGGCGGTGGACAGGCTTTCGGTCCACACGCCCGCGGCGAGGCCGTAGTCGCTGTCATTGGCGGCTGCCACCACCTCATCGAAATCGTCGAAGGGGGTTGCGACCACGACCGGTCCGAACACTTCCTCGCGCATGATCGCCATGTCGGGCGAAACGCCGGTGAGGATCGTGGGCGTCACGAAACTGTCGTTCGGCCCCGCCGTCTCCCCGCCGACCAGCACGCTCGCCCCCGCGCGGCGCCCCTCGGCGACATATTCGGCGACCTTGGCGGCGTGCTTCTTCGACACCAGCGGCCCCATCTGCGTCGCGGGATCGAGCCCATGGCCGAGCGCGATGTTCGCCGCCGCCTCGCTCACGCCCTCGACTACGCGGTCGAACACCTTGCGATGCGCGTAGAGCCGCGAGCCCGCGATGCAGACCTGCCCGCCGTTGAAATAGATCGCGTTCGCAGCGCCGGGTATCGCGGCGGAAAGATCGGCATCGTCCATCACGATCACCGGCGATTTGCCGCCCAGTTCCAGCGTGACGCGCTTGAGGTTGTCCTTCGCCGCATCGAGGATCGCGCGGCCCGTCGCGGTCGATCCGGTGAAGGCGATCTTGTCCACCCCCCGGTGCGCGGCCAGCGCCGCGCCCGCTTCCGCCCCGTACCCGGTGACGAGGTTGACGACGCCGCCGGGCAGGCCCGCCTGCGCCATCAGCTCGACCAGTCGCACCGCGGTGAGCGAGGTGTCCTCCGCCGGTTTCAGCACCACCGTGCAACCGGCCGCGAGCGCCGGGGCGAGCTTCATCGCGGTCAGCACCAGGGGCGAGTTCCAAGGCACGATCGCGCCCACCACGCCGACCGGCAGGTGCTGGGTGAAGGCGAAGACCTCCTTGCCTTCGGGCTGGTAGGCGATCGAAGTCGGGATCGTGCGCCCCTCGATTTTCGTCGCAAGGCCGCTGAAATAGCGGAACTGGTTGACCGCCCCCGGGATTTCCGCCCAGCGCCCGACATAGAGCGCCTTGCCCTGGTCCAGCGTTTCCAGCTCGGCGAGTTCATCGATATGCGCCTCGATCGCATCGGCGATGGCCCACAGCACCTTCGCCCGCTCCATCGGGACGAGGCCCGACCAGCGCCCATCCTCGAACGCCGCGCGCGCCGCCGCCACGGCCGCGTCGACATCCTCCGCCGTCCCGCAGGCCAGGGTCCCGAGCATCCGGCCCGTGGCGGGATCGAGCGTTTCAAACTGCCCGCCGCCGCGGCTTTCGACCCATTCGCCGCCGATGAAATGGCAATGCCTGCCGCGATCGAGAAAGGCCTGCGCGGCGGGTCCGGGGGCGGCGGCGTTCGACAAGTCCATGATGGCTCGATCCCTTTCCTGAGCGGGCGATCCCGACCCGCGATCCTAGAAGCCGCCGCGGCGGCGACGGGACCTGTCCGCCGGTCCTGTCCGCCCAGCGGATAATGCGCCGCGCCGGCAGGACTAACGAAATTTTCTTTCCAAGCTTGCTGATCCATGTTTATTTCGCAACGTCCATGCACATGTTCGAAACGCTCGTCCTCCTCCACATCGTCACCGGCACCCTGGGCCTCGCGGCCTTCTGGGTGCCGATCGCGACGAAGAAGGGCGCGCAGGCCCATCGTCGCTGGGGGCGGATCGCGTGCTACGGCTTCCTCGGCGCGGGAAGCCTCGCCGTCGTGATGGCGCTGCTTTCGCTCTACGGGCCGGAGGAGCGCATTCCCTCGGTCACCGACCGCACCCTGTTCGCCGGGCTGTTCGGCTGGATGATGCTCTATCTCGGCCTGCTCACCATCGGTTTCGTCGATTACGGCCTCGCCGTGGTTCGCCATGCCCGCGACCGCGCGCAATTGCGCCGCGCGCGCTACCAGGCGGTGATGGCGGCGGTGGTGCTGTCGGGACTGTGGTGCGGCGGCTTCGGCCTTGCCATCGGCCAGCCGCTGATGGTGCTGGTGAGCGTCGTCGGCGTCGTCGCCATGGTGCTGCAGCAGCGCTTCGTCTGGCGCCGCGAAGCTCCGCCCGGCGCCCATGTGGGCGAACATTTCCGCGCGCTCATCGGGATGGGCATTTCCGCCTACACCGCGTTCCTTTCGGTCGGGCTGGTGCGGCGGTTTCCCGAACAGGTCTTCAACCCGCTGTTCTGGGCCGGGCCGAGCCTCGTCGGGGTCGGGCTCATTCTCTGGTTCACCGCGCAGGCCAACCGTCGCAAGCGCGCCCGCAGCAGCGCCCCGGGGGTGCCGCGATCGGGGTGAACGCGCGCCCCGCCCGCGGCGTTTAACGGGCCCTTCGCGCGGGCCCCCGTGCTACCCTGCGAGCCCCGCCAGAAAACCTTAACCCCATCCCGCCATCAGGGCGGCGTGAACGAACAGGCCCGCCTCCGGCATCTCGACCGACTCGCGCTTTCCAGCGTCAGCGATGCGGCGATCTTCGGCAAGATCGCCCGGCTCGCGGCGACCATGCTCGATTGCCCGATCAGCCTCGTCTCGATCGTCGAGGCGGAGCGGCAATGGTTCATCGGCCGCACCGGGATCGGGGTCGAGGAAACCCCGCGCGACTGGTCGTTCTGTTCGGTCTGCATCGCGCGCGAAAAGCCGCTGCTGGTCGAGGACGCGCGCACCCACGACCTGTTCCGCGACAACCCGCTCGTCACCGGGGAGCCGCACATCCGCTCCTATCTCGGCATTCCCATCGCGAGCGAGGAGGGCGTCCTGCTGGGCACGCTGTGCGTGATCGACCGCGTGCCGCGCCGTTTCTCGATCGATCACCTGCCGGCGCTGCGCGTGCTCGCCCAGCTGGCCGAGCAATGCATCACGACCCATGTCCGCACGCTCGACCTCAGCCGCGCGAACGCTGCCCTGCGCGAACTCAACCACCTGTTCAGACAGGCCGAGACCGCCGCCAATATCGGCTCCTGGCGGGTCGACCTCGCCCGCGACACGCTGCACTGGTCGGACCAGGTCTATGCCATCCACGGGGTCGATCCGCGCGGGCCGGTCACGCTCGAACAGGCGATCGGCTTCTACGTGCCCGAAGACCGCGCGAGCGTGGAGCACGCGCTGCTCGCCGCGATCGACCGGGGCCAGGCCTTCAGCGTCGAGGGCGCGATCCGCCGCAGCGACGGGGAGCTGCGGCGCGTGCGGTGCGTGGGCGAACGGATCGACGCCGGGGACCGGCCGGAAAGCATCGCCGGCATCTTCCTCGACGTGACCGAGGAGCATCTCAGGAACGCCGCGCTCAAACGCGCGGCCGAGCGCGACCAGCTCACCGGGCTCTACAACCGCTCGGTCTTCGACCGCAAGCTGGCCGAGGCGATCCGCCACGCCGCAGGGGAGCCGGTGACGGTCATGCTGCTCGATCTCGACGGGTTCAAGGACATAAACGACACGCTCGGCCACCTTGTCGGCGACACCGTGCTCGCCGCGCTCGGCGAACGCCTGCTGGCCGAGGCGCAGGGCGACATCTTCGTCGCACGCTGGGGCGGGGACGAATTCGCCTTCCTCTTCCCGCCCGGCACCCCGCTCGACGCGGCGGTGGCCTTTGCCGAGCGGCTGGCGGGGAGCATCGCGGAACATCTCGAACTCGGCGACGAGGTCTTCGCGGTCGGCGCGACCTGCGGCATCGCGCAGATGGGGCGCAAGGCGCGAACGGGCGGCGGCACCAGGGCCGAGGAACTGGTGCGCCGCGCCGACCTCGCGCTCTATCACGGCAAGCGCACCGAACGCGGTTCGGTCCATTGCTGGAGCGAGACGATCGAGGGCGTGCAGGGCGCACGCGCGAGCGCCATCGCCAGCCTGACTTCGGCGCTGAAATCGGACCGCGCCCATGCCGCCTACCAGCCGATCATCGACCTTGCGACGGGCCGCCCCTTCTCCTTCGAGGCGCTGCTGCGGATGCGCGACGAGGAGGGGCGCGTGCTCACCGCGGGCCAGGTCTCGCCCGCCCTGCTCGATGCCAAGCTGTCGCGCCGGGTCTCCGCCTTCATGCTCGAACGGCTGATGGAGGAAGGGCCGCGGCTCGTCGCGCTCCACGGGCCGGACACGCGGATCGGCCTCAACGTGACGGAGGCCGATCTCGGCCGGCGGCAAAGCGACGGCAGCTTCGTCGATCGGCTGATGACGATGCTCGGCAACAGCCCTCTCGCCCCCGGCAACATCACGATCGAGGTGACCGAGACGATGCTGCTGGTCGATGACGCGGGCCTCGTGCGCGAGGTGCTGCACCGGCTCGACGCGGCAGGGTTCACGGTCGCGCTCGACGATTTCGGGACGGGCTTTTCCTCGCTCACCCACCTGCGCGACTTTCCGATCCGCATGGTCAAGATCGACAAGGATTTCATCGCCAGCATCGCCAATGACCACCAGTCGCGCCTGATCATCCAGGCGATCGTACAGATGGGGCGCAGCCTCGATCTCGGGGTGGTCGCGGAAGGGGTGGAGACCGAGGAACAGGCGCAATTCCTGCGCGCGATCGGCTGCGGCCACGCGCAGGGCTATCTCTTCGGCAGGCCCCAAAACATCGCGGCGCACGTGGCGGCACAGGGTATCCCGCGGCTGCGCGCGGTCGGCTGAGGCGCGGTTTCGCGCCTGCGCGCCGGTCTCGCTTGCGCGCGGTGCACCAACGCCGGGCCGCGGGGAGGTTTCGCAGGGACGCCCGGCGCGCCCGGCGATGCGCGCCCTGTCGGACTTGCGCCCGCGCTTTCCGACCCCGCGCCGCGGCGCGGGACCCGAGCCGTGAACTGACTGAACTTGCACGGCCCGCAACGGGCGCGCTCAGGCCGCGACGGGTTTCGCTGCCGTCGCCTCGAGCAGCCAGCTCGCCAGCGCGTCCTGCCTGAGCTGCGCGACCTCGATCCCCAGCGCGCACACCGCATCGTAGCGTTCGCGCGGGGCGTAGTCGGCGGGCACCTGGACGAAGGCGCGGCCCTTCGCTGCGCCGAGGATCTGCAGGCCCTTCGCCCCGTCCGCCCCGGTCCCGGGCAGCAGCCCGCCGACCGCCGGGATGCCCGAACGCGCGAGCGAGCCGAGCAGCAGGTCGGCCGATGGGCGGAAGCCCGCCACCGGGTCACGCTCGACCAGCCGCAGCACCGGCCGCTCGCCCTGTTCGACGATCACGTGGCGCGACCGGTCGTAGGCGAGATAGGCGGTCCCCGGCTTCAACGGGATGCCATCCGCCGCGTTCTCGATCTCGCAGGCGAGCGAGGAGCGCATCGCGCTGACCGCGTTCTCGACCGTCGCGGCGTCGGCGTCGATCACCAGCACGGTCGGCGGACAATTGGCGGGGAAGGCGGCGAGCAGGCGCTTGGCCGGGTCGATCCCCGCCGTCCCGCAGCCGATCGCGACCACGCTGCCGTCGCTTTCATAGGTGCCGCCCGCGCCCGCCGCCCCTTCGCCGGCGCCGCTGGCGAGCTCGCCGCTGTGCGCCTTGAGCACGATTTCGCCCAGCTTCTCGACCGTGGCGTTGAATTCCTCGCGCGAGGTGTGGAGCGGCTTGGGAAAGCAGTGCACCGCGCCGAGTTCGAGCGCGCGCTGCGCGGTCCCGGTCCCGGCCTGGGTGATGCTGGACAGCATGATCACCGGCATCGGGCGGGTCGCCATGATCTCCTCGAGGAATTCCATCCCGCTCATGCCGGGCATTTCCACGTCGAGCGTGAGCACGTCGGGCCTGGCCTCGTCCAGCTTAGCGCGGGCTTCCTCCGCGCTCTTGGCGACCGCGCAGACATCGACGCCCTTCGCATTGTCGAGGATATCGCAGAACAGGGCGCGCATCGCCGCTGAATCGTCAACCACCATCACTCTTGTATTCGGCATCGGTCTTTCCATCGGGGCCTGCCGTCCGCATCGGGCGGCGGGCGGTCGCAAGTGGCGGCGGATCGGAAGCGGACGTGACCGGCCGGGGCGACAACCGGCCGACGGAAGGACGCGGGGCCCGTTCGTCCGACCCGCCTTGCCGGGGCTTACGCCTGCGCGCGCTTAGAAAGCCTCACATCGGCTCTAGGGGCCTTCGCATAGCCGCGCTCTCACCCCGCTTTCAGTCGCCGCGACTACCGCGGAAATCCGCCATTCCATGCTCGCCACCGTCAAGAGAAAGGGCCAGCCGTGACGATCAAGCAGATTTCCAGGTATGTCGGAACGGGTCTCGTCGCCCTCGTCCTCCTCACCGGGGCGATCGCCGCCTTCGGCGTCGACACCATCCGTTTCGGCGGGGAAATCCAGCGCGCGAACCAGGAATTGTCCGATTTCCGCGCCGATGTCAGCCCGCCGTCCGGCTACCTCGTCGAAGCCTTCGCGCTCGCCAACGTCATGGCGGTCCACCCCGAAAGCTATGATATCAACGACAACCGGCTCGCCATCCTCGAACGCGAATGGCGCGAAACGTCAGCGAGGTGGGAGGAATCGAACCTCGACCCGGGCCTGCGCGCGGATTTCCGCCGGATCGTCGAAAGCGATGCGGCGGCGTTCTGGGACGAGGTCAACACCAGGCTCAAACCCGCGGTCAGGAACAACCGCGCCGACGCGGTCGCAGCCTCGCTCGACCGACTGCTGGAGATCTACCGCGCGCATCGCGGCAAGATCGACGCGCTGATCGAGAACATGGACGAGGTCCAGGCCGGACTCGCCGCCTCCAGCGCGACGACGGTCGGCGTGACCTCGGCGATCCTTCTCGCCTGCGGGCTCGCGCTGGTGCTCGCGATCATCGGCAGCCTCGCCGCCCTGTCGCGGCTGGTGCTGCGGCCGCTCGACGAGACCGCCGGGGCGATGGAGGAACTCGCCCGCGGCAATTTCGACGTCGCGCGGCGCGAAACCGATCGCCGCGACGAGATCGGCACGATGGCCCGGGCGATCGAGACTTTCCGTGCCGCGCTCGAACGGGACAGGGACCGGGCCGCGGCGCAGGCCAAGGTGGTCGAGGTGCTCTCGGCCGGGCTCGAACGGCTCGCCGCCGGCGATCTCGCCCACCGCATCGACGACAGCCTGACAGGCGAGTACGCCGGCCTGCGCGACAGCTACAACGGCGCGGTCGAGCGGCTCGGGCGGATAATCGGCCACGTCCGCCTCGCCGCGACCGGCGTCCGGACCGGATCGGACGAGATCCGCCTCGCTTCGGAAGACCTTTCGAACCGCAACGAGGAACAGGCCGCCAGCCTCGAGGAGACCGCCGCCTCGATGAGCCAGGTCACGAGCCTTGTCCGCAAGACCGCCGAAAGCGCGAAGGGGGTCCAGGCCTCGATCTCGAGCACGCACCGGCAGGCGACCGAGGGCGGCGCGGTGGTGCAGCGCGCGGTCGAGGCGGTGGCCGCGATCGAGAGTTCCTCGCGCGAGATCACCCAGATCATCGAGCTGATCGACGGGATCGCCTTCCAGACCAACCTCCTCGCGCTCAACGCCGGGGTCGAGGCGGCGCGCGCGGGCGAGGCGGGCAAGGGCTTCGCCGTGGTGGCGAACGAGGTCCGCGGCCTCGCCCAGCGAAGCGCCGACGCCGCGCGCGACATCAAGGCGCTGATCGACAAGTCGACGAGCCATGTCGGCGACGGGGTCAACCTTGTCGGCGAGGCCGGCACGCTGCTGGGCGAGATCGTCGGCCAGATCGGCAAGGTCACCGCCCAGGTCGACGACATCGCGGAAATGGCCGCATCGCAGGCGGTCAACCTCGAACAGGTGAACAGCGCGGTCGGAACGATGGACCAGATGACCCAGCAGAACGCCGCCATGGTCGAGCAGACGACCGCTTCCGCCCGCAGCCTCGCGGACGAGGCGAAGCGGCTCGGCGATCTCGTCGCACAGTTCCGCACCGGCGAGCAGGCCCACGCCGGCCTCGCGCCTCCGCCTGCGGCTCCCGCCGCGCCGCGGCCTGCGGTGCGGCCCGCCCCCCGCCGTGCGCGCCCCGTTCCCGCCACGAGCGGCAATCTCGCAATGAAATCCGACCCCGTCCCCGAACCCGACGACCAGGACTGGAGCGAGTTCTGAGGCACCGGCGCACCTGCGCGCCCCGTGCCCCGCGCCATCGCTCGCCGACCGACAGCCTTGCGGAGAAACCCGTGCAGACCATCACCCTGCCGAGCAAATGCGACCGCGCCGCAGCGAGCGCGCTGATCCCCGAATTCTGCGATGCGCTGGGGGTCAGCCCGCTCGCCGTCGATGCCGCGAAGGTGGAACGGATCGGCCAGGCCATGCTCCAGCTGCTCGTCTCGGCCGCCCGGACCGAGGGCGGCATCGCGCTCGCCAATCCGAGCGAGGCCTTCACCGCCGCGGTCCGGCTCGCCGGGCTCGAGGCGGTCCTGCTCGAGGAGGCGGGGCGATGAACGAGGACGACATCCAGCAGATCTTCTTCGTCGAATGCGAGGAATCGCTCGAGGCCGCCGAAGCCGGGCTCGACGCCTGCCGCAACGGCACGCATGACGACGAGACGATCAACGCGATCTTCCGCGCGGTCCATTCGGTGAAGGGCGGCGCGGGGGCCTTCGGGCACCTCGCGATGCAGGCCTTCACCCACGGCTTCGAGAACCTGCTGGGCGAAATCCGCGAACACAAGGTGGAACTCACCCCGGCGCGGGTGGACCTGATGCTGACCGCGCTCGACCTGCTGCGCGACCATGTCGATGCCGCCCGCAGCGGGACCGAGGCGCCCGACGACGCGGCCCTGATCGCCCGGCTCGAAGCGGCGCAGTCGGGCGCGGGCGCAAATGCCGGACCCGCCCGGCCCGCTCCCGCACCCGCCCCGCTGCCGGAGCCTGCCAGGCTCGACGAGCTCGACGCCCTGCTCGACGAACTCGCCGCAGATCACGCGGCCCCGCGGGACGATGCGGGCGGGGAATGGCGCGTCCACATCCGCCCGCATTCGGGCGCGATGGCCAATGGCAGCGAACCGCTCCTGTGGCTGCGCGAACTGGCCGAACTGGGCGGCACCTGCGAGGCCTGCGACTTCTCCGCGATCCCCGCGCTCGAACGGCTGCTGGTCGAGGAAGGCTATTTCGGCTGGACTTTCCGGATGCCCGCCGCGGTCACGCGCGAGCAGGTCGCGGACATCTTCGATTTCGCCGGTGACGATGTCTCGATCGGATTCGGCGAGGCGGGCATTCCGCCGCTGCGGATATCGCAGCGCGCCAGCGAACAGCCCCTCCCCGGAAAGCCGGAACCGCCGCTCCGGTCGGATCGCCGCAAGCACCCGCCCGCCGCAGGCACCGCGGGCGGAAGCGGCGCGGGCGGAACCGGGGCGAGCGGCGGCGGCTCGCAATCGGTCCGCATCGACCTCAGGAAACTGGATCGCCTGATCGACGGCGTCGGCGAACTCGTCATCGCCCAGGCCATGCTGACGCAGCGCCTCGCCAATGAAAACGTCGCCCATGTCGAGGAACTCGCCATGCTCGACACGCTGGTGCGCGACATCCAGGAACACGCCATGGCCTTCCGCGCCCAGCCGATCAGCGCGGTCTTCGGGCGCGTGCCCCGGCTGCTGCGCGAACTGGCGGGCAGGACCGGCAAGCACGTCAAGCTGGAGGTCACAGGCGAGACGACCGAGCTCGACAAGACCGTGATCGAGCGCCTGTCGGAGCCCATGACCCACCTCATCCGCAACGCGGTCGATCATGGCATCGAACCGGCCGGGGAACGCCGCGCGGCGGGCAAGGATCCCGAAGGCACGCTCTCGCTCTCCGCCGAACAGAAGGCGGGCCGGATCGTCATCCGCATCGGCGACGACGGGCGCGGGATCGACCGCGACAGGCTGCGCGCGAAGGCGATCGCGAACGGCCTCATCGCCGAGGACGCGCAGCTGTCGGACGAGGAATGCTGCCAGCTCGTCTTCGCGCCCGGCCTTTCGACCGCAAAGGAAATCTCGAACATTTCCGGCCGCGGCGTGGGCATGGACGTGGTCAAGCAGAACGTGAAGGACCTGGGCGGCCGCATCACGATCGAATCCGAGCCGGGCAAGGGCACGACCTTCATCCTCGCCCTGCCGCTGACGCTCGCGATATCGGACGGCATGATCGTCGAGGTCGGCGACCAGTCGCTGGTCATCCCGCTGACCCACGTGATCGAAAGCCTGCGCCCTGCGGAAGGGGAGGTGAAGGGCCTCGGCACTTCGCGGCAGATGCTCAACGTGCGCGGGTCCTTCGTGCCGATCGTCTCGCTCGGCGCGATGACCGGCGCGCGCGGGTGGCAGGCCGATCCGGGCAAGGGCGTGCTCGTCCTCGTCGAAACCGAAGGCAGCGGGCGCGCCGCGCTGCTGGTCGATGCGATCAGCGACCAGCGGCAATTCGTGATCAAGAGCCTCGATGCCCATTACCGCGCGGTCGAAAGCGTCGCGGGCGCGACGATCATGGGCAACGGGCAGGTCGCGCTGATCGTCGATGTCGACTTCCTCGTCCAGGCGACGGGCGCCCCGGGGCCGGTTCCGACCGACCAGGCCACGCCCGTCACGGCCCGCGCCGCATGACCGCCGGCCGCACGCTCGGCCGGGACGTCGGCGAGGCGGAAGACGCGATGCTCGTCCCCGGCATCAGCCCGATGGTCTATTCGCAGGCCGATTTCCTGCGGATCGCCGAACTCGCGCGGATCGAGGCCGGGATCGTCCTTGGCGAGCGCAAGCGGATGCTCGCCTATTCGCGCCTCGCCCCGCTGGTGCGGCGGAGCGGGCGGACGACCTTCGGCGACTATCTCGACCTCATCGAAACCGACCCGGGCGAAGCAATGGACGCGATCGCCGCGCTCACCACGAACCACACCTATTTCAACCGCGAGCCGCATCATTTCGCGCATTTCGAGGCCGAGGTCCGCCCTGCCCTCGTCGCCCGCGCCTCTGCCGGCGGGCGGGTCCGGCTGTGGTCGGCGGGATGTTCGAGCGGGGAAGAGGTCTGGACGCTGATGATGGTCCTTCTGGGCGAGGACAGGGGCGCCGGGCGGCGGATCGCCGGACGCGACGTGATCGCGCTCGCCAGCGACCTGTCGGGCCGGGCTCTCGCGCGCGCGAAGGCGGCGACCTACCCGGCCGAGGCACTCGGCGCCATGCCCGAACGGCTTCGCGCCAACTGGACCCTGCCCGCCGGGGCTAACGGCCCGGCGCGCCTCGCGATCGGGCCGGAGCCGCGCGCGATGGTCCGTTTCCGCCAGCTGAACCTGCTTCGTCCCTGGCCCTTCAACAGCCTGTTCGACGTGATCTTCTGCCGCAATGTCATGATCTACTTCGACGCCGCCGCGAAGGAGCAGCTGGTCCTCGCGCTCGCGCGGCAGCTGGTGCCGGGCGGCTATCTCTACATCGGCCATTCCGAACGCGTGTCGGGCGAGGCGACCGGGCTGATCGATCCCGTCGGCCCGACGATCTACCGCCGCAGGGCGCCATGAACGCGCCGCCCGGGTCCCCGCCGCGCGCGCCGGTGCGCGTCCTTGTCGTCGATGATTCCGCGGTGATGCGCGCCCTGCTCCAGCACCGCCTGACGCGCGAAGCCGACATCGAGGTGGTGGGCTGCGCCGCCAATGCGACCGAGGCGCGGGCGCTGATCAAGGCGCTCGACCCGGACGTGGTGACGCTCGACATCGAGATGCCGGGGATGGACGGCCTGTCCTTCCTCGAAAAGATCATGACCTTGCGGCCCACGCCCGTCATCATCGTCTCGAGCGCGACCGAGGCGGGTGCGAGCGCGACCGCGCGGGCGCTGAGCCTGGGGGCGGTGGACTGCTACGCCAAGTCCGAACTCCAGCGCGGGACCGGGCACGACGATCGCGGCGCGCTCGCCCGGATGGTGCGCGAGGCGGCCTCGGTCCGGCGCGGCCGCCCGCGCCCTCGCCCGGCCCCGCCGAACCCGTCGACCGCCCCGCGCGAACGCCGCGAAGCCGCGCCCGAACTCATCGCGATCGGCGCATCGACCGGCGGGGTCGAGGCGCTCCACTCCCTGCTCGCCCGCTTCCCGGCCGATTGCCCGCCCACGCTCGTCGTGCAGCACGTCAACGCCTGTTTCGCCCCGGCGATCGTCCAGTCGCTCGGCCGGGTGTCGCGCCCGCGGGTGATGCTGGGCGAAAGCGACCTGCCGCTCGCCCGCGGCACGATCCTGCTCGCGCCCGGCGATGCCAAGCACATGCTGGTCGGCGGTGCCGGCCCGCGCGGCAGCCGCTGCGTCCTGCGCGCGGGCGATCCGGTTTCCGGCCACCGGCCGAGCGTCGACATGCTGTTCCAGTCGGTCGCCGAGCGATTGGGCCCGCGCGCCTGCGGCGTCCTCCTCACCGGCATGGGCCGCGACGGGGCGGAGGGCCTTGCCGCCATGCGCCGGGCCGGCGCCCACACCATCGCGCAGGACGAGGAAAGCTGCGTCGTCTTCGGCATGCCCCGCGCCGCCATCGCGCTCGGCGCCGCGCGCGAGATCCTGCCGCTCGCCAGCATTGCCGAGGCCTTGTACACCCCCGAGGAGATCGCCCGATGAGAGCCCCGCCCAAGCCACGCCCCGCGGACCTCGCGCGAGCCGGCGCCATGGCCGATCCCGGAACGGGCGCCCCGGTGCGGATGACGATCCTGCAGGGCCAGGCGCGGGCCAGCGCCGATGCCGCGGTCGAGATGGGCACCGTGCTCGGCAGCTGCGTTGCGACCTGCCTCTACGACCCGCGCGCGCGGGTCGGGGGAATGAACCACTTCCTCCTCGCAGAACCGCCCGAACACGCCGACCGGGCGAGCTTCGACCGCGACTATGGCCTGTTCCTGATGGAGCTGCTGGTCAACGAGATGCTCCATCTGGGCGCCAGCAAGGCCCGGATGAAAGGCCGCCTCTACGGCGGCGCGAACATCAATCCCGACCTCGCCCCGATCGGTTCGGCCAACGCCGCCTTCGCCCGCGACTTCCTGCGGCGCGAGGGGATCGAGCAGGTCCACGAGGACCTCGAGGGCCGCCATGCGCGCCGCATCCAGTTCCGCCCCGCCTCGGGCCTGGTGCGCTGTCGGGCGGTCGCGCGCGATGCCGCCCCTACGCAAAAACCACTGGCCCGTCCGCAATCGGCGATTGGGACGGTCGAGCTATTCTAGGACGAAAGGATCAGGTCATGTCGTCACCCCAGGCTTCCCCGCCGCACCCCGCCTCCGCAACCGCTCCCGCAACCCCGACCGCAACCCCGACCGCAACCGACGCGGGCGGCTCGATCCGCGTGCTCACCGTCGACGACAGCGCTTCCATGCGCGCGCTGCTGCTGGCCGCACTGTCCTCGCGCGGGTTCGCCGTGGAACAGGCCGAGGACGGGCAGGAAGCGCTCGAATGGCTCGCCACCAACGAGGTCGACGTGATCATCACCGACATCAACATGCCGCGCCTCGACGGCTTCGGCCTGATCGAGAAACTGCGGGGCAGCGCGCTCCACGCCGACCGCCCGATCCTGGTGCTGACCACCGAAAGCTCGGACGACAAGAAGAAGCGCGCGCGCGATGCCGGCGCGACGGGGTGGATCGTCAAGCCGTTCGACGCGGACAAGCTCACCACCGCGCTGCGCCGCGTGACCCACTGACGAGCCCAGAGCCCACCGATTTCCCGAGGAAGCGGACGACCCCATGCGCTATGAACTGATCACCTTCGGCATCGCCGACCAGCTGTTCGGCATCGACATCATGACGATCCGCGAAATCCGCGCGTGGTCGCCCGTCACGCGCCTGCCGCGGGTGCCGGACTATGTCGCGGGCGTGGTCAACCTGCGCGGCGCGGTGCTGCCCGTCATCGACCTGTCGGTCCGGCTCGGCTGGGGCGCGACCGAATGCACGCCGCGCAACCCGATCATCGTGACCGAATTCGAGGGCCAGTCGCGCGGGCTCATCGTCCACGACGTCAACGACATCGTCTCGCTCGACGCCAATGACCTGCAGCAGCCCGACGCGGTGCAGAACGACTACATCAACAATTTCCTCGAAGGGCTCGCGCCCCTGGGCGACGACATGGTGATGGTGCTCGACCTCACCAGGCTGATGGCGAGCGACGAACTGGACCTCGCCGCATGAGCGCGCCCTTCCCGCGCGCGATCCAGCCCGCGATCGCGGATTCGCTGCGCCTGCTGGCGATCGACACGGAAGGCATGGGGCTCGCCCTGTGCTCCGATCCTGCCGTGGCGGCCCGGCACATGGAGCAGTTGCAGGCGATCGACCGCATCTCGCAATCGCTGCGCGAACTCGCCCGCGTGCTCGCGGCGAGCGATCCGGAGGCGGCGATCGGCAGCATCTGCCTCGGCGACCTGCGCGAAGCGCTGGAGGGTTCGCTTGCGGCCTGAACGGATCATGCTCGCGGGCCATTCGCTCGCACTGGGCTTCGCGCTGGCGGTTGCGGCGTTCTGCCCGCGGCCGGGCGAGCCGGCCCTGCTCGTGCCGGTGGCCGCGACAGGCGCGGACGGGGGCCTCCTCGCCGCGCTCGCCTGGGCCCGGCGCGAAGGCACCCGCCCGCTCCTGCTCGACACCGCCGGCGCCAGGATGGTCGCGCCGGTCCCCTCGCATGGCAGCCTGCTCCGCGCGCTCGCTGCCGGCATCCTTCCGATCGCGGCCGGCACGGCGGGCTGCGCGGAGCCCTTGGACGGAGAGAGACAGTGGAAGAGTTGAACCGCCTGCGCCTCGAAGGCGTCAAACTGCTTGCAGCGCAGTCCGCCCTGTGCAGCACGATCGTGACCATCTGGGCATTGCAGGCGGGCGCCCCCGCCTTCGCGCTCGCGGGGGGCGCGCTCGTCGCCCTGCCGCTCTACCTCGCCGTGACCGGCCGCGCCGATGCCGCCTCGCGCGTCGCGCTGGGCGCGACCTTCCCGCTCTACGCCGCGCTGTTCCTCGCGCTCGCGCGGGACACGGGGTGGATCATCGACTGGCACATGACCTTCTTCGCCTTCCTTGCGACGCTGGCGATCATGGCCGACTGGCGCGTCATCGTCGCCGCCACGGCGACCACGGCGGTCCATCACCTCGCACTCAATTTCATCGCCCCGCTCTATGTCTTTCCCGACGGCAGCGACCTCCTGCGCGTGCTGTTCCACGCGGTCATCGTGCTGGTCGAGGCGGGCGTGCTCATCATGCTGTGCCTCAGGCTCGAGGCGCTGGTCACCGGCCTGATGCGCGCGCGGCACGAACAGGCGCAGCAGGAAGCGCGCGCCGCGGCCGAGCGCGAACAGATCGCGGCCGAGCAGAACGAGGTCCTCACCGCGATGAGCACGCGACTTCGGGCGCTGGCCGCGGGCGATCTCGGCGCCCGGCTCGAAACCCCCTTTCCGGACCACTACGACAGCGCGCGGACGATGCTGAACGAAAGCTGCGCCGAGCTCGAAAAGCTGGTCGGGTCGGTCGCGCACAATGCCGACCTCGTCCAGGTCGGATCGCGCGAGATGCGCGAGGCCTCGAACGACCTCGCCGCCAAGACCGAGGAGCAATCCGCCGCGATCGAGAACGTCGCGCGCACCACGGCCGACCTCCTGCGCGAATTCAAGGCGAATTCCGACGCCTGGAGCGCGACGCGCGCGACCGCGCTCGAAGCGAAGGCCGATGCCGACCGCGGCACCGAGGCGATCAGGGGCGCGGCCGAGGCGATGGAGCGGATCGAGGCATCCTCCGCCCAGATCGGCGAGATGATCGCCTTCATCGATTCGATCGCCTTCCAGACCAACCTGCTTGCGCTCAATGCCGGGGTCGAGGCCGCGCGCGCCGGAGAGGCGGGCAAGGGCTTCGCCGTGGTCGCGGGCGAAGTGCGCGAACTCGCCCAGCGCTCGGGCGAAAGCGCGACCGCGATCAAGGAACTCATCCGCACCTCCAAGACCGAGGTCACGACCGGGGTCGAACGGGTGCAGGAACTCGTCACCCTGCTCGGCGGCGTGGTCACCCGCTTCACCGAAATCGCCGAGCGGATCGACGAGATAGCGGGCAAGTCGGACCGGTCGCTCGCCGGGATCGAGCACATCAACGAGGCGATGGCCCTGCTCGAACGGGCGATGCAGCAGAACGCGGCGATGGCCGAACAGACCAGCGCGGCCTCGGCCCAGCTGATGCAGAGCGCCAGCGAGCTGAAAAGCCACATCGCCAATTTCGACTACGGGCAGCCTCCAGCCGCCGGACCCGAAACCCTGCGCGCGGCCGCCTGAACGCCCGCGCATCGCCGCCTGACCCGCTTGCCGCGACGCGCCCCCGACAATCGGGGCATGGCGCGGCCTGCCACCCGGTGAAGGAACCGGAACCCGTCGCCCTTCGCGCGGCCTTGCCGAGAATTTCAATCCTCGAAATTCCGCCAAGGCCGCGCGAAGGGTTCGGCCGCTTCGGGCGTTTGCCCATCCGAGCATCCGGCTCGCCGCTGCGCGACATCTTGCGACGCGACGAGACATGACATCGACAGGGCCGCGCGGCATTTTCGCCCCCCGGCTTCGGCAGCAATGCAAGGCGGCAAGAGACTGGCATGAAAGGGGCAGGCATGGGCGGGGCAAGCACTTATCTCAACCGCTTCGGCTACGGCCTGCGCTGGCGCGGGCAGACGGGGCCGGGTGCCGGCGGGACCGGGAAAGCTCCCGAAGCCGCGCTGCTGGCCGAGATCGACCGCTTCGATCCCGCCCCTAGCGCGATCGCGGGGCGCGAGGACACTTCGGGCAGGGCGGGCGAAATCTTCGAGCTGCTGCGCCGCAACCGCATGATGCGTCAGCGCCAAGGCCCGCCCGCCGCCGCCGCGGGCATGATGCCGGGTGCGATGGCGGCGGAAGACGGCGCGGTGCGCGGACCCCTGGCGGACCTCCCGCCCGAGATCCGCCGCGCCTATCTCGACGGCGGGCGCGTCCTGCGCCGCGACATCGCGATCAAGGTCAACACCGCCGCACGCAGCGACACCCCCTTCGCCGAGCGGCTGGTGCATTTCTGGTCCAACCATTTCAGCGTCTCCGCCGGAAAGCCCGGCACCCAGCACCAGGTCGGCAACCACGAGTTCGGCGTGATCCGCCGCCACGTCTTCGGGCGCTTTTCCGACCTTCTCAAGGCCGCCGTGCTGCATCCGGCGATGCTGCTCTATCTCGACCAGTTCCAGTCGGTCGGCCCCAGTTCGCTGGCCTTGCGGCGCGGGTGGCGACGCGGCGGCGGCGGGCCCGGCGGGCGCGAGCGCGGGCTCAACGAGAACCTCGCGCGCGAAATCCTCGAACTGCACACGCTCGGGGTCGCGGGCGGCTATGACCAGGCGGACGTGACCGAATTCGCCCGCGCGCTGACCGGCTGGACGATCGCGGGGCTTGGCCGGATCGCCCGCTTCGCCGAGCCGCAGGCGAACGGCGCGGCCTTCGTGGCGGTGGCCCACGAACCGGGCGCGCGGCGGATCATGGGCAGGACCTATCGCGAAGGCGGGCCGGAGCAGGCGCTCGCCGTGCTCGACGACCTCGCCGCCCATCCCGCGACCGCCCGCCATGTCGCGGTGAAGCTCGCGCGGCATTTCGCGGGCGATACCCCGCCCGAAACGCTGATCGCGCGGCTGGAGGCGGATTTCCGCAGGACCGGCGGCGACCTCGAAAGCCTGTCGCGCACGCTGGTCGCTTCACCCGAGACCTGGGCGGCGGGGCCGGTCAAGTACCGCGCCCCGTTCGAATGGCTGGTGGCCGTCCTGCGCCTGACCGGGATCGAGGACCTCGACGACAACCGCCTCGCTGGCGCGCTGCGCGAACTCGGGCAGCTTCCCTGGCGCGCGCCTTCGCCGGCGGGCTATGATGATCTCGAAGGGAGCTGGGCCGGGCCGGACGCGCTGGTGCGGCGGGTCGAACTGGCCGAACGGGTCGCGCGCAACGTGCCGGCAGGCGACGTGATGGCGCGGGCCGAGGCGGCCTTTCCCGGCGCGCTGTCCGAGAACACGAGAATATGGCTGTCGCGCGCGGAAAGCGGGACGCAGGCGCTCGGCCTGCTGCTGGTCGCGCCGGAAATGATGCGGAGATGACGGGCATGGGACAGGGAATCGATCGCCGCGGGATGCTGGCCGGATCGCTCGCGCTGGGCGGCGCCAGCCTCGCATGGCCGCGCATGGCCTTCGCGCGCGTGGCGGGTTCGCGCAACTTGCTCTTCGTCCTGCTGCGCGGCGCGGCGGACGGGCTCGCCCTGCTCGCGCCGGTCGAGGACCCCGGTTTCCCGCACCTGCGCGAGCGGACGCTGCCCGATTACGCCGACGCCCGCCGGGCCGAGGGATTCTTCGCGATCCACCCGGCCCTCGATGCGGTCGGCGCGGCCTATGAACGCGGCGAGGCGCTGTTCGTCCACGCCGCCGCGACCGCCTATCGCGAGCGGTCGCATTTCGACGGGCAGAACCTGATCGAGACCGGCGGGACGCGGCCCTACGGGACTAAGGACGGCTGGCTCAACCGGCTGGTCGCGCTCCATGCCGAGGCGCACGCGAAAGCTCCGCCGCGCGCGCTCGCCATCGCGCCGACCATGCCGCTCGCCCTGCGCGGGGCCGCGCCCGCCTCGAGCTATGCGCCCTCCGCCCTGCCCCAGGCGAGCGGGGATTTCATGGGCCGGGTGGCGCAGCTCTATGCCGGCGATCCGCAATTGGGCGCGCTCCTCGCGCAGGCGATGGAGACGCGCGCCATGGCCGAAACGAACGACCTTTCGAACCTGCGCGATGCGAGGGCCGCGGGCGAGCTCGCGGCCACGCTGATGCGCGAGGAAGGCGGGGCGCGGATCGCGATGATCGAGCTGGGCGGGTGGGACAGCCACGCGAACCAGCCCTTCCAGTTCACCCGCGCCGCGCGCCAGCTCGACGCGCTGCTCGGCGCCTATGCCGCCGGCATGGGCAGCGCCTGGGGCGAAACGCTGGTCCTGGTCGCCACCGAATTCGGGCGCACGGCGCGCTTCAACGGGACGAACGGGACCGATCACGGCACGGCCGGCGCGGCGATCGCGCTGGGCGGGGCGGTGGCCGGGCGGCGGGTGATCGCCGACTGGCCGGGCCTTGGCGACGGCGCGCTCCACGAAGGGCGCGACCTTGCCCCGACCCTCGCGCTCGAAAGCGTGCTGGCGGGCGCCGTCGCGGAGCATTTCGCGCTCGATCCGAAGACGGCGATGGCGCGGCTCTTCCCCGGCCGCGGCGCCGCGCCGCTCGCCGGTCTGGTGCGCGGCTGAGGTCCTATTCGGCCGGCTGCGCGCGCATCGACGCGCCGAGCCGCGCGCCCGACGCGCGGTGAAGCAGGACGAACACCAGCGCGGCCCCCGCGAGCGGCAGGAAGAAATGGAGCAGGCGCCACGCGCTCATCGCCGGGACCAGCGCATCTACCGGGGCGAAGGGCGCGAAGAGCAGCAGGAACCCCGCTTCGGCCCCGCCCGCCCCGCCCGGCGTCGGCACGATCGCGCTGATCGACTGCACCAGGTATTGCAGCAGCCAGTAGAGCGCCGGGTGCCATTCCACCCCGAAAGCCGCCAGCACCAGTCCCGCGATCGAGAAGCGCACGCCCCATTGCAGCAGCGCAAGCGCGAGATTGGCGAGCGCGACGAGCTTGCCGCGCCGCCACATCGCGCGCCAGTCGCCCGCCACCTGCGCGAGGAACCCGCGCGCGCGCAGCCCGACCCGCGCCGCCCAGCTGCGCACCCGCTTGCCAAGGAGGCCGCCCGCCGTCACCAGCGCCAGCAGCGCGAGCGCGGCAAGGCTCCACAACGCGACCAGGCTCGCCGTGCGGACCGTCATGTCGATCCGCGCGAGCAGGGCCGGGTCGGAACCCAGGAATTCGAACATTGCGAAGCCCGAAAAGCCCAGGCACAGGGCGATGAGGCAGGCCGCTGCCACCGCGTCTTCCGCCGCCTGAAAGGAGATCAGCGTCACCGCGCGGCGGGATTCGACGCCCGCGCCGACCAGGAACAGGAGCTTGATCGGCATTCCCCCGGTTGCCGACGGCGTCACGGAATTGGTCACCATCGTCCCCGTGATGACCTTGAGCGCGCCTCCGAAGCCGAGGCCAAGCGCCATGAAGCGCGACCAGATCGCCAGCCGCGCGGCATTGGCGAGCATCGGCACGAACACCAGCACGGCAGCAAGGCCGAGCAGTTCGGGCGCGACGATGCGCTGCGCCAGATCGACCCCGCCGAGCGACCAGACCAGCACCGCGACATTGCCCAGCGCCACCACGGGCAGCACGTAGAGCGCGATCCGCAGCGAACGGCGCGGGACCGCTTGCCACAATTGCGCGAGCCGCCCGCCCGCCTGCGCCCCCGCTCCGGCCTGCTCCGCCACCGCACCGGGCGCGTCCTCGGGCTCGGACGCGGCGAGGGGATCGGAGCGCGTATCCTGTTCGAACCGGAACTCGGGCGGTGTCTCGTGGGTCAAGAGAAGTTCGGCGCTCGCTTCAATCGCCCGCGGATCAGACCCGCGCGACGTCTGTCGCGCGCCCTTAGCGCTTCTGCATATTCCACATCAATCAGTTGTTCGAAGGTCTGCGGCCAACGATTGTGCCGCGCGGCCAGGGCGAGCGCGGCGGCGCGGCTCCCGGCGTAATCCTCGCGCCAGACGCGCACGACATTGTCCGCCATCGCCTTGGCGTCGTCGACCGGGCCGAGCAGGCCCGTCCCTTCCGGCACGCGTTCGGGCATGGCCCCGCTCGCGACGCCGACCACCGGCAGACCCGATGCCTGCGCCTCCAGCACCGAAATGCCGAAAGTCTCGTCCGCCATGCCGCTGACATAGATGTCGCACGAGGCGAGCGCGCTCGCCAGTGTCTCGCGGTCGGTTTCGTAGCCGGGAAAGGCGATCGGCAGGCTCTTCGCTTCCTCCATCAGCGTATCGCGCAGCTTGCCGTCGCCCATCAGCACCATCGCCGCGCCGAGATCGCGCGGGAGCTGCTTGAACATTTCGGTGAGGACATAGGCGCGCTTTTCATTGTCGAGCCGCCCGGCATAGATCAGCAGCGGCCCGTCCGTCCGCGGCAGGCCGAGCTTCGCGCGGAAATCGGGATCGCGCCGCGCGGGCGAGAAACGCTCGACATCGACGCCGAGCCCCAGCACCCCGGTGTTGCGGCAGCCGAGCTGTGCGAGCATCGCCTGCGCCTCGCGGTTGAGGGTATAGACCCGGTCGAAGCGGTGATAGGTCATCCAGGCGTAGAAATAGGCGACCTGCCTGAAGAAGCTCGCCGGGTAGTGCCCCGACAGGTCGTTCATCACCCGGTAGACCTGCGAATTGGGAAAATCCGTGCGGTAGCCCGCGACCAGCGCGGTGTCGGGATGGCGCAGGCGATGGCGGATCGCGATCCACGGCAGGACCCAGGGGCACAGGCTCTCGATGATGTCGGGCTTGTATTCGCGCAGCAGGGCGAAAACCGCGTCGTTGCGGCTGATCCAGCGGTAATTCGGGCTGCCCCAGACCTGGCCCGAGCCGACTTCGGCGAAGATGGTGCGGCCCTCCACCGTGATGCGGTCCTCCGGCCCGGGCACGATCTGGAGCAGGCGATGTTCGGTCTTCGCCTGGAAATACTTCCGCTTTTCCTTGAGATAGGTCGATATCCCCCCTCCCCCGGTCGGCGACCAGCTTTGAGTGAGATCGCAGATGAGGAGGTTGTCGGACATGACGGCAGCGTCCAGCTGTGCGGTTGGTGCGGGGCGCCCGGGACTGCCTTGCCGCCGAGGTCGAGCGCGAGGCGGTCCGGGGGCGCGTATCGCATCTCCTTGCCTTCGTGACGTGTCGCGGGTGCGACAGGCGCGTGTCGTTTGCGAGGCGAGGTTTCACCACCGCGTCGGTTGCGCGACCGCAGTCTGATGATTGTCTGACGAAGTCGCTCGCGGACCCGGGACGGCAGGACGGCCGGACGCGTCAGGCGGGCGTCTTTCCCTCCGCCCCGCCCACCCGATCGACGTCCTCGATGAGGTCCCGGTCCAGTCTTTCCCCCTGCACCACGGACACGTCCCCGGTCGTCTCGAGGATCACCGCGCGCACCTCGGAGATGTCCGTGACATTGGCGGACCGCAGCTTTTCGTAGAGGTCGGCCCGGCTCACGCGGGTCTCGTGCATCGCCTCGGTCTGGAATTCGCCGTCCCGCACCAGCACGACCGGGCGGTTCTGCACGAGCGTGCGGAAAGCGGGCCATTTCATCCGCAGTTCGTTCATGCCCCACTGGACCGCGAACAGGCTCGCCATGGCGGCGAGCGCCTGCACGAAGGGCTTCCATTCGCTCGACGTGGCCGCGCTGGCGAGCAGGCTGCCGAGCGCGATGGTCATGACGAAGTCGAAATTCGACATCTTGGACAGCGAACGCAGCCCGTTGATGCGGATCAGGAAAATGGCCCAGATCAGGCCGGCCGCGGCGAGGATCGCTCCGCGCAGGATCGCGTCGATGACCGGTGCTTCAACAAACATGCGCGCTCTCCCTTTCCCGATGCAACGGGAAAGCGCGGCGCTGTTTCCGCCTTAGCGGTCCATCACCGGCGGCGCGGAGGGTTCGGGAGAGCCGTTCAGGATCGCGCGCGGTTCGTTGGCGAGGATGCCCACCACCTGCGTCCACACCGCGACATTCTGGCGCAGCTGCGCCGGGTCGATCTTGTCGAGCGTGTCGTCGGGCGTGTGGTGGAGATCGAAATAGCGCAGCCCGTCCTGCTGGAGGTCGATCAGGGCGCCTTTCTGGTCGCGCACCACGTCGAGGTCCGCGCCGCCGGTCGCGACGACGGGGGAATCGGCGACGCCGAAGCGCGCGACAGCCTTGGCAAGCCGGGCGTGGAGGTCGGCATTGGTGCCGCGGAAATTGCTTTCGAAACGCCAGATCCGGTCCGCGCCGAAATCGCTTTCGAGCCCGACCGCGATGGGTTCGTCGAGATGCGCCGCACTGTAGGCCTTGGAGCCCCACAGGCCCGTCTCCTCGGCGCCCGCCATCAGCACGCGGATGGTGCGCAGCGGTTGCTCATCGCGGCTGGCGTGGAGCGCGGCGGCGGCGATGATCCCGCAACCCGCCGCATCGTCGAAGGCGCCGGGCGAATTCCACCAGCTGTCGATATGGCAGGCGAGAAGCACCGGCGGCAGGCCCGGATTGCGGCCGACGATCTCGCCCACGACATTGCCGCTCGTCGTTTCGCCGAGTTCGCGCGGGTTGAGTTCGAGCCGCAGGCGGATCGCGCGCCGGCCATCGCCATCGGCGGCGCGGGCGAACATCCGCTCGACATTGTCGGCATCGGGTAGCGACATCGCCGCCGCGGGGATCGGCGCGATGCCGTCCGGAAAGGTCGTCCCGCCGGTGTGCGGGTTGCGGTGGTAGTCCGTGCCGACCGATTTGATCACCGTCGCTATCGCGCCCTTCTGCGCCGCGATCCCCGCGCCGACCCAGCGCGCCGGCCCGGCAAAGCCGTAATGCGAACCGTCCTGCGCCGGGCGCATGGCGTGGCTGATATAGGCGATCTTGCCTTCGAGGCTGCCCGCGGGCGCGGCGCGCAGTTCGTCGACATTGCGGAAATGGACCAGCTCGCCCTCGACCCCGCCTTCGGGCGTGGCAGCGCTGTTGCCGAGGGGGAGCACGACGAGGTCCTGCGCGAAAGGCTGCGTGATGCGCGCCCTTGCGATGTCGCCGGGCACCCAGGTTTCCATCGCGAAGGGCTCGCTCGCGACGTTCGCGAAGCCGTGTTCGCGCAGCCAGGCCATCGCCCATTCGCGCCCGCGCGCCTCGGCCTCGGTCCCGGCCTGCCGCGGCCCGACCTCGGTCGTCAGCCCCTCGGTGAAGTCCCAGGCGTGGCGATCCTCCTCCAGCGCGGTGTCCGCCCGCTGACCGAGCGCCGGGGGGACATCGCCGGCATGGGCGGTTGCGGACGCGAGCGCGAGGGCCGCGAGGGCGAGCGGGGATGCGAATGTCTTCATCGGACAAGGCTGCTAGGGTTGCCCGCCCGGCCTGTCCAGCGCCACTTGCCCGATCCTGCCGGGCGGCCTATCTGCACGGGCAACTCTCCCCCCGACCTGACCCGAAGGACCCAACCCGATGGCCGCGCAATACGCCTTCGTCATGAAGAACATGACCAAGAGCTTTCCCGGTGCCCCCAAGCCCGTGCTCTCGAACATCAACCTGCAGTTCTACCAGGGCGCGAAGATCGGCATCGTCGGACCCAACGGCGCGGGCAAGTCGACGCTGATGAAGATCATGGCGGGGATCGACACCGATTTCAGCGGAGAGGCATGGCCGGGCGAGAACATCACGGTCGGGTACCTTCCGCAGGAACCGGAACTCGATCCGACCAAGACCGTGCTCGAGAATGTCCGCGACGGCGCGCGCGAAACCGCCGACCTGGTCGAGGAATTCAACGCCGTCTCCGCGCAGATGGCCGAACCCGATGCCGATTTCGAGGCGCTGGGCGACAGGATGGCCGATCTCCAGGCGAAGATCGACGCGGTCGACGGGTGGACGCTCGACAACCAGCTCGAGATCGCGATGGAGGCGCTGCGCTGCCCGCCGTCCGATGCCAGCGTCGAGAACCTGTCGGGCGGCGAAAAGCGCCGCGTGGCACTGACCCGCCTGCTGATCCAGAAGCCCTCGATCCTGCTGCTGGACGAACCGACCAACCACCTCGACGCCGAAAGCGTCGAATGGCTCGAAAACCATCTCAAGGAATATGCCGGCGCGGTGCTGATGATCACCCACGACCGCTATTTCCTCGACAACGTGGTGGGCTGGATCCTCGAACTCGATCGCGGTTCCTACTACCCGTACGAAGGCAATTATTCGACCTACCTCGAAAAGAAGGCGAAGCGGCTCGAACAGGAAAGCCGCGAGGAATCCGGCCGCCAGAAGCAGCTCAGCCGCGAGCTCGAATGGATCCGCCAGACGCCATCGGCCCGCCAGACCAAGTCCAAGGCCCGCATCCGCAAGTTCGAGGAGCTCCAGAACGCGCAGGAGGGGCGCAAGCCCGGCAAGGCACAGATCGTCATCCAGGTCCCCGAACGGCTCGGCGGCAAGGTGATCGAGGCGAAGAACATTTCCAAGGCCTATGGCGACAAGCTATTGTTCGAAAACCTCTCCTTCCAGCTTCCCCCCGGCGGGATCGTCGGCGTGATCGGTCCGAACGGCGCGGGCAAATCGACCCTGTTCCGCATCATCACCGGGCAGGAAGTGCCCGATTCCGGCACGATCGAGATCGGCGAGACCGTCCGCCTCGGCTATGTCGACCAGAGCCGCGACGACCTCAATCCCAAGAACAACGTGTGGGAGGAGATTTCCGACGGGCTCGACTACATGAAGGTGAACGGCCACGACGTGTCCACGCGGGCCTATGTCGGCGCCTTCAACTTCAAGGGGCAGGACCAGCAGAAAAACGTCGGCAAGCTGTCTGGCGGGGAACGCAACCGCGTCCACATGGCCAAGATGCTGAAACAGGGCGGCAACGTGCTGCTGCTGGACGAGCCGACCAATGACCTCGACGTCGAGACGCTCGGCGCGCTCGAGGACGCGATCGAGAATTTCGCCGGCTGCGCCGTGGTGATCTCGCACGACCGCTTCTTCCTCGACCGACTGGCGACGCACATCCTTGCGTTCGAGGGCAATTCCCACGTCGAATGGTTCGAGGGGAACTTCGAAGCCTATGAAGAGGACAAGCGCCGCAGGCTGGGCGATGCGGCGGACCGGCCGACGCGGCTCGCATACAAGAAGCTGACGCGGTGATCTCGTCCTTTGCCTGTCTTCAAATATTTTGACGAAGAAAGATACGCTAGACGATTTATGAGCAAGGGCGAAATATTGCTTCGCCCTTTGGCTTTCTATCGAGCGCTAGAAATCGAAGAGGGGGGCGCGGGGATAAATGGGACGGGGTCTTGCGCTATGCGCCAGCCGAGGGCCTGATGCTGAACATGGAGGACGGGCGAACGGTCAAATTGCAAGACCACAGCTTCAACGCCTCCGTTCGCCAAGATGAAATATTCGTTTGGTGTGCAAGCAAGGATTTCTCGGCAGAGATCGCAAGCACCTTCGGAAGGTTTTGCGTTCAGATTGATCCCAAGGTGATCGTAGATCGCTTGAGAATGCGCGCGAATGCTAGCTCATCACTCGATTACTCCAAAATCGTTGCCGACGACGTAGTCTATCGCTCAATACAACAAGTCCCTCTCGCCGATTGGGCGCTGCCGGAGAAAGTTGCTCTTATCAAACCTGAAAGCTTCGCCAATCAACGAGAGTACCGCATTGCAGTGAGTAAACGGGGTGCCTTTGATGTGGAGAATGTAGAGCTTCAGCTAGTCCCGCTGGCTCATCTTGAGCCTATAACCCTTGTCAGCTCAAAAATACTCGTGGCCTTGGGTAATCTTGAAGACCATGCAACTCTTCACGAATTCTAAAATTCGCACTAATATTATTCGTCACGCCGACATAGATCGTTCCGCGATATCGGTCCGCCATCGCATAGACCCAGCCGCCGCGCGTTTCCCGATCCATCCGACGAAGAAAAAGGCGAAGCGGCACCCCGGGTCAAGCCCGGGGCGACGGCTGGGGCACATCCCCCCTCACCCCCGCATCTTCCGCAGCAGCATCCCGTTGATCATCTGAAGGTCGCCCTCCGACACCACCGGCTCGATCTGGCCGAGAAAGCCCGAAAGCGCGGCGGCCTTGTCGAACAGCACCTCGTCCTTTTCGCCGCGCAGCAAGAATGTCCCCGAGCCCGCCCGGCTCGCGACCCCGGCTCCCGCAACCGATCCCCGCTGGCCCTCCCCGCCCCGCAGGTGTTACACTGCCGCATCCACGCAGCAGGAGCGCCGCCATCAAACAGCTCATCTACCGCTCGCAGCCCTTCGGCTTCGACCAGTCCATGCTCGACGGCATCCTCATGGCGGCGCGGCGCAACAACCGGGCGAACGGCATCACCGGCGCGCTGATCTGCCGGCAGGACATGTATATCCAGCTCGTCGAAGGGCCGGACGACGCGATCGACGCGTTGTACCAGCGCATCCTCGCCGATGACCGGCACACCGACGTGAAGCTCGAAATGTCGCTCGCCATCGAGGAACGGATGTTTCCCCGATGGGCCATGCTCGACGACACCAATCCCTCGATGACCTTTTCCAAGGAGGAGGTCGAGGACGGCGCGATCGACCGCGCCAGTCCCGAGGCGCTGCGGGCGCTGTTCCGCCGGATCGCGGACAGGGCGAACGCGGCCAGCACCGCGACCTAGTTGCGCGGGGCGGGCGCCCCTTTACGCCGTCTTAACCACACTGCCCGCATTGCTGCGTAAAAGGGGCCGGCAAAAGGGGCAGCGTCATGGCAGTGGGCCATTCCAGCGGCGAGGCGGCAGCGCTCCTGATCGATCCGGGCGCGCTCGATCCCGGGGCGGGCCTCGTCATCACGATCGCGCTGGCGGCTGTCCTTACCGTCTTCGCGCTGATCCGCGACCCGCTGGCGCTCGCCGGCGCGGCCGGGGTCGGCGCGCCATGCGAATCCCTTTCGGACCTGCTGGGGCCGCGCCGTTCCGGGCGTGACGGCCGCTCCCCCGGCGTCCCGCACGCCGTGGTCGAGGCGCGGATCGACCAGTTCCGCGCGATGCCGCGCCTCATGGGCGAAGAGGCCCTGCGCGAGGCGGTCGAAGGGTTTGCCGCGATCCTGCGCGGGGGGCTGCGCCGCGGCGACAGCCTGCGCACGATCCCGGGCGAGGGTTTCGTCATCGTCCTCGAAGGCACGCGCGAGGTCGAGGCCGCCGGCATCGCCGGGCGGCTGCGCCGCGCGCTCGCACGGACCCGCGTCCCGGGGCTGGCGGACATGATCCGCGTCACCGCCAGCTTCGGGGTCGCCGAGGCGCGCCTCGGGGAAAGCCCCGAGGCGACCCGCGCCCGCGCCGCGAGCGCGCTCGACGCGGCGATGGCGCAGGGCGAGGACTGCGTCGTGATGGCGAGCGAGATCGAGGAAGTGCTGTTCCTGCCCCCGCCCGCCCTGCGCCTTACTGCATCGGACAGCCGGGCGGCCTGAGCCGCGCCGGGAAGCCGTCTCAGGGCGACAGCCAGCGGCCCTGCCAGGCGCCGTCCTGCGCCCGTTCGAATCCGGCCCGGACATGGCCGGTATGCGCCAGATGGAGCCAGTCGAGGCTCACGAGGTCCACCATCATCACCGCGAAATTGGGCCGCGCCTCGACCAGCTGCCCGTCGGTCGGCTCGACGCCTTCGAGCGCGCCCGGCAGGCCCGAGGTCGGCGCATCGCTCGGCGTGCCCGGCCCCGCGCCGAGATAGCAGCGCCGGGCGAAATTGGTGCCTTGCGCCCAGGCCTCCTCGGTGATCGGCGCATCGGGCAGGACCCGGGCCGTGCCGCGGGCGCGGATCTGGATCTTCGCGCCCTTGTCGTAGAACAGGACCGCGACGCGCGGGTCGGCGGCGATCGCGGCGGTCTTGGGCGCGCGGGTGTCGGTGTGGAAGCGCAGGCTCCAACCGGCCGCATCGAACGCGCGAAGGACCATGACGCGTGCATCGACATCGGCGGTGACGACGGCGGGCGTGTGCATCGGCGACTTGCGGTCGCGCGCCCCGCGGACGAGGCGATTGGTGCAGTCCTCCAGGACATCGTCGAGCGCGTCGAACATGGCGGCGCACTTGCCCGGTAGACCCGGCGGGATCAAGCCCGGCCACAATCGGTTCAGCCTTTATCCTCATAACATTAACGCAGGCCCGACCGACCGATTAAGGCGAGCGACAGGCCGCTGCCGCCACAATGCTTCCATCGAAATGGCCGTGTGTGGTGGTGCGGCATTGACGGAGGCACACATGGACATGACCTTTTTCCTGCGAGGCACCGCCCTGTCGGGCATCGCCCTTGCCCTTGCCCTCGCGCTGTCGCTGGTCGCGCCCGCCGGACCGGCGAGCGCGGCGAGCACGAGCGCGGCCGAAGCAGGGCGCGGCGTCGGGGCGGACCCGATCGCGCAGCGCCGCGCGGCGATGCGGCAGGCTCGCCAGCAGGCCCGCAGCGAGCGTCGCGCGGCGCGCCAGCAGGTCCGGCGCGCGCGTCCTTCCGCGGTCCGATCGAGCCGGGGCACGGCGCGCCCCGACCGCGCGCGTCCGCGCTTAGATGCCATGCCGCGGGTGCCGCAGGGCCGGGTCGAACGGGTCGAAGGGCGCCCGGACCGGCGCATGAGGCAGGCCGCGCGGCGGGCCGAACGGGTCGAGCGGCAGGCAAACCGGCGGGCCGAGCGGGTCGAACGACGGGCCGGACGGCAGGCGGACCGGCTCGACTGGCGCGGACGCGACCGCGCGGCGCAGCGGCTCGAACGCCGGGGCGTGCGGCGCGCCGATCGCATCGAGCGCCGGGGCGAGCGCAACGCGGGCCGCATCGAGCGCCGCGCCGACCGCCGCATCGACCGCTTCGACCGGCGGGGGAACATCCGCGCCGAACGCCGTGCGCAGCGGCAGGGCCGGGACTTCGACAACCGCGTCGCCCGCCGCGTGATCCGCGCCGAACGGCGCCGCGACTGGCGCGACGAGCGTCGGCGCGATGTCCGCCGCGAAATCCGGCGCGAGCGGCGCGATGCCTTCCGCAGCGGCGTGCGGGCCGAACGGCGCGCCAGTTTCCGCCGCTGGGACCGTCGCTGGCGCAACGACAATCGCTTCGGCTGGCGCAACTATCGCCGCGCACACCGGCAGCATTTCCGGCTCGGGCGCTATTACGCCCCGTTCCGCGCGCACCGCTACAGCCGGATCGGCATCGGCTGGCAGCTCGACCGCCTGTTCTTCCAGCCGCGCTTCTTCATCAACGATCCCTGGGCCTTCCGCCTGCCGCCGGTCTACGGGCCCTATCGCTGGGTGCGCTATTACGACGACGTCCTGCTGGTCGATGTCCACAGCGGCCAGGTGGTCGATGTAATCTACGACTTCTTCTGGTAGGCTCCGCGCACGTCCTGCCGGACCCCGGCCTGCCCGCGCCCGGCGGTCGGGGTCCGAGCCTTCTTGCACCCGCAAGCACGCCTGATAGATAGTCGGCCCCATGCCGAAATCCCCCGCCATTCCCGACCAGGACGCCCTGCGCCGCATCGGCGCGACCGTGACCGCACGCCTCGACGCCGATCCCGGCGTCTACCGGATCGACACCGACAAGGCCGACCTTTTCGCGGTCGGCCAATTCCTCACCCCGGCCGAATGCGAGCGCCTGTGCCTGATGATCGACGCGGTCGCGCGCCCGTCGAGCCTCCACGAACAGGGCTATGAAAGCGGCTTTCGCACCTCCTATTCGGGCGATCTCGATCCGCATGACAGCTTCGTCATGGGCATTTCGCGGCGGATCGACGACCTGCTCGGCCTCAACCCCGTCACCGGCGAGGCGATCCAGGGCCAGCGCTACCTGCCGGGACAGGAATTCAAGCCGCACAACGACTGGTTCTACACCTCCGAAAGCTACTGGCCGCTCGAACGCAAGCGCGGCGGGCAGCGTTCATGGACCGCGATGGTCTTCCTCAACGCGGTCGAGGAAGGCGGGCACACCCATTTCACCGACCTCGGGATCTCGATCGAGCCCAAGCCCGGCGTCCTGCTCGCCTGGAACAACGCCGACCGCGACGGGGTGCCGAACGAGCTCACGAAACACGCCGGGACGCCGGTGGGCAAGGGCGCAAAATACATCATCACCAAGTGGTATCGCACCCGTCGCTGGCGGTAGGAAAGGGGGCGCGTCCCCCTCCCGGGTCCGGGGTTCACGCCCGTTCGAGCGCTTCGGCGATCAGCTTGCGCGTCGGCTCCACCCCGTAGAGCGCGATGAAGCTGCCCATGCGCGGACCCTGCGCCGATCCGAGCAGCGTCTGGTAGAGCGCCTGGAACCAGTCGCGCAGCGAGCCGAAGCCGAATTCCTCGCGCTTGCCGATCTCGTAGACGATGGTCTGCAAATCCTCCGCCGCCATGTCCGCCGGCACCGCGGCCAGTTCCGCGTCGAGCGCACGCAGCGCCGCCGCCTCGCTTGCCGTGGGCGCGCGCTTGACCAGGGTCGGCGCGACGAAATCGCGGTTGTAGGCGAGCGCCTTGTCGACGAGGTCATCGAGCGCGGGATGCGCCGCGGGGTCCGCGTTCTCGATGTAATTGCCGAGATAGGACCACACCGCCTCGCGCGTCGCTTCGGCCCCCAGCACCCCGACCAGGTTGAGGAGCAGGCTGAACGGCACGGGCAGCGCGTCGCCCGCGCCGGGCGCGTGCGGACCTTCGATCCGCTCGTTCGCGCGCAGGAGGTGCCAGACCGGGTTGCCGAGCCGCTTGTCGAGTTCCTGTTCGGGCAGCTTCTCGCGGAACTGCCAGTAATCGTCCACCGCCTTCGGGATCACGCCCGCGTGAAGCTGCTTCGCGCTCTTGGGATTGGCGAAGATGTAGAAGCCGAGGCTCTCCTCGCTGCCGTATCGCAGCCATTCCTCGATCGACAGGCCATTGCCCTTGGACTTGGAGATCTTCTCTCCCTTCGCATCGAGGAACAGCTCGTAGATCAGCCCCTCGGGCTTGTGGCCGCCGAGCACGCGCGCGATCTTGCCCGACTGCACGCCGCTGTCGGTCAGGTCCTTGCCGTACATCTCGTAATCGACGCCGAGCTCGACCCAGCGCATCGCCCAGTCGACCTTCCACTGGCATTTCGCCCGGCCGCCCAGCGCGCTCTGTTCGACCGTGGTGCCGTCCTCGTCGGTGAAGCGGATCAGGCCCGCTTGCGGGTCGATCACCTCGATCGGCACCTGCAGCACCGTGCCCGTCGAAGGGCTGATCGGCATGATCGGCGAATAGGTCCTGCGGCGTTCCTCTCCCAGTGTCGGGAGCATGATGTCCATGATCGCATCGAAGCCGCGCAGCACCTTGCGGATTCCCTCGTCGAAGGCGCCCGAATCGTAGCGTTCGGAGGAACTCACGAATTCGTAGTCGAACCCGAAACGGTCGAGGAATTCGCGCAGCCGCGCGTTGTTGTGGTGGGCGAAGCTTTCGTGCGTGCCGAACGGGTCGGGGATGCGCGAAAGCGGCTTGCCGAGGTGCTCCGCCAGCATTTCCCGGTTGGGCACGTTGTCGGGCACCTTGCGCAGCCCGTCGAGATCGTCGCTGAACGCCACCAGCCGCGTCGGCGCGCCGCCGGTCAGCGCCTCGTAGGCGCGGCGCACCAGCGTCGTCCTCAGCACTTCCTGGAAGGTCCCGATATGCGGCAGGCCCGAGGGGCCGTAGCCGGTTTCGAACAGCACCGGCGCGCCGCCCGGCTTGCCGTCGCGCAGCCGCTTGGCAAGGCGCTGCGCCTCCTGGAACGGCCAGGCCTTGGAAGAGCGCGCGGCGGCGAGGAAATCGTCTGTCGTGGTCGTCATGGCGTCGCGCCTATCAGGCAAGAAAAGCGCCCTTGCAAGCCGGGATGAAGCGGCGGGGCCGCCTGCAAAGGTGACAAAGTTGACACCCTGTCACCTTTTCCGGCTCCGATTTCTTCCCTGCAGATCATGGGCTTGAATTCCGAAACGACGGGCGGACGAACAACGGGGCGAGGCGCGAAATGGCGTTCCCGCCTGCCGACCGCGTCAGCCTCCTGCCACGCGCCGCGCCGGTAGGACAGGGCGCCGGGCGAAACGGCGCGCGGGCGCGTTTACTTTCGGCGGCGCCTGCTCCATCTTGGCCGGCGTGACGGTTCCCTCCACCGCCCCCGCCCCGCTTCCGCTGCCCGCCCTTCATGCCAGTCATGGGGGCAACTGGCTGCGCGGCCCCGACGGAGGGACCGGGGCGGTGTCGAAAGGCGATGCGATCATGGCCGCCGCCGACACCCCCGTGCTGATCCTGAACGCCCCGCTGGTCGCCAGCCGGCTGGGCTATCCCGACCTTTCGGGCCTCGACCTGCTCGAAGCCTTCGCCTTCGTCCACCCGGCGCGGTTCTGCGTGCCGACGCCGCGCGGCCTTGCCGAAGCGCTCGGCATGGATCCGCCGCAGGGCGATTCGGACGTGCCCGAATTCCTCCAGCGCGCCGCGGGCGCCCTGTGCGCCGCCTGCGCGGACGGCGAATGGTTCGAACGCGCCGGGGCGTGGAGCGCGCTGCAATCGCTGGAACGCCTGCGCTGGCCGTGGGCGCAGGTGCTCAGGCCCCATGTCGCGCGCCCCGAACGGGCGGAGAAATGGCTCTTTTCCGCGCTTCCCGAATGGGAGGAGGCGGGCGAGCGCGCGCCTCCGCGCCAGGTCGACCTGCCGCCCGAGACGGTCCTGAAACGGCTCGACGAACTGACCGGAGAGGGCGCGGAAAGGCGCGCGGGACAGCGCGCCTATGCCGCCGACGCGGCGCGCATCTTCGCGCCCCGGTCGAAACGCGAAGCGCCGCACGTCGCGCTGGCGCAGGCGGGGACGGGGATCGGCAAGACGCTGGGCTATCTCGCGCCCGCGTCGGCCTGGGCCGAGGCTTCGGGCGGGACGGTGTGGGTGTCGACCTACACCAAGAACCTGCAGCGGCAATTGCGGGTCGAAAGCCGGCGGGCCTGGCCGCTCAAACGGCCCGACGGCACGCCGCCGGTCGTGGTCCGCAAGGGGCGCGAGAACTACCTGTGCCTGCTCAATCTCGAGGACGCGCTGCAGGGCGGGTTTGCCGGGCGGCCCGCGATCCTCGCCCACCTCGTCGCGCGCTGGGCCGCCTTCACCCGCGACGGGGACATGATCGGCGGCGACCTCCCGGGCTGGCTCGGCACGCTGTTCCGCCGGCGCGGCATTGCGGCCCTGACCGACCAGCGCGGCGAATGCATCTATGCGGGCTGTCCGCATTACCGCAAGTGCTTCATCGAACGGGTCGCGCGCGAAAGCGCCGGCGCCGATCTCGTCATCGCCAACCACGCGCTCGTCATGATCAACGCCGCGCGCGGCCGCGATCACGCGCAGCGCCCCACCCGCATCGTCTTCGACGAGGGGCACCACGTCTTCGAGGCGGCGGATTCGACCTTCGCCGCGACGCTTTCGGGGCAGGAGGCGATCGAGCTGCGCCGCTGGATCATCGGGCCGGAAAAGAACGCGCGCGGGCGGCGGCGCGGCCTTTCGGCGCGGCTGGCGGACGTGGCGAGCTACGACGAGGCGGGCGGCGAGGCGATCCGCGCGGCGAGCGAGGCGGGCCAGCTGCTCCCTTCCGACGGCTGGCTGCAACGGCTGGTCGAGGGCGAGCCGAGGGGGCCGCTCGAACGACTGCTCTTCGCGGTCCGCACCGTCACCTACGCCCGCGACGAGAGCGGCGGGCAGGAAGCGGGCTACGGGATCGAGACCGAGGCGGCGGGCCTGCCGGGCGAGGTGATCGAGGCCGCCGGGCTTGCCGCCGGTGCGCTAGCGGCGATCCGCGTGCCGCTGATCCGGCTTGCGGGGCGGCTCGAGGCGATCATGGCGGACCCGCCCGACTGGCTCGATTCGCAGGGCAGGGCCCGGATCGAGGGGGCGCGCCATTCGCTCGCCTGGCGGATCGACCTGCTGGCGGCCTGGGAAGCCCTGCTCGATCGGCTCGGCGGGTCGGCGGACCCCGAATTCGTCGACTGGCTCGCGGTAGACCGCAACGACGCGCGCGAATTCGACGTGGCGATCCACCGCCGCTGGCTCGACCCGATGAAGCCCTTCGCGCGCATCGTGCTCGAACCCGCGCACGGCGTGATGCTGACGAGCGCGACCCTGACCGACCGGATCGGCAGCGCGCCGGGCGATCCGTGGGAAAGCGCGATCGCCCGCTCGGGCGCGGCGCATCTCGACTGCGCTCCGATGCTCAGCACCGCCGACAGCCCCTTCGACTACGCCGCCCGCGCCGAGGTCCTGATCGTCACCGACATCCGCAAGGGCGACCTGCCCGCGCTCGCCGGGGCCTATGCCCGGATCATCGAGGCCTCGCGGGGCGGCGTGCTCGGCCTGTTCACCGCGATCCGCCGGATGCGCGCGGTCCATGGCCGCATCGCCGACCGGCTGGCGCGCGCGGGCCTGCCGCTCTACGCCCAGCACGTCGACCCGATCGACACGGGCACGCTGGTCGACATCTTCAAGGGCGATCCGCGCGCCAGCCTGCTCGGCACCGATGCCCTGCGCGACGGGGTGGACGTGCCGGGCCGGAGCCTGCGCTGCGTCGCATTGGAAGCCGTGCCCTGGCCGCGCCCCGACATCCTCCACAAGGCCCGCCGCGCCGCGAGCGGGGCCGGCAGCGGGTACGACGACCGCATCATCCGCGCCCGGATCGCCCAGGCCTTCGGGCGGCTGATCCGGGGCAAGGATGATTCCGGCCATTTCGTGGTCCTCTCGCCCGCCTTCCCCTCGCGGCTCCTTTCGGCCTTTCCCGATGGCACCGCGATCCGCCGGGTGACGCTGGACGAGGCGCTGGCGCGCATCTCGGCCGGGCTGATCGGGCCGGACGAGCCCGCCGGGGCCGAAGCGGACAGGATGGAGGCAGGCGCGTGACCGGCGATTTCAACAGCGCCCTCAGGATCGTGACGATCGGTGCCTGGCTGCTGCTGCTCGCGCAATATGCCGGGATCGCGATGCGCGCCGAACTGCGCCTGCCGCTCGCCCTGCTGGCGCTCGCCAACATCGCCGCGATGCTGGCGGGCGGCGGGCTGCTGTTCGCGCCCAGCATGGCGGAGCCCTTCATCCTGCTGCTCGCCGCCTTCGCGCCCTTCGCCGCCTGGCTCGCGGTGCTGCGCCTGATCGGACAGGGGCCGGAATGGCGGACCGTGCTGGTCGCGGCGCTGGCGGTCGCGGGCACGTTCGCGGTCGCGCGATACGGCGGGCCGCCGGGCGAGCCCGCCTTCTACGCGCTGCGGGTGCTCTCGCTGCTGCTCGCCGCCGACATCGCGCGCGCCGCCATCGTGGGCCGGTCGCGCGACCGCGAACCCGCCCGCCGCGCGCTGCGCCTGACGCTCGCCCCCTTCGCCGCCCTCCAGGCGGGCCTGCCCGTGCTGGCCGAGATGGTCGTCGGCCGGGGCTTCCTGCCCGCCCCGCTCTCGCTCGCCGAGGCGGCGCTCACGCTGGTCCTCGCCATGCTGCTGGCGCTCGCCCTGTTCGTGCCCGAGCGCGCGCTGCTCGATTAGGGCGCGGCCGGGCGGCGCCCTTCCCCTTTACAGCACCCCGATGCTCGTGTTGGAGGAGCGCCGCCGAAACATCCGCGAGGGAGCGCGTTAGGGTCATGAAGCTGCTCGGATTGCTGCGCCATGCCAAGTCCGACTGGGGCGATACGAACCTGCGCGATTTCGACCGCGGCCTCAACGAGCGCGGGCGGCGCGGGGCGAGGGTGATCGGCAGGCACCTGCGCGATCACGGGACGAAATGGGACCTGCTGCTCGCCAGCCCCGCCGTGCGGGTGAGGGAGACGCTCGCGGGCGCCCTGCCGGAAAGCGAGCCGGTCTTCGACACGCGGCTCTACCTCGCCAGTTTCGACACGATCATCGAGACGGTGCAGAGCCATGCCGGCGCGGCGGAAAAGGAACCGGACGCGGTGCTCGTCTCCGGCCATAATCCGGGCCTGCAGGAGCTGATCCTCGAACTCGTCTCGCCGAGCCACGAAAGCGACCTCTTCCGCGAGGCGGCGATCAAGTTCCCGACCGCGAGCTACGCGATCCTCGAATGCCCGATCGATTCGTGGGCCGAGCTCAAGCCCCGCACCGCCAGGCTCGCCCATTTCGCCCGGCCGCGCGATCTCGATCCTGAGCTCGGGCCGAGGCACTAGGACGGGCAAGGATCGCAGCTTCGACGAGGCGCTGGGCGCGATCGAGCAATTCCGCAGGGAGCCCTAGAGCAGGCTTTTCTGCGTCCCCCGGCCCTTGGCCCAGCTTTCGTCGGTGCGCTCGACCGCGATGTCGCCGCCCCAGGCCCGGCACAGCGCCTTCGCCTCCTCGGGCGAGCCCTCTACCCAGCCCGCGTAATCCCCGGGCGCGAGCAGCACGGGCATGCGCGTGTGGACCTCTTCGGCGGCACTCCCTGCACTGTCGGTCATCACCATCGCATAGCACGCGCCCCATTCCTCGCTGTCCCGCCACACCCCCGCAGCGGCGAACAGCGGAGCATCGGGCAGCGACAGCCAGGTGCGGGTCATCGCGCCCTTCGCCCCTTGCGCCTCGGCCCAGCCGGTCAGCGGGATCAGGCAGCGCCGCTCCTCGAAGGAATGGCGCCAGAAGAAGCTGTCCAGCTTGTCGGTGCGCGCGTTGTTCACCGGCTTGGGCTTCAATGGCTGGCCGCTCTTGCCCTTCGTCACCAGCGGGAAGCCCCAGACCATGCTTTTGAGCGACCCGTCGGCGACGACAAGGCCGGGCCAGCCGGGATAGACCTCCTCTGCGTAATTCGCGCCCCCTGCCGCGTCGATCGCGTCGAACCAGCGGGCGACTTCGTCGCGGTTCTTCGTCATGCGGTAGAGGTTGCACATCAGGCGAACCCGACGACGAAACACGCCGCCGCCATCAGCGCGCCCGCCATCCGGTTCGACCGGAACCGCTCGAGCGGGTTCGCCGGGTCGTCCGCATCGAGCGTCGCGACCTGCCAGGCAAGGTGCCCGGCCACCGGCAGCAGGGTGAGAAGCGCCAGCGGATCGGGCCGCAGCAGCCAGAAGCCGAGCGCCCACAGCGCGATGGTCAAGGCATAGAACCCCGCGATCCCGGCATGGACCCGCGCCCCCATGCGAAGCGCGGAACTCCTGATGCCGACCAGCGCATCGTCCTCGCGGTCCTGCAGCGCATAGATCGTGTCGTAGCCGATCACCCATGCGATGCACCCGGCATAGATCGCGCCGATGGCGTCCCAGTGATCGAGCCTCAATTGCGTCCAGCTCACCAGCAGGCCCCAGTTGAACACCATGCCGAGCCAGGCCTGCGGCCACCACGTGATCCGTTTCATGAACGGATAGGCCGCGACGAGCGCAAGGCTGGCGAGCGCGACCAGTTGCGCCTGCCAGCGCAATTGCAGCAGCACGAGAAGGCCCACCATGCTCAGCGCGACGAGCCAGATCCACGCGGTCCGTTTCGACACCCGCCCGCTCGCCACCGGCCTTGCGGCGGTGCGCGCCACGCTCGCGTCCAGTTTCGCATCGACGATGTCGTTGTAGACGCACCCCGCCCCGCGCATGGCGATGGCGCCTGCGAGATAGAGCCCGAGCAGCACCGCCAGCGCCTCCCACGGCGCGCCGTATCCGCCGAGCAGGGTCCCGAAGGCGCAGGGCCAGAACAAGAGCCACCACCCGATCGGCCGGTCGAACCGGGCAAGCTGGGCAAGGTCGCGCGGCAATTGCGGCAGCCGCGCGACGAGGCCGCCCGAAATCGTGTTGCGTTCGCTGTCGGGGACGACGGTTTCGCTCATGCTGCCCTCCTACACATCCGCGCCGCCGAGGCGAAGGGGGAACGCGGTTCGCCCGGCTTCGCGCGGTGCGCGCCATGCCCGGCACCTTCGGGCGAAGCTCCCCGCGAGCGGGGATGACGCAGCGCGCGGCGCAGGCTAAGGGCGCGCCATGCCCGCCACCCCTGCCTGGCCGCCGAAAAGCGCGCCCCGCCTGTTCGTCGAACCCGTACTCGCCGCGGGCGAACGGCGCGTGATCGCGGGCAATGCGGCGCATTACCTCGCCCGCGTGATGCGCGTCGCGCCGGGCGATGCGGTGATATTGTGCGACGATGCGACCGGCGAATGGGCCGCGCGGGTGGTGGACGTGGCGAAGCGCGAGGTGACGCTGGAAGTGGTCGAAAACCTGCGGGCGCGCGAGGCCGTGCCCGACCTGTGGCTGTGCCCCGCCCTGCTCAAGAAGGACCGTTTCGACCTCGTGCTGGAAAAGGCGACCGAACTGGGCGCGGCGCGGATCCTGCCCGTCCTCACCCGGCGCTGCGTCGCCGACAGGCTCAACCCGGAGCGCGCCCGCACGATCATTGTGGAGGCGGCCGAACAATGCGCGCGCACCGCCCTGCCCGACCTTGCGGAGCCGATGAAGCTCGACGCGCTGCTCGCCGACTGGCCGGAGGACCGAACGCTGTTCTTCGCCGACGAGGAGGGCGGGGAAAGCGCCGCCGATGCCTTCTGCTACCATGACGGCCCCGCCGCGATCCTGATCGGCCCCGAAGGCGGCTTCGATGACGCGGAGAGGCAGGGGATCCGCGCCCACCCGAACGCGCGCCCCATCAGCCTCGGCCCGCGCATCCTGCGCGGCGAGACGGCGGCGATCGCCGCGCTCGCCGTGTGGATGGCCGAGGCGGGCGACTGGCTCGAGGACGAATGATCCCGCGCGGGGCCGGGCAATTTATCGCTTCCCACGGCCTCGCCGGTTTCCTAGGGCGACGCACCGGGAGAAGCCCATGAGCACACGCGAGACGTCCAGCATCGACGAACCCGTCATCGAAAGCCGCGAAGACCTCGTCGCGCCGATGATCCGCGGGGAAAAGCCCGTCTCCGAATGGCGGATCGGGACCGAGCACGAGAAGCTCGTCTACAAGCGTTCCGATTTCCGAGCGCCCTCCTATGATGAGCCCTGCGGCATCCGCGACCTGCTGATGAACCTCGCCGAATTCGGCTGGGAGCCGGTCGAGGAAGGCGGAAAGGTCATCGCCATGCGCGGCGAGGACGGCACGGTCAGTCTCGAACCCGCCGGCCAGCTCGAACTGTCGGGCGCGCCGCTCGAGAACCTTCACCAGACCTGCGCGGAAACCGGGCGCCATCTCGAACAGGTCAAGAAGGTGGGCGAGCGCTGCGGCGTGTCCTATCTCGGGCTCGGCATGTGGCCCGACAAGACGCGCAAAGAGCTCCCCGTCATGCCCAAGGGCCGCTATGCGATCATGATGCGGCACATGCCGTGCGTCGGCAATCTCGGGCTCGACATGATGCTGCGGACGTGCACGATCCAGGTCAATCTCGACTATTCGTCCGAAGCCGACATGGTGAAGAAGTTCCGCGTCGGCCTCGCCCTGCAACCGCTCGCCACCGCGCTGTTCGCCAATTCCCCTTTCACCGAAGGCAGGCCCAACGGCTATCTTTCCTATCGCAGCCACATCTGGTCCGACACCGATCCACACCGTACCGGAATGCTGCCCTTCGTGTTCGAGGACGGCTTCGGCTACGAACGCTGGGCCGAATACATGCTCGACGTGCCGATGTATTTCGTCTTCCGCGACGGGAGATACATCGACGCGGCGGGGCTTTCCTTCCGCGATTTCCTCGAGGGCAGGCTTTCGGTGCTCCCCGGCGAGCGGCCGCGTCCGTCGGACTGGTGGGATCACCTTTCGACCGCCTTCCCCGAGGTGCGGCTCAAGAGCTTTCTCGAAATGCGCGGCGCGGACGGCGGCCCGTGGAGCCGGATCTGCGCCCTGCCCGCGCTGTGGGTCGGCCTGCTCTATGACAGGCAAGCGCTCGATGCGGCGTGGGACCTCGTCAAGAACTGGTCGATGGAGGAACGCGAGCGGCTGCGCGGCGAAGTGCCACGCCTCGCGCTCGACACGCGGCTGCCCGGTGGCACGGGCACGATGCAGGACCTGGGGCGCGAAGTGCTGAAGATCGCCCACGGCGGCCTCGCCGCGCGCGCGCGGCTCAATTCCTCGGGCGACAACGAAACCGGCTATCTCGAAACGCTGGACGAGATCGTGGCGACCGGAAAGGTCCCGGCGCAGCGCCTGCTCGACGCCTATCACGGGGAATGGAACGGGGACGTGACGAAGGTCTACCAATACTCGTTCTGACAACGCCGGGTCATTCGGCGCCGGGTCATTCGGCGGGCTGGACGACCGCGCCCCGTCCGCCCTCCCCGCCCCGTCCCAGGGCACGCATCAGCCGCGCGAGCCGGGCGGTGACGAGGCCGCGCTCCTCCATCCAGGCGTGGTATTCGCGGTATTTCGCATCCTCGGCGAGGAGATGCGCCTCCTCCGTCTTCGCACGCCAGTAATAGATCGCGTTGACGAGCAGCAGGAAGAAGGTGTTGCGGATCGCGTCGGCCGCCGAATTGCTCGTGACGAGGAAGGGCATGACGGTGAACCACCAGAACAGGTTCTTCGAAAGATAGGCCGGGTGGCGGGTGAAGCGGTACGGCCCGTTCGTCAGCACGCCGCGATAGGTGAGGTTGGAAAAGCGGATCCCGAAGGCGACCGTCGCCCAGGCGTAGATCGCGCTCAGGAACACGATGATCGCGGCCCAGGTCCACAGCAGCGCCGGCTGGCCGGAAAGCCAGTAGCCCCAGCCCGCGACGTTCCGTTCGTAGGAAAGGATCTGGTTGCCGTTGCCGATGATCCCCCAGACGAAGGGCGGATAGCAGAGCAGCGCCGCGACCCACCCGCCGAGCAGGGGATTGCCCGAACGGATATGCGCGTCGAGCGGGCGCAGGGTGAAAAGGTATCCCACCGTCCCGATCTGCACGTCGACGACGAAGAGCAGCGCGACAAGGAACATGGTGAGCTCGACCGGATTGGCGAGCATCCGCGCCGGGTCCGCCTCGACCACCTCGGCAAAGCCGCCGGGGAGGATCGAGATCATGAAGGCGCCGAAGAAGCCCTTGATGAGCCAGGCGCGCGCGTGCTTTGCGATCTCGCCCCGCTCCCAGCCCGGCCGCCCGGCGATCAGCGCACCGAAATGCCAGGTCGAATCGCGCTGATCCACCATGAACCGGTCGAGCCACAGGACATAGGGAACCGACAGCGCCATCAGCGGGACCAGCGCGGCGGCAAGCACCTCCATCGCGAAGAGGTAGGAGCCTTCCCAATACCAGCGGCCAAGACCGTAGAGCGCGGCGAGCGCGGCGAAGGTCGCCCAGAGCCCGACGAGCTTGACCAGGCTGACCGGCCAGGTTTCGGCGAGCGGGCGCTTCGAGGACCAGTCGAGCCCGGTCGAAGGACGCAGGTGCACCCGGTCTACCAGCACCGAATAAACCGCCATCGGCCCGGCGGTGAAGACCAGCGCGGCGAGCGCTGCGTAAGGCCCCGACAGGACGCCGCGCGCGCCCGACAATTCCCCCGCGAGGCCGAGCGCGTCGGCGATCGCCGGATAGGACCGGCACACCAGGATCCACGCCAGCAGCCCCAGCAGCCCCGCAAGGCCGACCCCGGCGGACACATCGCTTGCGGGCATCGGCCTTGCAGGCAGGCGCGCGGGCGCGCTGGACGGGGAACGGGCGCTCATCACGCGCCGAGCCTTAGCGCGAAGTGGTTAACGACCCGCTCAGACCTGCGCCGCGCGGCGCGAGCCTATTTCCAGGCATGAATCGTCCCGTTGTCGTCGAGCACGTAGAGGAACCCGTCGGCGACGATCGGCGGCAGGCTGACCGGCTTGCCGATGTCGGCGAACATCGTCGCCGACCCTTCGGACACCGAGGCGCGCCAGATTTCCCCGCGCGAACTGGCGACCCACAGGTTGTCCCCGGCGAGCACCGGCCCGGTCCAGAAGATCGGGTCCTTCTTCTTCTTTTCGTTGCGGAATTGGCGGAGCTGCGTGATCCACCGCACCCGCCCGGAAGACCGCGCGATGGCAAGCAGGCGCGCATCGTCGGTCAGGGTGAAGATCCATTCGCCCGCGATCGCCGGGGTCGAAATCCCCGCCAGCGTCAGTTCCCAGATGCGCTGGCCGGTGACCAGTTCGTAGGCCGCCATGCGCCCGCCCTGGCCGAGCGCATAGACGCGGCCCGAATCGATGATCGGATCGGCGTCGATATCGGTGAGCGAGGAAACCTGCGTCGAGATGTTCGTGCGCGCCAGCGCATCGGCCCACAGCGGGCGCCCGTTCTCGTAGCGATAGGCCGACAGTTCCCCGGAGGAATAGCCCGCGATCACCGTGCCCTGCCCGGCCGCCGGAGCGGCGACGCCGAACACGCCCGATTGCGTGGACGAACCGGATTCGTCCCACAGCAATTCGCCGTTGCGCGCGTCGAGGGCGAGGATCTGGTTGTCCTGCGTCATCACGTAGACCTGCCCGAAGGCGATCGTCGGCGAACCGCGGAGGGGACCGGCGGGTTTGACCTTCCAGATCAGCTCGCCGGTCTCGGCCTTCTTGGCCTTGACCTCGCCAACGCCGTTGGTCGCATAGACGATGCCGTTGTCGTAGCTCACCCCCCCGCCGAAGACCGAGTTCCTGAGGTTCTTCGCCATCTCGTCCTCGGAACGGGTCCACCTGGTCTCGCCGGTCGCGTGGTCGAAGGCATGGATCACGCCCTGGGTGTCCTCGACGAACAGCAGGCCGCCGCCCACCACGGGCGAGGCGGCGAGCCGGCGGCGCTGGTTCGCCCCGGCGATCCGGGCGGTCCAGCGCTTGGTCGGGTTTTCGGCGAGGGCGAGGTGGCCGTAGCTCTTGCTGGCCGAGCCGCTGACCTGCGGCCAGTCGTCATTGCTGCGCGCGGGCGGCAGCACCACGCTGACGTCGGCGAGATCGGGATCAACGCTGGTGCCGCGCTCGATCCGCGAAAGGATCGGCGTGCGCTCGCCGATGGTTGGGGTGGTCTTGGGGTCGCCGCCGCCGAACAGGCCGCCGCTGCAGCCCGCCAGCCCAGCCGCGAGCGCCCCGGCGACGAGCGCGCCCTTGAAAGCCGTCTTGGTGATCATCATCCGTCCGTTCATTTGTCGTGCGCGGGCGCCCCCGTCCCGCCGTTCCCGCCGGATCCGCGCGGCCGATGCCCCCGGGGCCCGCCGTGCGGCTCGTTGCCAGTTCATTCTCCCGCGTCGACCCCGGCGCCCTCTTCGGGGAGCGCGCCTTCCTCGCGCAGCAGCGCCTCGACATCCTCGATCGCGTCGACGCCGAGCACCCCGGCAAGCTGCTGGGCGCGGCGAGTCAGCGTGTCGGGCAGGTCGTCGTCCTTGGCGATGGCGGCGAAAATCTCGCCCGCCTCGTCGCGATTGCCCATTTCGAGATGGGCGATCGCGGTGAGTTCGGCGGCGCTGCCGTAGAAAATGCTGCCCGGCCGGGCGAGCGGTTCGAGCTTGGCGATGGCGTCCGCCGGGTCGCGCTCGTCGAAATTGCTCGCCACCTCGCGCAGCCGGGCAAGGTCGCGCATGGGTGCCGGGATTTCCTCGTCGGCGGCGATCGCCGCGTAGATTTCGACCGCGCGCGCGGTTTCGCCCTGTTCCAGCGCCGCGCCCGCCTGCAGGAACAGCGCCGCCGCCCGCGCCCCGACCGTGCCGTCGGCGGTGAGCGGTTCGACCCGCTCGCTCGCCGCCTCGTAATCGCCCGCATCGACCGCGTCCAGGGCGGTGATGAGCGTTTCCGACTGCGCCTCGAGCTCGGCCTCCTGCTGGTTCTGCCAGTAGAGCCAGCCCCCGAAGGCGGCGAGGAAGACCACCAGGATCCCGGCCAGGGCCGGGCCGTAGCGTTTCATGAAGGCGGCGGCATCGTCCTGCCGCACGGCTTCGTCGATCTCGCGGATCAGGACCTCGTCCTCGGCCGAAGGCGCCGGCGTTGCGCGGTCCGCAGCCGGTTTCGATCGATCGGTCTTCGTAGGGATAAGCGCCACGGAAGAAGGGTTCCTTGTCCATTCGTGCCCGCCCGAGGCCCGAAGCGGACGGGCGGCACCGACATATGTTTGCAGGTTGCGGCTCTTTAGGCAGGTGCGCCGCCTTCCGCAATGCCAAGGCAGCGGGTGGCGCCGTCCCTTGCCGTGCGCCAGTTGAACCGGCGATGAAGCGAAAGGGGCGCGACGGGGTCGCTAGATCGCCCGGCCCAGCGCCTCGCCATAGACTTCGCGGTAGCGCGCCACCATCGCCGCCTCGTCATACAGCTCCCGCGCGCGCGCCCGGTTCGCCGCGCCGATTTCGGCGGCAAGGTCCGGTTCGGCGGCGAGGTCGGCGAGCATCTGGCCGAGCGCCTGCCAGTCGCCGGGCACCGCGATGAAGGGCCGGTTCGCATCGGCCAACATCGCGCGGATGTCGCCCACGTCGGGCGCGGCGATCGCGAGCCCGGCGGCCATCGCCTCGACCACCGAAAGCGGGAACTGCTCCGACCGGCTCGACAGGGCGAAGATGTCGAACAGGCCGATCACCTCTGCCGGGTCGGGATGGCTGCCGGGCAGGTGGACGCGGTGGCTGATCTCGAGCTCGTCTGCGACCGCGCGGATCGAATCGCGCTCCGGCCCCTCGCCGATGATGACGAGGTGCCATTCCTCGCCGAGCGCGGTCAGCGCGCGGACGAGGTCGCCCAATCGTTTTACCGGGCGCAGGCCGGCGAGCGTCCCGACCCAGCGTTCGCCCTCGCGCTTGACCACGCGGAACGAGCCCGGCTTCGGCTTGCGGGCGAAGCGGGCGGTCGCGATGCCGTTGGGGATACGCACGATCCGGGCGGGCGGCTGCTTCCACGCCTCGCGCGCGATCTTCTCCAGCCGCTCGCTCGGCAGGATCAGGCGATGAGTCCGGCCGAGCGCGATCCGGCGGTACCAGTTGCGCCGCGCCTTCAGTTCGTCGACCTCGTCCTCGTTGAAGCCGTCCTCGTGGTGGATCAGCGGCGGCAGGCCCATCGCCTGCGCGAAAAGGGTGTGCGCCATCACCGCGTCCATCGCGCCCCAGTTATAGGTGAGGACGAGGTCGTAGCCCTTCATCGCCTCGGCGATGGCGACCAGCCGTCCGGGCGAGGGAAACCCGGTGAGCGCCGGGAAATCGGCGGGGAAGGAAACCTTGACCGCGCGCGCGACATGGTCCCGCGCCCCGGTCTCGCCCGGCTCGCCCGAAACCACCGCGTGTTCGAGCGCGCCGCCGAAGGCGTTCATCAGCCTGACCGCGCGCAGTTCCTTGCCCCCGGCCGCGAAGGTCGAGTGGCAGTGCAGGACGCGCGGCGGGCGAGCGGCGGGCGCGGTCACTCGACCCCGGCCAGCAGGGCGTCGATCGCCGCGCGCGCCTCGGGCTCGTCGAGGGTCGGGGCATGGCCGACGCGCGGCACGGTGACGGTTTCCAGCCGCGGGTTCAGTTCCCGCATCCGTTCGACCGTCGCGGGCGAGATGAGGTCCGACAATTCGCCGATCACCAGCAGCATCGGCTTGCCCGCAAGCGTCTCGAACGCGCTCCACAGGTCGGCCGGCGCGGCGTTGCCGGGCTTGGCAAAGGGTTCGGCGATCGCCATGTCGTAATCGTAACTGATGCGCCCGTTCTGGCTCACCACCATGATCCGCTTGGCCATGTCGAGCCAGTCTTCGAGCGTGTAGTCGGGGAAGGCCTCGCCGTGCACTTCGCAGAGCGAGCGGGCGGCGTGGATCCAGGTCGGATAGCTGCGCCCCTGGCCGACATAGCCGGAAATCCGTTCCAGTCCGGCCGGTTCGATGACCGGCCCGATGTCGTTGAGCACGACCGCGGCGATCCGGTCGGCGTCGGCCTGGGCAAGCAGCATGGTCATCAGCCCGCCCATCGAGGTGCCGATCGAAACGAAGCGGGTCAGGCCGCGTTCGGCCAGCAGTTTCTCGACGTCGGCGACATAGGTCAGCGGGTTGTAGGTCTCGGGATCGGGGGCGTAGTCGCTCATCCCGCGCCCGCGCATGTCGGGCACGATGACACGGCGGGTCTGCGCGATGTGCTGGGCAAGGTCGGCGAAATCGCGCGCGTTGCGGGTCAGGCCGTGCAGGCACAGCACCGGGGTCCGCGTGCCGCCTTCGGGTCCGGGATAATCGCGGTAATGCAGGGTCAGACCGTCCGGGCTGGTCCAGCTGCAATCGTCGTAGCTTGCTGCCATGGCGGCGGATTTTCCTTCGATTCTCGACACGCGGCGGTTGTCCGCATTCGCGCATAGGCCGCCTCGCGGCGCTTGCAAGGGGCGAGGCGCATCGCCACACTCGCGCGGATGGACAAGGACACGCAAGCGGCCGCGCAGGGCGGCGAGACAGCAATCGGCGAAATCGCGGACTTCATCGCCGTGCCGGTCGAGCCGGCGGACTTCCCGCGGACCGAGATCCGCTTCCGCAACGACCGCGCGGCGGCCGAGGTCGGGCTGGCCGGGCTCTCGGACGACGAATGGGCGGCGCATTTCGGCCGGTTCCGCGCCCTGGAAGGCAACCTGCCGCAGCCGCTCGCGCTCAAGTATCACGGCCACCAGTTCCGGGTCTACAATCCCGAGATCGGCGACGGGCGGGGCTTCCTCTTCGCGCAGTTGCGTTCGTCCGACGGCCGCCTGCTCGACCTCGGCACCAAGGGATCGGGGACCACACCCTTTTCGCGCGCGGGCGACGGGCGGCTGACGCTGAAGGGCGCGGTGCGCGAAATCCTCGCGACCGAAATGCTCGAGGCGCTGGGGGTGAACACCTCGCGCACCTTCTCGGTGATCGAGACCGGCGAGGATTTGTGGCGCAACGACGAGCCTTCGCCCGCGCGTTCGGCGGTGATGGTGCGGCTGTCGCATTCGCATATCCGCATCGGCAGCTTCCAGCGCCTGCTCGCGCACGAACAGGGCGAGGAGATGGAGCGGCTGGTGGACTATTGCCTGACCCGCTTCCCCGGCCCGCCGCCGCCCGCGGACATGCTCGAATCCGTGCCCGCGCCAGAGCAACCGGCGATCCGGCTGATGCACCAGGTCGTCGAACGCATGGCCGACCTCGCGGCGAGCTACATGGTCGCAGGCTTCGTGCACGGCGTGCTCAACACCGACAACATGAACGTGACGGGCGAAAGCTTCGACTACGGCCCGTGGCGCTGGCTGCCGCGCTGGGACCCGTCCTTCACCGCGGCCTATTTCGACCATGCGGGGCTCTATGCCTTCGGCCGCCAGCCCGAGGCGATCCACTGGAACTGCGGCCAGTTCGCGGTCGCGCTGCGGCTGCTCGCCGAAAGCGAGCCGCTGATCGCGGCGCTGGGCCGGTTCCCCGACCTCTACATGGCGGCGGTCGCGCGGCGCTGGTGCTGGCGGCTCGGCGTGCGCCCGCGCGGGGCCGAGCCCGACGGCGCGCTCGTCGCGGCGTGCGAGAAGGCGATGCGCGAAAGCGGCGAGGGGCCGGACGATTTCTTCTTCCGCCTGCGCCGCGCGATCGCCGCGGGCGAGCCGCCGGCCGATCTCGCCCCGGCGCTCGACGGCTACGAAGCCGCGGCCAGCGACCATCCCTACTGGTCGGACGAGGCCCCCCAGTCGATGCTGATCGAGGAGGTCGAGGGCATCTGGTCCGCGATCGCCGAGCGCGACGACTGGCAGCCGCTCGCGCGCAAGGTCGCCGCCCTGCGCCGCATGGGCGAGGCCCACGGCCCCGCCCCCACCCCCGCCGGACATGTCCCGACCGGGCACGCGTCCCATGGGCAAGGCCGCTGACCCCTAGCTTTTGCGGCCTCTTGGGAGTACCCGGGCGCCGATGAAGGGGGGGAAGACCATCCGCTTTGAAGGCAGGCTGACGTGAGCGAACCGGCGACGCTGATCTCGACCGCGCCCGCGACGGGCGAGGAATTGTGGCGGGGCGAACACGGCGATGTCGATGCCGCGGTGAGCCGCGCGCGGCGCGCCTGGCCCGACTGGGCCGCGCGCCCGCTGGCCGACCGGATCGACACCATGCGCCGCTTCGCCAACGCGGTGCGCGACCGCGCGGAAGAATTCGCCGACCTGATCGCGCGCGAGGCGGGCAAGCCCCTGTGGGAAGCCCGCACCGAAATCGACGCGGTGATGGGCAAGGTCGACATCTCGGTCCAGGCCTATGCCGAACGCACCGGCAAGAAGAAATTCGACAGCGGCATCCAGGGCACCGCCGCGGTGCGGCACAAGCCGCACGGGGTGATGGCCGTGCTCGGCCCCTACAATTTCCCCGCGCACCTGCCCAACGGCCACATCGTGCCCGCCCTGATCGCGGGCAATGCGGTGCTGTTCAAGCCGTCCGAGAAGACCCCGGCGGCCGGCGCGATGCTGGTGCGCTGCCTGCACGAGGCGGGCGTGCCGGAAAACGTCGTGCAGCTGGTCATCGGCGGACCGGAGGAAGGCAAGGCGCTGGTCGCCCATCCCGGGATCGACGGCGTGCTCTTCACCGGCTCCGCCCAGGCGGGGATCGCGATCAACCGCAAGCTCGCCGCCAATCCGGGCAAGATCCTCGCGCTGGAGATGGGCGGCAACAACCCGATCGTCGTGATCGACACGCCCAAGCTCGCCGATGCCGCCGCGCTGGTCGTGCAGAGCGCCTTCACCACCGCGGGCCAGCGCTGCACCGCCGCGCGCCGGCTGGTGGTGAAGGAAAGCGTCTACGACGATCTCATGGCCGAACTCGTCCCGCTCACGAAGCAGCTGGTGGTGGGCGATCCGCTGAACGATCCGCAGCCCTTCATGGGGCCGGTGATCGACAACGACACCGCCGAACGGCTGAGCGAGAGCTTCGTCGCACTGATGACCGCGGGCGGACGCGTGCTGGCCCCGATGCGGCGGACGATTCCCGACCGGCCCTTCCTCACCCCCGGCATCCTCGACGTGACCGATATTCCCGACCGGCCCGACATCGAGCTGTTCGGCCCGCTGCTCCAGGTCGTGCGCGTGCCCGATCTCGACGCGGGAATCGCCGAGGCGAACAACACCCGTTTCGGCCTCTCCGCCGCGCTGATCGGCGGCGCGCCCGAGGATTACGGGCGGTTCTGGGCGAACGTGCGCGCCGGGATCATCAACTGGAACCGGCCGACGAACGGTGCCTCGTCGAAAGCGCCCTTCGGCGGGATCGGCCTGTCGGGCAACCACCGCGCGGCCGCCTATTACGCCGCCGATTACTGCGCCTATCCGGTCGCGAGCACCGAGATGGACCAGCCGCGCGCCAATATCGGGATCGGGTTGAAGCCCTGAAGGCCCGGCTCAGGGCCGCCACCAGACGATATCGACCGCGGTGAGGGCGCCGGGCCCCGCGCCCACGGCGACGAGCATCGCCCCCCCTTCGCCCGAGGCGGCGACCATGCGCACGGGCGCGTCGTGAAGGCGCGGGGCCGTTCCCGCGCGCGCGGCGCGGGTGAAATGGTATTGCAGCACGTCCTCGGCCGCCGCCGGGGTGAGATAGCGCACCGCCCGCGCCCCGCACGCCGTGCCTCCCGCCGCCGCCCTGACCATGCCGTGCGGCATGATCCGCGCCATCGCGGGAAGGTCGGCGGCGAAGGCGAAGCCCGCTTCCAGCCCCCGCGTGCAGCGACCGGGCGCCCCCGCCGCGGCGAGCATCGCAGACGCCGTCGGCGCCCCGGCGAAGCCGTCCGGCCCCTTCGCCGCCCCGGCCCTCGGCAATTCCGGGATGCGCCCGCCCTCGAGCAGTTCGAGCCGCGCCGCCTCGCGCGCGGCCTGCGCGGCCTCCTCGCTCCGGCGCAGCGGCGGCAGGGCGTGGCTTGCGGGAACGGTCAGCACCGCATTGGCTTCGTTGCGGTGGGAAAGATCGGGGTCGGTCATGAGCGGGTCGTGGAGCGCCGCGGCGAGCAGCGGATCGGCCGCCAGCGGATCGCCGCCGGTCTTCGCAGCCGGCTCCTCCCCGCAGCCGGCGAGCGCGAGGGCGTGCGCGAGAACCAGGGCGAACGGGAGGGGCGAAAGCGCGCGGATCATCGCCGGGGCGCCTCGCATGGTTCCGGTTAACATCCCGCCAACCACGCGCTCCCGCGCGGCCGATAAGCGCGCGAAAGTGAAGACGCCCCCGCCTCCCATGGGGAGACGAGGGCGCCTTCCGCGGCTGGTGGGGGCCGCGCCCGGACCATAGGTGGGATGGCCCAAGAAGGAGGCGGGGACCGGGCAACCAGTGCCTCGCCGCGATTTCCCGTTCATCCATAGCTCACCTTTCCTGAACGGACGTGCATCCGGCGCGACAGCATCCGTTCACCTCGATCGGTTTTCCGCGGCTTGCGCGCCCGCGCTCCGCGGCCTACCTGCCGCGCCCTGATGCGCGCGCTCTTCCCCGATTCCGCCAGCGGCGAACCCTCCGGCCTTCCCGCTGCGCTCGGCGCCTACACGATCTGGGGATTCCTGCCGCTCTACCTGCTGCTGGTGCGGCACATCCCGCCGTTCGAATTCGTCGGCTGGCGGATCATCTGGACGCTGCCGCTCTGCCTTGTGATCGTCGCCCTGCGAAAGCAGTTCCCCGCGCTGCGGCAGGCGCTGTCGAACCCGCGCGCCATGCTCGCCCTGCTGGCGAGCGCGACGCTGATCGGGATCAACTGGTTCGTCTACATCTGGGCGATCACCGCGAACGAGGTCTATGCGGCAAGCCTCGGCTATTACCTCAACCCGCTGCTGAACGTGCTGCTCGGCACGCTGGTGCTGGGCGAACGGCTGTCGCGCCTGCAATGGGTTGCGGTCGCGGTCGCGGCAAGCGCCGTGGCGATCCTTGCCGCAGGGGCGATCACGACGCTCTGGATCAGCGTGGCGCTGGCGCTCAGCTTCTGCCTCTACGGGCTGGTGCGGAAACGGGTGCCGGTCGGCTCGCTACCCGGTCTCACGGTCGAAAGCGTGCTGCTGCTGCTCCCCGCCGCGGGAATCGCCGCGTGGTACGCGCAGACGCCCGCCGGACCGGCTTTCGGCACGGACTGGGGACAGAGCCTGCTGATCGCCTTTTCCGGCGTGGTCACCGCGGTGCCGCTGCTCCTCTTCGCGATCGCGGCGAAGCGGATGGATTATTCGACCCTGGGCTTCATCCAGTATCTGGCGCCCACCATCGTATTCCTGCTGGGCCTCACCGTGTTCGGGCAGGAATTGCGCCCGGTCCAGCTGTTCAGCTTCCTGCTGATCTGGACCGCGGTCGGCATCTTCGTCGCCGATCTCCTCGCGCGCGGCCGCCGGGCGAAGGCGGCGCGCAGCGTGGCGGCGAGATAGCCGCCGGGCGCGCTAGGCGGCGATCCGCCAGCCGAGCGTCTGCCCGGCGTGGAACGGCACGATCGCCGCGCCCGCCAGCGCCAGTTCCTCCGGCACCGCGACTTCCGCGCGTTCGAGCGTGATCGTCTCCTCATTCACCGGCAGGCCGTAGAAGGCCGGGCCGTGGAGCGAGGCGAAGCCTTCGAACCGGCCGAGCGCGTCCTCTTCCTCGAACACCGCGAGATAGCTTTCGAGGGCGTGGGGCGCGCCGAAGATGCCCGCGCAGCCGCAGGCCGATTCCTTGTCGTGGCGGAAATGCGGGGCGCTGTCGGTGCCGAGGAAGAACTTGGGGCTGCCCGAAGTCGCCGCCGCGCGCAGGGCGATCCGGTGCTTCTCGCGCTTGGCGACCGGCAGGCAGTAATTGTGCGGCCGGATGCCGCCCGCCAGCATGGCGTTGCGGTTGAGGTGGAGGTGCTGCGGCGTGATGGTCGCCGCGACATTCGGGCCGCAGCCGGTGACGAAGGCGACCGCATCGGCGGTGGTGACGTGTTCGAACACGACGCGCAGCCTCGGGAAATTGCGGATGATGGCCTTCAAGTGCCGGTCGATGAACTCGGCCTCGCGGTCGAAGATGTCGATGTCGTGATCGGTCACTTCGCCGTGGATGCACAGCACGATGTCCTCGGCCTCCATCCGTTCGAGCACGGGATAGATGCGTTCGACATCGCTCACCCCGGCGGCGGAATTGGTGGTGGCGTTGGCAGGATAGAGCTTGGCCGCGGTGAACACGCCTTCGGCCGCGCCGCGCGCGAGGTCGTCCGCATCGGTCGTGTCGGTGAGGTAGCAGGTCATCAGCGGGGTGAAGCGCACGCCTTCGGGCACGGCTGCAAGAATCCGCTCGCGATAGGCCGCGGCCATTTCGGCGGTGGTGATCGGCGGCACGAGGTTCGGCATGACGATCGCCCGGGCGAACTGGCGCGCGGTATAGGGCACCACGGCGCGCATCACCGCGCCGTCGCGGAAATGGAGGTGCCAGTCGTCGGGCCGGCGGATCGTGAGGCTGTCGGTCATGCCCCGGACCTGTAGGCGCGCGCGCAGGGTCTTTCCAGAGGCTTGAAGCGGTCCTAGAGGCCGCGAACCATGACCACGATCGGTTTCCTCGCCTGCGAGACGACACTGCCCGGCGCGGGCGCACGCCGCCGCGGCGATGCCTACGAGCACGATCTCATGGTCGCCGCGCTCGAACCCGCGCTTGCCGGCGAAAGGATTGCGATGCGGGTGATCGATTGGGAAGCGCCGCTCGCCGAATTCGACGGGATCGCGGCCGTGCTGCTGGGCACCGCGTGGAATTACCAGGACAAGGCCGCCGCCTTCCTCGCCCGGCTCGAAGCGCTCGCAGCGCGCGGGATCGCGGTCCACAACCCGCCCGCCGTGGTCCGGTGGAACCTCACGAAATCCTACCTCGGCGAGCTCGAGGCGGCAGGCGCGCCGATCATTCCCTCGCAGTTCATGAACGATGTCACCGCCGCGGATGTCCGTTCGGCCTTCGCCGAATTCGGCTGCGACCGGCTGGTCCTGAAACGGCAGGTCGGCGCCGGGGCCGAAGGGCAGGTCCTGCTCCATGCCGCCGACCTGCCCGGCCCCGACTGGCGCTTTGGCCGGCCGGCCATCGTCCAGCCCTTCCTCCCGGCGATCGAAACGGAGGGCGAACTCAGCTTCGTCTTCGTCGCGGGCGAGCTTTCGCACGCGCTGTGCAAGCGCGCGGCGAAGGGGGATTATCGCATCCAGTCGCTCTATGGCGGGATCGAAAGCCGCCACGAACCCTCGCCGCAGGAGGCCGCAAGCGCGCGCGCCGTGCTCGCCGCGCTGCCCTTCGACCCGCCGCTCTACGCCCGGATCGACATGGTCCGGCACGACCGCGCCCTGCTTCTGATGGAAGCCGAGCTGATCGAACCCTATCTCTACCCCGAACAGGGCGAACGGGTGGGCGAACATCTCGCCCGGACGCTCGCCCGCCTGCACCTGCCGGAAGAAGGGAGCCGCCCATGACTGCCACCCGCCTTGCCAACCGCGCCGTGATCCGGGTTTCGCCGCGCGACCCGTCCGAAAACGGCTCCGCCTTTCTCCAGGGCCTCGTCACCAACGACGTGCGCGCCGAACGGCTCGCCCAGGGTCCGGTCTATGCCGCGCTGCTGACCGCGCAGGGCAAGGCGATGTTCGATTTCCTGGTCTGGGGAGACGGAGCTGATGTCCTGCTCGATTGCGAGGCGTGTGCGGCGGACGATCTTGCGAAACGGCTCGGCCTCTATCGCCTGCGCCGGGCGATCGACATCGCGCGGGACGAAACGCTCGCCGTCCACTGGAGCGCGCAGCCCCGCGAAGGCGCCGCCGCCGACCCGCGCCTTGCCGCGCTCGGGTGGCGCTGGCTCGCGCCCGCCAATGACGGCGAGGAAGGCGCGGACGAGGCCTGGCTCGCCCACCGCCTCGCCCACGGCGTGCCCGAGGGGCAGGGCGAGCTCGGCGACATCCTGTGGCTGGAAACCAACGCGGTCGAACTGCACGGGGTGAGCTTCGACAAGGGCTGCTATGTCGGACAGGAGAACACGGCGCGGATGAACTGGCGGCAGAAGGTCAACCGCCGGCTGGTCGTGGTGGACCTCGAAAGGTCGCAGGAAAAGCGGCGCAAGGCGGCTTACCCTGCGCTCGGCAAGGCGGTCGATCACCTGCGCGTGGACGATCTCGACCCGGCGACCCTGCCCGACTGGCAGGCGGCGGGCGTGTCCGCCTAGCCGGCGCGCTGATAGCGGGCGAGCGATGCGGCGAGCTGTTCCGCCGCGCGCACCCGCGCCGCCTCGCGCGGGAGGCCGAGCGATTTCGCCAGCGCCGCCCCGATCAGCGCGTCGCCCATGGCGAGCAGGACGAGGCTGAGCGTCTCGCGGTGGACCTGGCGCGGCTCGCCCCCGTCCTGATCGACGTGCCCGGCTTCCTCGGGCGCGATCTCGTCGACGAGATCGTGGATCGTCCCGATGATCGGATTCAGGGCGTCCTCGTTCCCGGTCAGCAGCATCCAGGATGCAAGCGCCCCCGCCCCCTCCCGGTCGAAGGCGTCGAAGGCGAGATCGACCACTTCGCGCGGGCTGCCGAGCCCCGCGCGGCTGGCATGGACCGCCTCGATGATTGTCTCGCACACGGTCCGCGCGAGATGTTCGGCAAGCGCCTTCTGCAGCCCCGCCGCCGAGCCGAAATGGTGCAGCAGGTTGGCATGGGTCCGTCCGATCCGGGCCGAAACCGCCTTCAGCGTGACCGCCTGCGGACCCGCCTCGATCAGCAGGGCGCGCGCCGCCTCGAGCGCGGAACTGCGGGATTCCTCGGGCGTTAAGCGTTTGCGGCCGGTCATGGCTTTGGGGTATACAAGGTCATCGCCGGTGGGGATTAACGGGGATTGCGGACATGAACAAGCACACGGCACCGGCGAATGGAGCGGCCGCGCGCGGCTCGCACAACGCCCCGCAGGACATCGGCGCAACGCCCCACGACCATGAACTGACGGTCCGCAACGAACGCTTCGACCGCGCCGCGCTGGTCCCGCGGCACTGGCATTCGGGCGATCCGGTCGCGACCGCGTGGTACAATTCGATCTCGGCCAGCCTGCCGCGCGGAGAAGCCTTCTTCATCGACACCCTGCGCGAATTCCGCGGGTCGGTCCCGCCCAGGCTCGCCTCTGAGATCAAGGCCTTCTGCGCGCAGGAGATCAACCACACGCGCGAACACGTCGCCTTCAACCGGCTGGTGTCCGACCATGGCTACAACGTCGAATCGATCGACCAGGGCATCCAGGTCATGCTCGACCTGACCAAGGGACGCCCGGTCGAATTCAACCTCGCCATCACCATCGCGCTCGAACATTTCGCCGCGATCATCTCGCGCCACCTGCTCGCCTATCCCGAATTTCTCGAGGGTGCGGACCCGATCGCGGCGGAAATCTGGCGCTGGCACGCGACCGAGGAGGTCGAGCACAAGGGGCTGACCTACGACGTCTGGCTCCACGCGACGAAGGACTGGTCAGACTGGAAACGCTGGCGGGTGAAGACGCTGCTCGCCATCCTCATCACGCGCAAGTATTTCCGCAACCGCGTGCGCGACGCGCTCGGCCTGTTGGAGCAGGACGGGATCCCGCGCTGGAAGGGGCGACTGAAACTCGCCTGGTTCCTGTGGGGCCGTCCGGGCATGATGCGGCGCATGTTCTTCGAATGGGCCGCGATCCTGAAACCCGGCTTTCACCCCTGGCAGCACGACGACCGGGCGCTCATCGCCAGGTGGCAGAGCCCCTATGCCGACGCGGTGATGCCCGCCGAGTGAGCCGGAAGGGCGCGCGGCGGTCAGGCCGCGCGCTGCCTTTCGCCTTCCGACGCGACCAGCCGAAGGCGATATTCGGCCGCTTCGACCTCTTGCCCGCGCGCGCAGGAATGGCGCTGCACGATCCGTCCGGTCGGTTCGAAACCGAGCTTGCGAAGGACGCGCCCGGAAGCGGGATTGTCGAGGAAATGCGAGGATTCGAGCTCGCGATGGCCCAGCACGCGCGCGATGCCGACCACGGCGCGTCCGGCCTCGGTGGCGAAGCCCTGCCCCCAGAACGGCCGTGCGATCCAGTAGCCGAGTTCGACCGCTTCCCTGCCTTCCACCGCACCCAGCCCGATGCAGCCCACCACCGCCGCATCCGAGGCGCGCGTGGCGAGAAACGTCGGATGGAACGGATCGAACGCGCGCCCCGCGAATTCGCGCGCATGGTTCTCGTCATAGGGCCAGGGCACGGTGGCGAGGTTTCGCACCACGCTTTCGTCCCGGATGCCGCCCAGGACGCCCTGCCAGTCCTCTGGCCAGATCGGCCGCAGGAACAGTCTTTCGCTGCGATGAAACACGAGTTCTCCCTTCCTCGCCCCGCGTCGCCGCCGATAAGCGGGATGCGTGACAATTTCATGGCCGTGAAATTTTATGATTCCAACGGCTTTGCGGCAGAGGGAGAACGGGGCGCGTGAAACCGACACGCAAACGAAAAGGGGGAGACGGGGCGGCCCCATCTCCCTCCTGGTCGCCGGATGCTTGCCGGCTGGGACCGTCCCGCTGGACGATCCCGTCAGCGAATCGTCCGATTATTCGGCTGCCTCGGCAATCATGTCGACCGAGACGTATTTGCGGCCGAGCTTGCCCTTGTGGAATCGCACCACGCCCGCTTCGAGCGCGAAGAGGGTGTGGTCCTTGCCCATGCCGACGTTCGAGCCGGGATAGAACCTGGTGCCGCGCTGGCGCACGATGATGTTGCCGCCGATCACGTCCTGACCGCCGAACTTCTTGACGCCAAGGCGCCGGCCTTCGGAATCGCGCCCGTTGCGCGACGAGCCGCCTGCTTTCTTGTGTGCCATGAGCCTGTACCCTTGCCTTGAATTACTTGTCTTCGCCCGAGGCGGCTTCGGCCTGGTCGACCTTCGCGCGCGGCGGCTTGCCGTCGAGCAGTTCCTGCGCCTGCACCGCCCACTCGTCCTTGATCGGGCGATTGCCGAGCTTGAGCTCGTCGTTCCACTTGTTCGCGGTGGCCTCGTCCCAGCCGGCGATGTCTTCCCAGCTGTTGATGCCCGCCTCGCGCAGCTTCTTCTCGATCGTCGGGCCGATGCCCGAAATCAGCGAGAGGTTGCCGGTGTCGCGGTCGCTCTTGGTGTCGGTGCCCGCGGTATCGGTGCCCTTGGTTTCGGCGCCCTTGGTTTCGGCCTTGGGAGCCGCATCCTTCCTGGCCGCGGCCTTCTTCGCCCCGCCGGTGCCCACGTCCGTGATGCGCAGCAGGGTCATCTGCTGGCGATGGCCGTTCTTGCGGCGGTAGTTGTGACGGCGACGCTTCTTGAAGACGATGACCTTTTCGGACTTCGCCTGGGCGATGATCTCGGCCGAGACGGTCACCTTGGACGCGTCGGCGAGCGAATCGCCTTCGCCGGCCAGAAGGACGTCGCCCAGCGTGATCGTGTCGCCGGCCTCGCCCGCGAGCTTTTCAACGGCAATCTTGTCTCCGGCGGCAACCCGATATTGCTTGCCGCCGGTACGCACTATCGCGAACATGGCTTTTTACTCTCAATCTCTTGCTGTGCCCGGTTTCGGCGGAGTTTCCCTTTCGGACACTCCGCGCCGACCAGGCGGCAGTGGGCGCTGCGACGATGCCGCGCCGGAAAGAAGCGTGCCGTTAGGCGAAAGGGCATCCCAAGTCAACGCCGCCCCGGCATAATTTGCGCCGCGAAGGGCTGCCGACCCCGAAGGGCGCCTCTTGCGGCTTTGCCGGGCGCGAGTGTCATGCTAACACGACACAGGCATGATGACACTCCCTCCGCGCATTTTGACAGTCCTGCTCCCGGGCGCGCTTTGCGCCGGATGTGCGGGCGCGGGCGGGGACTATCCCTCGCTCGCGATTCGCGATGTCGAGCGGCAATATGGCCGCTTCCTCCCGACCGAAGGCGCCCGATCCGGGCCGACACCGGCCGAGGTCCCGGCGCCGGTTCCGCCCGTCGCGGGCTCCGCGGCGATCGCCGCCCTCGTCGACGACGCGCAAGGCTCCCACGCCCGTTTCGAGCAGCGCGAGGACAGCGTCGCGGCGCAGGTCGGCGCGGCGCGCGGACGGGGGATCGACAGCGATGCGCGCGCCGCAGCGCTGACCGCGCTGTCGGACCTGACCGCCCTCAGGAGCGCGACCGCCGTCCCGCTCGGCGATCTCGACTTGCTTGCGGCCGAGGCCGCCACCACTTTCGCACCGACGGGTGACATCGACGCCGCACGCGCCCTCGTGCTGGCACTGGTCGAACACCAGGACGCTGTGCTGGCCGAGCTTTGGACGGAGATGGATCGATGAACCTGCAATGCACCACCTGTCCGGTGCGCGAGACCGCGGCCTGCGCGGTGCTCACCCCCGAGGAACGCGATGCCATGGCCGCCGCCGGGCACACGCGCACCCTGCGGCGCGGCGAAATGCTCTTCGCCGCCGGGGACGAGGACGCGGCCTGCGCGACGCTGGTATCGGGAGCGCTCAAGGTCTCGGCGATCGACGCCAACGGGAACGAGCAGATCCTCGCGCTGGTCCACCCGGCGGGCTTCATCGGGGAACTGTTCGCCCCCTTCGCCCATCACGACGTGGTCGCCCTGACCGAAAGCAAGCTGTGCACCTTCGCGCGCGGCGATTTCGAACGGGCGATCGACGATCACCCCGCCCTCGCCCGCGCGCTGCTGCGCCGCAGCCACGAGGACCTGCTCGCGACGCGCGCCCTGCTCGAACTCACCGGCCACGCCAGCGCCGAGGCGCGGCTTGCCGCCCTGCTGCACGATTTCGCCGCCGCGGCGAGCCAGTCCTCGTGCCATGTCGCCGCCGAATTCGACCTGCCGCTGACCCGCGGGGAAATCGCCAACATGCTCGGCCTGACGATCGAGACGGTCAGCCGCAAGCTCGGCGAGCTCGAGGATACCGGCGCGATCCGGCGCAAGGGCAAGCGCGGGATCGAACTGCTCGACCCCGCACTCCTCCACGAAATTTCGGGGCGCTAGGGGGGAGAGGTCCGGCGCCCCTCGGCGGAAGCTGGCGCTCCCGCCGAAACCCTTTCGCAGCAGGCCCTTCTCAGGACACCAGCGCCGCGATGGTCGCCGCCGCGAGGCCCCAGAAGAACACCAGCACCGGCAGCAGCAGGACCTGCACCGCCGCATCGCGCGGGGCGCACGCGCCCGTGTGGGTCACGATCCCGAACCGTCCGAACTGGCCAAGGCTGAGCGGCCTGCCGTCATTGCCCTTCATGCGCGTCCAGATCGCCGGCACGCCGAAGGCCGCGACGACGAACAGCGCGATCATCGTCATCGGGATCGCGAGCGCCGGATTGGCGAAGGCCATGGCGGTCACGCCGACAAAGCCGAGATAGCACGCCGCCGTCACGCCATAGAGCGCGCCCGGCAGGCCGAAGCTGCGGTCGCGTGCGGGGACCGGTGCTGGCACCTGTGCGGGCGCATCGACGATCCGCGCGTCGCCCCGGGCGAGGATGTCCCGAACCTGTTTGCTCATCATCTCCCTCCTTCTTCGATGAAGGGAAATTAGCGCGGCGCCGCCGTGCTTCGTTGATCGCGGTCAAACAGGCGCGTTTTTTCCGCGCCAGCGCGCAAGGTCGGCGTGATCCTCGACGCGCGGTTCGATCCAGCGCCATCGGCCGCGGCGCAATTCGCGCTTCCACAGCCATGCGGCGGCCTTGAGATGATCCATGCAATAATCGACCGCCTCGATCGCGCTGCGCCGGTGGGTGGCCGCGGCGCCGACATAGACCAGCGGCTGCCCGACCGTGTGGAGGCCGAGCGAATGGTAGACCAGCAGCGCCCCGACCCCGAAGCGCCGCGCCGCGCGCTCGACCATGTCCTGCATGGCCGGGCGGGTGAGCGGTTCGTAATGGAGGAGTTCGAGCGCCTCGACCCCGTCATCGCCCCGCACCCGCCCGACAAAGCTCGCCTGCGCCCCGGCATCGCCGCCCGCCGCGGCAAGTTCCCGGTCGAGATCCGCCGGGTGCCAGGGGCCGCAGCCGACGCGCGCGCGGATCATGTCAGCCGCCCGAAACCGGCGGGAGCAGCGCGACCTCGTCCCCATCGCGCGCGTCGAGCGCGGTCTTGTCGGAGAGCACGCGGCCCGCACAGGCCAAGTGGACACGCTCGCCCGCGACCTCCCGGGCGAGCGCGGGTTCGAGCGATGCGAGCAGCCCCGACCAGTCGAGCGGGGCGGTGACGATGCGCCGCCCGGTCCCGGCAAGGTCCGCGAGCGGCCCGAGAAAGACGAGCGTCACGCTGCCGCCGCCGCCTTCGCTCCCCGGTGCGCCCACTTCAGCCTCCGGTGATCGACATGTGGCGGCCGAGCTGCGGCCCCGCCCCGCGCTCGTCCATGCGGAAGCGGTGCCTTTCGGGCTTGATCGCCATGGCCCGTCCGAGCGCCGCGGCAAGCTCCTCCTCCGGCCGCTCGGAGCGCAGCGCGGCGCGCAGGTCGACCCGCTCCGCCCCGCCAAGACAGGGGTAGAGCTGCCCGGTCGCGGTGACGCGCAGGCGGTTGCAGCCGGCGCAGAAATTGCCCGTATGCGGCGCGATGAAGCCGAGCCTGCCGCGCGTTTCGGCGATCTCGACATAGCGCGCCGGGCCGCCGGTCGCGTGGCTCGTATCGGTCAGCGTCCAGCGCTGCTCCAGCCGCGCGCGGACCTCGGACAAAGGGAGATACTGGTCGAGCCGTTCCGCCTCGACATCGCCGAGCGGCATCACCTCGATCAGCGTCACGTCGTGGCCCTCGCCGTGCGCCCAGGCGATGAGGTCGGGCAGTTCCTCCTCGTTCATCCCCTTCAGCGCGACCGCGTTGAGCTTGACCCTTAGCCCGGCCTCGCGCGCGGCGGCGATCCCCTCCAGCACCTGCGGCAGCGCATCGCGCCGCGTCAGCGCCTCGAACCGGGCGCGGTCGAGCGTGTCGAGCGAGACGTTGACCCGCCGCACGCCCGCCTTGGCCAGCGCCTCGGCGTGCCGGGCAAGCTGCGTGCCGTTGGTGGTGAGCGTGAGCTCGTCGAGCCCGTGGCCGAGCCGCCGCCCCAGCATCTCGAACAGGTGCATGATGTCGCGCCGCACCAGCGGTTCGCCCCCCGTGATGCGAATCTTGGTCACGCCGCGCTCGATGAAGCCGCAGGCAAGCTCGTAGAGCTCCTCGAGGCTCAGCACCTCGCGCTTGGGCAGGAAGGTCATGCGTTCGGGCATGCAGTAGCTGCACCGCAGATCGCAGCGGTCGGTCACCGAGAGGCGCAGGTAGGTGATGGCACGGCGGAAAGCGTCGACCAGCGGGCGCGGCTCGTCATTGACCGCGATGAGGTCGCGCCGCCGCGTGAGGGAATCGATCGTGGTGACGCGCCGCTGCTCGCTCATGAAAGCGGGATATACTGCCCTGTAATGCCGGGCGCATCTGCCAAATATGCGAGCGCGGCCGCGCGGGCCTCGCCCCCGGGTCCGCCGACGAGGTTGACCCGCTTCGGCGTCCACGCGCGGGCGAGGTCGCGGGCGAGCGTGCGGCGCCAGTCGTCGTGGTCCGTCCCGGCGGCGGGCAGGCAGATCGCGAGCGCCGTCACGCCCTCGCCTTCCAGCATCGCCTCGGCTTCGGCGAGGTGCCGCGCGTGGAGGACCGCGCTCGCGGCGAGCGGTTCTTGCGGCAGGGAGGCGACGGTGAGGACGACCTGCAAGGCCTATTCCCCGCCGCGCGGGCGTTCGCGGTGGAGGGTGATGCCGATGCTTTCCCCCGCTTCGGCGATCGCGAGCTTGACGATCTTGACCGTCACTGCCTCGACCCGCGCGTCGCCGATTAACAGGGTTTCGCAGATGTGCTCGGCGACCGCCTCGATCAGCTTGAAATGGACGCCCTGCGGCAGGCCTTCGGTCGCCGCGAACTTGAGGTCCATGTAGTTCTTGCTGGCATCGAGCGGCGTGTCGGGATCGTAGCGTTCGGCGGGCCGGTAGCGCGCCGCGACCGAGATGCGGAGCGGCTGCGGACGTCCGGTTTCCTCCGAATAAATGCCGGTCAGGACATCGACTTCGAGATCGGCGACTTCGAGGGTTAGCGAATCGGTCATTGCGGTCATGAGCGCCCTTAGCCCGGATTGCTCCAGCGCGCGAAGATCGCGGTCGGCAGGCGGCGGCGCGGGGCGTCTCCGGCAGGTTCCTCGATCACGGCAAGGTCCCCGTGTTCGATTCCGCCGGGCAGGTGGACGAGCGCCTCTTCCAGCAGTCCGGCGAGCGCGAGGCTGCTCATCCGCACGGCATAGACGGTGAGGAAGAGGAACCGGCTGTCGGCATCGAGCAGCCTGGCGCAATCGTGGACGAGCGGGGCGAGGCCCTCTTCCAGCCGCCAGGTCTCGTTCTTCGGCCCGCGCCCGAACTTGGGCGGGTCGAGGATGATCCCGTCATAGCGCCTTTCGCGCCGCACCTCGCGCGCGGTGAACTTGGCCGCGTCGTCGACCAGCCAGCGGATCGGCCGGTCCTCCATGCCCGAAAGCGCCGCGTTGTCCCGCGCCTGCGCGACCGATTTCTTCGACGCATCGACGTGCGTCACGCTGCCATGGCGCGACAGGGCGAGAGTGCCGAGGCCGGTGTAGCCGAACAGGTTGAGCGTCGCGGCATCCTCGCGGCCCGAAAGTTGCGCGCGCATCCAGTCCCACACCACGGCCATGTCGGGGAAGAATTGCAGGTGGCGAAAGGGCGTCGGGCGGGCGGTGAAGCGGACCTCGTTCCAGGCCAGGTGCCAGCCCTCTTCGGGCAGATCCTCCCCGAAATCCCACCGCCCGCCGCCGTCCTCGTCCGAGCCGGGGACGAATTCGCCCGCCGCGCGCCAGTCGGCAAGCCGCGGCCGCCACAGCGCCTGCGGCTCGGGCCGGATGAAGGCATGGGGGCCGAACGCCTCGAGCTTGCGCCCCGCCCCGCTGTCGATCAGGCGGTAGGCGTCCCAGCCATGGCATTCCATCACGAGAGGAGCGGGCGCGAGTTGCGCCATCAGGCCTCCGCCGGGTCGGCGTCGGTCCGGGCAAGCGCGTGTTCGAGCACGAAATCGCGGCTCGCCTCGTAATCGCCGGGAAGCTCGGTGAAGCTCTCTTCGCGGGCGAACAGGTCGCCGACCCGCCCCGGCAGGTTCGGGCGCACGCCGATCGCGCGCTCGACCGCTTCGCGGAACTTGGCCGGGTGGGCGGTGGCGAGCGTGACCAGCGGCGTGCCGGGTTCGACCGCGCCCTTCGCGGCGCAGGCGAGGCTCGCGTGGAGGCCCACCCCGGTGTGCGGGTCGATCACCTGCCCGGCCTGCCGCCACGCCCATTGCAGGGCGCGCGCGGTGTCGTCCTGGTCGGCGCGGCAGCTGGTGAAGAGCGCCGCGGCGCCCTCCCTCTGGGCGTTCGTCAGCTGCATCGCCCGCGCCGTCTCGAACCCGCGCATCTGTTCCGCCATGGCGGCCCCGTCGCGGCCGCCGCAATCGAACAGGAGCCGCTCGAAATTGGAGCTTACCTGGATGTCCATCGACGGCGTGTGAGTCGCGGTCACATCGCCGGCGCTGTAATCCCCGCTGGTGAGCGCGCGGTGGAGGATGTCGTTGACATTGGTCGCGACGATCAGCCGTTCGACGGGCAGGCCCATCTTCGCGGCGACATAGCCGGCGAAGACATCACCGAAATTGCCGGTCGGCACGCTGTAGGCGACCGGGCGGTCGGGTGCGCCCAGTTGCAGGGCGGAGGCGAAGTAATAGACCACCTGCGCCATCAGCCGCGCCCAGTTGATCGAATTGACCGCACCCAGCGCGAGCGGTCCGTTGATCGCGGGATCGCCGAACATCCGCTTCACATGGGCCTGCGCGTCGTCGAAGCTGCCTTCGATTGCGAGGTTGTGGACATTGGGCGCGCGCACGGTCGTCATCTGGCGGCGCTGGACCTCGCTCACCCGGCCTTTCGGGTGAAGCATGAAGATCTCGACCCTCTCGAGGCCCGCGACCGCGCGGATCGCGGCGGAGCCCGTATCCCCGCTGGTCGCGCCGACGATGGTGAGCCGCTCGCCCCGCCGATCGAGGAAGGTCTCGAACAGGCGCCCGAGCAATTGCAGCGCGACGTCCTTGAACGCGAGCGTTGGCCCGTGGAAGAGTTCGAGCAGCCAGTGGCGCTCGTCGAGCTGGACCAGCGGCGTGACGGCGGCGTGGCCGAATTCGCCATAGACCTCGTGGCAGATCGCGGACAGTTCCCCGGCGGTAAGACTGCCCTCGACGAAGGGCTGCATCACCCGCGCGGCGATATCGGCGTAGGACAGCCCGCGCATCGCCCGGATCTCCTCCGGCGAGAAGCGCGGCCATTCGCGCGGCAGGTAGAGGCCCCCGTCGCTCGCGAGCCCCGCCAGCGTCACCCCTTCGAAATCGAGCGCGGGCGCGCTCCCCCGTGTGGATAGGTATTCCATCGAATACGGCGGTTAGCGCGCCGCGGGACGTGCGGCAATGGCGCGGGCCGCGCGCAGGCTCATTTCCGCGTCCCCAGCCGCGAGCGAATGGCGAATCCGTACATGACGAGCGCCGTCAGCGCGAAGAAGAACCACTGCCCCGCATAGGCCCAGGAGGAATTCTCCTCCGCCGCGAGCGGCTGCGGCTGGGCCGAAGGGACGAGCCCGTCCGGTGCCTGCTCGGCGACGATCATCAGCCTCGCGTCGCGCTGCGCCCTGGTGACGAGTTCGCCGAGGCCGCGTTCGTCCGGTTCGAGGATGGCGCGCCCGCGGATCGCTCCCCCCGCCCAGCGCGGTTCGGCCCCCGGATCGGCGGAGACACCCATGTCGGCCTTGAACCGCGTGCCTGTCGGCGCATGGAGGCAGGTCGCGATCTGCCGCCAGCCGTTGCGCCCGCGCGTGTCCTTGCCCCCGATCGCCTCCCATTCGAGCACCTCCGAGCATTCGGCTTCGAGCGTGCGGTAAAGGAAGCTCTCGTCGTAGGGATCGGCATAGGGATAGGACGCAGGGGGCAGTTCGACGCGCTGGGCGAGGGTCGCGATGCGCGTGTCCTTTTCCTGCGCGCGGCCGATCTGCCAGATGCCGAGGCCGATCATCGCGACGACCGCGGCAAGCACGAGGATCGTGGGCAGGACGGGCAGGCGGCGGATCATCGGGCAGGACGCCTGTCGTACTGGCGGTAAAGCAGCGCGGTGCGGTAGAAGCGCAGGGCGAAGATCACCCCGCCCACGGTAAGCGGCGCCCAGACCAGCGCCGAAAGCCACAGCGGCGGGCGAAGCAGCGCATCGACGCCGAGCGCCGCGCCGATCAGCACCGCCGCCAGCACCATCGTCAGCAGGCCGGCGAGCCGCCCGCCCCGTTCCAGCGCGCCGAGATCGAGCCCGCACGCCTCGCACGAAAGCGCGATGCGAGCAGGAGCCTCGAACAGGGTGGGCGCACCGCAGCGGGGGCACAAACCGAAAAGGGCAGCCCGGCCAAGACCCGGCTGCCCCTTTTCGCGTTCAGGGCCTGAGCCCTGCTGCATCAGTGGTATTCGGCGCCCCAGCCGCCCCAGACATAGACGGCGATGAACAGGAACAGCCACACCACGTCGACGAAGTGCCAGTACCACGCCGCCGCTTCGAAACCGAAATGCTGGCGCGGGGTGAAGTGGCCGAGATAGGCGCGATACAGGCATACGGCGAGGAAGATCGTGCCGACGATCACGTGGAAGCCGTGGAACCCCGTCGCCATGTAGAAGGCGCTCGAATAGGTGTTGCCGCCGAAGGCGAAGGGCGCGACCGAATATTCGTAGGCCTGGATGAAGCTGAACAGCACGCCGAGCGCGATCGTCGCCCACAGGCCCTGCTTGAGGCCCCTGCGATCGCCGTGGATCAGCGAATGGTGCGCCCAGGTCACCGTCGTGCCCGAACACAGCAGGATCAGCGTGTTGAGCAGCGGCAGCGCGAAGGGATCGAGCACTTCCTCGATCGCCTTGGGCGGCCAGACGCCGCCGACCACTTCGGCGAGGGTCGAGGGGAACAGCGAGAAGTCGAACCACGCCCAGAACCAGCCGACGAAGAACATCACTTCCGACGCGATGAACAGGATCATGCCGTAGCGCATGTGAAGCTGCACCACCGGCGTGTGGTCCCCGCGCTCGGCTTCGACGACGATGTTCTTGAACCACATGAAGAAGGTCGCGATCAGCCCCGCGAGCCCCGCCCACATGACGATCGAGGCGGCCTGGCCGAACAGGTCGGGATAGAAGCTCAGCACCATGCCCGAGGTGAAGGTCAGCGCCGACATCGACCCGACGAAGGGCCAGATATCCGGCTCCAGGATGTGATAGTCGTGGTTTACCTTGCCTGCCATTGTTCTCGTTCCCGTCCCTTAGGAAATGTGCGTGCGGATTGGCCTAGCGCGCGAGCCCGCTCGATACGGGCTCCTTCGCGCGGTGGAAAGTGTAGCTCAGCGTGATCTGTTCGACATCGGCCATGACCTCGTCCTGCTCGATCGCGGGATCGATGTAGAACAGGACCGGCATGTTGACCTTCTCGCCCGGCTGCAGCGTCTGTTCGGTGAAGCAGAAGCACTGGACCTTCTGGAAATAGCGCCCGGCCTGCGCCGGCTCGACGTTGAAGGTCGCGGTGCCGGTGATCGGCTCGTCGGAATTGTTGACCGCGGTGTAGGTGGCGATGTCGCGTTCGCCGATGCGGACGGTTTCGGTTCTCTGGTCCGGGCGGAAGCTCCACGGCATCCCGCTCGCGGTGGAGGCGTCGAACCGGACCGAGATCGTGCGGTTGACCCCCGCGGCCGCGGCGCGCGCGGCGTCGTCCTCGGAAGCGACCTGCGTCGTTCCGGCAAAGCCCGTGACCCGGCAGAACAGGTCGTAGAGCGGCACGGCCGCATAGCCGAGCCCGAGCATGAACGCGGCGAACAGGAGCGCGAACAATCCGGTCCGCAGGTTCCGGCGCGAGGTTTCGATATCGAGCGCGGTCGTGCCCATGTCAGTCTCCCATCCGCACGAGGGTGATGGCGTAGAACAGCACCACGAAGAACAACAGGGTCCCGCCGACCACGAGATTGCGGCTCTTGCGGCGGCGCTTGAATTCCTCTTCCTCTTCCGGCGTCACGCCCCGATCCCCTGGAGCATCCCCGGCCCGATCAGGCCGTTCGCGAACAGCACCCGGTCGGCGACCAGCGCGGCGAAGAGGGCGAAGAGGTAGTAGATCGAGAACTTGAAGAGCAGCTTTTCCTCGCGCATCGAATCCTCTTCGCGCCGCTCCCGCGTGCCGACGGGGACGGCGAGCGCGATGAAGAGGGCGGAAAGGACCACGGCAACCGAACCATAGACCCAGCTCGTCCCGCCGATGACCCACGGCGCGATGGCGATGGGCGCGAGGACGAAGGTGTAGACGAGGATGTGCTGGCGCGTCGTCCTCTCGCCCGCGACCACCGGCAGCATGGGGATGCCGACCTTGGCGTAGTCCGACTTCACGAACAGCGCGAGCGCCCAGAAATGCGGCGGGGTCCAGAAGAAGATGATCGCGAAGAGCAGCACCGGCATGGCGGTGATCTCGCCCGTGACCGCGACCCAGCCGATCAACGGCGGGAAGGCGCCCGAACCGCCCCCGATGACGATGTTCTGCGGCGTGCGCGGCTTGAGCCACATCGTGTAGACGACGGCGTAGTAGACGATCGCGATGGCGAGCGTCGTCGCGGCGAGCCAGCCGATCGCGACGCCCATCAGCACGACCGAGACCGCCGACAGGAACACGCCGAAATCGCGCGCGTCCTCGCGCCGCATCCGGCCCGCGGGCAGGGGGCGCTTGGCGGTGCGCTTCATGCCCTTGTCGAGATCGGCTTCCCACCAGTGGTTGAGCGCCGCCGAACCGCCCGCGCCCATCGCGATGGCGAGGATCGCGGTGAAGCCCAGCACCGGGTGGATCGTCCCCGGCGCCGCCAGCAGGCCGCAGATCCCGGTGAAGATCACCAGCGTCATCACGCGCGGTTTCGTCAGCGTGAAGAAATCACGCCATTCGGCCGGCATCAGGCTCGTCTGGTTCGCTGTGGTCTGCATCATCGTGTTCTCTATTCGAAGGAAGGCGCACCCGCCGGCGCGCCCTCCCCCGTTTTCCCTTGTCGACAGGCCCCGCGTCGGGGGGGGCCTTTGCGAAAAGCTCTCCCGTCAGGCGGTCGCCGGCTTGTCGCCGAGCGGACGGTGATCGTGGTAGCTGTGATGATCCTCGATCACCGGCAGCGTCTCGAACTGGTGGAACGGCGGCGGCGAGGACAGCGTCCATTCGAGCGTCGTCGCGCCTTCGCCCCACGGATTGCCTTCGGCCCGGCGACCGGCGGCCAGCGAGTAGGCGATGTTGATGAAGAAGAACACCATCGAGAACGCCATGATGTAATAGCCGTAGGTGCTCACCTGGTGCCACAGCGTGAAGGCTTCGGTGTAGTCCGGATAGCGCCGCGGCATCCCCTGCATCCCGAGGAAGTGCTGCGGGAAGAAGATCACGTTCACCCCGATGAAGAACAGCCAGAAGTGGATGTGGCTGAGCAGTTCGGAATGCATCCGCCCGCTCATCTTCGGGAACCAGTAGTAGAAGCCCGCGAACATCGAGAACACCGCGCCCATCGACAGCACATAGTGGAAGTGCGCGACGACGTAGTAGGTGTCGTGCAGATTGTCGTCGATGCCGCCGTTGGCCAGCACGACGCCAGTCACGCCGCCCACGGTGAACAGGAAGATGAAGCCCAGCGACCACACGAGCGGCGACTTGAATTCGAGGCTGCCGCCCCACATCGTCGCAACCCAGCTGAAGATCTTCACGCCGGTCGGGACCGCGATGACCATGGTGGCCGCGGTGAAGTACATCTTCGTGTTCACGTCGAGACCGACCGTGTACATGTGGTGCGCCCACACGATGAAGCCGACGACGCCGATCGCGACCATGGCGTAGGCCATGCCGAGATAGCCGAACACGGGCTTGCGGCTGAAGGTCGCGACGATCTGCGAGATCATGCCGAAGCCCGGCAGGATCATGATGTAGACTTCCGGGTGGCCGAAGAACCAGAACAGGTGCTGATAGAGCACCGGGTCGCCGCCGCCCGCCGGATCGAAGAAGGTCGTCCCGAAATTGCGATCGGTCAGCAGCATGGTGATCGCTGCGGCCAGAACCGGCAGGGCGAGCAGCAGCAGGAAGGCCGTGACCAGCACCGACCACACGAACAGCGGCATCTTGTGCAGGGTCATGCCCGGCGCGCGCATGTTGAAGATGGTGGTGATGAAGTTGGTCGCACCCAGGATCGAGCCCGCGCCGGCGAGGTGGAGCGAGAAGATCGCGAAATCGACCGCGGGACCGGGCGAGCCGGTGGTCGAAAGCGGAGCGTAGACCGTCCAGCCCACGCCCGCGCCGTTGCCCGCGCCGCCCGGCACGAACATCGAGAACAGCAGCGAGAAGAAGCCCGCCACCGTCAGCCAGAACGAGACGTTGTTCATGCGCGGGAAGGCCATGTCCGGCGCGCCGATCATCAGCGGCACGAACCAGTTGCCGAAGCCGCCGATCATGGCCGGCATGACCATGAAGAACACCATGATGAGGCCGTGCGCGGTGATGAACACGTTCCACATGTGGAGCGCGGTGTTGAGATCCTCGCCCCCGCCCATGAAGCCGGCCCACCAGGTCAGGTACTGGATCCCCGGTTCGGCCAGTTCCAGCCGCATGATGCCCGAGATCGCGCCCCCGATGATCCCCGCGATGATCGCGAAGATCAGATAGAGCGTGCCGATGTCCTTGTGGTTGGTCGACATGAACCAGCGGGCGAAGAAGCCCGGCTTGTGATCCGCGTGCGTGTCCGCGTGATCTTCCCGGTGGATGTCGAAGCCTTCAGCTGTGGTGGCCATTGTGTTCGTCTCTCGGTCGGTTCGTATTCGTTCTGATCGGTCGGGCGCAGATTACAGGGCAAGCGCCACTTCGGTCGTTTCCTCGACCGCGGTGTCCTCGGCGGCGGAAGCTTCTTCGACCGCCTCGTCACCCGGCATGGTGCCGCCCTGCGAGCGGACCCATGCGGCGAATTCGTCCGGCGGCAGGGCCTCGATCGCGATCGGCATGTAGGCATGGCGCGTCCCGCACAGCTCGCTGCACTGGCCGTAATAGACGCCCGGCTCGTCGATCGTCAGCAGCTTCTCGTTGAGGCGGCCGGGGATCGCGTCCTGCTTGAACCACAGCGACGGGATCGCGAAGGAATGGATCACGTCCGCGCCGATCGTCTGGATCCGCAGCGGCACGCCCACGGGCACGACCATGCGGTTGTCGACCGCGAGCTGCGGCGGTTCGCCGTTCTTGATGGCATCGGCGTCCGACAGCATGTTCGAGATGACCTCGATCTCGCCATGGTCGGGATAGGAATAGCCCCAGTACCACTGGTAACCGGTCGCCTTGATCGTCACCGCGTCTTCCGGCGGGGTTTCGTACTGGCGCGCGAGCAGGGTGAGCGAAGGCACGGCGATCACGACGAGGATCGCGGCGGGCAGGATCGTCCAGACCACCTCGATCGCGGTGTTGTGGGTCGTCTTCGACGGTTCGGGATTGGCCCGGCGGCTGTAGCGGACCACGACATAGAGCAGCAGGCCCAGAACCAGCAGCGAGATCGCGGTGATCACCGGCAGCAGGAACCAGTTGTGCATCCACAGCGCGTATTCCCCGTCCTTGGAATACTGGTCCTGGAAAGTCAGCGACTTGGCCATCGCGCCCGGTTCGCCGGTGCGCGGGTCGGTCGGCATCCCCTTGTCCCTGGTCGGGGCCATCGGGGAGTAGGCACCTTCGGTCTGGGGCGGGACAGTCTCGCTGGCGACGATTTCGCCCTCGGCCGCGCTCTCGGGCGCTTCGCCGAAGTTCTCGCCGCTGCCCGGCGCGGCGGAGATGGCGTCGGCATCGTCCTGCGCGACGACCGCCTGCGGCGCGGCGACGAACGCCAGCGCGGCCAGCAGCGACAGGGTAGCGAATTTGATACGGAGGGTGTGACCCATCTTCATGTGCCTAAGTTGTTTCCAGATCTGATCCCGTGTCACCCCGTTCGAAACCTTTAGAAAGGCGGGAAGGGCGACGCAACGCCGACAGCTTTGCCAGTGTTGGGGCCGCCTTAGCCGCGCTTGCCCGTACCCTCAAGCGCTACTAGGGAGATTTTTATGCAAGCTTCCATGCCGACCGCGCAAGCCCGCGCAAATCCGGGGTTTGCACACACGCGGCCCGCCGCTCCATCCAACAGGTTCCCAGCATGACACACCCCCCCTTGCGCCCCATGAACGAGGCCGAAGTGCTCGCCGAATTCCGCGCCTCGGGCGCGCTGCTCGAAGGGCATTTCAAACTTTCCTCGGGCAGGCACAGCGGCCATTACCTGCAATGCGCGCGCGTTCTCATGAACCCCGCGCGCGCTGCCCGCCTGGCCGAAGCGGTGGTGGCGGGCATCCCCGCCGACGTGGTGGAGCGCGTCGACACCGTCGTCTCCCCGGCGATGGGCGGCATCATCGTCGGCCACGAGGTCGGCCGGGTGCTGGGGAAGGACGCGCTCTTCCTCGAACGGCCCGAGGGCACCTTCCACCTGCGCCGCGGCTTCGCGCTCGATCCCGGGGCGAAGGTGCTGATGGTCGAGGACGTGGTGACGACCGGCCTTTCGAGCCGCGAGGCGATCGCGGCGGTCGCGCGCGAGGGCGGCGAGGTGATCGCCGAATGCGCGCTGATCGACCGGTCCTGCGGGATGGTCGATCTCGGCGTGCCCTTCCACCCGCTCGCCGCCTTCGATTTCCCCACCTACGACGAAGGCGACATCCCCGAGGAACTCGCCCGGATCGCCGTGACCAAGCCGGGTAGCCGCAAATAGCGCTTTGATCTAAGGGGCGCGACGCGATGACCAGGACCTTCCACCCCAACCCGCTCAGGCTCGGCGTGAACATCGATCACGTCGCGACGATCCGCAACGCGCGCGGCGGGGACCACCCGGACCCGGTGCGCGCCGCCGAAATCGTCGCCGGGGTCGGCGGGGACGGCATCACCGCGCACCTGCGCGAGGATCGCCGCCACATCCGCGACGAGGATCTGCGCCGCATCCAGGACGCGACCGACCTGCCCCTCAACCTCGAAATGGCGGCGACCCGCGAAATGCTCGCCATCGCGCTGCGCCACAGGCCCCACGCCGCCTGCATCGTGCCCGAAAAGCGCGAGGAGCGCACGACCGAAGGCGGCCTCGACGCGGCGGGGTTGCACAACACGCTCGTCCCCATCGTCGAGGAACTGAAAAGCGCCGGCATCCGCGTGTCGCTGTTCATCGAGCCGAACGAGCGGCAGCTCGACGCGGCGCTCGGGCTCGGCGTGCCGGTGGTGGAGTTCCACACCGGCGAATACGCCCACGCGGTCCAGGACGGCGATCGCGAGCGCACCGCGGCCGAGCTCAAGCGCATTTCCGACATGGCCGCGCTTGCCGCCAAGAACGGGATCGAACCGCACGCCGGGCACGGCCTGACCTTCGACAACGTCACGCCCATCGCCGCCATCCCCCAGATGGCCGAGCTCAACATCGGCCACTACCTGATCGGCGAGGCGGTGTTCATCGGGCTCGAAGGGGCGATCCGGCGGATGCGCGGATTGATGGACGAGGCCCGCTAGTGGCGGACGAACCGCCCGCGGACCTCACCGCCGAACAGAAGCGCTGGGCCTTCTTCGGTTCGACCCTGTTCCTCACCGCGGTCGGGTTTCTCGGCTTTGCCGTGGCCGAGGGGGTCATGCTCGCCTTCGCCATCGGCTGGGTCGTGCTGCTGGCGTTCGGCTATGCCGGATCGCTCTCCCGCGCTAGGGGCGATTTCGCCCACCCCCTGTTCAAGGGGCAGGTGATGATCCATTTCGTGGTCCTCGGCCTGCTGGTCGCCTTGATCCTGAAGGGGCCGCCGGCCTGATCGGGCAAGTATAATCGCGGGGGGCTTCCGGCGGCTTCGCGCGTAGGATTGGCGAAGGACATTTCCTCCATGATCATCGGCCTCGGTTCCGACCTTTGCAACATCGAACGCATCCAGAACTCGCTCGACCGTTTCGGCGAGCGGTTCGAGGCGCGGGTCTTCACCGACACCGAGCGCACCAAGGCCCGCCGCCGCCCCTTCACCATCGCCGGAACCTACGCCAAGCGCTTCGCCGCCAAGGAGGCCTTTTCAAAGGCCGTGGGCACGGGTTTCCGGCGCGGCGTCTTCATGAAGGACATCGGCGTCGTCAACGCACCCTCGGGCGCGCCGACCCTCGCGCTGGCGGGCGGGGCGGCAAAGCGGCTTGAAGAATTGACGCCCCAAGGGCATGAGGCGCGCATTCATCTCACCCTAACCGACGATCATCCATGGGCCTATGCCCTCGTCCTGATCGAGGCCCTTCCCCTTGGCGATGCCCCCGACGGACCTGTCCTGACCCATCCGCCCCATCCGAGACCCGCCCCGTGACCGACCACGACACCGAACCCGCCGCCCCGCATTCCCCCGAACCCGCCGCCCCGGGAACCGGCGGCGCGGGCGGCACGGCGCCCGCGCCGCCCGCGAGGGGGGAGGAGAAGGAAAAGGTCAACTGGTTCGCCGAAGCACGCGGCCTCGCGCTCATGCTGCTGGTCGTGCTCGCCTTCCACAGCCTCGTCGCCAAGCCGTTCTACATCCCCTCCGCCTCGATGATGCCGACGCTGTGGGTGGGCGACCGCCTGATCGTCACCAAGTATCCCTACGGCTGGTCCTGGGCCTCGGCGAGCTTCCACCTCCTGCCGCGCGGGGACTGGCGGATCTGGCCCGACACGCCCGAATACGGCGACATCGTCATTCCCGTGCACCCGATCCGCAACGAGGACTACATCAAGCGCGTGGTGGCTCTGCCCGGCGACACGATCGAGCTGCGCGAGGGGCGCATCATCCTCAACGGCACGCCGATAGAGCGCGAACAGGTCGCTTCGGTCCGCCTGCCGCTCGAACCGGAACTCTACTGCAACCGGATCGACGGGCTTTCGGCCCCCTGCCTCGACGCCTTCGAGGATCACCGCGTCACCACCTCCGAAGGCACGTTCTTCGAACCGCCGACCTTCCGCGAGACGCTGCCCAACGGCGCGACCTATCTCGTGATCGACCATGAACGCGTGCGCTTCGACGACCACGGCCCGGTCACCGTCCCCGAAGGCCACGTCTTCGTGATGGGCGACAACCGCGACCATTCGGCCGACAGCCGCGCGAGCATCGCCGAAAGCGGGCTCGGCGGGCCGGTTCCGCTCGAAAACATCGGGGGCCGGGCGGAATTCATCACCTTCAGCCTCGACGGGTCGACCACCTGGAACCCGCTGAGCTGGTTCTCCAGCCTGCGCGAAGACCGGGCGTGGACGACGCTGCGCCCCGCGATCGCCGAAGGCACCGCAGTGGGCGAGGCGGCCAAGCTCACCGCCGATTGAATCGCTCGAAGGACCGGGGCAAGCCCATGGCGAAGAAATTCCTCTACCTCGTCGCGATCGTGATCGTCCTGTTCCTCGCGGGCGCGATCGCGCTCAATCTCTTCGCGACCGAGATCACGCGCTTCGTCTACGTGCCGAGGGGCGATTTCGTCGCGCAGGAGCCGCTCGAGGAAAACGCCTACCAGGACCCGGCGCTATGGTATTCGCGGCCCGGCATCGGCACCTCCGACCCGGCGCGCTGGCAGCCCGCCTACGCGCCCGAAGGCGAAGTGCCGAGCGGGGTGGACGAAGCGGCCAAGGCCCGCGTCCTGTCGACCGACCAGCCCCCTTTCGCGGTCTTCTTCGTCCATCCGACGAGCTATCGCAGCACAAGCAACTGGAACGCCCCGATCGCGCTCACCGACGACGCCGATCCCGACACCGAAGAGGCCGAGCGGATCGCGCGCATCTATGTCCGCGGCATGGCGAGCCCGTTCAACGCCGCGTCCGAGATCTGGGTGCCGCGCTATCGTCAGGCGACAATGGGTGCCTTCCTCACCGACTCGCCCGAGGCGCAGCAGGCGCTCGATGCCGCCTATGCCGACGTGCGGGAAGCCTATGCCTATTTCCTCGATTCGATCGGCGAGGACACGCCGTTCGTGCTGGCCGGGCACAGCCAGGGCGCGCTCCACCTGATGCGGCTTCTGAAGGACGAGGTGAAGGGCTTGGACGCGGCGGACCGGCTGGTCGCGGCCTATGCCGTGGGCTGGCCGATCTCGGTCGAGCACGACCTGCCCGCGATGGGTGTCCCGGCCTGCGCCACCGCGAGACAGACCGGCTGCGTGCTGTCGTGGTCGAGCTTTGGCGTGCCTGCCGATCCCGCCGCGGTGATCGAGGCCTACGCGGCCTCCGAAGGCTTCGACGGCGAACAGCGCGGGGCGAGCGAGATCCTCTGCACCAATCCGATCACCGGGACCTACAGGGGCGCCGCGCCGGCGAGCGCCAATGCGGGCACTCTGAAACCCGACGAGACCATGGCGAACGGCGAACTCGTGCCCGGCGGGGTGCCGGCGACCTGCGACACGCGCGGGCTCCTGCTGGTCGGCCCGCCGCCCGAGATGGGGCCCTTCGTCCTGCCGGGGAACAATTACCACGTCTACGACATCCCGCTGTTCTGGGCGAACACCAAGCTGGACGTGGCCCGCCGGGTGCAGGCCTTCGCCGGGGCTGCCGGCCAGGCGGAAACCGGCCGCTGATCACCGAACACGCCCCCGATTTCGCGGACGCCCTGCCCGATGGCGGGGCGCTGCTCGGTCTCGACCTCGGCACGAAGACCATCGGCACGGCGACCTGCGATGCGGGCTGGCGATTCGCGACCGCCGGCCGGACCATCGCGCGCGGCAAGTGGGGGCGCGACCGCGAGACGCTCGCCCTGCTGCTGGCCGAACGTCAGGTGAAGGGCATCGTCATCGGCCTGCCGCGCAACATGGACGCCAGCGAAGGCCCGCGCGCGCAGGCATCGCGCGCCTATGCCCGCAACTGCGCGGAAGCCTTCGCGCTGCCCGTCCTGCTGTGGGACGAACGCTGGTCGACCAGAAGCGCCGAGGCGGCGATGATCGGGCAGGACATGAGCCGCAGGAAGCGTGCGGCGGCGATCGACAGCCATGCCGCGGCCGTCATCCTGCAGGGCGCGATCGACCGGCTTGCGGGGGGCGTGCTTTAGGTGCGCCCCGATGATTTGGGGATTGGATGCGGGCGGCCGCGCCCCTAGGGATCATGCCATGAACGATCAGCCGAAATTCGACGCCGGGGAGGCGGGCAAGTACTTCTTTCGCGGCGGGCATCCGGGCTGGCTCGGGCTCGAATATGTCTCGCATGGCGCCAACTGGGTGGAACTGAAGCTCCCCTGGCGCGAGGACCTGCTGGGCGAACCCGACCGGCCCGTGCTCGCGTCCGGTCCGATCGTCAGCCTGATGGACATGGCGAGCGGGATGTCGATCTGGCAGACGACCGGCGCGTTCACGCCCGTCGCGACGCTCGACCTGCGGGTCGATTACCAGCGCCCCGCGCGCGAGCGCAGCGCTGTGTGGGGCCGGGTCGAATGCTACCGCGTCACCCGTTCGGCCGCCTTCGTGCGCGGGATCGCGCATGACGGGGACGAGGCGGACCCCGTGGCGCATATCGCGGGGGTCTTCATGCAGGTTTCCTACGACGCGAAACAGCGGCTCGAGGCCAAGAGCGAAGGGCGCGACGATGACTGAGCCGCTCGAACTCACCGCCTATGCCCGCTCGCTCGGCATCGAGGTCGCAGGCCGCGAGGACGGCGTCCCGGTCCTTGCGGTCGATTTCGGGCGCAACGTGGAGGGGCGGCCCGGCCATTTCCACGGCGGGGCGACTGCGGGCCTGCTGGAAACCGCGGGCTACGCCGCGCTTCGCACCCGCCTCCTCGCCGAAGGGCGCGAGCCGCTGCTCAAGCCGATCGGGATCACGGTGCAGTACCTTTCCGCCGGGCGGCAGAAGCGCACCTATGCCCTCGCCCGGATCGTGCGGCTGGGACGGCGCAACGCGAACCTCACGGTCGAGGCGTGGCAGGACGACCGCACCCGCCCGATCGCCAGCGCGGTGATGAACATCCTGATGGCCTAGTTCGGGGGCTCGCCCGCGGGCGCGAGCTCGAGCCCGTCCTCGCCCAGGCGCAGTTCGACCGGTTCGCCGTCGATCTCGGTCGACACCGTCACCCCGCCCTGTTCGATCCTGAGGGTCGAGCCGTTTTCGTCCAGCGGGATTTCCTCCCCCTCCTCCACGTCGAAGGGCTGGACCGGGCCTTCGGGATCGGGCGATGCGGTCGGCTTCGGCGCCGGCGCCGGGCCGCCGAGCCGCAGCGCGCCGCGCATGAAGTCCTTCCAGATTCGCGCGGGCAGGCTCCCCCCGGTGACACCGTCCAGAGGCGAATTGTCGTCGTTGCCGACCCACACGCCGACCACCAGCCGCGCCGCGCCCTCCCCCGCATAGCCGACGAACAGCGCGTCGCGGTAATCCTGCGTCGTCCCGGTCTTGCCGTAATTCGCAACCGGCAGCATTGCCGCGCGCCCCGTGCCGCGGTTGACCGCCACCCGCAGCATCCGCTCGATCGCCTCGTGGTGGCGGCGCGAGAGGCTGTCCTCGCGGCTGGTCAGCCATTCGAGCCATCCGCGCTCCTCGCGCTCGAAGGGCCGCGGGGTCACCGGGAAGGCATTGCCCGCGACGCCCGCATAGGCGGCGACGAGTTCGATCAGCGTCATCGTCGAGCTGCCGAGCGCGAGGCTCGGATCGCCTTCGGGCAGGGGCGAGGCGACGCCCAGCTTTCGCGCCATGCGGATGACCCGCTCCGATCCGACCTCGTTCATCAGCCGCACCGCGGCGACATTGCTCGACGAGGCCAGCGCCTGTTCGAGCGTTATCGTTTCGGAATAGCTCTCCCGTGCGTTCCTCGGCTGGTAGGCACCGCTTTCGAAGGGCGTGTTCGCGATCGTGTCCTCCGGCTCCCATCCGGCCTCGAGCGCGGCGAGATAGACGAACAGCTTGAAGGTCGAACCCGGCTGGCGGCGGGCCTGCGTCGCGCGGTTGAAGGGCGATGCCGCGTAATCCCTGCCCCCCACCATCGCGACCACTTCTCCCGACGGCCGCATCGCCACCAGCGCGACCTGTGCTTCGCCCAACGGCGCGCGCGCGGCGACACGGCCCGCCAGCGCCTGCAGGCGGGAATCCAGCGTCGTCGTCAGCACCTGGCGGGAATAGCTCGCCTCCATCCCCTCGCGCGCAATCGGCAGCGCCCAGTCGGCGAAATAGGTGCCGGTGGGAAGGTCGTCCCGCGTCCTCACGTCGAGCCGCGGCGCGGGCAGCGCATCGGCCTCGCCCTGCGTCAGATAGCCCTCCTCCACCATCGCCGAAACAACAAGATCCATGCGCGCCTTCGCCCGGTCGTAATGCCTGGTCGGGGCATAGGCGCTGGGGGCCTGCAACAGCCCCGCCAGCATTGCCGCCTGCTGCGGCAGGAGGTTTTCCGGCTGGCGGTAGAAATAGTGCAGCGAGGCGGCACGCAGGCCATACTGGTTGTCGCCGAAATAGGCGTTGGAAAGGTAGCGTTCGAGGATCTCGTCCTTGGTCAGCCACGCCTCCAGCCACAGCGCGATGAGCGCCTCGCGCGCCTTGCGGGTCAGCGTCTGTTCGGGGGTGAGGAAGGTGAACTTGGCAAGCTGCTGCGTGATGGTCGAGCCCCCGCCCCGCCCGGTCCAGGCGGCGCGGGCGATGCCGCGCGGATCGATCCCCCAGTGCGACCGGAACCGCCGGTCCTCGATCGCGATGAAGGCCTGCGAAACGTGCGGCGGCAGCTTCGCGATCTCGACCGGCGCATCGACCATCGCCCCCGCCCGCGCGATCGGCGTCCCGTCGCTCGCCAGCAGCGTCACTTGCGGCGCGGCGATGGGTTGGAGGCTTTTCGACAGCGGCGCCGTGACCGCGAGCCATGCGACGAGGAGGAAGAAGGCGAGCAGCGCGGCGGCGATGCCCCGGACCATCCACCACAGACGCCCGCGCGCGCGCCAATAGTCACGCTGCCACCACCCGAGCCGCCGGCGCTCTTCCGCTTCGAGAGCGCCGTCGACCTGCGCGAGCCCTTCGTCCCACCGGGCGTAATCGGGCGCAGGCGCGGCGCGCGGAGGCGCGTTCTCGTCTTCGTCGTCGATGATCGGGCGCCGGCTTTCGTAGAGCGGGAAATAGCCGGCTTCGCGTGCCTCTCCGCCATCGCGCCCGTTCGCGCGCACCGGTCTGCGGAATCGCTCGAACAGGCCCATGACTTGCTGTGTTAGCAGGCTAACACGCCCGGGCACAAGCGCGATCGCGGTCGCCGGGCGCTAGCGCCCCTTCGCCGCCCCTTCCGGCAGGTCCTCGCCGAAGACGCGCTGGTAATATTCCGAAACCAGCATCCGCTCGGCCTCGTCGCACTTGTTGAGGAACGACAGGCGAAAGGCGAAGCCGACCGACTTGAAGATCGCCGCGTTCTGCGCCCAGGTGATGACGGTGCGCGGGCTCATCACGGTCGAGATGTCGCCGTTCATGAAGCCCTGCCGGGTCAGTTCGGCGACCTTGACCATGTCGGCGATGACCTTGTCATCGGTTTCGGGCGTCTTGGACTTGACGATCTGCTGTTCGGTCTCGGGCGGGAGATAGTTGAGCGCGACGACGATGTTCCAGCGGTCCATCTGCGCCTGGTTGATCGCCTGCGTGCCGTGATAGAGGCCGCTGGTATCGCCGAGGCCAACCGTGTTGGTCGTGGCGAAGAGGCGGAACCACGGGTTGGGCGTGATGACGCGGTTCTGGTCGAGCAGGGTGAGCCGCCCGTCGAATTCGAGCACGCGCTGGATCACGAACATCACGTCGGGGCGGCCCGCGTCGTATTCGTCGAAGGTCAGCGCGACGGGGTGCTGCAGCGCCCACGGCAGGATGCCTTCCTTGAATTCGGTCACCTGCAAGCCGTCCTTCAGCACGATCGCATCGCGCCCGACGAGGTCGATGCGGCTGATGTGCGCGTCGAGGTTCACCCGCACGCTCGGCCAGTTGAGGCGCGCGGCGACCTGTTCGATATGGGTCGACTTGCCGGTGCCGTGATAGCCCTGCACCATTACCCGGCGGTTGTGCGCGAAGCCCGCGAGGATCGCGAGCGTGGTGTCGGGATCGAACACGTAATCCCTGTCGAGTTCGGGCACGTGTTCGTCATTGGCGGAAAAGGCGGGAACCTGCCAGTCCACGTCGATCCCGAAGGTGTCCTTCACGTCGATCGTCGTATCGGGCTCGGAGGGCATGGCCCCGGCGAATTCTTCTGTCGAATGGTTGTTCATCGCGCGGGAGGGTTAAAGGGCCGAAGCCCGCCCTGCAAGCCGGTCTGCCCTGCCAAATTTGCAAGTCGCGCCCGCGCACGGCGATGAGGCTCGCAAATCGCCCGCGCCGCGCCCATATTGAACGGGCCATGGCGGACCCGCTCGAATCCCTGCGCCTCCGTCTCGTCGGACAGGTGCGCGACCTGTTCAACGAGACCGGCCAGCAGCCCGTCCCCCCTTCGGACGAGGCGCTGTTCGCGCGCGACACGCCAATCCGGCGGGTCCATGCCGACCTGGTGGGCATGATGTCGGGCGGCATCCGCGGGCTGTTGCTGCAGATGCTCCATCCGGCGGCGCTGCAGGGCGTGCTCGACCATTCCAATTTCCGCGCCGACATGCACGGGCGGCTGCGCCGCACCGCGCGCTTCATCGCGGTCACGACCTTCGGCCACCGCGACGAGGCGATGCGCGCGATCGACCGGGTCAACCGCATCCATGCGAAGGTCGGGGGAACCCTGCCCGGCGGCGAGCCCTACACCGCAACCGACCCGCGCACGCTCGCCTGGGTCCACGTGGTCGAGGCGCAGAGCTTCCTGGCCGGATACCTGCGCCATGTCCGCCCCGAAATGCCCTATGCCGAACAGGACGAATATTACCGCCAGTTCGCGATCATCGCCCGCGCGCTCGGCGCCGATCCCGTGCCCGAGAGCCGGCGCGAGGCGGAGGCGATCTTCCGCGAGCTGCGGGGCGACCTGAAAACCTCTCCCGAAGCGCGCGAGGTCGCCCGGCTGGTGCTCACCTCCCGGCCCGAGGGCACGCCGCAGGCGCTGCAGGCGGTGATCGCGGCCGAGGCGGTGGCGATGGTGCCCGACTGGGCGCGCGCCATGCTGCGGCTGCAGCGCCCCGTGCTCGGCGCGATCCCCGCGCGCGCGGCGACCTGGGGCGTCGGGCGCACGCTGCGCTGGGCCTTTCGCCAGACCTGACAACCGATCCGAGGGGGACAGAAATGGCCGAATTCACCTTCTACACCGTGGCCATGAGCCGGGGGCAGATTTCGCGCTGGGCGCTGCACGAGGCGGGCGCGGATTACGAACACGTCGTGTTCGACTGGGACACGAAGCCCGAGAATTTCCGGGACATCAACCCGATGGGCAAGGTCCCCGCGCTGGTGCACCACCATGCCACCAGCAACGGCGGGGCCCATGATCACACCGTCACCGAATGCGCCGCGATCAACCACTACCTCGCCGAAACGCACCCGCAAGCGGGCCTGCTCCCCGACAGCCACGAGCGCGCGGCCTATTTCCGCTGGCTGTTCTTCGCGAGCGGCCCGCTCGAACAGGCGATCATGGCGCGGATGATGGGCTGGGACGTGCCGGCCGAGCGCGAGGCGACCACGGGCTTCGGCTCGTTCGAGCGGACGCTCGATGCGCTCGACGGGTGGCTTTGCGCGCATGATTTCGCCGCCGGGACCCGCTTCACCATGGCCGACACCTATGTCGGCAGCCAGTTCGTCTGGGGCCTCAGGTTCGGCACGATCCCCGAACGGCCCTCGTTCAAGGCCTATGTCGAGCGCGTCACCCAGCGCCCCGCCTATGGCGAGGCCAATGCGATCGACGCGCAGCTGATCGCAGGGGCGGCAGGCTAGCCGATCGCCGCGCTCTTCCTGAGCACCTGGTAGGCCTCGACCACGCGGCCCAAACGCTTTTCGTAAGACCGATCGCCGCCGTTGCGATCGGGATGATAGCGCCGCACCAGTTCGGAATAGCGCCGCCTGAGGCGCCGTTTGTCGGTGTCGGAGCCCAATCCCATCGTCTCCAGCGCCGCGGCCTCCTCTTTCGAAAAGCGCCCGCCCATCGCCATGCGCGCCTCGCGTTCGGCGCGGCTGCGGATGCCCCCGGCGCGGGCCGAGATCGCGTCCAATGGATCGTCGAAATCGGCCCAGCGCGGCATTCCGTCCACACCCGCACGCGGGCCGAAACCGGGGCTTTCGGTGCGCCAGCCGCTCGCCGGGTTTTGCGCTGCGTAGATCTCCTCCGCGCTCATCCCCTCGAACCAGTCGTATCCGGCGTTGAATTCGCGCACGTGTTCGAGGCAGAACCAGCGCCACTCGCCGGGCCCGTCGAAGCCGCTCGGGCGGTGGCCGGGAGCGCGGAATTCGCCCGGCTCCTCGCATCCGGGGGCTTCGCAGGTGCGCCGCGTCCCTTCGTGGCGGCCGTGGAATCGGGTGGAAGACATAAGGGGTTGAGAATGGCGTCGGATGCGCCAGATTCCAAGCCGTCGGCAGTTGCAAAGAGGTGAACGGATGAGCGGATCGGTTGCGCAGGAAATGGAAACCAGGCTGCACGAGGAGTTCGCGCCCACCCGGCTCGAGATCGTCAACGACAGCGCGAAGCACGCAGGCCATTCGGGCGATGACGGTTCGGGCGAATCGCATTTCACGATCGTCATCGAAGCCCCCGCCTTCGCCGAAATGAACCGCCTCGCCCGCCAGCGCGCGGTGATCGCGGCGCTGGGCGACATCGTGGGCGAGCGCGTCCACGCCGTCGCGATCCAGGCCAGCGCCCCCACCCAATGACCACCGGCGCGAACGGCGCGGTGACGCGCAAGCGCCTGCGCCGCTCGGCGCGGCTTGTCGTGCTCGCACCTGGGCCGATGGTCCTCATGTTCCGCTACGACATTCCGGGCCGCGAACCCTTCTGGGTGACGGCGGGCGGCGAATGCGAGCCGGGCGAGAGCTTCGAGGAGGCTGCGCGGCGCGAATTGCTCGAGGAGACGGGCATCGCCGCGGACCCCGGCCCCCAGATCGCCCGCACCACGCCCGAATTCGTCACCCCCGAGGGAGAGCCGGTGCGCGCGGACGAGCGCTACTTCATCGTGCGCGTCGCCGAGGCTGCCATCGACACCTCACGCCACACCGCGCTCGAACAAGCGTGGATGAACGAGCACCGCTGGTTCGCCCTCGATGAATTGGACGACTGGCCCGAAGCGCTCTATCCCGAAGGCCTGCGCGCGATGATCGAGGCGCGGCTTGCCGGCGAGGACCTGGGATGACCATCACCCGGATCGGCGCGTCGGGCGCCTTTCCGGGCTGGCGGGCGACGCGGAGCGATTTATCCCCTTGCCTGACCGGCCCAAGACCGTCAGCTATCCCGAAACGGTAAATTCGGGAGCGGATGCGATGGATTATGCGGGCAGGACCGCCTGGATCACGGGCGCGTCTTCGGGGATCGGCGCGGCGCTCGCGCGGGACCTCGCGGGGCGCGGGGCGCATGTCGTCCTGTCGGGCCGGGACGGGGAACGGCTGGCGGCGGTGGCGAAGGATTGCGGCGAGGTGCTCGTCCTGCCCTTCGACGTGCGCGACGAGGCGGCGCTTGCCCGTGCGACCGCCAGGGCCATCGACTGGAAGGGCGGCGTCGATCTCGCCTTTGCCAACGCGGGCGTTTCGCAGCGCAGCCGCGCGCTCAAGACCTCGATGCAGGTCTATCGCGACATCATCGACATCGACCTTACCGCGCAGATCGCCTTCTCGCAGGGGCTGATCGGCCACATGACCGAAAGGGGATCGGGCGCGCTCGCCTTTGTCTCCTCCATCGCGGGCAAGGTCGGCGTGCCGATGCGGACCGCCTATTGCGCCGTCAAGTTCGGCCTTGCAGGCTATGCCGATGCGCTGCGGGCGGAACTCTCGCAGACTGGCGTCGGCGTCCACGTCATCTACCCCGGTTCGGTCGCGACCGATGTCAGCCGCAACGCGATCACCGGCGACGGGTCGAGGCGCGGGCGCAGCGACCGGGCCATCGACGAGGGCATTCCCGCGCCCGAGGCGGCGGCAAAGATGCTCGACGAGATCGCCAAAGGCACGCGCGAGATCATCGTCGCGCGCGGGATGGAGGAACAGATGGGCGAAATGCGGCGCACGCCCGACATCCTGTTCGATCAGGTCGCGGCGATGGTGGCGAGCGGTTACATGGAAAAACTCGAGGCGGAGGGCTGAGGCGATGATGGAACTCAAGCGCGTGGAACTGGCGAACGGCATTCACCTCGACGTGGTGGACGAGGGGCCGACCGATGCGCCGGTGCTGATCTTCCTCCACGGCTTTCCCGAAAGCCACCGCACCTGGCGCCACCAGATCCGGCATTTCGCAGGCCGGTTCCGCTGCATCGCCCCGGACCAGCGCGGCTATCGCGGCTCGTCCAAGCCGCAGGAGGTCGAGGCCTACACACCCGACAAGCTGATCGGCGACGTGTTCCTTTTGGCCGATGCGCTCTCGATCCCGAAATTCACCATCGTCGGCCACGACTGGGGCGGCGCGATCGCCTGGGGGGTGGCGCTCGGCGGGCAGCACATGCGGGTCGAGCGGGCGGTGATCGCCAACGCACCGCACCCGGCGATCTTCCAGCGCCTGCTCTATACCAACAAGGTCCAGCGCGAGGCGAGCCAGTACATCCGCGGTTTCCGCGATTCCGCAAACGACGCTTTGGTGAAGGAGCACGGCCTTACCGGCCTGCTGCTGCAGGAGGTCAAGTGGGACCGGCCCGACGCGATGGAAGCCGAGGAACGCGACGCGCTCCTGCGCGACTGGCAGAACCGCGACGCGGCGTTCGGGATGCTGAACTACTACCGCGCCTCGCCGATCGACGTGCCCGCGATGGACGCGCCCTTCGAACTGCCCGAAGACTGGACCCCGCCCGACCTGCCGAAGCTCACCATCCCCACGCTCGTCATCTGGGCGCTGGACGACCTCGCCCTGCCGCCCGAAAACCTCGAAGGGCTGGAGGACATGGTCGACCCGCTCACCATCGTGCGGGTGCCCGATTGCGGACATTTCGTGCCCTGGGAAGCGCCCGAAACGGTCAACCGGGCGATGGAGGATTTCCTTTCCGCCTAGGGCGCGCGCGACGAATGCCGGTTAGCCGCGCTGCGCGCCGCCGTCCCACGACCGCACGCTGCGCGCGGGCGAAGAGGTCGCGGCGCGCGGCTCAAGCCTTGTTGCCCTTTCCCGGCCGAGTGCCTAGATGCGCGGCTTCATGACCAGCCAGCTTACCTTCGCCGTGCCCAAGGGGCGGATCCTCGACGAGGCGCTGCCCGTGATGGCGCGCGCCGGGATCGTGCCCGAGGACGGTTTCCACGACAAGGCGAACCGTTCGCTGTCCTTCGCCACGCAGCGCGCCGACATCGGCCTCATCCGCGTGCGCGCCTTCGATGTCGCGACCTTCGTCGCCCACGGCGCGGCGCAGGCGGGGATCGTGGGTTCGGACGTGATCGAGGAATTCGATTACGACGACCTCTACGCGCCGGTCGATCTCGACATCGGGCATTGCCGGCTTTCGGTCGCGAAGCTCGCCGGGGACGAGGCGGAGGACCGCTCGGTCAGCCACCTGCGCGTGGCGACCAAGTATCCCAATCTCACCCGCCGGCATTTCGAGGCCGCGGGCGTGCAGGCCGAATGCGTGAAGCTGAACGGTGCGATGGAACTCGCGCCGTCACTGGGCCTCGCGCGGCGGATCGTCGATCTCGTCTCGACCGGGCGCACGCTCAAGGAGAACGGGCTGGTCGAGACGAGCCGCATTCTCGACATCTCGGCGCGCCTCATCGTCAACCGCGCCGCGCTCAAGACCGACCCGCGCGTTGCCGCGCTGGTCACCGCCTTCCGCGAGGAGGTCGAGGCGCGGCAAGCGGGTGCGGGTGCGGGTGCGGGTGCGGGTCAGGTCGCGGAGGCGGCGGCCTGATGCAGCTCCTCTCCACGCTCGATCCCGATTTCGAGGCCCGCTTCGCCCGGATCGTCGCCGACCGCCGCGAAAGCGCGAGCGACGTGGCGGCGAGCGTCGCCGCGATCCTCTCCGCGGTGAAGAGCCGCGGGGACGAGGCGCTGCTCGAATACACCGCGCGGTTCGATCACCACCACATCGGCTCGGAAGCGGACTGGAAAATCGCGCCCGAGGCCTGCGCTGCTGCCTATGAATCGCTCGATAAAGACCTGCGCGAGGCGCTCGACCTCGCCGCGGCGCGCATCCGGGCCTATCACGAGGCGCAGCTGCCCGAAAACCGCGACTACCGCGACGAGGCGGGCGTGCGGCTGGGCGCGATCTGGCGCGCGGTCGATGCGGCGGGGCTCTACGTCCCCGGCGGGCGCGCGGCCTATCCCTCCTCGCTGCTGATGAACGCGATCCCCGCCAAGGTCGCGGGCGTTTCCCGGCTCGCGGTCTGCACCCCGACGCCGCACGGGCAGACCACCCCGCTGGTGCTCGCGGCGGCGCACGTCGCGGGGGTGGACGAGATCTGGCGCATCGGCGGAGCCCAGGCGGTCGGCGCGCTGGCCTACGGAACCGGGCGGATCGGCGCGGTCGACGTCATCACCGGACCGGGCAATGCCTGGGTCGCCGAGGCGAAGCGCCAGCTCTACGGCGTGGTCGGGATCGACATGGTCGCCGGCCCTTCCGAAATCCTCGTCATCGCCGACGGGGACAACGACCCCGACTGGATCGCCGCCGACCTCCTTTCCCAGGCCGAACACGATCCGACCGCGCAATCGATCCTCATCACCGACGATGCCGCCTTCGCCGCGCTGGTCGAAGACAGCGTGACGCTGCAGGCCAGCCAGCTTTCGACCGAGGCGGTCGCGCGCGAAAGCTGGGAGACGAACGGGGTCGTCATCGTGGTTGGCGACCTGGCGCGCGAGGCGCCCGAACTCGCCAACCGGCTGGCGGCGGAACACGTCGAACTCGCCATTGCAGAGCCCGACGCGATGCTGCGCACGATCCGCCACGCCGGCAGCGTGTTCCTCGGCCGGATGACGCCCGAGGCCATCGGCGATTACGTCGGCGGGCCGAACCACGTGCTCCCGACGGGGCGACGGGCGCGCTTTTCGAGCGGGCTGTCGGTGCTCGACTTCATGAAGCGCACGAGTTTCCTCGAACTGTCCGAAGCGGCCTTCAGGGCGATCGGCCCGGCAGCGGCGACCCTCGCCCATGCCGAGGGCCTGCCCGCGCACGCGCGCTCGGTGGAGCTGCGCCGCAGATGACTTCTCGCAACCCGAGATCCCGGGCCCGCTCCAGCGCGCGGCTCGCCGCGGTGCAGGCGCTCTACCAGCAGCAGATGGAGCAGACCCCGCTCGCCCGCCTGCTCGACGAATTCCACCAGCACCGGCTCGGTCGGACGATCGACGACGACGAGCACCGCGATGCCGTCTATGCCGAGGCCGAGGTCCCGTTCTTCGACGACATCGTGCGCGGGGTCGCGGCGCGGCGGGCGGAGATCGACGACCTCCTCACCGCTCGCCTCGCAAGCGGATGGACGCTCGCCCGGCTCGACAAGACGATGCTCCAGGTCCTGCGCGCGGGCGCCTATGAACTGATCGCCCGGCCCGACGTGCCCGCGGGCGCGGCGATCAACGAATATGTCGACGTGGCAAAGGCCTTCTTCGACGACCGCGAGGCGAAATTCGTGAACGGCATACTGGATGCGCTCGCCCGCGAGGTGCGCGGCTGACCCTCTCCTTGCAAGGGGCGCACGGCGGCGCTTTCGCGCTTCGGCGCTTCCCCTTGCTTTCGATCCGGTTTATGACCCTGCCCGAGGGGATTACTTGGGATGGGGTCGGGATCGTGAACGAACTGGATTTCGTGACCGCCCTGCGGAGCCTGCCGCTGCACCCGGGCGCGCAGGGATTGCGGGATGATTGCGCGCTGATCGAGATCGGCGACGAGGTGCTCGTCATCAACATGGACTCGATGGCCGAGGACACCCATTTCAAACCCAGCGCCGACCTTGCCGACGTCGCGTGGAAGCTCGTTGCGCTCAACCTGTCCGACATCGCCAGCAAGGGCGCGGAACCGATCGGCGTGCTGCTCGGCTACGCGCTCGGCGGGGACGAGGACCAGCGCTTCCTTGCGGGACTCGCCGATGCGCTGACCGAATACGACGTGCCGCTATTGGGCGGGGACACGATCGCGACGACCGGGGCGAGCACCTTCTCGATCACCGCCATCGGCCGCGCGACCTGCCGCCCGATCCCCTCGCGCACCCGCGCGACGCCGGGCGAGGCGCTGTTCGTGACCGGCCCGCTGGGCTGCGCCATGCTCGGCTTCGAAGGCGACAAGGCCCATCTCGAGGCGTTCAACCGCCCTCGCCCGCGGCTCGTCGAGGGGATCGCGCTCGCGCCCCATGTCGGCGCGATGATGGACATTTCGGACGGCCTGCTGCTCGATGCCTACCGCATGGCGGAGGCGAGCGACGTCACCGTCATGATCGATCCGCAGCTCGTCCCCGTCGCCGCGCCCGACCGGCTCGACGAGTGCATCCGCTGGGGCGACGATTACGAACTGCTGTTCACGGCCGCCTGGGACGCCGAACTGCCGGTCCACGCGGTGCGGATCGGGCTGGTCGAGGAATCGGGCGATGCACCGCTGATGCTCGGCGCGTCGAGCTTCACCGATCCCGATTCGCTCGGCTACCGCCACGGCTGAACCGCGCCTCCTGCGCCGGATCGTCGGCGTTACCCTCGCGCCCTGCCGGGCGGCTCGGCGGCGAAAGGCTTGCCAGGTTTCGAACCCGCGCTAGAGTGAGGCCCGCGCGGCCCCCGCCGCGCTTGGTGGGAGGAAGGGAAGGCCGGGGGCACCGATTCCCTTGCGGACACCGGCAAAACCGGGACGTTTCCCACGTCAGGAGAGGGGATGTCTCTTGGAACTCGTCCATATTTCCATCGGGCTGGGACTGCTCGCCGTGGTCTACGGCTTTATCACCAGTCGCCAGGTCCTCGGCGCGAGCCCGGGCAATGAACGGATGCGGGAAATCGCCGGCGCGATCCAGGAAGGCGCGCAGGCCTATCTCAACCGGCAATACACGACCATCGGGATCGTCGGCGTGGCGGTCGCGGTCGTGGTGGGGCTGTTCCTCGGCCCCGTCCCGGCGGCCGGCTTCGTGATCGGCGCGGTGCTTTCGGGCGTTGCGGGCTACACGGGCATGAACATCTCGGTGCGCGCCAATGTCCGCACGGCGCAGGCGGCGAGCCTCGGCCTGCAACAGGGCCTCACGCTCGCCTTTCGCGCGGGCGCGGTGACGGGGATGCTCGTGGCGGGCCTCGCGCTGCTCTCGATCGCGGTGTTCTTCGCGGTGCTCATCGGGCCGCTGGGCCATGCCGCCAATGCCCGGATCGTGATCGACGGGCTGATCGGCCTCGCCTTCGGCGCCTCGCTGATCTCGATCTTCGCCCGGCTCGGCGGGGGCATCTTCACCAAGGCGGCGGATGTCGGCGCGGACCTCGTCGGCAAGGTCGAGGCGGGGATACCGGAGGACGACCCGCGCAACCCGGCGGTGATCGCGGACAATGTCGGCGACAATGTCGGCGACTGCGCGGGAATGGCCGCGGACCTGTTCGAGACCTATGTCGTGACCGTCGGCGCGACCATGGTGCTGACCGCGCTGCTGCTGCCCGATATCGGCGACCTGCTGCTGCCGCTGATGGCCCTGCCGCTGCTGATCGGGGGCGCGTGCATCGTGACCTCGATCATCGGGACCTATTTCGTCCGCCTCGGCGGCGGGACAAACGTGATGGGCGCGATGTACAAGGGCTTCATCGTCACCGCCGTGCTCGCCCTGCCGCTGATCTGGCTGGTGACGCGGTTCGCCCTGGGCAGCGTGGGGGTGGACATGGGCACGGTGCTCAACCCGCAGCTGCTCGACCCGACCGGAGCGGCGGCGCTGGGCGAGACGCCGATGGTCGAATTCACCGGCACCGACCTCGTCCTGTGCGCGCTGATCGGGCTGGTTCTCACCGGCGTCATCATCTGGATCACCGAATATTACACCGGCACGGGCTTTCGCCCGGTGCGCTCGATCGCCAAGGCGTCGGAAACGGGCCACGGAACCAACGTGATCCAGGGCCTTGCGATCAGCCTCGAATCGACCGCGCTGCCGACGCTCGCGATCATCGCGGGCATCATCGCGGCCTACCAGATCGCCGGCCTCATCGGCCTCGCCTACGGCGCGACCGCGATGCTGGCGCTGGCCGGAATGGTCGTGGCGCTCGACGCCTATGGCCCGGTCACCGACAATGCGGGCGGGATCGCGGAGATGGCGGGGCTGGACGAATCGGTGCGCGAGAAGACAGACCTCCTCGACGCGGTCGGCAACACGACCAAGGCGGTGACGAAAGGCTATGCGATCGGTTCGGCCGGCCTTGCCGCGCTCGTCCTGTTCGCGGCCTACACCGCCGACCTCGGAGAGTTCTTTCCCGAGGCGGACGTCGATTTCAGCCTCGAGAACCCCTATGTCATCGTCGGCCTGCTGCTCGGGGCGCTGCTGCCCTATCTCTTCGGAGCGATGGGCATGACCGCGGTGGGCCGCGCGGCGGGCGATGTCGTGACCGACGTGCGCGAACAATTCGCCGCCGATCCGGGGATCATGGCCGGGACCAGCCGCCCGAACTACGCCCGGACCGTCGACCTCGTCACCAAGGCCGCGATCAAGGAGATGATCCTGCCCTCGCTGCTCCCCGTGCTCGCGCCGATCGTGGTCTATTTCGCGATCACGGGAATTGCCGGGCAGCAGAACGGCTTTGCCGCCCTGGGTGCGCTGCTGCTCGGCGTGATCGTCGGCGGGCTGTTCGTCGCGCTGTCCATGACCGCGGGCGGCGGGGCGTGGGACAACGCGAAGAAATACATCGAGGACGGCAACCACGGCGGCAAGGGCTCCGAAGCGCACAAGGCCGCGGTGACGGGCGACACGGTCGGCGATCCCTACAAGGACACCGCCGGCCCCGCCGTGAACCCGATGATCAAGATCACCAACATCGTCGCCCTGCTGCTGCTCGCCGCGCTCGCCGGGGGGCATTGACCCGGCTTTCGCGGCGCGGGTGCCCGCTCCGACCCACGTGCCGGGGTTCTTAACCTTTCGGGCGGTTTAACGTCCCAACCGCGGACATCCCCCATCTCGGCCCGCGCGCCGCACGCCGGCCCGTGGCATGGAGCCGGTCCGAAGCGCGGATCCTTCGCGCATCGCAGACGGACGGGGATATTGTCGCATGGACCTGGCGAACGCGCCGAAGCTGGCCGATCAGCCCGCGCCCGAAGCCGTGCGCCCGCCCGCAGGCGCGGCGCCGCGCGGGCGCGTGGTCCTGCTCGACCGCGCGGCCCTGCGGGACCGGGCCTTCAGGACGGAATGGGATCGCCTCGTCGCCGAGGCGAGCGAGCCCAATCCCTTCTTCGAACCCTGGTTCCTCCTCCCCGGGCTCGATCGCTGGGGCGCGGCGGAGCGGGTGACGGTGAAGGCATATTTCGCCGGCGGGCGGCTGTGCGGGCTCTACCCGGTGGTCCGCTGGCCGCGCTATTACGGCTACCCGGTGACGCACGCGACCGGCTGGCTCCACCCCAACGCCTTCACCGGCACGCCGCTGGTCGCGCGCGGGCACGAAGTCGCCTTCTGGCGGGCGATCCTCGCCCATTTCGATCGCTCCGCCCGGCGCGCGCTGTTCCTGCACCTGCCGATGCTCACCGAAGCCGGCCCGGTGGGCGACGCGCTCGAGACGGTGCTCGCCGAACAGGGCCGCGCGCGCACCGTGGCAAAGCGCGAGAGCCGCGCGATGCTCGCCTCGCCCCTCGGCCCTGAGGCCTATCTCGAAGCCTCGATGAGCGCCAAGAAACGCAAGGAACTGCGCCGCCAGCACAAGCGGCTCGCCGAAGAGGGCGCGCTCGCCTTCGAACGCTGCGAGGGGGCCGAAGGGCTCGCGGGCTGGACGCGCGAATTCCTCGTGCTCGAAGCGGCGGGTTGGAAAGGCGCGGCGGGCTCCGCCCTCGCCAGCCACGAACACACCCGGACCTTCTTCGCCGAGGTCCTGCGCGGCGCGGCGGAGAGCGGACGGCTCGAACGGCTCGCCCTGCGGCTCGACGGGAGGCCGGTCGCGATGCTGGCGAACCTGATCGCCCCGCCCGGCGCGTTCAGTTTCAAGACCGCCTTCGACGAACGCTTCGCGCGCCATTCGCCGGGCCTGCTGCTGCAGCTCGAAAACCTCGCCCTGCTGGACCGTCCCGGCATCGCCTTCGCCGACAGCTGCGCCGCCGAAGGCCATTCGATGATCGAGCGGCTCTGGCGCGAGAAGCGTAGCCTTGCGAGCCACAACATCGCCATCGGCGGCGCGGCGCGGCGCGGGCTCTTCGCCGCGCTGACGGCGTGGGAGAACCGCCGCGGGGAAAACCGGAGGAACGCGCGATGAACGCCCCCTTCCGCGCCTGCAAGCCAAACGTGACGCCGGTCTTTGACCAACAGACCCGCAGGGTCTTCGCCGCGCATTACCCCGAAGGAGCGCACCGGCTGACGCATGGCCTTGCGGATCATCCTCTGCTCACGATCCCGGCGCTCGCCGAACTTGCCGCGCGGCTGCCCGGGCGCAGCGTCGAATACAACCGCGGCGACCTGCCGCTCGGCATCGACGGGAAACCCGGCGCGACGGGCCTTTCGATCACCGAAACCATCCTCGGCATCGCGCGGGCGAACAGCTGGGCGGTGCTCAAGAATGTCGAACAGGTCCCGTCCTATGCCGCCCTGCTGCACGCCATTCTCGCCGACCTGAAGGACGAGATCGAGGCGAAGACCGGACCGCTGATGGATCCGCAGGCCTTCGTCTTCATCTCCAGCCCGAACGCGGTGACGCCCTATCACTTCGATCCCGAACACAACATCCTGATGCAGCTCGCGGGCTCCAAGGCGATGACGCAGTTCCCCGCCGGCGACCCCCGTTTCGCGCCCGACGAGGCGCACGAGCGCTACCACCTCGGCGGCCCGCGCGAGCTCGGCTGGGACGAAGGCTTCATGGACGCCGCGCGGACCTTCACGCTTCAGCCGGGCGAGGCCGTGCACGTCCCGGTCATGGCGCCGCATTTCGTGCGGAACGGCCCGGCGCCCTCGATCTCGCTGTCGGTCACCTGGCGTTCCGAATGGAGCCACGCGGAAAGCGATGCGCGCTGCTTCAACGGGCTCGTCCGGCGGTTCGGCCTCGCGCCCACCGCCCCCGGTCGCTGGCCGCGGCGCGCGCCGGCCAAGGCGCTCGCATGGCGGGCATACCGGCGGCTGTTCGTGCGCGGCTGACGCGCCGGCTTGACCTTCCCGCACCGGCGCAGCATTGCCGCGCGCCATGAACGACACGCCCGATCCGCAAGCCCCCTCTCCCGAACAGCTCGTCGCGGGCCTCGTCCGGCTGCTCCGCGTCGAGAAACGCGCCGCCGATGTCTGGCTCGGCTCCGCCCAGAAGGGCGGCGTGGGCCGCGTGTTCGGCGGGCAGGTGCTGGCGCAGGCGCTGATGGCGGCGCAGGCGAGCGTGCCCGCGGGCAAGGTCGCCCATTCGCTCCACGCCTATTTCCTGCGCGGCGGGCGCGAGGGAAGCCCGATCGAATACCGCATCGCGCGCGATTTCGACGGGAGGAGCTTCGCCAACCGGCGCGTCGTCGCGGCGCAGGAAAACGAAGACGGATCGTGCACCCCGATCCTCAACCTCACCGCGAGCTTCCAGACGCCCGAGGACGGCCTCGAACACTGCGACGCGCCGATGCCGGACGTGGCCGGGCCGGAAGAACTGAAATCCGACGTCGAGACGCGCCGCGAACTCGCCGAAGCGATGGGGGACAGGCTCGACGAGGCGCAGCGCGCGGTCATGCTGCGCCCCCGCCCGATCGAGATGCGGACCCTCGACCAGCTCCACTGGATGAGCCGCGAGCCGAGGGAGCCGCGCGCCCATACCTGGTTCCGCACCGTCGCGCCGCTGCCCGACGAACCGCTGCTGCACCGCGCGGTCATCACCTATGCAAGCGACTACACGCTTTTGGGCACCAGCGCGCTGCCGCATGGCCTGTCATGGATGCGGAACGAACTGGTCGGCGCGAGCCTCGACCACGCGATCTGGTTTCACCGCGAAGCGAGGGCGGACGAATGGCTGCTCTACGCGACCGACGCGCCGTGGTCGGGCGGCGGGCGCGGCTTCAACCGCGGGCGCATCTTCGACCGCGCGGGCAACCTGGTGGCGTCCGTCGCGCAGGAAGGAATGATGCGCAAGCGGCGCTGACCGGGGCGCGCCAACGGTCGCCGGAGAGCTGGAGGCAACCAGGCCCTCCTGCTCCTTCCAGCCAAGGCGGCGGAAGACCCGGTGACGCGATCGGCAGCGGCCTTCGCGCCCGTCAGTGCGCCATGAACATCGGCATCTGCGGGTCCGAAAGGCTCCGCCGCGTAACCCCGCCGAACAGCATTTCGGCCAGCCGCGAATGGCCGTAGGCGCCCATCACCATGAACCCGCATTCGCGCATCTGGGCGGCCGAAAAGAGCGTGTCGGAGATCGATGCCTCGCCGCGCGGGATCTCGACGAACTCGCTCGAAATGCCGTGACGGCTGAGGTATTTCGCGGCCTCGCTCGGGGGGAAGTCGAAGCGGGCGCGCTCGCGCTCCTCGGCGACGCTGGCGAGGTAGACCTTGCCCGCGTGTTTCAGCAGCGGCACCGCCGCGCGCAGGGCGACGCAGGCTTCGGACGAACCGTTCCACGCGATCATCACGTCCTTCGAAAGGTCGAGCGACGTGGTCGCCTTTGGCACGACCAGCACCGGGGCCGGCGCCTTGAGCACCAGTTCGCCGACCATGGCCGACGGCCCGCGCCCTTCCTCGCCGACATCGTTCGGCCCGACGAGGATGATGTCGTGCAACGCCGACTGTTCGAGCAGGCGCGTGTCGGCCATGCCGTACATGAAGCGCCATTCGAAGGAGACGCCCTCGTTCTCGAGGTCCTTCTCGATCTCGCGGCGCAGTTCCTCCGCCGCCTCCTTGATCCGCGGCATCGCGGCGGCGAGCGCGGAGCCGTAGAAATCGCCCGGCGCGAAGACCTCGTAGCTGACCGCCTGCAGGCAGGTGATGTGTGCATCGCAGGTGCGGGCGATGTCGAGCGCGACCTGCATCCGCGCCTCCATGCAGCTGTCGCCTTCGACGTGAAGCAGAATGGATTTCATGAGCCTGTCTCCCTCCAGATGCCCGTCCCGATGACCGGCTTTTGCCGCCGGCAAGGCATTGCTGCCTTGACGAAGATCAAATTTCGCCGCCGGTCGGCGCTTTCCAACACGCCTCGCCCCCGCTTGCAACCCGGCACGCGGCCGCTAGGCTCGCGCGCGAGGAGAGCGCGCATGGAGATCACCCGGCTTGAGCCCGTCATTACCAGCCTGAAACCGTCGAACCACCCCTATCTCTCCGGCCCGTGGACGCCCTGCCACGAGGAGGTCGATGTCCCCGAACTGGAGGTGATCGAAGGCGCCATTCCCAAGGATATCGACGGCATCTACCTGCGAAACACCGAAAACCCCGTGCACCAGCCGCTCGGGCGGCATCATCCCTTCGACGGGGACGCGATGATCCATGCGGTGAACATTTCGGGTGGCCGGGCAAGCTATCGCAACCGCTTCGTGCGGACCCACTGCTTCGAGGCGGAACAGCTCGCGGGGCAGTCGCTCTGGGGCGGGCTGATGGACCCGCCGGGCACGTCGAAACGGCCCGGCTTCGGCGCGCACGGGGGGCTGAAGGACACCGGCTCGACCGACATTATCGTCCATGCCGGGATCGCCTATGCGACCTTCTACCAGTGCGGCGAGGCGTGGATGGTGGACCCCGTCACGCTCGAAACGCTTGGCAAGGCGCCGTGGGCGCCCTTGGACGGCGTCTCCGCCCATCCCAAGGTGGACGAGGAGACGGGCGAACTGATGTTCTTCAATTATGGCAAGCACGCGCCCTTCATGCATTACGGCGTGATCGACCGGGACGGGCGGCTTGCCCATTACGTGCCGATCCCGCTGCCGGGACCGCGCCTGCCGCATGATATGGCGATCACGAAAAACTGGTCGATCCTCAATGACATGCCGCTGTTCTGGGACGAAAAGCTGCTCGAACGCGGCATCCACGCCGCGCGGCTGCACGAAGGCGTCCCGACCCGCTTCGCACTGATCCCGCGGCACGGGGGACCGGAGGAAATCCGCTGGTTCGAAGCCGCGCCAACCTATGTCCTGCACTGGACCAATGCCTACGAGGACGGCGAGGAGATCGTGCTCGAAGGCTATTTCCAGGACCGGCCCATGCCCGACCCGCTCGAGGAAGCGGGCGAATACAGCCACATGATGGCCTATGTCGACGAACACTCGTTCCAGAGCCGCCTTCACCGCTGGCGCTTCGACCTCGCCACGGGCGAATGCCGGGAAGAGCGCCTGTCGGAGCGGATCGTCGAATTCGGCATGATCAACCCGGCCTTCGCCATGAAGAAGAGCCGCCATGTCTGGTCGACCACGACGAGGCCGGGCTGGTTCCTGTTCGACGGCTTCGTCTGCCACGACACCGAGACGGGCGCCGAGGAGGTCTTCAGGCTGCCCGAAGGCGTCTATGCGAGCGAGGCCCCGGTGGTGCCGAAAAAGGTCCCCGCCTCTGACAGCGAAGCGGCAGGCGAAAGGGACTTCTCAAGCAGCGAAGCGGTAGGCGAAAGGGACGCATGGCTTGTCACCTTCCTGATCGACGAGAACACGGGCACGTCCGAATGCGCGATCCTCGATGCGGGTGACATCGCCAGCGGGCCGGTCTGCCGGCTGGCGCTGCCGCACAAGATTTCGAGCGGGGTCCATTCGACCTGGGTCGAGCACGCGCAGCTGCGCCGCTATGCCGCCCGGCGACGCGCTTCGTCCTAGCCGCCCGCATGGTAGAAATCATAGACCGCGCGGGCGACCTTGTCGCTCACTCCGGGGGCGCGGCGCAGATCCTCGAGGGCGGCGGCGCGCACCTTGCTGGCGGTCCCGAAATGGAGCAGCAGCGCGCGCTTCCTCGCCGGGCCGATGCCGGGGATTTCGTCCAGCGGGCTCGCCGTGATCCCCTTCGACCGCTTCGCGCGGTGCGCGCCGATCACATAGCGGTGGACCTCGTCGCGCAGGCGCTGGGCGTAGAACAGCACCGGCGAATTGGTCGGCAGGGTCTTCTCGCGCCCGTCGGGGAAGTGGAACACCTCGCGCCCCTCGCGCCCGTGATGTGGACCCTTGGCGATGCCGACCACGGGCACGTCCTCGGCCAGGCCGTATTCCTCGAGCACGCTCATGACGCTCGAAAGCTGGCCCTTGCCGCCATCGATCAGGACGAGGTCGGGAAGCACCGCGTGGTGTCCCCTCGCGCCCGGTTCGCCGTTCTCCGCGCCGCCCTCCCCGCCGCCATCGGCGAAGCGGCGGAAGCGGCGGCGCATCACTTCGCGCATCATGCCGAAATCGTCGTTCGACTGCGCCTCGCGGATGTTGAACTTGCGGTATTGCGACTTCTCGAAGCCCTCGGGGCTTGCGACCACCATCGCGCCCACCGCCTTCGCGCCCTGGATGTGGCTGTTGTCGTAGATCTCGATGCGCTGCGGCGGCTCTTCCAGTTCGAGGAATTCGGCGAGCTCGCGGTGGACCCTCGCTTTCGTGCCAGTCTCGGCCAGCCGCCGGTCGAGCGCCTCGACCGCGTTGCGGCTCGCCTGCGCCATCAGCTTGCGCCGGTCGCCGCGCTGGGGGATCGAGAGCGCCACCTTGCGTTCCGCCAGTTCCGACAGCGCCGCCTCGATCAGCGCGCGCTCGGGCAGGTCGCGGTCGACGAGAATGGTCGGCGGCGGCGGGACCTCCTCGTAGAATTGCAGCATCACGTCGGACAGGACCTCGGCCTCGTCGATCTCCTTCGTGTGGCGCGGGAAGAAGGCACGGTGGCCCCAGTTCTGCCCGCCGCGGATGAAGAAGGCCTGGACGCAGATCTGCCCTCCCTTGGCCGCCAATGCAAAGACATCGGCATCGCCCACCGCCTTGGCGTTGATCGCCTGGCTGCCCTGGATGAAGGTCGCCGCGCGCAGCCGGTCGCGCAGGATCGCGGCGGTCTCGAAGTCGAGGTCCTCGGCCGCCTTCGCCATCTGCCGTTCGAGATCGGCCTGCACCGCGCCCGATTTGCCCGCGAGGAAATCCTTCGCCTGCCGCACGAGGCCTGCGTAATCCTCTTCCGAAATGCGGCCGACGCAGGGGGCCGAACAGCGCTTGATCTGGTAGAGCAGGCAGGGCCGGTCGCGATTGTTGAAGAAGCTGTCGGTGCAGCTTCGCAGCAGGAACAGTTTCTGCAGCGCGTTCAGCGTCGTGTTGACGCTGCCCGCACTGGCGAAGGGGCCGTAATAATTGCCCTTGGCCCGGCGCGCGCCGCGATGCTTGTGGATGCGCGGGAATTCGTGATCGGCCCGCAGCAGGATGAAGGGAAAGCTCTTGTCGTCGCGCAGCAGCACGTTGAAGGGCGGGCGGAACCGCTTGATGAGCTGCGCCTCGAGCAGCAGCGCCTCGGCCTCCGAATTGGTGGTGACGATCTCCATCGAGCGGGTTTGCGAGACCATCCGCTGGAGCCGCCCCGACAGGGCCTTCCACTGGGTGTAGTTGGCGACGCGCGCCTTGAGGCTCCTCGCCTTGCCGACATAGAGCACGTCGCCGCGCGCATCGACCATGCGATAGACCCCGGGAACGGGCCGCAGCACCTTCACCGTTTCGCGGATCGCTGCCACCCCCGCGGCGAGATCGGGCTGGGCGCGCGCGACGGTCGAGGCCGCGCGGCTTTCGTCGAAGCGCCCGGCCCCTCTCGGATCGTGCGGCGTGCCGGCTTCGGTTCGGGACATTGGTGCGAGATAGGGCGCAAGGGCGCGCGATGGAAGATGGGTGCAGCCGGATTGCCACAATGGAAAATCCCCCTGTCGCCCCGTCTCGCCGGCCCGCCCCCGGCGGCGGCTTTCGTTCGCGCGGCCGCGTGATCCTTTGCGCGAACGGGCGAAGCTGCCTATCTCGCGGGCGATGGAACATTACGATGCGATCATCCTGGGCGCGGGCGCAGCCGGCCTGATGTGCGCCGCACGCGCGGGCCAGCGGGGGCTTCGCGTCGCGGTGCTCGAACGGGCCGAGAAGCCGGGCAGGAAGATCCTCATCTCGGGCGGCGGGCGGTGCAATTTCACCAATCTCCACGCGGCTCCGGAAAACTACCTGTCGGCCAATCCGCATTTCGCCAAGAGCGCGCTCGCCCGCTACACGCCGGCCGACTTCATCGAACTGGTCGAAAAGCACGGCATCGCGTGGCATGAAAAGACGCTCGGGCAATTGTTCTGCGATGGCTCGGCCAGGGCGATCGTGGAGATGCTGCTCGCCGAATGTCCCGCCGGCGTCGACGTGATCTGCAACGCCGATGTCGGCGCGGTGGTGAAGGACGGGGAAACCTTCGCCGTTTCCGCCTCCGGCGCCAGCTACGCCGCGCCCGCTCTCGTCATCGCCACCGGCGGCCCGTCGATCCCGAAAATGGGCGCGACCGGCTTCGCCTATGATCTGGCGCGGCAGTTCGGGCTGAAGGTGGTCGAGCCGCGCCCCGCGCTCGTGCCGCTCACGCTGGGCGGCGGGGACGCGCTGTTCCGCGAGCTGTCCGGCGTCTCCGCCCCGGTCCGCGCCCGCGCCGGGGCGGGCAGTTTCGACGAGGCGGCGCTGTTCACGCACAAGGGCCTGTCGGGCCCGGCGATCCTGCAGGTCTCCTCCTACTGGCGCGCGGGCGAGGAGGTCGCGGTGACCTTCGTGCCGCAGGCGGGGCCGGACTGGCTGGTCGAACTGAAGCGCGACCGGCCCCGGGCGAGCCTGCGCGCGGCCCTGCGCGAACACCTGCCCGACCGGCTCGCCGATGCGCTGGCCGATCGGCTCGGCGTGACGCGCGAACTGGGCAACGTGCCCGACAGCGCCCTGCGCGAAGCGGGCGCGCGGCTCGCCGACTGGCGCTTCCGCCCGACCGGGACCGAAGGCTTCGCCAAGGCCGAGGTGACGATCGGCGGCATTTCGACCTCCGAGCTTTCCTCGCGCACGATGGAGGCGAAGCGCGTGCCCGGCCTCTACGCCATCGGCGAGGCGGTGGACGTGACCGGCTGGCTCGGCGGGTACAATTTCCAGTGGGCCTGGGCGAGCGGGGTCGCCTGCGGGGAGAGCTTGTAGCCTTTCCCCCCCAAGAAGGTCGCAAGGGAGGCTAGAACAGCTTGCGGATGTCGATGCCGACGAACAGCCCCGTCGGGTCGATCAGCAGCGGCTGGTAGTTTATCGGGACATTGCCCGCCTCGTCCCTAACCCGGCGCTGCGCGTCGAAGAGGTTGTCGGCCCGCAACGACACGCGGACATTGTCGAGCCATTTCGCCTCGCTCCGCGTCACCTGGTCGAGATTGGCGAAGACGCGCAGGTCGAAGGTCACGATGTCGCCGAAGAACAGGTCCGTGCTTCCCGGCAGGCCCGACCCGTCGAGCCGTGTCCTGCCGGTATAGCGGCCCGACAGGCGCAGACCGAGACCCTGGCCGAAGATCCCCGCCTCCAGCCGCGAGGAATGGCGCGGCAGGCCGAAGGCGTCGGTGGCATCCCCGTCGAGCTGGTCGAGCACGGGGACGCCGGGGGCGATGAGGATCTCGTTCGCAAGCTCGATCGTGTGAGTCAGGTTGGCGAAGTAGAAGAAGCCGCCCGGCCGCCCTCCGCCGCCGAGCGGATTGAAGGCCGGACCGCCCCCGCCGCCCCCGCCACCGTCGCGCCCGTCGCCGCCGTCACCGTCGCGCGCTTCGCCGCCGCTTTGTCCGCCGCGCGCGCTCATCTCGCACATCCGCGTGCGGAAGCGTTCGAGCACCGCGTCGGGAATGGTCCCGTCGGGGCCGCGCGCCCGGTCCAGCCCCGTCTCGATCAGGGCCGGATCGACGCCGGGCAGGAGCGCGGACACGTCCTCGCCCGCCTCGATCCTCGCGATGAGTTCGCGCAGGGCGGCAATGCCCCCCTCGCCGCACAGGCGCGCGCGGAAGGCTTCGTATTCGGGCGTTCGCTCGCCGCCGCCGGGGACGCGGGGAGAGCCGTCCGCGGGCACGGGCGGCCCGGCGCGGCCACCCATCACCGCCGGATCGATAGCGCAGATCCGCTCCCGGAACATGGCGAGGCGGTCCTCGTCGATGGTCCCGTCCGCGCCGCGCGCGCGGGCGACCATCGCCTCGAGCCGGGCGGGATCGAAGCCGGGGATTTCTTCGGACAGGTCCTCGCCCGCATCGACCCGCGCGACGAGGTCGGCGAGCCATTCGGCCCCGTCCTCGGCGCAGAGGCGGTCGCGGAAGGCCATGAACCGCTCGCGCCGGTCCGCCGCGGGAGGCCCGCCGCGCTCCGCCCCGGCCGTGCCCGCCGCCGGAGCGCCGGACGGCCTGCCCATGCGGCCGCCGGCCCGCTCGCCGGCCCCGCCCGGAGGACCGCCGCGCTCCGCCTCGTCCCCGAAGCGCCCGCGCGTGCCCAGCGTGAACTGCAACCGGTCCGATCGCGTCTCGGCAAAGCGCACCGCCCGCCGGTCGACGAAGGTCAGCCGCCCGTCCGCGTCGCGCCCGATCCGGTCCGGGAAAGCCGCCTCGATCGCGGGCGTGACCTGCGGGAAGGCGCTCGTCACGTCATCCGAACGATTGCGGATGTATTCGATGGTGAAGCGCGTGTCGTCCCAGAACGGCAGCTCCCAGTTCGCCTGGAACCGCCAGTCGGTCTGCGTCTCGGCCGGAAGGTCGGGATTGCCGCCGGTCAGGACTTCGGCCAGCACGGTCTCGCCCGCGACAAGATCGAAGACGGGCACGTTGGGCTGGAGCACCTGCGGATCGCCCAGTTGCCGCAGCCCCGGCGCTACCTCGCGGTAGATGTAGGTCGCCGACAGCTCGAACCGGTCGGTCACGCCCCAGTTGAGGCCGACCGAATAATCGCCGAGCGTCCCGAAATCCGACAGGTCGTTGATCCCGGCGTTGAGATTGAGCGTGAAGCTGCCCAGCGCATCGGCGAAACCCCGCCTGCGGCTGGTGATCGGGACGACCAGATTGGCGCCGGTCGAGATGTCGCCGCGGGTGAGGTTCACCGGCAGGTTGCCGCGCGTGTCCGAGGCTTCGACCCGGCTCCAGTCGTAGCCGACATCGAAGGTCGCCATCAGCTCGCCCCCCGGCAGGTCGGCGAGCGGACCGTTCAGCGTGTGCAATGTCGCCGCGTTGATGCCGCGCGTGTTCGCCACATCGAACCCGCCCGCGACCGCGCCCGGCAGCGGGCCATCGAGCGCGAGAGTGCCGGCCAGCGCCTCCGCCTCCAGCGCGGAGGTGTCGAACCGGCGGTCGATCACCTGCTCGAGTTCGGACAGCCCCGCGTCGAAGGTCCCGGTGTACTGGAAGGCGTTGACCTGCTTGTTCAGCGAGCCCGAGGCGTTGAGGACATCCTCCGCCCGGGTCTGGGTCAGCGGGGTCTCCTCGCCGAAGGTGCGGGTCAGGCTGTCGCCGTCCGGCCCTGTCAGCGTGACGAGGTTGAGCCCGTTCAGCGCGCGGCTGTCGTTGCGCTGGTAATTGATGTTCGCAGAAACCGAGGCTCCCTGGTCGATGAAGGCCTTGGCGTAGCTCACATTGGCATCGAAGGAGCGCGTGTCGGCGAGCAGGCTGCGGAATTCGGCCTGGTCGGGATCGCCCGGCAGGTCCGAGGTCGAACCCGGCGTCTGGATGATCCCGCGCTCCGCCTCGGTCAGGAGCGAGCGGTCGTTCGCGGTCAGGTTGACGTTGATCCGCCCCCCGTCGGCGATGCGCAGGTATCCCAGTTCCTGTTCGGTCTGGAAATAGCCGCCCCGGCTCGGGCCTTCGAATTCGAGCTCGACCTCGGCGTTGTCGTAGTTGTCCTTGAGAATGAGGTTGATCACCCGCCGGTCGGGCGGGAAGCCGAAGCGCTGGGCCACTTCCTCGGGGAAGACCTCGACCCGGGCGAGCGCCTCGGGCGGGTATTGCGCGAATTCGCGGAAGGAACCGACGCGGATGCCGTTGACGAGCACGATCGGCCGCTCTCCCCCGCGCCCGCGGGCCGAGCCGGTGCGTGCCTCGATCTGCTGGATGAGGTCGCTGATCGAGGCGACGCCCTCGGCCGCGATCGCCTCTTCGCCGAGTTCGAGCAGCGGCGCCTGTTCGACGTCGAGCTGACCGCGCAGGCGCTGGGCGCGCACGACGATCTCGCCGCCGCTGCCGATCGGGTCGTCCTCGGCTTCCTGCGGAACGGGGGCCTGCGCGCTCTCGTCGCCCTCCTCCGCCTGCTGCGCCGCGGCAGGGAGCGCGCCGAGCGCGAACGCGAGCGCCGAAGAGGCGAGCAGGGCGCGAACGGGAGGGCGCAGGGAGGCGGGGCGGTTCATGCGGGCTCTCTCTTGAGCGGAAGGGGCATCGGAACAAGCGCCCGAATGTAACGCTTTGCATCCGCCCCCGGAAATGGCAGGCGCGCAGGGCGGCAGGCTGCCGGCCCTCCGCGCGGTCGCGTCCCTAACGCACGACCCTTCCCTTTTGTCCCCCGCATCGCTAAATGCCGCGCTCACATCGACGAACGCATTGTGCGTCGCAACACGGATGCAAGGAAATTCATGGCGAAAGAAGAACTCCTCGAAATGCGCGGGCGTGTGGTCGAACTGCTGCCCAATGCGATGTTCCGGGTGGAGCTTGAAAACGGCCATGAAGTCCTTGGGCACACGGCGGGCAAGATGCGGAAGAACCGCATCCGGGTGCTGGTCGGCGACGAGGTGCTGTGCGAACTGACGCCCTACGATCTCACCAAGGCGCGGATCACCTATCGCTTCATGCCGGGCCGCGGCGGTCCCGGCCCGCAGTAAACCGCGCGGCCCCGCTGATGGGCGCGCTTCACCTGACCCTCGCATCGGCCTCCCCCCGGCGGCGCGAACTGCTCGCGCGGCTCGGGATCGAGCCCGATGCGGTGCGACCTGCCGACATCGACGAGACCCCGCTCAAGGGCGAACTGCCCCGCGCCCATGCCCTGCGGATGGGGCGGGAAAAGGCGCTGGCGGTGGAGGCGCCCGGCTTCGTGCTGGCAGGCGACACGGTGGTGGCCGCCGGGCGCCGCATCCTGCCCAAGACCGAACGCCGCGAGGATGCGGAAGCCTGCCTCAACCTGCTTTCGGGCCGTCGCCACACCGTGCTTTCCAGCGTCGTCCTGCGCGCGCCCGACGGCTCGCTGCGCGAACGGCTGAGCGAGAACACGGTGCGGTTCAAGCCGCTTTCGGCCGAGGAGATCGCGGCCTATCTTGCGGCCGGGGAATGGAACGGCAAGGCCGGGGGCTACGCGATCCAGGGCGCGGCGGAAGGGCTGATCCAGTGGATCCGGGGGAGCCATTCCTCGGTCATGGGCCTGCCGCTCTACGAGACCCGGGCGCTGCTGAAGGCGGCGGGATTCGGCATTGCCTGAGCCCGGGGCGGATCTCGCGCCGAGCTGGCTGGTCGATCGCGGCATCGGGGAAACCCGCGCGCTGCTGGTGGGCCGGGGGGGCGGGGTCATCGCGGCCAGGCTGTCATGGCCGGGCGAACTGCGGGCGGGCCAGGCCGCGCTTGCGACGCTGACTGCGAAACGGGCGGGCGCGCGGCGCGGTGTCGCGGTGCTGGAAACCGGCGGCGAAGTGCTCGTCGATCACCTGCCTCCCGCTGCAACCGAAGGCGCGAGGATCGGCATCACGATCACCCGCGCGCCGATGGCCGAGCGCGGCCGGCTGAAACGCGCCCAGGCGCGCTGCACGGCGGTGGGCAGCACGCTCGCCGACACGTCTGCCGGGACCGCGACGGAGCGTTTCGGCGAGGACCCCTTCGCGCTCGGCGCGACCGCCCGCCGGTTCCCCGCAAGCGACTGGGACGACGTCTGGCACGCCGCGTCATCGGGCAGCATCGCCTTTGCCGGGGGCGAGGTGCTGTTTTCGGTCACGCCGGCCATGACCGTGATCGACATCGACGGGGACGTACCCCCGCGCGAGCTTGCGCTGCGCGCGATCCCGGCGATCGCGCGGGGCCTGCGCTGGTTCGATCTGGGCGGCAATATCGGAATCGACTTCCCGACGATCGAGGCAAGGGCCGACCGCCGCGCGGTCGACGAGGCGCTGGGCGAAGCGCTCGCGGGCTGGCCGCACGAACGGACCGCGATGAACGGCTTCGGCTTCGTGCAGGTGGTGGCGCGGTTGGAAGGGCCTTCCCTGCTCCACCGCTTCGCCACGTCGCGCACCGGGATGTGCGCGCGTCATGCCCTGTTCGTTGCCGGGCGGGCGCCGGGCACGGGGCGGGTTCTCGAACTGCGGGTCCACCCCGCGCTAAAGGCGAAGCTGAAGCCCGGATGGCTGGACGAACTCGCCCGCCGGACGGGGCGCGAGGTGCGGCTGGAAACCGATCCGGGTCTTGCGCTCGAAGCCGCCAGCGCACAGATCGTGACCGCATGACCCGAACCGCCCACCGCCCCTGCCCGATCTGCAAGAAGCCGCGCACGGCCGAATTCTCCCCCTTCTGTTCGCAGCGCTGCAAGGACCGCGACCTCGCCCGCTGGTTCGGCGACGGCTACGCCGTACCCGGCCGCCCGGCCAGCCCCGAGGAGCTCGCGCAGTCCGACTGGGACGAGCAGGACTGAGGCATCGCCGGGGGCAGAAATACCCCTTGCCAAGCCGGTCCCCTTGTCCCATAGGCCCGCTCTCGTTCGCTCGCCGGCATGATCCGTCATGTCGCCGCGGAGTAGGAAGCCCAAGTAGCTCAGTTGGTAGAGCATACGACTGAAAATCGTAGTGTCGGTGGTTCGATTCCGCCCTTGGGCACCACTCCCCTCTTGACGCGAGGCACCAGAAAGCCGCCATGTCCCGCCGCACCAAGATTTACGAAGGCAAGGCCAAGATCCTCTACGAGGGGCCAGAGCCCGGCACGCTGATCCAGTATTTCAAGGACGATGCGACCGCCTTCAACGCGGAAAAGAAGGGCACGATCAACGGCAAGGGCGTGATCAACAACCGCATCAGCGAACACGTCTTCACCCGCCTCGCCCATATCGGCATCCCGACACATTTCATCCGCCGGCTGAACATGCGCGAACAGCTGATCCGGCAGGTCGAGATAATTCCGATCGAAGTCGTGGTCAGGAACGTCGCGGCGGGGTCCATCTCGAAGCGCCTCGGCATCGAGGAAGGCGAACCCCTCCCGCACACGCTGATCGAATATTACTACAAGGACGATGCGCTGGGCGATCCGCTGGTCGCCGAAGAGCACATCGCCTGTTTCAACTGGGCCAGCAACGAGGAGATGCACGACATTTCCTCGATGGCGATTCGGATCAACGATTTCCTGTGTGGGATGTTCGCGGCGATCGACATCCGCCTCGTCGATTTCAAGATGGAGTTCGGACGGCTCTACGACGGCGATTTCAGCCGCGTGATACTCGCCGACGAGATCAGCCCCGACAGCTGCCGGCTGTGGGACATGACGAGCGGCGAGAAGCTCGACAAGGACCGCTTCCGCCGCGACCTCGGCGGCGAGGAACAGGCCTATCGCGAGGTCGCTCGCCGGCTCGGCCTGCTCGCGGGAGAGGAGAACGGGCCGGGCGAGGTGCTCGACCTTTCGACCCACCGCTCGCGGATGCGGACCCCGCCCAAGAAATAGCCGCCCCGCACCCCCGCGCGGGGCTTTTTTCCAGACATGGACGCACGGCCTGCCATAAGGGCGGGCGGGCCGCCACGCATTGCGCGTGGCCGTCCGCTTGCGCCGCTCCGCCTGCCCGAAAAACGGGCAGCGGCGTCCTGCCCGTTTTCGCTGCACGCCATCGGCCCCTGCCCGTGCTTCGGGCAGCGCCGCGGGCGATGACACCCGCGCCTAGCGCGCGCCCTGCACAGGTTTTCGTTCCTGCCTGAAAAACGGGCCCCTGCACGAGGGCAAGCGCTGCCCGTTCAGCGGGCAGTCAAGCCGCTTGCGGCAAGGGCCTGCCAGGCCAGCCGCTCCTTTAGCGGCAGGATCTCGCCGCCGTGCTTCCCTCGCGGACAACGCCCGCGCACGGGTATGACAAAGCGGCGGGGGCAGCTAGGCTGCCATGCGAACACGACATTTTCGGGGCGTACACGACTGCACATGATTGCGACACTGCGACTTTTCGTTGCGGGGCTCTGCCTCGCGCTTCTTCCGATCGTTTTCGCCCCGCTCCAGGCGCAGGACCCCGCGAGCGATACTCCCCCGCCGCCGCCGCAATGGCCGTTCGAGGCGAGCGACGTGCCGCTCGAACCCGGCTATGTCTTAGGCACGCTGCCCAACGGGATGCGCTACATCCTGCGCGAGAACGCCACGCCCGAGGGCACGGCGCTGGTGCGGATGCGGATCGGTTCGGGCTCGCTCGAGGAGCGCGAGGAGGAGCGCGGGCTGTCGCACTACCTCGAACACATGGCCTTCAACGGCTCGCGCCGGGTGCCCGAGGGGGAGATGATCAAGCTGCTGGAACGCGAAGGGCTCGCCTTCGGCGCGGACACCAATGCCTCGACCGGATACGAGGCGATCACCTACATGCTCAACCTGCCGCGCAATGATCCGGACCTGCTCGACACCGCGCTGATGCTGATGCGCGAGACCGCGAGCGAGCTCACCATCGATCCCGACGCGGTCGAGCGCGAGCGCGGCGTGATCCTTGCCGAGCGGCGCGACCGGGCGGGCTACGCGCTCGATGCCTACCGCGACGAGGTGGACTTCCTCGCACCGGGCGCGCGCTATGGAGCGCGACTGCCGATCGGCACGCTCGACGTGCTCGAACGCGCCGACGCGGCGGCGATCCGCGCGCTCTACGAACGCACCTATGTGCCCGCGAACACCGTGCTGGTCGTCGTCGGCGACTATCCGGTGAACGTGATGGAGGAAAAGATCCGCGCGCTGTTCGCCGACTGGGACGGCGGCCCGGCCCCGGAAGAGCCCGTCTCCGGGCCGATCGATGTCACCCGCAAGGGCGAAACCCGCATCCATCTCGATCCGGCGCTTTCCGAAAGCATCACCCTCACCCGCCTCGCGCCCTACCGGGACGAACCCGACACGCTGGCCGCGCGCGAACGCAGCACGCTGCGCTCGATCGGCTATGCCATCGTCAACCGCCGCCTCGCCGCGCTCGCCCGCGGGGCGGATGCGCCCTTCAGCTCGGCACGGTTCGGCTCGGGCGACCTGTTCGAGGATGCGCGCATCACCCGGCTCAGCGTGAACACGCCGGACGGCGAATGGCGCGGCGGGATGCTGGCGGCGGTGCAGACGGTGAACGAGGCGCTCGAATACGGCTTCACCCAGGCCGAGCTCGACGAACAGGTCGCGGGCCGGCGCACGGGGCTCGGGAACCTCGTCGCTGCCGCCGCTTCGCGCACCCACGCCGCCTTCGCGAACGCGGCGCTGCGCCTGGTGGACGAGGAGGTGATCCCGACCGATCCCGCCTTTGCCCTGGGCTTTTTCGAGGAGCTGGCCGAGCGGATAACGCCCGAGGCCGTCCACGCGGCGCTGCGCGAGGATGCCATCCCGCTGAAAGAGCCGCTGATCCGCTTCGAGGGCCGCAGCGCCCCCGAAGGCGGCGAGGCGGCGTTGCGCGCGGCGTTCACCGAGGCGATGGCGCTTCCCGTCGCGCCGCCGAACGAGGCGGCCGCGGCCGAGTTCGCCTACGGCGATTTCGGCGAGCCGGGCACGGTCGCGGAGGACCAGGTGGACGAACGGCTCGGTATCCGCCTCGTCACCTTCGAGAACGGCGTGCGGCTCAATCTCAAGCGCACCGACATCCGCGAGGACCGGCTGCAGGTCTTCGTCGCGGTGGATGGCGGGCAATTGCTCGAGACGAAGGATGATCCGCTCGCCACCGCAATGATTTCCGCGCTCGCCGGGGGCGGGCTCGGCGCGCACAGCGAGGACGAACTCGCGACGATCCTGGCCGGGCGCACCGTCAGCTTCGGCATGTCGTCGGGGGCCGACAGGTTCGCCATGTCCGCCGCGACGACGCCGCGCGATCTCGCGCTGCAATTGCGGCTCTCCGCGGCGCTGCTGACCGATCCGGGCTACCGTCCGGAGGGCGAGGAGCGCTATGCGCGTTCGATCGAGGACTATTTCGCCAATCTCGACGCCACCCCGGCGCGCGCGCTGGGCGCCGCGCTGGGCGGGCTCCTGTCGGACGGCGATCCGCGCTTCACCCTGCAATCCGAAGAGGCCTATCTCGCCAGGGATTTCGCCGCCCTGCGCGAAGTGGTCGAGGACCGCTTCGCCAAGGGCGCGATCGAGGTCGCGGTGGTCGGCGATATCGACGAGGACGCGGCGATCGCGGCGGTCGCGACGACGTTCGGCGCACTCCCCCCGCGCGAGGCCGAGTTCCGCGAGCGGCCCGAGGCGCGCCGGCGCAGCTTCACCGCCGATCGTTCCCCGCGCGTCCTCACCCATGCGGGCGAGCCGGACCAGGCGCTGCTGCGGCTGACCTGGCCGACGACCGACGATTCGGACCACGGAGAAAGCCTGCGCCTCGCCGTCCTCGCCCGGGCGGTGCAGGTCGAACTGACCGAGCGCCTGCGCGAAAAGCTCGGCCAGGCCTATTCGCCGGGGGCCAACTCCTCGCCGAGCCGGACCTACGAGGGTTACGGCACGTTCCAGGTCCAGGCCGCGCTCGACGTGGCGGCGGTCGATGCGGCGCGCGACGCGATCCGCGGGCTGGTCGAGGATTTCCGCGCCGGGGCGGTGGATGCGGACACGCTCGAACGGGCGAAGCGGCCGCTGCTCGAGGATTACCAGAACGCGCTCAAGAACCTCGGGGGCTGGATGGGCCTCGTCGCCCGGGCGCAGAGCGAGCCCGAGCGGATCGACCGCTGGCTTGCCGTTCCCGGGCGCCTGGACGCGATCGGCCTCGAGGACATCGCCGCGACCGCCCGGCGCTGGCTCGACCCCGAAGAGGCGCTCGAGGTGCTCGTCCTGCCGAAAGCCGCCTGCACCGCAGAGGCAGACTGCTGAGGCGCCGTGGGCGCGCTGACGTGCAAGCACAAAAAAGGGCCGGCGAGTCGCCTCTCGCCGGCCCCATTCTGTCACAGTTCCGGGTTGCGATTGCCCCGGCGTCTCTGGTTGTGACGCCTTGGTAATCGACCCCGAAGGAAACGCCAACCACCCGCGGATCGTCCACGAAGGCCTTGAGGAAACCCCTCCCCCTTGGCGTCCGGCCCCGCTATAGGGCGCCGCAACCCACTCCAGCCGCAGGAACAGTCCCATGAAAGTCCGCATCCTCGTCCGTCTCAAGCCCGGCGTGCTCGACCCGCAGGGCCGCGCGGTGCATCACGCGCTCGACGGGCTCGGCTTTGCGGGCATCGAGGACGTGCGGGTGGGCCGGATGATCGAACTGGAGGTTGCCGAGGACACTTCCGACGAGACGCTGGCGAGGATGTGCGAACAGCTGCTCGCCAACATGGTGATCGAGGACTACGCCATCGAACGGGTCGAAGGGGAGCGCGGCTGATGGGCTTTCGCGCGGGGGTCGTCACCTTTCCCGGCTCGAACTGCGACCGGGACATGGCCGTTGCGCTCGAAAAGGTATCGGGCGAACCGGCGATCCGCATCTGGCACGGCGATGCCAGCCTGCCCGACCGGCTCGACCTGATCGCGCTGCCGGGCGGCTTTTCCTATGGCGACTACCTGCGTTCGGGCGCGATGGCGGCGAAGAGCCCGATCCTGCGCGCGGTGGTCGAGGCGGCCGGGCGCGGCGTGCCGGTGCTCGGCGTGTGCAACGGGTTTCAGGTCCTGACCGAGGCGGGCCTGCTGCCCGGCGCGCTGATGCGGAACGCGAACCAGACCTTCATCTGCCGCACCGTGCCGCTCCGGGTCGACAACGCGCAGAGCCTCTTCACCGGCGCGTTCAGGCAGGGCGAGAGGATCCGCATCCCCGTCGCCCATCACGACGGCAATTATTTCGCCGACGAGACGACGCTCGACCGGCTCGAGGGCGAGGGCCGCGTCGCCTTCCGCTACGAAGAGACCTGCAACGGCTCGCGCCGCGACATCGCCGGGGTGCTGAGCGAAAACGGCCGCGTGCTCGGCATGATGCCGCATCCCGAACGCGCGATCGAACCGGCCAGCCATCCCTCGCTCGGCGGGACCGACGGGCGGCGCCTGTTCGAAGGGCTGATCGGCGCGCTCGCCTCCGCCTGAACCGGCCCGGTTCAGGCGCTCAGGCGGCGGCGCTGCGTCCTGAACAGGCGACGCGCTTCCTCGTTCGACATCGGGCGGCCGAAATAGAAGCCCTGGATCTTGTCGCAGCCCAGGTTGCGGATCAGCGCCGCCTCCTCGCCGTTCTCGACCCCTTCGGCCGTGGTGGTCATGTCGAGGCTCTTCGCCATCGCCACCACGGCGTTGATGATCGCGAGGCTTTCATTATTGCCCTGCGCCGCGCCCTGGACGAAGCTGCGGTCGACCTTGATCGTCGAGAAGCGCAGTTTCCTGAGGTATCCGAGGGAGGAATAGCCGGTCCCGAAATCGTCAAGCGCGACCGAACAGCCCAGCGCCATGACCTGTTCGAGCGCGTTGCGCGCGACGCTCGCATCGCGCAGGAAGATGCTTTCGGTCACCTCGACCTCGAGCCGTTCGGGCCGCAGCCCGCTCGCGGCGAGGGCATCGACCACGTCCTGGTGGAAATCGGGTTCGAGCAATTGTTCGGGCGAGACGTTGACGTTGACCTTGACCTCCTCGGGCCATTCGCGCGCCTCCATGCACGCCTTTCGCAGCACCCACTTGCCGATCGGCACGATCAGGCGGGTGTCCTCGGCGAGCGGGATGAACTTGCCCGGGCTGACGAAGCCGTGTTCGGAGGAATGCCAGCGCACCAGCGCCTCGAAACTGACGACCCGCTCGCTGCGCGCATCGACCACCGGCTGGTAATGCAGCAAGAATTCCTCGAGGCCGAGCGCCTTGCGCAGGGAAACCTCGAGCTGGCGGCGTTCCTCGGCCGAGGCGTGGAGGACCGGCTCGAACCGGCAATGCTCGCCCCCGCCGATGTCCTTCGCCTGATAGAGCGCGAGGTCGGCATTGCGCATCAGTTCCTCGACCGTCCTGCCGTCGCGCGGGCCGATCGCCGAACCGACGCTGGCGCCGACATAGAGCGTGTGCTGTTCGACCTGGTAGGGTTCGGAAAGCGTCTCGATCACGCGCCTCGCGACCGCGGGGACGCGTTCGCGGTCGCTCGCATCGCGGATCACGATCGCGAATTCGTCCCCGCCGAGCCGGCCGACCAAGAGGTCCTGGTCCATCAGCGCCTGGAGCCGGGCGGACACCTGCGCGAGCAGCTTGTCGCCGGTCATGTGGCCGAGCGAATCGTTCACCGCCTTGAAACGGTCGAGATCGACCATCAGCAGCGCGCAGCTCGAGCGCCATTTCTCGGCATAGCGCAGCGCATCGCCCAGCGCCTCGGTCAGCTGGAGCCGGTTGGGCAGCTGGGTGAGCGTGTCGAAGCGCGCGAGATAGGCGATCTTTTCCGACGACTCGCGCTGCTCGGTGACGTCCGAGCCGACCCCGCGGAACCCGTCGAAGCGGCCGCGCTCGTCGCGCAGGGGCGTGCCCGACAATTCCCACCAGCGCTTTTCCCCGTGGATCGTCACCTCGACCAGGAGGTTCGAGAAATTCTCCCGGTTCTTGAGCTTGTCGGCGAGTTCGTGGAGGCTTTCGGGATAGCGTTCCTCGCCCCAGCCCGCGCCGCTGACGAGTTCGAGCAGCGGTCGGCCCGTCACCGCCGCCTGCGAGGCGCCGAGCGCGAAGGCGAAACGCGGGGAAACCGAGCGCAGGCGGCGGGCGGTATCGACCTCCCACAGCCAGTCGGCCTCGTTCTCCTCGAATTCGCGCAGCAGGAGCGAGACGACTTCCTCCTTTTCCGCGATCGCCGTCTCGGCGAGCCGTGCGGCAAGGAAGCGGCGTCCGGTCTCGACCGCGCCGACGATCGAGACGATGGCGAAGACGATCGAGACGATCATCGTCACGAATTCGCCCTCCAGCGCCAGCGCCAGCGCCGTGCCCGTCCCGACGATCACCGCGAAGACGACGACGCCGAACGGTGCGGCGGTGTTGAAGAACATGCCGGCGGTGATGAGGATCGCGAGGATGTAGAGCAGCGCGCCGAAATCGCCCGGCGTGCCCATCGGACCGAAGCCGAGCACCGCGCCCGCCCAGAGCAGCCCCGAAAGCGCCGGGGTGAGCGTCTGCCGGTTGAAATCGCGCACCGTGATCTTGCGATGCCCGACCTCGCCAAGCGAGCGGTCGAACTTCGCCCCGCGCACGTGCACCGCCGCCAGTGCCGCCATCCACAGCGCGAGCGCGACCATGGGCACCGCGTCGCGGTAGATCGTCGCGACGAGCACCGCGAACAGCGCGTGGGCATAGGACTTCACGAAGGTCAGCCCGGCCAGCGCGGAATACTGCATCTCCCGCAGGCGCGCCCAATCCGCTCCGCCGCGATCGGTCAGGCCGAGCACGGCAAGGGCGGTCAATCCCGGCTGGTCGGGCTGCGCTGGAGTGGGGGCCTGTTCGCTCACGCGAGCGGCATTAACCGAGAAAGGTTAGAGCGCCGTAAAGCGTACGGGGTTTCCTGCCGAAATCGAACCGCCTTCAGGCGCCCCGGCGGCTGGCCGGTTCACTCCACCGTCACCGATTTCGCGAGGTTGCGCGGCTGGTCGACATCCGTGCCCTTGACCACGGCGACGTGGTAGGCGAGCAGCTGGACCGGGATCGCATAAACCAGCGGCGCGATCAGCGGGTGGACCACCGGCATTTCGATCGTGGCGAGGCAGCCCTCGCCCGCCTCGGCCAGCCCCTTCGCATCCGAGATCAGCACCACCTGCCCGCCGCGCGCGCGGACCTCCTCCATGTTCGAGACGGTCTTTTCGAACAGCGGCCCCGAAGGCGCGATCACGACCACCGGCACGGCATCGTCGATCAGCGCGATGGGCCCGTGCTTCATCTCGCCGCTGGCATAGCCCTCGGCATGGATATAGCTGATTTCCTTGAGTTTCAGCGCGCCTTCGAGCGCCAGCGGGTAGTCCTGCCCGCGTCCCAGATAGAGCACGTCGCGCGCCGGGGCGACGAGCGGGGCGATGGCGGCGATGTCCTCGTCGTGGTCGAGCGCCGCGTTCAATGCCGCGGGCGCCTCGAGCAGGTGGCCGACCACCTCGCGCTCCTCCTCGCGCGTGAAACGGCCCTTCTTCACCGCCATGTGCGCGGCGAGCGCGGCGAGCACGGCGAGCTGGCAGGTGAAGGCCTTGGTCGAGGCGACGCCGATTTCCGGCCCGGCATGGGTCGGCAGCAGCAGGTCGGCCTCGCGCGCCATGGTGCTGGTCGGCACGTTGACGACGACGCCGATCGTCTGGCCCTGCGCGCGGCAATGGCGCAGCGCGGCGAGCGTGTCGGCGGTCTCCCCGCTCTGCGAGATGAACAGGGCGAGCCCGCCCTCCTCCAGCACCGGCTCGCGGTAGCGGAACTCGCTCGCGACATCGACATCGACCGGCAGGCGGGCGAATCGCTCGAACCAGTATTTCGCGACCATGCCGGCATAGAAAGAGGTCCCGCAGGCGACCACGGTGAGCCGCCTGACCCCCGACAGGTCGAAATCGAACTGCGGCAGGGCAACCGTGTTGTCCTCGCGCCGCAGGTAGGAGCCGAGCGTCTGCGCGACCACGGTCGGCTGCTCGAATATCTCCTTCTGCATGAAGTGGCGGTAATTGCCCTTCTCCACCGCCGCTGCCGAGGCGCCGGAAGCGCGGATTTCGCGCGTCACCTTGTTGTTCTCGGCATCGAAGACCTGCGCCCCGCCGCGCGTCACCACGACCCAGTCGCCCTCCTCGAGATAGGAAATGCGCTGCGTCAGCGGGGCAAGCGCGAGCGCGTCGGAGCCGAGATACATCTCGCCCCCGCCCCCACCCTCGCCCTCGGGTCCGTATCCGACCACCAGCGGCGAGCCGAGCCGCGCGCCGATCAGCATGTCGGGATGGCTCCGGAACGCGATGGCGAGCGCGAAGGCGCCGCGCAGGCGCGGGAGCACCTCCTTCACCGCGTCGATCGGGTCCATGCCCGCCTCGACCCGGCTCGAGACCAGGTGCGCGACCACCTCGCTGTCGGTCTCGCTTTCGAAGGTCCGCCCTTCGGCGGCGAGTTCGGCGCGCAGTTCCTTGTAGTTCTCGATGATGCCGTTGTGGACGATCGCCACCTCGCCGGTCGCGTGCGGGTGCGCGTTGGTTGCGGTCGGGGCGCCGTGGGTCGCCCAGCGGGTGTGCGCGATCCCGGCATTGCCGGGCGCGGGTTCCTCTCCCAGCGCGCGGGCAAGATTGTCGAGCTTGCCCTCGGCCCGGCGGCGCACCAGGGCGCCTTCGTGCAGGGTGCAGATCCCGGCGCTGTCATAGCCGCGATACTCCATCCGCCTGAGGCCGTCGAGCAGCCGCTCCGCGACCGGCCGGCTGCTGACGATACCCATGATCCCGCACATGCGCTGTCACCCCCTTCAAGGCCCTGCGCGGCGGGCGCTGCGCCGCCCGTCGCCGATTCGCCTGCCGGTCTAGCGTTTCGCATCGCCGCGGCAAGCCCGCCCTTCCCGGATCGCCGCCTATCCGCGCCGGGCGCCCGCGCGCCAGAGATAGAGCCCCGCCGCAATGATCAGCGCCGCGCCCGCCATCGTGTAAAGGTCGGGCACGTTGTCGAACCACCACCAGCCCAGCCCCACCGCGACCAGCATCTGGACGTAGATCGCCGGGGCGATGGTCGATGCCCCCGCCCTGGCGGTGCCGATATAGACCAGCCAGTGCGCGCTGCTCGCCGTCACCGCGACGATCGCGCAGCGGGCGACGACGTGCCATTCGGGCCAGCCGAAATCGAGCGCGGGCACGCCCGAAAGCTTGGCCGCACCGGCAAGCGCGATCAGGATCGGCGCGCAGATGCCGGCGACGAAGACCTGCATCGACAGCGCGCTGCCCTGCCCCGCGCTCGCCCGGTTGGCGATCATCAGCAGGGCGAAGAAGGTCGCCGAGATAAGCGGCAGCAGCGCCGCGAGGCCAAGCTCGGCGAGATTGGGCCTGAGGATGATCGCGACGCCGGCGAGCGCGGCGAGCGAGACGAGGTAGACCGCCGGACGCACCCGTTCGCCCAGCAGCGGCCCCGCGAGCGCCTGCGTCAGCACGGGTGCGACAAATGCGATCGCCATGGCTTCGGCCAGCGGCATGATGTAGATCGCGGAGAAGAAGGCGACCGAAGCGAAGGCGAGACAGGCCCCGCGCGCCACCTGCAGCTTGGGATGGGTCGGGCGAAAGGCGCGCGGCCCCTCGGCCCGCAGCAGCAGCGCGGCGAGGCCGAGCGCGCCCAGCGAGAACCGCAGCGCGGCGACCGCAAAGGCCGGCCAGTCGGTCGCCATCGTCTTGACCACCGCATCGCCCACCGAAAGCAGCGCGAACCCGCTCACGGCGTAGGCTAGGCCGATAGCCCCTTCGTCCTGCCTGGCACTGATCGCGGTTCGCTTGAGCATGGGCCCCGGTGCGCGAAAGCGCTGCCCGCCGCAAGAGGCGAGCGGCGCGTTGCATGGTTTACGATTGCTTAAACCGGTTCCTGTAGCCCGCTCGCCAACGGCAATGGCGCGGCGGGAATCCATCCCGGTCCCGCGCAAGGGGGACCCGCGCGATCAGTATGACCAAGCTCATCATCCAGATCCCGTGCCTCAACGAGGCCGAAGTGCTTCCCGAAACAATCGCCCGGCTGCCGCGCAGGCTGCCGGGGATCGACGTGATCGAATACCTCGTCATTGACGACGGCAGCAGCGACGACACCTCGGGCGTGGCGCGCCGCTGGGGGGTGCATCACATCGTCCGGCACCGCCGCAATCGCGGACTTGCTGAAGCCTTCCGGTCAGGCATCGACAAATGCCTTGCCGAAGGCGCTGACATCATCGTCAACACCGATGCCGATGGCCAGTATGAAGGCGGCGACATCGCAAAGATCGTCGCCCCGGTGCTGGCGGGTGAGGCCGATATCTGCATCGGCGACCGCTCGGTTGCTCGCAACGAGCATTTCGGACCCGGCAAGCGCCTGCTCCAGCGGCTGGGCAGCGCTGTCGTGCGCACGCTTTCGGCGACCGATATCACCGATGCCGTCTCGGGCTTTCGCGCGATCAGCCGCGAGGCTGCGCAGCGGATCAACATCACGACCGAATTCAGCTACACCACCGACATGCTGATCCAGGCCGGGCGCAAGCGTCTGGCGATCACCTCGGTCCCGGTCCGCACGCACGGGCCGACGCGGCCCTCGCGGCTGTTCAAGTCGATCCCGAAATTCATCCAGCAAACGGGCGTTACGATCCTGCGCGCCTATACGACGTTCAACGCGCTGCGCGTCTTTGTCGGGCTGGGCTTGCTTGCAACGCTGATCGGGCTGTTCCCGATCGGCCGCTTCCTGTGGTTCTTCGCCAATGGCGATGGAGACGGACACATCCAGTCGCTGGTCATTGGCGGCGCGCTGCTGACCGTCGGTGTGCTGGTATCAACGCTCGGCATCCTGGCCGATCTGATCGCGACCAACCGCAAGCTGATGGAAGCCACGCTGCATAAGCTGCGCATGCTTGAGGAGAGGCTCGCCGCTGCCGAGGACCGGGGCGCGCGGACTGATGGCGTCATGCCCGCAAGCCGGGCGGCGATCGAACCGGTGAAGAGGCGCCGCCCATGAAGGCTGTCACCGCGCGAGGCGCGCCGGCGCTGGGTCGTGCCTTGCCCCGCGCCATGCCTGGCAAGGCTTCCGCAGTCTGGCCTTACGCCCTTATCGGGCTGCTGGTCGGTTTGCATCTTACAATGGCGCTTTGGCGCGGGATCAACTGGGACGAGTTCTGGTTCTACAACCAGGTTCAGGTCGTGGCCCGGGGCGAATGGATTCAGCCGCTCCAGACGATCCATACACGCGCGCTTATCTGGCTTTCCTCACTTCCAGGCAATTCGATCGAACACATCATTGTCGCGCGCATGATCATGATGGCATTCCTCGCCGTGATCGCGGCGGGCATATACGCAACCGCCAAGGCCTTTACCGACCATCGCACCGCGCTTCTTTCGGTAGCTGTCTATCTAGGCGCAGGCTTTGTCCTGCAGCACGCCACTTCTTTCCGGGTCGATCCGATCGTGACGGCCTTCCTGACAGCCGCGCTCGCCATCGCGGCGCGCACGCGCCTGCGCTGGCCATCGATGCTTGCGCTGGGCGCGCTGATAGGCATGGCTGCGATGGTCACCATCAAGATGGTCCTGTGGGTTCCCGTCTTTGCCGGGATCGCATTGTGGCGCTGGCACGATGTCGATTTCGACCGGACCTACCCGCTGCGCTGGGTGGCCGCCGCGCTTGTCTCGGCCATCATGTTCGCCGCTCTTTACACGCTGCACTCATCGGGTGCCTCCCCGCAGGCAAACGCATCCGCCACGAATACACTGAGCTTTGCGGGCGGCAAGATGTTCGGCCTGCTGCATTCGCCCTATCTCGCCATGCTAGGCAAGGCGGCGGCCATTTCGATCCCGCTTGCGCTTGCTGCCTTGTTGGCTCCACCAACGGTGATGCGACTGCAATTGCCGCTGGGGAAACGCATCGCCTTGTTGGGACTATGGGTGCCGCTGCTTACGCCACTCTTCTACCATAACAGCGCCCCCTACGTTTACGTCTTCCTCCTGCCGCCGGTCGCCATCGTGAGCGCCCTTGCGCTGCGCGTTCTCGTCGAGCGATATGGCGAAACGCTGGTGATGGGCTTCATCGCTCTAAACGCGCTGGCGGTCTGGGTGGTGGACGAACGCCGTGTCTTACCAAGGCAGCAGGCGCTTATCGAAGCCGTGCACAAAGTTGTGCCCGAAAAGGTCCATTATTTCGATTGCTGCGGCATGATGGGTTCCTACACAAAGGCCAACGAATTCCTGACATTCATTGGGACCCTAAAATATTTCGAGCGCGGACATCCCGAATATGTCGAAGGCATGGCCAACGAGCCAGTTCCGCTCCTCATCGACAACAACCGGAACTTCACCGCGCTTTTCGATGAAGGCGATGGGCGCAAGTTCCTCGCCGAAGACGCCAAGGCCCTTGGCGAGACCTATCCTCTCTTATTCACGGCGATGCGGTTGGGCGCCTCTCGGCGCGAGCTTGACGCCACTGCTGCGTGCGGCGGCGTAGAGCGGGCGTGCGGCACCGCTGGCGTCTGTTTCACCGCGCTGTGATCGATGGGCTTTTCTGGTTGAAGGACTTGGCTCGGGGTTTCTGCGGCACTGCCGCGCCCGCTACGTCGGCGCAGGCTTGAGCGCGAGAACGATGGCACGCATCAGATCGGCATCGGGGCACGCAGAGGCGAACGCTACGCGGATTCGGGTGGCGCTTTCCATGACGCGGGCAGCAACCTTGAGCAGCCGCAGGCGCAGGGTCGTAAACTCGGCTTTTGCCAGAGCGGTGGTCTTTGGGATCGCCTGCTGAACGCGCCACAGCAGCCAGTAGGCAGCGGTGTGCAGGATCAGGCGCATCTGGTTGGCGTTCGCCGACCGGCACGAGGTGCGGTCACTGGCCAGCTGGGTCTTGTGCAGCTTGATCAAGTTCTCGGCCTGCCCGCGCGCACAGTAGAGCGTGTCATAGATGTATTCAGCCGAGCCTTGGGTTAGCGATGTGACGACATAGCGGATATCCATGCCCAGCGTGCTGGCCTCGATCCTGGCGACGACGCGGCGCTGGCGGTTCCAGCTCTTCGCGCCGTAGCGGGTCTCGGCATAGCTGCGCAGGACCGGGAGTTGGCACTCGGCGCGGCGGACCGCGCAGGCATCGGCGGCAGTGACGATAACCGGATCAGCGCGCAGCGCGGCGTTGGTCGGCAGACCGAACACGTAATCGACATGGGCCGCCTCGCAGAAGGCCATGACCTCGGGCCGTCCATAATGCCCGTCACCGCGGATGGTGATGTGGGTATCGGGCCAGTGGCGGCGAAGATGGCGCACCAGACGCCGGATATGCCCTGCCGCCTCCTTGCCCGAAGGCGTCTTGCCCGTGCGCAGCAGCATCGCCACCGGCCGGCCCGTTGCCGTGTCGTAGACATGGATCGGCAGGAAGCAGCGCTCCCCATGATGTCCGTTCCAGAAGGAGAGTTGCTGATAGCCGTGCACGACGTCGCAGGTGTCATCGATATCCAGCGTCACCGCCGCCGGCGGAGTGGGGTAGCTGGCGCAGTAGATGTCGATCATGATCCCCAGCATCTTTGCCAGCTCGCGCGTGCTCGGCGCATTCTCCCAGCGGCTCATCGTCGGTTGGCTGGCCAACCCCGCACCCGATCCCGGCAGCTTGCCCAGCGCAAGGCGGAAGCCCGGATCATCGCGCAGAGCGTCGAGATCATCGGCATCCTCATAGCCGCAGGCGATCGCGAACATCCGCGCGCGCAGGATATCTTCAAGCCGATGAACCACCCGAGCAGGATCGCGCGGATCGGCAATACACGCCGCAAGCCGCTGGCAGAGCCCCATCATGCGCTCGGCCTGAGCCAGCACCAGGACCCCGCCATCCGAGGTCAGCCTGCCGCCGTCAAACGCAGCTGTGACCTTCTTGCCGCGCACTGCTGGAAACGAAAATACGGACGCGCTATCATCGCATCCGGCGGGTGTGGTCTGTGGCATATTTTGCCCCGTTGCAGGTCTGGCTTAAGCAACCACATTCCTACAACAATGCAAATGCTTACGCCACTCCCGCCAACCCGTCAGACCACCGCCGGTGAATAATCCGGGCTATATCCGCTTCTGGGGCGACATCTTCCTGGCCGGACGAGAGATCGAAGCGGGCAAGGCGATTGAGTGGAATGCGCGCGTTCCGGGCCCTTACACGGTCGAAGGAGCACTTGCGGTGAACGGCATCGCCTATTCTGACGGCGAGGTGCTAGAAATGGAGCGCGGGATCGTCAGCCTTGTCAACTTGGGGAGCGAAACCGCCCGCCTTGTCTGGGGCCAGAACCCCCGGCGCCCGCAGACAATGCCGCCTGAGAATTACTGGACCGGATTCTAGGGGATGATGATGAGCATGGAAGCCGACCAGACCTTGAACCTGCAATTCGATGCGCCGCAGCGTACCGCGCTCGAAAGGCTCTTGCCGCCGCTGACACCCAATGCGTCGCTACGATGGGATGTGGTCTCGCGGCTGCTCCCCGAGAGCGTTGGGAACGCTCTTGAAATAGGCTGCGGGCGCGGCGCGGCAGCCGCCCGGATTGCCAGGCGGGCCGAAACCATGACGGCCGTCGAACCCGATGGCCAAAGCTTCAAGGCAGCGCAAAAAAACCTTCGTGGACTGGCGCAGGTTTTCAATTGCATGAGCCATGAATTGCCCGTCGCCGCGCGATTCGATACGATATGCGCGTTCGAAGTACTCGAACATATCGAAGACGACGCGGCTGCTCTTCAGGAATGGAAGGCCAAGCTCAAACCGGGTGGAGCGCTAGTAATTTCAGTGCCTGCGTGGCAGGCGCGTTTTAGCCTATTTGACGAGATGGTTGGTCATTTCCGCCGCTACGATCCCGAGCACCTGCAGGAGCGTCTCGATACGGCTGGGTTTGTCGATATTCACGTCGAACCTTATGGTTTTCCAGCGGGGCACGTGCTCGAAGCATGCCGCAACTTCGCCGCCATCCGCATGGCAAAGCACGATGCTGGAAAAGCCGACTATGCCGGGCGAACCGCAGCTTCGGGCCGCGTAATGCAGCCTGGACGAGGGATGATGGGCGATCTTGTCCAAATGGCCGCCCGCCCGATGGTCTGGACACAGCGCCTATTCCCCGGTCGCGGGGTCGGTCTCGTTGCCCGGGCATGCAAGCCCCTGTGACCCACGCTGCGACTTCCGATCGCATGCCGGAACGCGGCGAGCCGACTTGGAAAGCCCTTGCGCGGGTGGCTTTTCTGATCGCAACGCTAATCGCTGCCTTGGCATTGCTGTGGAATGAATGGCCGGGAATTTCGGCGGCGCTTGCTCAGGCTGATGACGGCCTGATCCTGCTGGCGGCGCTGGCGGCGATGGCGAATGTCGCGATGACCGCCGCGTCATGGCGCGTCCTTCTCATCAAAGCACCAATCGAGCTGTCTCCGCGGGCTTCAGCGCAGATCTTTTTTGTCGGCCAGATCGGCAAGTATCTGCCCGGCACATTATGGTCATTCATTGCATCAGGCGAACTCGCGCAGCGCGAGGGCTTTCCGCGCGGTGTAGCCATGGCAAGCCTCGGGCTTGCGCTGCTGATCGGACTGGCTTCCGGCATTTTCATGGCGCTAGCGCTGTTACCCAAAGCAATTGGCGATCTGACGGACAACCGTATCGTGTTGGGGGCAGCGCTGGTGTTTGTCGTCTTAGGCTTTATCCCGAAGGTGCAGCGAAAGGCGTTGCGCATGGCGCGCATCGATTTTCCGGTACCTCTTGGCGCGATCATCGCCTCGCTCACGTTCGCGCTCCTCGCGTGGTTTCTTGCAGGTGCTCAGATCGTCTTATTGTCCCAAGCCGTAGGCGCTCCGCTGGACTGGTCGGACTGGCCACAGGTCACAAGTGGTTATGCATTTGCCTGGGTAGCCGGGCTTCTTGTTTTCTTCGCCCCCGCAGGACTGGGCGCGCGCGAGGCCGGGCTGCTGGCGGTGCTGAGCCTGTCGATTGGCCTTGCCGAGGCTAGCGCAATCGTCCTTCTGTCGCGCCTCGCGGTAACCTTTGCAGACTTTGCCTGCGCCGGTATTGCGCTTGTTATGCCGGCTCATCCAGCCTCGCCAGCAGCTGCGCTACGCCGGCATCGGGACTGAGTTCACGCATTGCCTCTTCGGGGAGCGCGGCGAGTTCGTCCTTGCGGGCGAGAGCCTTGGCCACCGCATCCGCTAGCGCCTGCGCATCTCCCGGCGGCACGGTGATTATGCTGCATGGAAAGCGCTTCGCCAAGGGGTCCACCGCCGGGCTTGAGCGGGTGATGACCGGCTTGCCGACAGCTGCCTGCTGGAACAGCTTGTTAGGGATCACGCGCGCTGCCTTATCCGAAGCGCCAAAGACGCCCAAGCACAGACTCGCCCGAGCAATGACCGCCGGCAGTCTTTCGTAATCGATCCATTCGATCCATTCGATATTCGGCTCGCTACGAGTCAACGCGTCGCGCAGCATCGGTTCGAGCTGGCCTCGACCGATCACCACCCAGCGTATGTCGCGCCCTTTGGTGAGAGCCGCAGCCTCAAGGATGGTGGGCAATCCGTGGAGCGGTATCAGCTGGCCATAGAACAGCACGATGGGCCTATCGTCGAGCGGGCCCAGAACATCCTCGACCGTATCGTCTTGCACTGCCTCGGGCGTGAAGCCCGCTTCAGCACCAACCAGCACAGTGATGAATTTTTCACGTTTTAAATCATATTCTTGTGCAAAATAATCGCGATGTGCATCGGTGTCGACAAGGATCAGCGAAGCGCGCCCAAGCGCGATTTTCTCGAACCACCAGATAATGCTCGTGACCACGCCTCGCTTGATCAGCGCGCGGTCTCCTGCTACAGTATCGTGGATGGGGAGGAAAGCATCGAGAACTATTGGCCTGCGCATCGCCTGAGCAATCGGGGCAAGCAGCAGGATCTCGATAATGCCTGGATACGGCAGCAGGATCGCGGTTTCTTGCGATGTTTGCGCCAGGCGCCATATCGCGCGCGGATAGCCAAGAAACATCCGCCAAAGCACGCGGAGAACGTGGCCATACGAGGGAACATTCGTCTCTGGCACCTCCTCCCACGCAGGAATGAGGATTTCTTCTTCAAGCGCGCCAGCCCGCCGCAGCGCACCGAGCAGCAACCTGACCCGCGGTTTTCGCGTGTCATAGGCCCCGAAAGCGGCGAGCCCCGCACTCATCGGCTCGTCTCCGTAACCCAAGCGCGGGACAAAGGCCTGATACGCAGCGGTGCGAGCCAGAAGTCAGCGCGGGCCCCCGCCTCCCCGCCGACACAAATCGTCTGCGTGCCGACGCAAAAGCGGGGTAGTGTCGGCGGAGGAAGGAGAACAGGCATCATGCAGGGGACATGCCAGCCGGAAACCTTTGCGGGCAAGCGCGAGACTTAGGAAAAAAATAAGCTTTCCAAATTATTCACCAAATTTCGAGAGGCGCCCTTCGCCATCAGGCGAGAGATAGGTGGCGCAATTGATTTGATTGGAGCCTCGGGGGCTTGGCATGAGTGCATTCGGGAAAAAGGGCAACGCAGGCGGGATGAAACCCGGCAGCCGACCGGCTTTCGGAGTGGCCCGGCCGATGAAGGGTGGCGGGCGTCCCGGCGACGCGCCGCGCGGCGGCGAGCAGTTCCCGCCCCTGCCCGGCGAGGAAAGGCCGGCCGCGCCCGAAGCGCCCCGGCCCGCGCAGCCCAACCCCTCGCGCGGCGGCGCGACCTCGGCCGCGATGGAACGCCTCGCCGAGCGCATGAGCGCGGTCCACAACGCCGACAGCGAGGTCGGCGGTTTCGAAGCGAGCGTCCACAAGATCAAGGAACAGGTGCTCCCGCGCCTGCTCGAGCGGGTCGATCCCGAAGCGGCGGCGACGCTGTCGAAGGAGGAGCTATCCGAGGAATTCCGCCCGATCATCATGGAAGTGCTGGCCGAGCTCAAGGTCACGCTGAACCGGCGCGAACAGTTCGCGCTGGAAAAGGTGCTGATCGACGAGCTGCTGGGCTTCGGTCCGCTCGAGGAATTGCTCAACGATCCGGACGTGTCCGACATCATGGTCAACGGCCCGGACCAGACCTACATCGAAAAGAAGGGCAAGCTCCAGCTCGCCCCGATCCGCTTCCGCGACGAACAGCACCTGTTCCAGATCGCGCAGCGCATCGTCAACCAGGTCGGCCGCCGCGTCGACCAGACCACGCCGCTGGCCGACGCCCGCCTCAAGGACGGCAGCCGCGTCAACGTCATCGTCCCGCCGCTTTCGCTGCGCGGCACCGCGATCTCGATTCGCAAGTTCTCCGAAAAGCCGATCACCCTCGACATGCTCAAGGAATTCGGCTCGATGAGCGAGAAGATGTGCACCGCGCTCAAGATCGCGGGCGCGTGCCGGATGAACATCGTCATCTCGGGCGGCACAGGTTCGGGCAAGACGACCATGCTCAACGCCCTGTCGAAGATGATCGACCCGGGCGAACGCGTGCTGACGATCGAGGACGCGGCGGAACTGCGCCTGCAGCAGCCGCACTGGCTGCCGCTGGAAACCCGCCCGCCGAACCTCGAAGGCCAGGGCGCGATCACGATCGGCGACCTCGTGAAGAACGCGTTGCGTATGCGACCCGACCGCATCATCCTCGGCGAAATCCGCGGCGCGGAGTGTTTCGACCTCCTCGCGGCGATGAACACCGGCCACGACGGCTCGATGTGCACGCTGCACGCCAACAGCCCGCGCGAGTGCCTTGGCCGTATGGAAAACATGATCCTGATGGGCGACATCAAGATCCCCAAGGAAGCCATTTCGCGCCAGATCGCCGAATCGGTGGACCTCATCGTGCAGGTCAAGCGCCTGCGCGACGGTTCGCGCCGCACCACCAACATCACCGAGGTGATCGGGATGGAGGGCGACGTGATCGTGACGCAGGAATTGTTCAAGTTCGAATATCTCGACGAGAGCGAGGACGGGAAGATCCTCGGCGAATTCCGCTCGTCGGGCCTGCGTCCCTACACGCTCGAAAAGGCGCGCCAGTTCGGGTTCGACCAGGCGTATCTGGAAGCCTGCCTTTGAGGCAGGCGATACCGGGCCATCCGGCCCGGTATCTGCGGCCTGGCCGGCCGGCGGGCAGTCGCCCTTGCGGCGGCTGAGCCGCCGGGGCTTACCGAGACGAGGCTTCGGCGCGCGCTACAACAATTCCCCCAGCACCACCGGCGCGCTCAGGGAGAGCATTCCCCCACCGATGATCGCGCAGGCGACAAAGATCGGCGTCCATGGCACCCAGCCGACAGCTTCGAGCCGGTGAAGCGGGCGGCTTCGCACCCGCCGCCGCTCCATCACGGCGGCGAGCCCCGCGACCACCCAGAACCCGAGCCCCGCAAGCGCCATCAGCGTCGCGTCGCTCGCAAGCAGAAGGCGGTGGAAGAGATCGATCATCATTGGCATCCGCTGGGCGGAGACTCCCCAGGCCGTGACGAGCATTTAGGCGCGCTCGGCGCTTGCGCAATCCCATGGGGGGCCTAAGTCGCGCTGCAATGGATGGCTCCATCGCCCGCCCCCGCCCGCTGCTCGCGCTCGCCGTCCGCCTTGCCACCGCCGCCGTGCTCGCAACCATGGGGATGCTGGTCAAGCTCGCCGGAGAGCGCGGGGCGCATCTGCTCGAACTGATCTTCTGGCGTCAGGCGCTCACCGTCGTCGCGGTCGTCGGCGTGCTCGCGGCGTGGCGACGGCTCTCCACCATCCGCACCCGGCGCATCGGCGCCCACGCCCGGCGCGCGGCCTACGGCATCACCGGCATGATGTTCGTCTATGGCGCGGTCATGCTCCTGCCCCTGCCAGAGGCGACCGCGATCAGCTTCACCGCACCCTTTTTCGCGGTGATGATCTCGGTCCTGATGTTCGGCGAGAAGGTCGGGCTGTATCGCTGGGGCGCCGTGATGCTGGGGTTCGCGGGCGTGCTCGTCATCACCAGCCCCGGTTTCGGCCTTGCCGCAGGCAGCGCGATCGACCCGTGGGGTGCGGCGGTCGGTCTGGTCGCCGCCTTCCTCGTCGCGCTCATCAGCTTCCAGGTGCAGGACCTCAACACCACCGAAAGCCCGTGGAGCATCGTGTTCTGGTTCTCCGCCATCACCGCCCCGCTCATGGCGCTTGCCCTGCCCTTCGTGTCGGGCGCGCATGATGCCGGGACCTGGGGCATCATCCTCGCCATGGCGCTATGCGGGGCGCTGGCGCAGATAATGCTGACGACCTCGCTCAGGTTCGGGTCGGCGGCGGTCATCCTGCTGATGGACTACACCTCGCTCCTGTGGGCGACCTTCTACGGCTGGCAGGTGTTCGGCCGCGCCGCGCCGGCGAGCCTTTGGATCGGCGCCCCGCTCATCATCGGGGCGGGCGCGCTGATCGCCTGGCGCGAACGGGAACTCGCCCGCAAAAAGGCGCGCCCTGCCGCAGTTTCGGAACCGCCTTCGCCCCAACACCTTGATTCGGCGTGCAAGCACAAAGGAGGACCGACATGATCCGCAAGACTTTCATCGCCATCGCCGCGAGCACGCTGACCCTCGCCGCGGCCGCCTGCAACACCGTCGACGGCGCGGGCGAGGACCTGCAATCGGCATCGGACGAGGTCGAAGACGAAATCTGATTTCCCCACGACCGCGAAAAGGGGCTCGCCCGCCCGGCGGGCCCTTTTTTGTTGCCTTTCCGGCGCGCGGTGCCAATTTCGCCGGGGCGTCAAACCCCCGTGCAGATCGATAAGGCCAGACCGATGAAACTGAAGCGCCTGAACGCCGCCGTGATCGGCGCGATCCTCGCCTCGACCGCCGCCTGCAACACGGTCGAAGGGCTGGGCGAGGACATCAAGTCGGTCGGCCGCGCGGGCGAGCGCGCGATCGATTGAGCCGCGCCGCAGCTAGCGCCGCCGGTAGACGAGCGTGAGGTTGTTGGCGGGCATTTCGTGGCGCGCGGTGCGGGTGAAACCGCTGCGCGCGGCAAGCCGGTCGATCTCGGCAAGGTCGCGGATGCCCCAGCGCGGATCGCGAGCCTTCAGCGAAAGGTCGAAATCGAGATTGGACGGGGCGGGTTCGACGCCCTCCTCGAAGAAAGGACCATAGAGGACCAGCGGCGTCCCTTGATCGAGCAGGCGCGCGGCTCCGTCGAACAGGCCCGTCGCCGCCTCCCACGGGGCAATGTGGATCATGTTGATGCACACCAGCGAATCGGCGTGCTGCACCGGCCAGTCGCGCGCCGCGGCGTCAAGCCGCACCGGGGCCGAGAGGTTCTCGCCCGGATAATCCTCGCGGTAGGCCGCGATCGAGGCGAGCGCCTCTTCCCCCGGATCGCTCGGCAGCCATTCGAGCGCGGGAAAGCGCCCGGCGAAGAACACCGCGTGCTCGCCCGTCCCTGCCGCCACTTCGAGCACGCGGCCGGTTTCGGGCAATTCCCCGGCGAGCACGGCCGCGATCGGTTCGCGGTTGCGGAGCGTGGCGGGGGCGTGCTGTTTCAAGGTCAGGAAACCTGCCGTTCCTGCCCTTCCCAATAGGGCGCGCGCAGCTGGCGGCGCAGGATCTTGCCGCTGGGATTGCGCGGCATTTCGGGGATGACATCGACGCTCTTGGGCGCCTTGAACGCGGCGATCCTTTCGCGGGCGTAGGCGATGACGTCGGCCTCGTCGATCTCGTGGCCGGGCCTGGGCACGACGCAGGCCTTGACCTCCTCGCCCCATTTCGCGCTCGGCACGCCGATCACCGCGACCTCGGCAATCGCCGGGTGGCCGTAGATCGCGCTCTCGACCTCGGCCGGATAGACGTTCTCTCCGCCGGAGATGATCATGTCCTTGATCCGGTCCTGGATGTAGACATAGCCGTCCTCGTCCATGATCCCGGCATCGCCGGTGTGGAGCCAGCCGTCCGGATCGATCGTCTTTCCCGTCGCCTCCGGCAGTTTCCAGTAGCCCGCGGTGTTGGAAGGCGACCTGACGCAGACCTCGCCGATCTCGCCGCGCGGCAGTTCACGGTTGTCGGGCCCGCGCACCTCGATCTCGGCGCCCGGCACCGCCTTGCCGGCCGAACGCATCCGCCGGTTGCCCTCGAGGCTGTGGTCCTCGGGCGGCAGGATCGAGATCGTGCCCGCCGTCTCTGTCATGCCGTAGGCCTGGAGGAACTTCGTCCCCGGCATGGTCCGCACCGCTTCCTTGAGCAGTTCGAGCGGCATGGGCGCCGCGCCGTACATGAGATAGCGCAGGTTGGAGAAATCGGTTTCGGCCGCGCGCGGATGCTGGACCACCATCTGAAGGGCGGCGGGCACGATGAACATGTGGGTCGCGCCGTTCTCGATCGCCTCCAGCACGCCCACCGGCGTGAATTCGGCCTGGACGAGGCTCCTGACCCCGTTCGCCACCGCGATGTTCATCAGCCCCGTGCCCCCGATGTGCGCGCAAGGCATCGCGATCAGGAAGCAGTCGCCCTCCTCGAAGAAATTCCATTCGAGCCCCGCCTCGTTGCCCGGGTTGCGAAGGCCGAGGAGGTTGCGGTTGGACAGCACCGCGCCCTTGGGATTGCCGGTCGTGCCCGAGGTGTAGAGCTGCAGCACCGCCTCGTCCGGGCCCGGCGCCTCGTAGGTCGCGGGCGGCAGCGAAGCGGCCTCGCGCCGGGCCGCCTCGGCCTCGATCACCTGCGGCTTCATCGGCACGTCGCCCGCCACCCTGCTCGCGGTGCCGACGAATTCGGCGCCGGCGAAGAGCAGCTTCGCGCCGGTATCCTCGAGGATGTAGGCGATCTCGGGCGGGGCGAGCCGCCAGCCGATCGGCACCATCACCGCGCCCACCCGCGCGGCGGCGAGATAGAGCAGGAAATACATGTCCGCGTTCTTGCCGAGCCACGCGATCCGGTCGCCCTTGCCCACCCCGCGTTCGCGCAAAAGGGTGATGAGGCGCCGCGTGAGGTCGTCCGCCTCGGCAAAGCTCGTGCGCCTGCCCTCCTGTTCGAAGGCGGGCGCGTCGGGCCGTTCCTTCGCCCAGAAGGTCAGGATTTCATCGAAGGTGAAAAAATCGTGATGGGCTTGTCGCGCCATGGCCGTGCTCTCTCCCAGCTTGGTCACAGGACCTTGGTTAAGCACGGCCCGCAGGCGAGGTCCACCGCCTAGATCGCTAGCTGAACCGGCCGGTCTTGCGCGCCACCGGCTCGCGCACGACCAGCCAGATCAGCAGGCCGAGCGGCCCGGCCATGAAGGTCGCCAGCAGGATCGGGGCCTGCACCAGCCGCGAGACGTTCTTCGCATCGCCGTCGCGCGCGATCCACAGGCCGACGAAAAGGTCGAAGGCGAGGTAATGGGTCCAGCCGATCGTCACACCCGCGCGGGTCGCGAAGATCGCCTGGACCCCTTCGATCGTGGTGAAGTCCGCCCCGCCGCCTTCGGGGTTCGGGATCAGCCCGCTCACCACTCCGATCATGCCGACCGCATAGACGAGGCACAGCAGGCCGACGCCGAGATAGAGCACGCCCGACAGCAGCGCCGGCCAGCGCGGCAGCAGGATCAGCGCCACCCACGCGATCAGCGCGAGCAGGTTCACGGCGTTGAAGATCGCGGACCAGTCCATTGCCTTTCCCCTTTCAGCGCCGCTTCGCGCGCCATTCGCGCGCGGCGCGTTTGATCGCTTCGTTGTCGTGGGCGAAGCGCCCCTGCGCGCGCCGCTGGGCGAGGAACAGCGCGGCCTCGGCGACGACATCCGCCTCGATCGAGCGGAACGGCGCCCATTTCGCGGGCAGCAGCGGTTCGACCAGCGGGCTAGCCGCGATCGCGAGGCGCTCCAGCAGGCGGCGATCCCCGTCGCGCTCGCCCCGGAGCAGGCCCGGGCGCAGGATGTCGAGCCGCCGGAAGCCGAGCTTGGAAACCATCGCCTCGGTCTCGCCCTTGACCCGCAGGTAGAAGGTCCTGGCGCGCGGATCGGCCCCGGCCGCGCTCACCAGCACCATGTTCGGCACGCCCGCCGCGGCCGCCGCCTTCGCCGTGGCGATCACGAGGTCCTGGTCGACCGCGCGGAAGGCGGCCTCCTCGCGGCCCGCCTTTTTCCAGGTCGTGCCGAGCGCGCAGACGAGCGCGCGCGGGCGCACCGCCTCGAGCACCTCTCCCCACTTGTCGGGCTCGGCGACGAACACCTCGACCCGCGCGCCCGGCGGCAGGGGCACCTCGCGCCGGGCGATGCCGACGATCCGCACCTCCTCGCCCGCGCTGGAGATCGCGATCAGCCGGCTTCCCACCAGCCCCGTCGCCCCGACCAGCGCGAGCCGCACGGGCGCGGGCGGGCGCGTCTCGCTCCCGGAGCCCTGGGCGAGGGTCCGGATCATGCCCCGCCGCGCTCAGACATTGACCAGCCCCAGCGGGCGTTCGCCGTAGATCTCGGCGCAGGCGCGGATGGCGAAGCGGTCGCTCATCCCGGCGATGAAATCGGTGATGACGCGGCTGCGATGGGGCTCGCGCTCGGGCAGGCGTTCCTGCCATTCGGGCGGCATGAGGCTCGAATCCTGCGAATAGGCCGCCACCAGCCGGGCGACCACGTCGCGCGCGCGTTCGGCGGCGGTGATCTGGTCGGGGTGGTAGTAGAGCTTGTCGTACATGAAGCTCTTGAGCCGGCGCTCGTCCTCCGCCAAGGCGGGCGAGAAACCGGCGAGCTGGCGCCCCGCCGAACGCACCTCGGCGACCGAGCCGATGTCCCTCACCTGTTCGCGCGTGTGCTCGATCACGTCGTTCACCATCAGCCCGATCTGGTCGCGCACCAGTTCGCGCAGCAGCCGGTCGCGCGGCGCATCGGGAAAGCGCCGTTCGACGGCGCGCCACTGGTCGGCGAGGAAATCGAGCTGCAGGAGATCGTCGAGATCGAGGAAGCCCGCGCGCAGCCCGTCGTCGATGTCGTGGTTGTCATAGGCGATGTCGTCCGACACCGCCGCGACCTGCGCCTCGAGCGAGGGCCAGGTGCCGAGATCGAGCGGGAAGGCCTCGTCGAGTTCGGCCAGCGCCCAGTTCGGCGCGACCACCGGGCCGTTGTGCTTGGCGAGCCCTTCGAGCAGGTCCCAGGTCAGGTTCAGCCCGTCGTGTTCCGGATAGGGACACTCGATCCGCATGACCGTCCTCAGCGCCTGTGCGTTGTGGCAGAAGCCGCCGTGGCGCAGCATGGCATCGCACAACGCTGCCTCGCCCGCGTGGCCGAACGGCGGGTGGCCGAGATCATGCGCGAGGCACAGCGCCTCGGTCAGGTCCTCGTCGAGGCCGAGCGCGCGCGCGATGACCCGGCCGATCTGGGCGACCTCGAGGCTGTGGGTCAGGCGGGTGCGGTAATGGTCTCCCTCCGGCGCGATGAAGACCTGGGTCTTGGATTTCAGCCGCCGAAAGCTCATCGAGTGGATGATCCGGTCGCGGTCGCGCTGGAAATCGGTGCGCGGTCCGCGCTGTTCCGCGCGGAGCGGCGCCTCGCCGGCCCGCCCGGTCCATTCGCGGCCCCCATGGGCGTGCGGGTCGGCTGCATAGGGCGCGCGCGTCATCACGCCCGAGCGCTTAGGTCAGCGCCGCGCGCGGCTCAACGGGAACAGATCGAAAACACCGGCAGGGCGAGCCGGAAAAGGGGGGAAAGGGGCCACTCCCCAGGTGCATTGGGGGGGGGTTGGAGAGCGGCCCCAAGAGCCCGAAGGCCCCGGGCCATCGGATCGAACCGACAGCCCGGAACTCGCCGTCACGATGGATGGACGAAGTTCCGGCGGCGCCCTAGGTGGTGGCCGGCGGGGTTGCATAGGGCATGGCGCCAAGTTGCGGCGGGGCGTGTCCGAATGGCGATCAGCCGCCGCTCAGTCGACAAGTTCCTGGTCGAGCACCCAGTCGGCTGCGGCCTCGCAGTGGATCCGGGTCGAATCGAACACCGGCAGGACATTGGCGTCGATGTCGACGACGAGGTTGAGTTCGGTGCAGGCGATCACGATCGCATCGGCGCCTTCCTGCGACTTGGCCGTGATCATCGTCTTCATCTCGCGCTGGGCCTCGCGGCTGACCTTGCCGACCATGAGCTCGTCGTAGATGATCCGGTCGAGCAGTTCGACATTGCTCATGTTCGGCGGGAGCAGGTCGATCCCGTGCGCGACGAGCCGCTTGCGATAGAAGCTTTCGGTCATCACGTTGCGCGTCCCGATCAGCGCGGCGCTCTTGTGACCCGACCGCTTGAGCGTGCGCCCGACATATTCGGCGATGTGGAGGATCGGGACATCGACCGCTGCGGCGACGTCGTCATAGACCTTGTGCATCGAATTGGCGCCGATGATGAGCCCTTCGGCACCCGCGCCCCGGAGCCGCTTCGCGCTTTCGGTCAGCACTTCGGCCGCGCGCTTCCAGTCCTCCTCCTCGCGCAGGGCGTAGAGCTGGGCGAAATCGAGGCTTTCGATGAGCAGCGGCGCGCTCGCCATGGGGGCGGCGCGTTTCTGCACGATGCGGTTGATGCGGTCATAATAGATGCCCGTCGACACCCAGCTCATGCCGCCGATCAATCCGAGTTTACGCAAAGCCATTGGGTGACTCCGTCCAATCTTCCCCACGGTTTAGCGAGGAAGCGCAAGAACAGTCCATAGCGCGCGTTTGCGCGGGGCTATTTCGCGGCTTCGTCGGCGAACGCCCGGTTTTCGAGCCACTCGCGCACGTCCGAAAGGCTGCGCCGGGGCGCTTCCTTCTGCGGCAGGTGGCCGACGCCTTCGTACACGACGAGCCTGGTGTCGGGCATGACCCGGTCGAGCCAGCGCCCCGCGGCGAGCGGGATCAGCCGGTCCTCGGCGCCCCACAGGATCAGCGCGGGCGCGTCGATCCCGGCGATCTCCTCTTCGGCGAGCGGGTCGTATTCGCCCGCGAAACGATCGAGCGTCGCGCGGCGGTTGCCGGGATAGCGCAGCAGTTCCCAGTAGCGGTCGATCATCGCCTCGGTGACGACCGACTTGACCGAAACGCTCTGTTCGAGACTGCTTTCGATCAGCGAGCGCGGGGTGACCTGTTCGACGATCCGGTTGACCCCCGGCAATTGCGCGATGGCGAAGCCGATATTGCCGCTGCCGTCGTCATCCTCCTCCTGCGCGTTGTCCTCCTCCCCGCCCGGCTCCTCGCCGCCCAGCTCTTCCTCGCCCAGCATCGGCCCGCCGCTTGCGTCGACGAGCACGAGGCCGAGCACGCGCTCGGGATGGACGGCGGCGAAGGCCATGGCGTGCTTTCCGCCCATCGAATTCCCGCCGATCACGAACCGGTCAAGCCCGAGCGCGTCGGCCACCTCGCGCACGTCCTCGGTGTAGTTGGCGCGGCTGTAATCGCCTTCGGGATCGGGGCCGGTGAGGCCGTGCCCGACCTGGTCGAAGCGGATCACGCGGTAGCTGTCCTCGAGCCCGGCGGCCCATTCGTCCCAGGTGTGGAGGTCTGAATTCGAGCCGTGCAGCAGCATGATCGGCAGGCCGTCGCGCGGTCCCGTGTCGCGCAGGTGAACGACGGTGCCGTCGCCGATCTCGACGAAGCGCGAGGGCTCGCCGCCATACTTGGCGCGCATCGCCTGCGCGTCGGTATCGGGCGTGCGGAATACCAGGAACAGCACGACGAGCACCGCGACCAGGCCGAGCGCGATGCGAAGGACCCATTTCATGGCGAAGGCATCTCCGCAATCCAGCGGCGCACGATCGAGACGCCCTCGCGGTCTACGGTTTCCCGGCCGAGTTCGGGCATGGCGACCCCCGGCTCGGCGGAGGCCATGCGATGGGCGAGGATCGAGCCATCGGGATCGCCCGGGGCAATGCTGACGAGCAGCCCGCCGGCCCCGCGCCCCGCGGCGACCGGCGGCTTGTCGATGCCGATGGCGTGGGGATCGTCCTGTTCCCACCTCAGGTCGAGCCCCGAATTCGACGCCGCCCCGCCCGGCTGGTGGCAATGGGCGCAATTGACGTCGAGATAGGCCCGCGCGAGCGCCTCGGTCCGCGCGCCCGCGCGCGCGTTCCGGTCGGGCAGCGTGTCGTGCCCGGCGGGCATGGCGGCGAGCATCCCGGCGCGTTCCATGCGCGCGAGCCATCCGGCGGAAAGGTTGCGCGCTTTCGGCCCGATCGGTATCACCGCGCCGTTCTTCGAATGGCAGGTCTTGCACTGGTTCTTGTTCGGCACGCGGTAACTGATCGTCTCGCCCGCGGGCGTCGTGACCGGCAACCGCGCCCCCGCGAGGGCGAGGCGCGCGTCGGTCTGTTCCTCGTTCCAGAGATAGGGCAGCGCGACCCAGCCCCCGGCGCGGTGGAGGAGCACGCGGGTCTCGATCAGGCGCCGCTCCTGCCCTTCCCCGAAAGCGAAGGTCTTGACGATCGCCGAACCCACCGGAAAGCGCGGCAGGCCTTGTCCGTCGGGCTCCATCGCCGTGCCTTGGGGGACGTAGACGAAGCGCAGCTTGTCCGCTCCGTCGGACCAGAGCGGCGTGTTGAGTTCGTAGGCGGCGACCCGCGCGGCAGGCTGCTGCGCGGCGAGATCGGTGAAGAACCCGTATTCGGACAGCGCGCGCGGCATCCCCTCCATGACCGCCGCCTCGCTGACCGCCGCAGGAACGCGCGCGGCCGAATGGCCGACGACCCCCGCGAGCGCGAACGCCCCGGCGAGGAGAAGGACCGCGCCGCGCTTCACTTCAGCCGGGCCACCATGCTTTCGGGCAGGTTCACCCGGGCGAGCGCCGGCGCACCCTCGGGTGTGGCAGCAGGCTTCGGCATCATGACGTCGGGCTTCGCCTCGGCGATCGACTGGCCGACCGCGGTGAGGCCGAGGCTCAGGACCGGCACGGGGTCCTCGACCGTCAGCCCCTGCTGCAGTCCGTCGGCGAGGATCGGGGGCAGGGCACCGCCCACCGCGGCGACCAGCATCTCGCCCCCCGGAAAGTCCGGCGCGCTGCCGCCTTCGCCATAGACATTGCCCTTCACCAGCACATCGACCGGGCGCGGCTGATAACGATCATCCGTATAGCCCTGCGAATAGGCGATCAGCATGACGTGGCTCGTCGCGTTGTTGGTGAGCAGGTTTTCGGTCACGTGAACATTGGTGTTCGCCATCACCATCACGCCAGTCCCCGCCGGAACGCTCGCGACGATGTTGCCCTCGGGCGCGAAATTGTCGGTGTTGTTGCCGATCAACGCGTTGCGCGCGACCAGCACGTCGCCCCCGCCGACCCGCGGCAGGCCGGGCAGGTCGAAGACGAGGATCCCGCCGGTGTTCATCGTCGCGAGATTGTCGGTGACCTCGGCGTGGTTCGAATTCTCGATCTCGATCCCGGCAACGTTCTCGACCACGCGGTTGCGGCGCACGATGATGTTTTCCGACTGGCCGACATAGATCCCCGCATCGCTCGCCCCGCGCACGTAGCTGTCCTGCACGAGGATGTTCGCGCTTTCGACCGGATAGATGCCGTAGGCCCCGTTCGAGGCTTTCGGCCCGCCGGTCCATTCGACCCGCAGGGCGTGGTAGATGATGTTGTCCGCACCCTTGGACTTGATTCCGTCGCCCTTGGCGTTCTCGACCGCGAAATCGCGCAGGGTGACATCGTCGGAAGTGACGAGCAGCCCCTCGCCCGCGCCCTGCTGGCCGGTGAAATCGAGGATGCTGGCGGTGTCGCCCTCCATCCCCGCACCGCGCAGCGTGACCCGGTCGACATCGAGGCTGAGCCCGTCGGTCAGCGCATAGCGCCCCGGTTCGAGCACGATCTCGTCACCCGGCTCGGCGAGGATGAGCGCCTCCTGCAGGCGTTCCTGGGCGCCTTCGCCCGGGGCGACGGTGCGCGTTTCGGCGGCAAGCGGTGCGGCAGACGCCAGCAGCAGCGCGCCAAGGGCCAGTCTTGTCATTGTCTCTCTCCCTCCATTCCCGCTCATCTGGCCCATAAAAGGGAGCGCTGACAAGGCTTCAGGTGCCCGTCGCGGCCTCCAGACCCTTTAGCGAGAGTCGCCGTCCCGGCGCGAAGCGAAGCGAATTGCGGAATGCCTCCGCCGCCTCTTCCCTGCGGCCGAGCGCCAGCAATTCCTCGCCCAGCAATTCCCAGCTGGGCTTGGGCATGGCGGGCGGGCCGAATACGGTGGGCAAAGCGGATTCGGCCTCCGCCGCCGCGCGCAGTGCGGCAAGACCGCCTTGCGTGTCCCCCGAAGCGAGCAGGCGAACCGCCTCGACCTGCGCGATCGCACGCTCGATCCAGGGCATGGTGGTGCGATCGTCGGGAGCCATCCGCGCGAGCAGATCGGGCACCGCCTCGGCATCGCCCCGCATTTCGGCAAGCGCGGCTGCGACGGCACTGGGGTCCTCGCGGCGGCGCAGCGCCTCGACATGGGTAAGAAGCAGGCGCGGAAGCAGGAAGGCTCGCCTGTCCTCGTCCAGCGGTTCGGGCCATTTGCCGGTATCGACCGCCTGCCATGCGGCCATCACGCTGTAACTCCTGACGGGCCCATAGGCAGGCTCACCGCTCTCGGCCACCGCACGGCAGGCCGCCACGCGGTCGCTTGCATCCTTGCCCTGCTGAAGGCGGGCATAGACAAGCCATTCATTGTAATGTCCGCAATCGGTGGGCGCACGCCCCGCAGCGATGCGCTGGCGATCCACCACGGCATCGGCGTTGATGTTCGCTTCCTCCGAAGCCTCCCAGTCGGCGAGCGCGTGGAAGATGTGGCTCACCATGTGCTGGGCGTGGCCCGCATCGGGCGCGACGGTCGCGTAGCGTTCGGCCATGCGTTCGCCCAGCGGCGCGTGGACAGGGTCGTCATAGGAATGAATGAGGTAGTGGAGGATCCCGGGGTGCTGAGGGTGCGTCATGAACCCGGGTTCGAGGATGCCGGCCGCCTCCATGTAGATCGGCACCTGCCGCCCGCCATGCGAGGAGCCGAGCACGGCAAGGCCGGTAAAGGCGCGCACGTCGATATCGTCAGGATAATTGGCCAGCATGGCGCGCATCCTGGCGAGATAGGCGAGATCGCGCTGATCTTTCGTCCCTTCCTCGGCATAGAGCGTCTCGATCGCGGCGAGCCACGCCTTCTCGCGCGGGCTGCGCGCCTTCGCCGCGCGGGCCTCGGCGGAGGGGGCGAGCCGCGCGAGGATCGCGCGCGCCGCGTCGCGGTCCTGCTCTTCCCACAAGGGGTGGTTGTGGGTCATGGCCTCGCCCCAATAGGCCATGGCGAAACCGGGATCGGCCGCCTGCGCCGCGCGGAAGGCTTCGCCCGCGCGGGCGTATTCGAAATTGTGGAGCAGCGCGAGGCCGCGCAGGAACCGGGCCTTGGCCGTCTCCTCCGCCTCGACTTCGAAGACCATGTATTCGGTCCCGACCCGCTCGCCCGCGGGATCGGCGGTTTCGGCCCTGGCCGCGCCGGTGACGGCGCAGGCGAAGAGGGCGGCGGCAAGGGTCGATCTGATCATGAAGGGTTCTCCCGATGGCCTGCGAGTGTGCGGACAGGCTGGCGGCAAGGCAAGGCTTCAGAAACGATCGCGCAGCATTTCCATCCCGCAACCCGCCGCCGCCCGCGCGAGCGCATCGACCGCCGCGGGATCATCGACCCGTTCAAGCCGCACCAGCGCCTCGCGGATCGAGCGCGGCAGCGCGCTCTCGCCGGGTTCCGGGGCGAGCCGTTCGAGCTTTCGCAATTGCTCGCGGCCGAGCCGGTCGACGAGGCGCGGGGCCATGCATTCGGCCATGGGCGCGGGCATCCCGTTGTCGGTGAGCGCGCGTTCGACCCGAGCTTCGGTCACGGTGTCGAGCATCCCGTCCTCGCGCAGCACGAACCACGCACCCGCAGCGATGACGATGATGGCGAGGAGAATCGCAAGAAGCCGCAGCGGTCGCGGCCCGTTGCCTCCCTCGCCCGCCACCTCAGTCGAGCGCCTTGACGATTTCCTCGACCATCTTCTTCGCGTCCGACAGCAGCATGGTCGTCTGGTTCATGTAGAACACGTCGTTATCGACCCCGGCATAGCCTACGCCGCCCATCGAACGCTTGATGAAGAAGACCTGTTTCGCCTTGTCGACGTCGAACACCGGCATCCCGTAGATCGGCGAGGACTTGTCGGTCTTGGCCGCCGGGTTCACCACGTCGTTCGCGCCGATGATGAAGGCGACGTCGCAGTTCGCGAATTCGGAGTTGATGTCCTCGAGTTCGAAAACCTTGTCGTAATCGACCGAGGCTTCGGCCAGCAGCACGTTCATGTGGCCCGGCATCCGCCCCGCGACCGGGTGGATCGCGTATTTGACCTCGACGCCCTTCTCTTCGAGCATTTCGGCCATTTCGCGCAGGGCGTGCTGCGCCTGCGCCACCGCCATGCCGTAGCCGGGAATGATGATGACCTTCTCCGCCTGTTCGAGCATGAAGGCGGCATCTTCCGCGCTGCCCTGCTTGTAGGGCCGCTGCTCGCGCGCCTCGCCGCTGGCGCCGCCGGAATCGTCGGCGCCGAAACCGCCCGCGATCACGCTGAGGAAGCTGCGGTTCATCGCGCGGCACATGATGTAGGACAGGATCGCGCCCGAGGAGCCGACCAGCGCGCCGGTGATGATCATCGCCGTGTTGCCGAGCGTGAAGCCCATCGCGGCGGCGGCCCAGCCCGAATAGGAATTCAGCATCGAGACGACCACCGGCATGTCCGCCCCGCCGATCGGGATGATCAGCAGGAAGCCGATCGCGAAGGCGAGCGCGGCAATCGCGACGATCATCCAGCCTTCGCCCGCCGCCCCCTGCGGCGAAACGGCATAGAGCCCGATCAGGACGAGGATCGCGGCGAGCGTGCCGAGGTTGATGACGTGGCGCGCGGGCAGGAGGATCGGCGATCCGCTCATCCGGCCCGAAAGTTTCAGGAAGGCGATGACCGAACCCGAAAAGGTGATCGCCCCGATCGCGATGCCGAGGCCGAGCTCGATCCGGCTGACCAGCAGGATCTGCCCCGCATCGTCGAGGATCCCGAAGGCCCCGGGATTGAGCCAGGCGGCAAAACCGACCAGCACGGCAGCCATGCCGACAAGGCTGTGGAAGCCCGCGACCAGTTCGGGCATCGCGGTCATGGCGATCCGCCGCGCGATGACGAAGCCGATCGCGCCGCCGATCGCGATGGCGACGACGATCTCGACGATGTTCGAAAGGTCATGAGTGACGAGCGTCGTCGCCACGGCGATGACCATGCCGATCATGCCGTTGCGGTTGCCCGCCCGGCTGGTCGAGGGATGCGACAGCCCGCGCAGCGCGAGGATGAAGAACACCCCCGCGATCAGGTAGGCGAGCGGGACCCAGGCGGGCGTATCGCCCGCGCCGGTGGCGGCATGGGCGGGCGCGGCGACCAGCGCCGCGAGCGCCGCGATGCCGAAGGAGGAAAGCAGGCGGCCCATCCTCACTTCTCCTTCTTCTTGTACATCGCGAGCATCCGTTCGGTCACGGCAAAGCCGCCGAAGATGTTGACGCTGGCCAGCACGACGGCGGCGAGCCCGAGATACTTCGCCACGTCGGACCCCGCCTCGGCGCTGGCGATCAGCGCGCCGACCACGATGACCGAGGAAATCGCGTTCGTCACCGCCATCAGCGGCGTGTGCAGCGCCGGGGTGACCGACCAGACCACGTAATAGCCGACGAAACACGCCAGCACGAAGATCGAGAGGATTGAGATGAAGTCCATTGATTCGCCCCTGTCCGGCACCTGGCCCGCTGATGTCTTCGATTGATCCGCCACCCTGCCCGTATTCGGCACGGCGTGGCCGAGCTTATCCCTTCAGCCTTTCGTTCACCACCGCGCCGTCCTTCGTCAGGCGGATGGCGGTGCCGATCTCCTCGTCGAGGACCGGCTTGCCGGCCTCCTTGTCCCAGAAGGCGGAGAGGAAGTTGAAGTGATTGCGTGAGAACAGCGCCGAGGCGTCGGCGGCGAGGTGGGCGGGCGTGTTCGAATAGCCCATGATCTTGACGCCGTGCCTCACGACGACCTCGTCGGGCTTAGAGCCTTCGACATTGCCCCCCTGCGCCACCGCGAGATCGAAGATCACGCTGCCCGGCTTCATCGTCGCGATCTGCGCGTCCGTGACCAGCACCGGCGCCCTGCGGCCCGGGATCAGCGCGGTGGTGATGACGAGGTCCTGCTTGGCGATGTGGGTGGAAACCAGCTCGGCCTGCTTCGCCTTCTGTTCGTCGGTGAGTTCGGCCGCGTAGCCGCCCTCGCCCGCCGCCTCGAGCCCCTCGGCAAAGACCGCCTTGGCCCCGAGCGAGGTGATCTGTTCGGCAGTTTCGGGCCTCACGTCCGTCGCCGAGACCTGCGCGCCGAGCCGCTTGGCCGTCGCGATCGCCTGGAGCCCCGCAACGCCCACGCCCATGATGAAGACGCGCGCCGCCTGCACCGTGCCCGCCGCCGTCATCATCATCGGGAAGGCGCGGCCATATTCGTCCGCCGCCGCCAGCACCGCCTTGTAACCGGCAAGGTTCGACTGGCTGGAAAGCACGTCCATCGACTGCGCGCGGGTGATGCGCGGCATGAATTCCATCGAAAGCGCCTCGAGCCCGGCCCTGGCATAGGCCTCGACCCGCTCCTTGTGCTGGAACGGATCGAACAGCGCCGCGACCCACGCGCCCGGCCTGGCGCCGGAAAGCAGCGCGACGTCGGGCGCCTGCACGCCCAGCACGATGTCCGCGTCCTTCACGCTCGCCGGCGCATCGCCGATCGCAGCGCCCGCTTCGGCATAGGCCTCGTCGGTGATCGAGGCGGACAGGCCCGCCCCCTGCTCCACCGCGACCTCGTTGCCGAGGCCGATGTACTTCTTCACCGTTTCCGGCGTCGCCGCGACGCGCGTTTCCCCTGCGGCGCGTTCTTTAAGGACTGCGATCTTCACTTGTGCCCCCCAGGTTTCGGCGAATTGTGCGGGTGGTTACCCGGCGATCAGCGAGACGACGAACAGGGTGATGAGGGCGACCACCGGAACGGCCCATTTGAGCGCGGTCATGAACGACTCGTAGGTCGAGCGCGCCTTGTCCATGTCGTGCGATGCCATGCTGCGTATTCCCCTTGATTGTGCGTAACGTGGGTTCCGGCAAAAGGTTGCCGTGAAAAGTGATAGGATGCGCGTTATCCGAGCCTGCCCTCGCGCTCAAGCCCGTGCTGCACCCGCGAAAGCGCCCGCCGGTCCCGCGCCATCATCCGCAACAGGCTTAATCCAGTCTTTACCCGCGCGCCTTAAAGCGGGCCGACGTTTCACCCCGGGACGGTTTGACCGGGGATCGAGGGAGGTCTGCGCACGCCGATGTCGGAAAACTCCATGCCCGATATGGACCGGCAGCCCGCCGCGTGCGCCGACGGGGCGGCCCGCCGCGCGGACGACGAACGGGCGGAGACCGCCGAAACCCGGCTCGTCATGCTGATCGACGACGAACCGGCCCAGAGCCGGCTGATCTGCGCGATCGCCGCGCGGGCGGGCTGGCGCACGCTCGTCGCGCCCGATGCCGAAACCGCGATCGCGATGCTCGGCACGCGCGAGGGAATGCAGTTGTCCGCGATCCTGCTCGACCAGTGGGTGCCGGGCGATGACGCCTGCTCGCTGATCGCCGAGCTCAAGGAACGCCGCCCGGCCCTGCCGATCCTGATGCTGACCACCAGCGCTTCCCCCGTGCTGGCGGTCGAGGCGATGCGGGCGGGGGCGAGCGACTACCTCGTCAAGCCGATCGCGCCCGATCGCCTGATGGAAGCGCTGCGGGCGGTCACCACCCGCGAACGTCAGCGCGACGAACTCGCCCCGCTGACCGAGAAGATGGGCGCCCATCTCGATTTCGACGCGATGATCGGCACCGCGCCCGGTTTCCGCACCGCGCTCGCCCAGGCGGCGAAGGCGGCGCGCGGCCACGGCCACGCCCTGATCGAGGGCGAAAGCGGCACGGGCAAGGAAATGCTGATGCGTGCGATGCACTCGGCGAGCCCGCGGGCGAAGGAACCCCTGCGGATCATCAACATCGCGAGCCTGCCGCCCGGATCGGTCGAATCGGTGCTGTTCGGGCACGAACCGGGCGCCTTTCCGGGCGCCTTCGACCGCCAGATCGGCGCGCTCCAGCATTGCGACGGCGGGACGCTGGTGCTCGACGAGGTCGACCGCCTGCCGCGCAGCGTGCAGCAGCGCCTCGCCGAAGCGCTCGAAAGCGGGATCGTGCGCCCGGTCGGGGCGAGCTACGGCTACCGCATCGACATGCGCCTGTTCGCCACGAGCAACCTTTCGCTGACAGCACTGGTCGAAGGGGACGAATTCGACGCCGAGCTTGGGCGGCGGCTCACCGCGACCCGCATCGTCCTGCCGCCGCTGCGCGAGCGGACGAGCGACATTCCCGCCCTCACCCGCCATTTCCTCGCGCGCATCGGCGAGCAGCCCGGACTAAACCACCTCTCGATCTCCGACAGCGCGCTGGCGCTGCTCGCGGCCTATGACTGGCCGGGCAATGTCCGCCAGCTGCAATCGGTGCTATTCCGCGCCGCGGTCTATTGCGAGGGCGAGACGCTGACGGCGGAAAGCTTCCCGCAGCTGGCCGAACTGGTCGGCGACCGCGGCGAGGCGCCGGTCCCCGCCTTCCACGAAGGCGCGGGCGTGATGCTCTACACCGAGGACGGCAACCTGCGCCCGCTCGAGGAGATCGAGGCGGACGTGATCCGGCTCGCCATCGGCCATTACCGCGGCCGCATGACCGAGGTGGCCCGGCGGCTCGGCATCGGGCGTTCGACGCTCTACCGCAAGCTCTCCGACCTCGGGATCGACAACGCAGCCTGAGCAAGACTGTGCATTATGGTGGCAGAAGCTTCACCCATCGCGGAGCCGGTGCTAGGCATTCTGCATGGGAAAGCCAGCCGCACCATATCAACAAAAACTGTTCAACGACGAGCAACTTGGCTTACGAAGCCACGATGAAATCGTGCGATGGATTGATCAGAAAAGCAAGGTCAGTCCAGGAACAATATTACGCGCGCTAGACCTCAATTTTACCGAAGATGAAAAAGGTGTTTGCCACGCTTGGGGAAAGAATTGGGTTGAACTAGCGGATCATGAGTATCTGAGCGAGCGCACGATCCCCCATTGTCTGAGCGTGTATCTGAGTGGGAACTACCCGAAACATCCTGAACCTCCTCCTCTAGAAGTAAGCCCACCACGCTGGGAACGCTTGATACTCGGCCCCCGCGGGGGATTAATCGGAGCGATCGATCTCTCGTTCTCCATTAAGATCTACCGACCCTTCTTGCATATACGAACACACGAGATCGAAAGAAGTGTATGGTCCGAGTTGGATTTAGAGTTCGATCACCTCTTAGGCGAAAGAGAGTTTGGCATCTGGTCTGATAGGGGAGTGGCAAAAGACGGTTGCACAAATCTAGTTCCTTGTTCATCAACTCCGGCCTCTTCTCTGGCGATCATTCGACATCGTTACGGTCGCTTGGCGATCAAGGGGATTAAATGGGAAAAGATGGACTGGGCACATGAGGAATACAAGGTTTTTGTCGAAGCGAAGACGGAAGTGCGTAGTGCGGGCGAATTATTGAGGCAAATGAACCTCTATCGCACGCATCTTAGCAAGAAAAATAGCTTCTTCTTAGTTGTCGCGCCTCGCGAGAAGGTTCCTGCTGAATTGCCGACAATACTCGATGAGCAAGGAATAAAATTTCTAGCCTATAATGCGAATTAGGATCTGACGGTCTTCGCCACCTCCGCCGAAATGGCCGCGGCGATCCTTTTCCTGCTGAGCGATGCCGCCGCCAACATCACCGGCCACGTGCTGGTGTCGGACGGCGGCTACACTCTCTAGCCCGGATTATTCACCGGCGGTGGTCTGACGGGTTGGCGGGAGTGGCGTAAGCATTTGCATTGTTGTAGGAATGTGGTTGCTTAAGCCAGACCTGCAACGGGGCAAAATATGCCACAGACCACACCCGCCGGATGCGATGATAGCGCGTCCGTATTTTCGTTTCCAGCAGTGCGCGGCAAGAAGGTCACAGCTGCGTTTGACGGCGGCAGGCTGACCTCGGATGGCGGGGTCCTGGTGCTGGCTCAGGCCGAGCGCATGATGGGGCTCTGCCAGCGGCTTGCGGCGTGTATTGCCGATCCGCGCGATCCTGCTCGGGTGGTTCATCGGCTTGAAGATATCCTGCGCGCGCGGATGTTCGCGATCGCCTGCGGCTATGAGGATGCCGATGATCTCGACGCTCTGCGCGATGATCCGGGCTTCCGCCTTGCGCTGGGCAAGCTGCCGGGATCGGGTGCGGGGTTGGCCAGCCAACCGACGATGAGCCGCTGGGAGAATGCGCCGAGCACGCGCGAGCTGGCAAAGATGCTGGGGATCATGATCGACATCTACTGCGCCAGCTACCCCACTCCGCCGGCGGCGGTGACGCTGGATATCGATGACACCTGCGACGTCGTGCACGGCTATCAGCAACTCTCCTTCTGGAACGGACATCATGGGGAGCGCTGCTTCCTGCCGATCCATGTCTACGACACGGCAACGGGCCGGCCGGTGGCGATGCTGCTGCGCACGGGCAAGACGCCTTCGGGCAAGGAGGCGGCAGGGCATATCCGGCGTCTGGTGCGCCATCTTCGCCGCCACTGGCCCGATACCCACATCACCATCCGCGGTGACGGGCATTATGGACGGCCCGAGGTCATGGCCTTCTGCGAGGCGGCCCATGTCGATTACGTGTTCGGTCTGCCGACCAACGCCGCGCTGCGCGCCGATCCCGTCATCGTCACGGCTGCCGATGCCTGTGCGGTCCGCCGCGCCGAGTGCCAACTCCCGGTCCTGCGCAGCTATGCCGAGACCCGCTACGGCGCGAAGAGCTGGAACCGCCAGCGCCGCGTCGTCGCCAGGATCGAGGCCAGCACGCTGGGCATGGATATCCGCTATGTCGTCACATCGCTAACCCAAGGCTCGGCTGAATACATCTATGACACGCTCTACTGTGCGCGCGGGCAGGCCGAGAACCTGATCAAGCTGCACAAGACCCAGCTGGCCAGTGACCGCACCTCGTGCCGGTCGGCGAACGCCAACCAGATGCGCCTGATCCTGCACACCGCTGCCTACTGGCTGCTGTGGCGCGTTCAGCAGGCGATCCCAAAGACCACCGCTCTGGCAAAAGCCGAGTTTACGACCCTGCGCCTGCGGCTGCTCAAGGTTGCTGCCCGCGTCATGGAAAGCGCCACCCGAATCCGCGTAGCGTTCGCCTCTGCGTGCCCCGATGCCGATCTGATGCGTGCCATCGTTCTCGCGCTCAAGCCTGCGCCGACGTAGCGGGCGCGGCAGTGCCGCAGAAACCCCGAGCCAAGTCCTTCAACCAGAAAAGCCCATCGATCACAGCGCGGTGAAACAGACGCCAGCGGTGCCGCACGCCCGCTCTACGCCGCCGCACGCAGCAGTGGCGTCAAGCTCGCACCGAGAGGCGCCCAACCGCATCGCCGTGAATAAGAGAGGCTAGCGGCGGGCGCTCACCAGCTCACCGTCCGGCTCACCCGCTCCTCGCCCCGGTTCCCGCGCAGGGAAAGGGTGAAGGTGCGGTTCTCCCAGTCGATGTCGACAAGGCCGAAATTCTCTTCCGAGATGAAATCGGTCAGCCGCTTGGGATCGGGCTCGCGCGCGGTGTTCGTCGCCGTGTCGTTGAAGGCGAGATTGAGCGAGGAGCTGGTCAGCTCCCAGAATTGCTCGCCGCCCGCCTCGTCCGGCGTGTCGGTGTAGATGCCGCCCGCGTGCCGATCGCCCGAAAGCAGGACCAGCCCGCTTTCCTCGCGGCCCGCGAGCAGGCGGTAGAGCTTCGCGCGTTCGAGCGGCAGGTTCTCCCAGCTTTCGTAGTTGTGCGCGTCGGTCAGCACCTGGATCGAGCTCGCCACGATGCGGAAATCGGCGGGCTTGGCGAGTTCGGCTTCGAGCCATTCCCACTGCGCTTCGCCCAGCATCGTCTTTTCGGGATCATCGCTGGGCACGTAGGGGCCGAGCGGCGGGCGGGTCTCGGAATAGCCCATCGTTTCGAGTTCGGAGCGGAAGAAGCGCGTGTCGAGCAGGATCACCTGCGTTCGCCGCCCGTCCTCGCCGACGATGCGCGAGGAATAGATGCCGGGGCGCTCACGGACATCCTCGGGCGAGCCCCAGAAGGTTTCGAAGATCGTTTCCGACCAGCGCCGCGGGGTGAAGCTCGCCCCCGCATCGTTGAAACCGTAATCGTGATCGTCCCACACCGCCATCATCGGCACGGCCTCGCGGAAGGCGGCGAGTTCGGGGGTTTCGGCCTGCTTGGCATAGGCGGCGCGCAAGGAACCGAGCGCGGCATCGCCGTCCCAGCCGTTGTCGCCGTAGTTGTTGTCGCCGATGAACAGGAAAAGCTGCGGATCGGCTGCCGCGATCCGGGCCCACATGTGCTGCGAGCGGCTCTGGTGGTTGCAGCTGCCGACCCCGATCCGGGTCAGCACCGTGTCCTCGGCGAGGCTCGCCCCGGGAGGCGCGACCGGCAGGTCGATCTCGGTTTCGAGCCTGGCGTAATAGGGCGCGAGCACGTCCTCGGCCGAAAGTTCGACCTGCGGGTTGGCGGAAAGCGGCGCGAGGGCGGCAATCGTCGCGGTTCCGGCCGCGGCGAGGAGAAGCGGAAAGCGCATGGGCGATGGTTCCTTCTGGGGTTTCCTGCGGAGGGTTGCTGGGGGTCCCTTGCCCCCGCTCCATGACGCGATTGCGACAGCGCGCAAGGGGCTTTCGCCCCGACCCGGTCAGTCGAAGCCCGGCAGCTGGCTGAAATCGGTCAGCGCCGCGTCCCTCAGCCCGCGCCAGACATTGCGCGCCTGCACCGTCTCGGCAACGTCGTGGACGCGCAGGATGTGGACCCCGGCTTCCATCGCCCTGACCGCGAGCGCGATCGACCCGGCGAGGCGATCCTGCGGTCCCTCCTCGTGCGAGAGCGCGCCGATCATGCGCTTGCGGCTCACGCCCACCAGCAGCGGCGATCCGAGCGCATGGAACAGCGGCAGGGCGTTCAGCAGCGCGAGATTGTCGGCGAGCGACTTGCCGAAGCCGATCCCCGGGTCGAGCACGATGTTCGCCTCCGCGATCCCGCCGCCGATCGCCTTTTCGCGGGCGAGGCGGAGGAAATCGAACACCTCGCTCACCACGTCCGTGTAATTGCCGCCCTCGTGAAGATCCGCTCCCGCGCCGGGCGCGTGCATCAGCACGACCGGGCATTCGTATTGCGCGACGAGTTCGAGGCTCCGCGGATCATAGCGCAGCGCGGAAACGTCGTTGGCGATATGCGCGCCCGCCGACAGCCCCTGTTCGAGCACGCCCGCGCGCCTGCTGTCGACGCTGATCGCCGCGCCCATCGCGGCGCAGGTGCGGACAGCGGGCACGACGCGTTCGATCTCCTCGGCCTCGAAAGTCGGCTCGGCCCCGGGCCGCGTGCTTTCCCCGCCGATGTCGATGATCGCCGCGCCAGCTTCCAGCATGGCGGCGGCGTGGGCGCGCAGGGCCTCGGGATCCTCGTGGAACGCGCCTCCGTCGGAAAAGCTGTCGGGGGTCACGTTGAGCACGCCCATCACCTGCGGCTGGTCGAGCCGGATCACCCGTTCGCCCGCGTTCAACGGGGCGTGGACCCTGGCGAGGTTGGCCCATTGGCGGCGGGCCTCGCCCTCTTCGAGCGGGCCGAGCCCGGCGAAGGCGCTTTCGGCATCGGCCGGGCCGAAGAGGCTGCGGTCCACCACCCGTTCCCCGTCGCGCAGGACCAGCGCGAAGCGGCTCGCATAGGCCATCGACCCGCCCAGCCGGATCGCGCCCGGCCCGTGCTCGCCCGCCTCGGCCTGCGGGCCGGAGGCGAGCGTCACGGGATGGAGATAGACCGATCCCACCTCAATCCTCGGCGGCGAGGAGATAGAGCTGGCGCGCGGCATCTACGGGGACGATCTCGCCGTCCTTCTCGTAATGCCAGAAGCTCCATCCATTGCACGAGGGCGCGCCCTGGAGATCCTTGCCGAGGCCGTGGATCGAGCCGGTCTGCCCTTCGCAATCGAGCGACCCGTCCGCCCGCACGATCGCGCGCCAGCGGCGCTTCTTGTCGAAGACCACGGTGCCGGGCGCGATCAGTCCGGTTTCCACCACTGTCCCGAAGGCGACACGGGGCGCGGATTTCCTCGATTGCATGGTCTTCAACGCGCTCTCGTCGAGCGGCAGTTCCTTCTCGATCCGTTTGAGAGCGACCTCGCGGTAGAAACCTTCCCGTTCGCAGCCGATCCACTGGCGCCCCAGCCGTTTCGCCACCGCCCCGGTCGTGCCGGTGCCGAAGAAGGGATCGAGCACCACGTCGCCCTGTTCGGTCGTCGCCAGCAGCACGCGGTAGAGCAGCGCCTCGGGCTTCTGCGTCGGATGCGCCTTGCGCCCGTTCTCCTTCAGCCGCTCGCCCCCGGCACAGATCGGGATCACCCAGTCGGAACGCATCTGCAGTTCGTCGTTGAGCGTCTTCATCGCCCGGTAGTTGAAATGATAGCGCGCCTTTTCCCCCATGCTCGCCCAGATCAGCGTCTCGTGGGCATTGGTGAAGCGCGTGCCCTTGAAATTGGGCATCGGATTGGTCTTGCGCCAGACGATGTCGTTGAGGATCCAGAAGCCGATGTCCTGCAGGATCGCGCCCACGCGGTAGATGTTGTGGTAGCTGCCGATGACCCAGAGCGACCCGTCGGGTTTCAGCACGCGGCGCGCTTCGGTCAGCCAGTGCCGGGTGAAATCGTCATAGGCGCGGAAGGAATCGAACCGGTCCCAATCGTTGGTCACGGCATCGACATGGCTGCCGTCGGGCCGGTTGAGGTCGCCCCCCAGCTGCAGGTTGTAGGGCGGATCGGCGAAGATGCAGTCGATGCTGTTGTCGGGCAGGGTCCGCATCGCCTCGATGCAGTCGCCCGCCAGGATCTCGCCGAGCGGAAGCGTCTCCGGCGCAGGGGCAGGCGCCTGGGCGGGTGCGCTCGCACGGGTTTTCCCGCCCGTCCCCGCGCGCATCTTCGCCGTCTCCATCACGCCCACGCCGTCTCTCCCCTGTGCCTTGAATGCCGAAGTTATCCACAGCCATGAGTCCAAGCGGACTCTCCGTCAACCCGGTAAATCCTGCGCGATCATGGTTGAGAAACGGTGAGCGGGGCGGAACGAAACGGGACCGCAACAAGATATGGAGTCCGCCCCGGGCGCCCGGACTCCAGATGGGGTGGTGTGGCCGGAAGGACTCGATCCCGCGGCTAACTGAAGACCAGCACCACGTTCCCGGCAAAGGCCGCGACCAGCAGCGCGCCGGTCGTCCGTCCGATCCGTTTCGCCTGCCACAGCAGCGCGAGCAGGAGCACCGCGCTCGCAGTCAGCAGCGCCATCTGCACCCCCGCGAGCTCGGCGGGCAGCGGAAAGGGCGCGATGCTCATGGTCGCCCCGCCGATGAGCAGGATATTGTAGATGTTCGAGCCCACCACATTGCCGAGCGCGAGCCCCGGCTGGCCGCGCAGCGCGGCGGCGATCGAGGCGGCGAGTTCGGGGAGCGAGGTGCCCACCGCGACCACGGTGAGACCGATCACGGTTTCGGGCACTCTCAGGATCGTCGCAAGCTGGATCGCGCCGAAGACCAGCGCGTTGCCGCCCGCGACAAGCACGCCGAGCCCGCCGAGGAACAGCAGCACCGCGAGCAAGGTGCGCACGGGCGCCGCCTCCGCACCGGTGTCGGGCGGAGAGCTTCCGGGATGGCGATAGCGCCACACGATGTAGGCGACGATCCCGACAAGCAAGACGCCGCCGACCCAGCGCGCCCCGATCCCCGAGAGCGCCAGCGCCCACAGCACCAGCGTCACGCCGAGCGCGGTCACCGCATCGCGCTTTCCCGTCCCTACCAGTTCGATCGGCGCGACCACCGCGGCAAGGCCCAGGATCAGGAGCGTGTTCGCGAGGTTGGAGCCGATGATGTTGCCCCACGCGATCTCGGGCGATCCCGACAGGGCCGCTTGCACGCTCGCCACCATTTCCGGCATCGAGGTGGCGAAGCCGACGATGACGAGCCCGGTGAAGAGCGTCGACACGCCGATCCTCCGCGCGATGCCCACCGCGCCGCGCACCAGCAGTTCACCGCCCACGGCAAGGCCGGCGAGCCCGGCGACGGCGTAGAGGATCGCCTCGATCATAGGCCCGGGCGCATAGCCCAAAGGGCGCGTCTAGAGAAGCGTGGCCTGCGCGACGGGCGCGAAGGATCGGCGGTGCAACGGGCTCGGTCCATAAAGGCGCAATGCCTCGCGGTGCCGGGCCGTTCCATAGCCCTTGTTGCTCTCCCAGCCGTAGGCGGGATAGGCCCGCGCGGCCTCGATCATCAGGCGGTCGCGCCATTCCTTGGCAATGATCGAGGCGGCGCTGATGCAAGGTTCGGTTGCGTCCCCGCCGACGATCGGGCGCGCGGGCCAGCGCCAGCCGGAACAGCGTCCGTGCGGGGTCAGGTTGCCGTCGATCAGCACCTCTTGCGGACCGTCTCCGAGCGCGGCGCAAAGCTCGCCGACGCAGCGGGTCATCGCCTCCATCGTCGCCATGAAGATGTTGAGCCGGTCGATCTCCTCGGGCTCGACCACCGCCACCGCCCAGCGGCAGTTCGCGCGGATCAGCAGGTCGAGTTCGGCACGGCGCGCGGGCACAAGCGTCTTGGAATCGGCGAGCCCAGCCGGTATCGGGGCGCACAGCACCACGGCAGCCGCGACGACCGGCCCGGCCAGCGGTCCTCGCCCGGCTTCGTCGACGCCGATCACGGGGCCGATTGCCGGGCCGATCGCGGGGCGTTTCACGGGCCGGGAGCCGGGCCTTGCGGCCCCCACACAGGTATCGGGAGTTGGATCATCCATGACAGATCTTAAAGCGTTCGCCCTCGCCTTTTCCCTTCCCGCGCTCGCTCTCGCAAGCTGTGCCCGGGCGGATTCCGGGGATAGCGCCGCCCAGGCGGACGCGGAAGGAGCCGAGCGCCCCTTCACGAGCGAGGTCATGGCGACTTTCGAGGAACCCTGGGCGATCGAATTCGCGCCGGGCACGGCGATGCTGTTCGTGACCGAGCAGGGCGGCAGCCTCAAGGTGATGGACACCGCGACCGGCGCAATCGGCACGGTCTCGGGCGTGCCCCCGGTCGATTACGGCGGCCAGGGCGGCCTCGGCGACATCGCCTTCCTTCCGGGCGAGGCGGACGGGGACCTTGCGGGCCGGACGATCTACCTCTCCTTCGCCGAGGCGGGCGAGGGGGACACGCGCGGCGCGGCGCTGGGGCGCGGCACGCTCGAATGCGGCGCGGTCGATGCCTGCGCGATCGAAGGCTTCGAAGTGATCTGGCGGCAGGCGCCCAAGGTGACGGGCCGCGGGCACTATTCGCACCGCATCCAGGTCTCGCCCGACGGGCAGCATCTCTTCGTCGCGAGCGGCGACCGGCAGAAGCAGACCCCTGCCCAGGACCTTTCGAACACGCTGGGGACGATCGTGCGCCTCGACCTCGACGGCTCGCCCGCCGCGGGCAACCCCTTCGCGGACCGCGAAGGCGTGCCCGACGAGATCTGGTCATACGGCCACCGCAACATCCTCGGCATGGATTTCGACGCGCAGGGCCGGTTGTGGGAGACCGAGCACGGGCCGAAGGGCGGCGATGAACTCAACATCGTCGAACGCGGGGCGAATTACGGCTGGCCCGAACGGTCCGACGGCATCAACTATGACGGCTCGCCGATCCCCGACCATGCGCCGGACGACGGCTTCACCAAGCCCGAAGTCAGCTGGACCCCGGTGATCGCGCCGGGCGACATGATCATCCATTCGGGCACGATGTTCGACACCTGGAAAGGCGACGCGCTCATCACGGGTCTTTCGACCGAGGCGCTGATCGTCGTCGCGCTCGAAGGCGACAGCGCGCGCGAGATCGCCCGGCACGACATGGACAACCGCCTGCGCTCGATCGAGGAAGGGCCGGATGGCGCGGTCTGGGTGGCCGAGGACGGCGAGGAGGGCCGCCTGCTCAAGCTCACCCCGCGCTGATCGCCCGCACGCGTGACCACCGACAGCGCCACTCTCATCCCGCTCGCCGCGGTGCCCCCGGCGATGGTCGAGGAACTGCTCGACCGGGCCTTCGGCGAGGGCCGCCACGCGCGCACCGCCTATCGCATCCGGGCCGGGATGGAGGCGCTGGACGCGCTCAGCTTCGCCGCGCTCGACGAAGACGAGATGCTGGTCGCGACGATCCAGTGCTGGCCCGTCGCGCTGGTGACGGCGGAGGGCCGACCGGTCCCGCTGGTGATGGTCGGCCCCGTCGCGGTCCTGCCCGAACGCCAGGGCGAGGGCTTCGGCAAGGGGCTGATGGCGGCGATGCTCGATGCCGAGGGGCGGCTCGGGCGCGAAACCGGCGCGAGCTTTCCGCAGGTCCTGATCGGGGATGCGGACTATTACGGGCGCTGGGGCTTCACCAACGCGCACACGCGCGGCTGGCGCTGCCCCGGTCCCTATGAACAACAGCGCCTGCTTGCGCGCGGCGCGGCGCTGGCGGCCATGCCGGAGGAGGGAATGCTGGGGCCGTGGCCTGACCCCGCGTGCTAACCCCCTTCACGGGAACGCGCGGTTCTGGCAACGCATTTCCCCACCATGCCCTACGAACCGCCTCCCTATCTCGCCGAACTCACCCTTGCCGAAATCGCCGAACACGTCGCGGCGCGCAAGAGCCCCCCGGTCGAGAACTGGGCGCCGGGAAGGCTCGGCGAAAGCGATATGCGGATCGCCGCCGACGGGACCTGGTATCACGCGGGCGACCCGATCACCCGCCCCGCCATGGTCCGCGCCTTTTCCGGACTCCTCACCCGCGACGAAACCGGCCAGCATTGGCTGATGACCCCGTTCGAGAAGCTCTCGATCGAGGTCGACGACGCCGCCTTCGTCGCGGTCGACTGCGCCCTGAAGGAGGGCGAGATCGTCTTCCGCCTCAACACCGACGAACTGGTCGTCGCCGGGCCGGACAATCCGCTGCGCGCGGCGGGCGATCCGGACACGCCCGCGCTCTACCTGATGGTGCGGCGCGGCTGCGAGGCGCGGTTGAACCGCTCGACCTACACCCAACTGGCCGAGATCGCGCTGGCGACCAATGGCGATGAATGGATCGTCTCGAGCCAGGGCGCGATCTTCTCGCTGGTCCCCTGACACGCGGATGGGGAACCTGTTCGACCGGCTTTCGGCAAGCCTCGCGCGGGGCCACCAACGCGACATTCCCGATCTTCTGTCGGACGCCCGTTTCGCCACCGGCGAATCGAAACCCGCCGCCGTGCTGATCGCCGTGACGGAGCGCGCCGAACCGGGTGTCCTCCTCACCCAGCGCCCCAAGGGGATGCGCGACCATCCGGGACAGGTCGCCTTTCCCGGCGGCAAGCTCGATCCGGGCGAGGACGCCATCACCGCCGCCCTGCGCGAGGCGGAGGAGGAGCTGGCCATCCCGCGCGAGGCGGTGCGGGTGGTGGGCGAAACCGACCGCTACCAGACCGGGACCGGCTTCATCGTCACCCCCGTCCTCGCGGTGATCCCGCCCGACCTGCCGCTCGTGCCCCACCCGAGCGAGGTCGCGGCGTGGTTCGAGGCGCCGCTCGCGCTGCTGCTCGACGAGACCGCGTGGACGACCAACGAGGTGTTCTGGCGCGGGGCGATGCGGCGCTATCTCGAGATGGACTATTCGGGCTTTCGCATCTGGGGCGTGACGGCGGCGATCATCGCCAACCTCGCCCGGCGGATCGCGGTGGAGGAAGCGCTGCCCGGCGCGCGGCAGGAACGCTAGGCCGAGCGGGGTTGTGGGACACGCCCGCTTTTCGGTAATCCCCCCTCGCAACGACACGAAGGGCGCCGGCAGGGACCGGCGCGGACAGGGGCGCGGGTGGGACATTCGCTTGAAACGGCAGGCTGGACCAGGCGAGCGGGCCTCGCGGCGCTCACCCGCGCGCTCGGGGCGGAGGACATCCGCTGGGTCGGCGGGGCGGTGCGCGACGGCCTTCTCGGCATCGAGGTGCACGATGTCGACTGCGCGACGCGGCTGCTGCCCGAGACGGTGATCGAGCGCTGCGCACAGGCGGGGATCAGGACGGTGCCGACGGGCATCGAACACGGCACGGTCGCCGCCCTCGTCGAAGGCGGCCCGGTCGAGGTGACGACCTTGCGCCACGACGTCTCGACCGACGGACGCCGCGCCACGATCCGCTTCGCGAGCGACTGGCGCGAGGACGCGGCGCGGCGCGATTTCACGATCAACGCGCTCTATGCCCATCCCGAAACGCTGGAGATCGCGGATTATTTCGGCGGGCTCGATGACCTTGCCGCCCGGCGGGTGCGTTTCATCGGGGACCCGCGCGCGCGCATCGCCGAGGATCACCTGAGGATCCTGCGCTATTACCGCTTCCAGGCGCGCTTCGGGGCCGAGCTCGACGCGGACGCCGAAAAGGCCTGTGCCGACATGGCCGCCACGCTCAAGGGGCTCTCGCGCGAGCGGATCGCGAACGAACTCCTTGCCCTGCTCGCGCTGGCCGATCCCCACCCGACCATCGCGCGAATGCACGCGCGCGGCGTGCTCGGCGTGATCCTGCCCGAGGCCTGTGCGAAACATGTCGAGGGCCTCGCCCGGCTCGTCGCGGCCGAACGCGCGCAGGGTTTCGCGCCCGAGCCGCTGCGCCGCCTCGCCGCGCTGCTGCCGCCTTCGCGCGATGTCGCCGAAACGGTCGCGGCCCGGCTGCGGCTGTCGAAGGCGCAGCGCGCGCGGCTCGTCACCGCGGCCGAACGCAGGGACGAGGATGCCGCCGCGATGCACGCCCTCGCCTACCGCGCCGGGACCGATTGCGCCATCGACCGGCTGCTCCTTGCCGGTGCCGATGCCCGTCCGCTCGCCGGGTGGGCGCCGCCCGTCTTTCCGCTGAAGGGGGGCGAGATCATCGCGCAAGGCGTGACCGCCGGGCCGCAAGTTGCGAAAATTCTGCGGGCGGTCGAGCGACGCTGGATTGCGGAGGGCTTTCCGGATGATGCGCGGCTCAGTCAGATCCTTGCCGAGGAAATCGGCTAAGCGATTGATAATGCGTTCAGGGACCCTTCATCGCGCAGGTGGCATACCTTGTTCCGGGTCGTCCGTGTTGTCACACCTGTCGTTTTTCCCTAGGGAACCGCTTGCGCGTTTTGCACATTCACCTTGCGCGCGCATCCATCCGCACCTGGCATCGGCCGGGGCTTCGTTGCCCCGATCTTCGCTTGGTGCCGTGCGTCCGGCCCGCGTCGCCCGCTCGTTCGCGGCGGCGTCTCGTTGAACTGAAGAACGGAGTATTCTGACGATGAAACTTGCCAAGCTGGCTATCCTGGCCACCGCCATGGCGGCGACCCCGATCGCGGCTTCCGCGCAGGACGTGGGCGATACGATCTACGGCAATGACGGCAACCCGATCGGCACGGTCACCGTGACCGACGATGCGACCGTCACGGTCGACACCGGCACCTACGAGGCGCCCCTGCCCCGCAACGCGATTGCCGAACGCGCGATCAACGACGCGGGCGACATGGGCTTCCGCGTCGAAGCGACCAAGCAGCAGATCGACGGCATGATGCAGCAGCAGGTCGCGCAGCAGCAGGCCGAAGAGCAAGCGCGCGAGGCCGAACTCGCCCGGGCCGAAGCCGAAGCGATGGAGAAGCTCGACGAACTGCTCGTCGTGGGCGCGCCGATCGTGACCGCGGACGAACAGCCGCTGGGCATGGTCGAAACGATCGAGAACGACGGCGAGATCATCGTCGTCAAGGCCGAGGAAGAACTCATCAGCCTGCCGCGCGACCTGATGTGGGTCGACGAGGAAGGCACGATCATGGCGCGCGCCAACTATTCCGACATCATGGCCGCCGCCCAGGGCGGCTGAGCCTCGCTTCACGCACCGTCTGGTCGGACGAAAGGGTCGGCAGGATCGCTCCTGCCGGCCCTTTCTCGTTTGCGCAGCGCATCCGCGCCGCGATCTTCTCGCTCACATGGTCCCAAGGCTGCATCGCTGCGGACGGGCCTGCGCCCTTGCGGCGACGCCTTCGCCGGCCGGCAAGCGGCCGCGCGGAATCAATCGAAGCGGTTGTCCCTCGGGAAGCCCTGCGGCGGCATCCGCCCCGCCGCGCCGCGCGCGACCTTCCATTGCCAGATCTCGTTTTCGGTCCGGGTGCGTCCCTGCGCGCCGCCCATAGTCCAGCTCAGCCCGTCCTCCAGCCGAAAGGTCGTCGCGTCCGAAAGCCCGCCGTCGCGGTAACGCTGCAACTGGACGCCTTGCCCGCGCGCCATTTCGGGCATTTCCTCGATGTTGAAGACGATCAGCCTGCGGTTGTCGCCCACGGCGGCGACGTGATCGTGCTCGGGCGGGACCTGCCGCACCACCTGGAGCCTCGCCCCGCCCTTCAGGTTGACCACCTGCCGGCCCTTGCGCGTCTCGGCCAGCAGGTCGTCGCTCTTCGCGAGAAAGCCCTTCCCGCTCGACGCCGCGAGGAGCAGCTTTCCGCCCGCCCTGTGGACGAGCATGTTGGCGATCGAGCTTTCCGCGTCGAGGTCGATCATGGTCCGCACCGGCTCGCCGAATCCGCGCGCCCCGGGCAGCTTGTCGCAGCCGAGCGTGTAGAAGCGCCCGTCGGTCCCCGCGATCAGCAGCTTGTCGGTGGTCTGCGCGTGCGCGATGAAGGCGAGCGCGTCGCCTTCCTTGTACTTGAATTCCTGGTCGAGCGGGACGTGCCCCTTGGCCGCGCGGATCCAGCCCTTCTGCGAGAGGATGACCGTCACCGGCTCCTTCTCGATCATCGCGTCCATGCTGAATTCGACCGCCGGCGCCGCTTCCTCGATCCGCGTGCGGCGTGCGCCGAGCGGGGTGTCCTCGGCATAGTCCTTGCGAAGCGCCCTGAGGTCGCGCTTCAATCGCGTGCGCTGGCGGGCCGGGCTTTCCAGCAGCGCGGTCAGCTCCGCCTGTTCTGCGAGGAGGTCGTCCTTTTCCTTGCGAAGCTGCATTTCCTCGAGCTTCCGCAAGGACCGCAGCCGCATGTTCAGGATCGCCTCGGCCTGCCGGTCGGTGAGGCCGAATTCCTCCATCATCACCGGCTTGGGTTCGTCCTCGGTGCGGATGATCTCGATCACCCGGTCGAGGTTGAGGAAGGCGATGATGTAGCCTTCGACCAGTTCCAGCCGCTTTTCGATCTGGTCGAGCCGGTGGCGGGTGCGGCGCTGGAGGATGTCGATCTGGGCGGCGACCCAGTTCGCCAGCAGTTCCTTCAGCCCCATCACCATCGGGGTGCGCTTCGCATCGAGCACGTTGAGGTTGAGCCCGAAGCGGGTTTCGAGGTCGGTCAGCTTGAACACGCTCTCCTTGAGCAGGTCGGGATCGACATTGCGCGACCGCGGCACGAGGACGATGCGGATGTCCTCGTCGCTTTCGTCGCGCACGTCCTCGAGGATGGGGAGCTTCCGGTCGGCGATGGTCGCGGCGATCTGCTCGATCAGCTTGCCCTTGGCGACCTGGAACGGGATTTCGGAGATGACGAGCTGCCATTGCCCGCCGCCCAGCCGTTCGATGCCCGCCTCCCGGTCGGCCGCGTTGCCCGATTCCGGCGCGCGGAACACGCCGCGCACCCGGAACGAGCCGCGCCCGGTGGCATAGGCCTGCGAGATCGCCTCGGGGCTGTCGACGATCCGGCCGCCGGTGGGAAAGTCCGGCCCGGCGAACAGTTCCATCAGCCGCGCGTGCTCGACATGGGGGTTGTCGATCAGTTCAAGCGTGGCGTCGATGATTTCCGCGACATTGTGCGAGGGAATATTGGTCGCCATGCCGACCGCGATCCCGCTCGACCCGTTGGCGAGCAGGTTCGGGAACAGGCCGGGCATAAGCTCGGGTTCCTGTTCCTCGCCGTTGTAGGTCGGCAGGAACGTGACCGTGCCTTCGTCGAGGCCCGCCATCAGTTCCATCGCGGTCCGCGTCAGCCGCACCTCGGTATAGCGGTAGGCGGCCGCGTTATCGCCGTCGATATTGCCGAAATTGCCCTGCCCCTCGACCAGAGGATAGCGCAGCGAGAACGGCTGCGCGAGGCGGACCATCGCGTCATAGGCGGCAACGTCGCCGTGGGGGTGATACTTGCCGACCACGTCGCCGACGACGCGCGCGGATTTCTTGAAAGCGCTGTCGGGCCTGAGGCCGAGCTGGCGCATCGCCCAGAGCAGGCGGCGGTGGACCGGCTTCAACCCGTCGCGCAGGTCGGGCAGCGAGCGCGCGGTGATGGTCGAAAGCGCATAGACGAGATAGCGCTCCTCGAGCGCGGCGTCGAAGGGCGCGTCCACGATCTGGTCGAAAGGATCGTCCGGCGGTGGCGGGGCGGGTGCGCCGGGAGCGGGGGTGTCTGCCATGCTTAAGCCCCTAGCAAGCCGCGCGCGCGGGCGGGAGAGGGGTTTCCACAGGCTCGCGCGGGGGAGCGGCCGGCGAGCGTTGGCGGCGCAGGGCGCGGAAAGCCCCACGACCCGGCTGGCCCGCGCCACCGGCGAGCGCGCCCGGCGGAACGCGGCCCCTTCGTCCTCCGTTGATCGAACGAATGGACAAAGGAGGAAACCCGATGAAAAGGATTCTCATCATCGCCACCGACGGTTTCGAGCAGTCGGAGCTTTTCGAACCGCGCCGGATCCTGTCCGAAGCGGGCGCCGACGTGAAGGTCGCCAGCCCCGATGCGGGCTCGATCAAGGGCTGGAACAAGACCGACTGGGGCGACAGCATCGCCGTCGACATGACCCTGGACGAGGTTTCGACCGGCGATTTCGATGCACTGGTGCTGCCCGGCGGCCAGATCAATCCCGACATGCTGCGGCTAGAACCGCGCGCGGTCGAACTGGTGCGCGAATTCGCCTCCGCCGGAAAGCCGGTCGCGGCGATCTGCCACGCGCCCTGGCTCCTGATCGAGGCGGGAATCGTCGAGGGCAAAACGGCGACGAGTTGGCCCTCGGTCCGCACCGATCTCGCCAATGCCGGGGCGAAGGTGGTCGACCGCGAAGTGGCGATCGACGGCAACATCATCACCAGCCGCAAGCCCGACGACGTCGACGCCTTCGCCGGGGCGATCATGGAAGCGCTCGCGATGGAAAAGGCGGGCGAAAACGCCTGATCTTCACCGGCACGGCTTTGCCCGGCCGATCGCCCCGTCGTGCCCCGCGGCCCGGCGGGGTTTTCGCGTGCGGCCCTCAATCCGGCCTGCGGTAATCCTCGAGCTCCTCCATCGTCGAACAATCGGTCAGCAGCAGGGCAAAACCCTTGGTCCGGTCGAAATGGGCCATCACCATCGTCAGCAGCACCGTCAGCGGCACCGCCAGCAGCGCGCCCGGAATACCCCACAGGATGGTCCAGAACATCAACGCGACCAGCACGACCAGCGGCGAAATCGCGAGCCGGCGGCCCATCAGCTTGGGGTCGATGAAATTGCCGATCACCTGCTCGATCGCCAGCAGCCCCGACCCGATGATCAGCGCGGTCCCGAAATCGCGCGTCACCAGCACGTAGATCACCGGCAGGGTCCCGCTGATGATCGAACCGGCAGTCGGGATGAAATTGAGCAGCACCGTCAGCACCGCCCACAGCAGCAGGTAATCGACCCCGAAGATCGCCAGCCAGCCGACATAGAGCAGGGCGCTGAGCACGCTCAGGATGAAGCGGGTGACGAAATAGGCGCGGAACTTCTGCCCGACCGACCGGCCGATCTCGCGCCAGCGCCGGTCGTGGTCATCGCGCGAAACCGCCTGGATCTTGGCCTGCCAGTTGTCCGCCTCGGTCAGCATCAGCAGCATGAGGAAGACGATGAGGATGATTCCCCCCAGGGTGCTCGCCGTGATGTCGAGCGCGGTGAGCGCCGCCCCGGTCAGCGTCCCGCTCGAAGCAAGCGCGCTGTCGCCCGCGTCCGGCCCGTCGGTGAGGAAGTCGGGCAGCGCCACCGGCAGCGCGCCGAGCCGGTCCTGCACCGCGGGCGCGACATTGCTCGCAAGGCCGTAGACCTGCTGCACGGCGAGCCCCAGCGCAAAGAGGAACAGGGCGAGGATCGCGACCACCACCAGCATCCCCACCAGCGCGCCGGTCCATTCGAGCCGACGCGGCATCCGCCTGCGGATCGGATCGACCAGCGGCCAGACCCCGAGTGCGAGCAGCAAGGCGGCGAACAAGGGGATGGTGATCGTCATCGTCTGGAGCAGCAGCCAGAACACCGCAGCAAAGGCGATCGCGCCGAGAAACGCCCGGCGCACCGGGGCGCTGATCGACGGTTCGGGCGACATCGGGGCCTTGGCGCGTTCTTCTGCCATGCACATCGTGCAACGGTGCGCGATGCGGGGCGTTCCTTGCGAACGCGGCGTGACCGGGACGCAACGTTCGGGTCCTGCCCGTCCGCCTACATCCGCCGCGCGTCGACGCTTTCGCCGGGCACGGTGACGGTCAGCCCGTCCATCGCCTCGGTCAGTTCGATCTGGCAGGACAGGCGGCTCGTGCGGCGCACCCCGGCGGCGAAATCGAGCATGTCCTCCTCCTCCTCGCTCGCCTGCGCGAGGCGGTCGAACCATTCGGGCGCGACGACGACGTGGCAGGTCGAACATGCCATCTGCCCCTCGCAGGTTCCCTCGAGCGGCAGGCCCGCCGCCTGCCCCACGCGCAGCAGGCTGTCGCCCGGCTCGCCCTCGGCTTCGACCACGCGGCCATGGGGATCGATGAAACGGACCTTCACGCTCATCCTGCCATCCTCGCAAACATCTTCACGGCCACTGCCCGCCGGCGGCCTCGATGATCGCGCGGGCAGCGCGTTCGATCTCGTCCCTGCTCGTGTAGCGCCCGAAGCCGAGGCGGATCGAAGCCCGGGCCTCGCGCTGCGTCAGTCCGATCGCGGTAAGGACATGGCTCGGCCGGCCCGATCCGCTGGCACAGGCGCTGCCCGCGGAGAACATCACGGTGCGGCAATCGGACATCAGGCGGGCCACGTCGAGCCCCTCTCGCCGCAGGTTGAGATTGCCGTGCCAGCGTTCGGTAGCGCTGCCGTTGAGCGTCCAGTCCGCGAAGAGTTCGCGCGCGCGGGCCCACAGGGCCTCGACATGCTCGGCATCGGCGGTCATGCGTTCCTCGGCGATCTGGGCCGCCGCGCCAAGCCCCGCGCACAGGGCGGGGGAAAGCGTGCCCGAGCGCAGGTGCGCCTCCTGCCCGCCGCCGAACATCAGCGGATCGGGTTCGACCCCGTCGCGCACCCACAGCGCCCCGATCCCCTTCGGCCCGTGGATCTTGTGCGCCGATATGGCGATGAAATCGGCGTCGAGCCCGGTCAACGGCACGCGGCCATAGGCCTGCACCCCATCGACCAGCACCAGCGCGCCCGCTTCGCGCGCGATCCGCGCGATCTCGGGCAGGGGATGGCGCGTGCCGATCTCGTTGTTGATCGCCATCGCCGCCACCAGCCCGGTCCCGGGGCCGATCGCATCCCTCAGCGCGGCGAGGTCCGCGCGCCCGTCCCGCTCGACCGGCAGCACGGTGAAGCCCCTTCCCGCCGCCTCCACCGCCTTCGCGCAGTCGAGCACGGCGGCGTGTTCGGTGGCGAAGGTCAGCACGTCGCCCCTAGTGCCCCTGAGCGCGGTGTTGAGCGCCTCGGTCGCGCCGCTGGTGAACACCACGCGCCCGCCCTTCGGCAGCAGCGCCGCGACCCGTTCGCGCGCAGTCTCCACCGCCGCCGAGGCCGAGCGGCCCATCCGGTGCGCGCTGTGCGGATTGCCGAAGCCGGTCCCCTCCGGCCCTTCGAGCCAGCGCAGCATCGCCTCGCGCGCTTCGGGCGCGAGCGGGGTCGTCGCCTGGTAGTCGAGGTAGATCATGTTCGCGCAAGCTCTTGCCAGTGCTCGCAGAAACGTTCCACCTCCTCGCGCGTCGTCGACCAGCCGAAGGAGACGCGGATCGTGTTCGCGGCGATCTTCGGATCGAGGCCCATCGCCTCGAGCACGTGGCTGGTCTTCATCGTGCCGGAGGAGCAGGCCGAACCCTGCGACACCGCGAAACCGGCCATGTCGAAGCGCATCACCTGTGCGCTGCCGCTCATCTGTGGCATGGCGAGCGCGCGGATAAAGGGCGTCGGGTCCGCAAGCCTGTCGGCAAGCCATGTCCCGCCAAGCGCGCGGCATTCCCCGGCCAGCGCATCGAGCGGTGCGAGCACTTCGGGTGCGAGGTAAAGACCGCCGCAGGCTTCCAGCGCCGCCGTCATGCCGAGCGCGCCAGGCAGGTTCTCGGTCCCGCGCCGATAGCCGCGCTCATGCCCACCGCTCGGCTCCAACATGGCGTAATCGCGGACCAGCAAGGCGCCCACGCCGATAGGCCCGCCGAACTTGTGCGCGGACACGATCGCCATGTCGCAGGCAGGCAGCGCGAACTTGCCCGCGCTCTGCGAGCAATCGGCAAGGAGCATCCCCCCCGCTTCGTGCACGATGGCACCGATCGCGGCGAGGTCCTGGCGGTTGCCGGTTTCCGAATTGACGTGCTGGACCGCGACCAGCGGGCGCTCGCGCCGGACCGCTTCGCGCAGGGAATCGAGATCGAGCGCGCCGTCGGGGCGCACCGGCAGGCGTTCGGCGTCGGGTGCGGCCTTGAGGATCGCATCGTGTTCGACCGCGCTCACCAGCCGGGCGCCCGCCTTCGCCCGCGTGAGCGCCAGTTCGGCGCTCTCGCTCGCCCCGCTGGTGAGAATCACTTCCCCCTCCCAGCCGAGCGCCGCCTTGATCCGCTCGCGCGCATCCTCCAGCGCGGCCTTTGCCTTGCGCCCCTCGGCATGGGGAGAGGAGGGGTTCGCCCACCGCGCGAAGCCTTCCGCCATCGCCGCCTGCGCCTCGGGACGCAGCGGCGAGGTCGCGGCATGATCGAGATAGATTCGCCTCACCCCAGGCTCACCCGACAAAAAATTGCGAAAACGGCATCGAACCCTATATAGAGCGCGCTTTCGCGGGGACCAACCGGTCGCCCGCCCGTCAGTCTTTTCACCGCCCATACCAGCAAGGTCACACCCGGATGCCCTCAGTCATCTTTCCCGGCCCCGAAGGCCGTCTCGAAGGCCGTTTCTCCCCGCCGCCGCGCCCGCGCGCGCCCGTCGCGCTGATCCTTCACCCGCACCCCGAAGGCGGCGGCACGATGAACGACCGGATCGTGCAGCGGCTCTACAAGACCTTCGCCGACCGCGGATTTGCCACCTTGCGGTTCAATTTCCGCGGAGTCGGGCGCAGCCAGGGGAGCTTCGATTCGGGCGTGGGCGAACTTTCCGACGCAGCCTCGGCGCTCGACTGGGTGCAGTCGATCCATCCCGAGGCGCAGACGACCTGGGTCGCGGGCTATTCCTTCGGCGCGCTGATCGGGATGCAGCTGCTCATGCGGCGCCCGGAAGTGCGCGGCTTCATCTCCGTCGCGCCGCCCGCCAACATGTACGATTTCTCCTTCCTCGCCCCCTGCCCGGCGAGCGGGATCTTCGTCCAGGGCGCGGCCGACACCGTGGTCCAGCCCGCCGCGGTGCAGAAGCTGGTCGAGAAGCTTCGCACGCAGAAGCACATCACCATCCACCACGAGGAGATCCCGCGCGCCAACCACTTCTTCGAGAACGAGCTCGAGGAACTGATGGGGTCGGTCGACAACTACCTCGATTTCCGGCTTTCGCCCGATTGTCCGATCAAGTGAGAGCATGAGGGCAGGCGGGGAGGATCAACCCGCCCCGCCCTGCTCCAGCCCTTCGAGCGGGCTCGTCCCGTCCGAGGTCGGCACGGTCCAGATCAGCACGTTCACGACCGCGATCAGCGCGAGTAGCACCATCAGCGCGGGGTTCCTGACCTCGCCCGTGCGCCGCCACAGCACGAAGGCGCCCGCCAGCAGCGCCAGCGCCGCCAGCATCACGATCGAGAGCACGATATCGGTCGTCATAGCCTGCTGCCTTGCGCCTGCCTCGACACGGAACTGGAACATGCACGCCCTAAACCCCGAGGCGGGGTCGCCGGACGAGGAGGGTCATATGGGTATTTTCAGTTCGATCAAGAATGCGATCTGGGGTTCCGACGAGGAAGACGAGGCGCAGGACAAACCGCAGGAACCGGCAAGCCCCGCGGCAAAACCCGCCGCCGCGCCCGCGCCGGTCAGGCCCGCCCCGATGAGCGAAGTCGATGTCGCCTTCAAGCTCGATTCGATGGACGGCGCGGACCGGCTCAACTGGCGGACCTCGATCGTCGACCTGATGAAACTGATCGGCCTCGATGCGAGCTATGCCAATCGCAAACAACTCGCCGCCGAAATGGGGATGAACGATTATTCGGGCGAGGCGGAAGAGAACATCGCGCTCCACAAGGCGGTGATGACCAGGCTTGCCGAAGCGGGCGGCCGCGTCCCCGACGATCTCAGGGACTGACGCGCTCCCTGCGTCGCGCGCGATCCGGGCGGCGCGATTGACACCGTGCGGGCGGGCATTAACACCTCGCCCCCATGAGAGAGCGCAGCCCCGCCGCCATCGCGGCCCGTCCCGTCAGCCGCCGCCAGATCCTCGCCGGGTTCGGCGGCGCCTCCGCGCTCGCGCTGCTGCCCGGCTGCGCCGCGCGGATGTCCGAGCCCGCCCTGACCGAGGCGCCGCCCGCCTCGCTCGGGCCGGACCGGATGCTCGACCGGATCGCCTATGCGATGCTCGAACACGAACCGGCGCGGGCTACCGGGCTCGGCGTCGACACCGGCGAGCGGGCCGATTGGCGCGGGACCTTCGGCACGCCCGGCGCGGAGGGGCGCGAGGCCTATGCCGCGACGCTCGCCCGCCTGCTCGAGGAGGCGCGCGCCTATCCGCGCGAGGGGCTGACCGCCGACCAGCGGATCGGCTTCGAAGTGGTCGAAACCGCCTTCGCCAGCGCATTGGAAGGCATGGCCCTGCCCTATGGCGAGGTCGCGGTCGGCTCGTGGCGCAACGCGCCCTATGTCGTGATCCAGAACGTTGGCGGATATATCGACTACCCGCGCTTCTTCGGCTCGACCCAGCCGGTGCGATCGGATTCGGACGTCCATTTCTACCTCAACCGCCTGTCCCAGGTGCCCGCCATCCTCGATGCCGAGCGCGAACGGATGCGCGAGGCGCGCGGGCTCGGCGTGGTGCCGCCCGACTTCCTGCTCGACAAGGCGATCGCCCAGATGGAAGCGAGCATCGCCGCGGCGGCCGATGGCGCTGCCTATGCCGACCCGCTGGCCGAAGGCATCACGAAGAACGTAAGCGAAGGCTCCTTCGACGAACAGGTGGAGATGGCGCGCGAAATCACCCGGCTCGACATCGCCCCCGCGCTCGCCCGCCAGCTCGAGGAGCTGAAGGCCCAGCGCGCCGCCGCGACTTCGGATGCCGGGATGTGGGCGCGCCCGCGGGGCGAGGAATGGTACGACTGGGCGATCCGCGCCTCGACCACCACGAACCTCTCGCCGGACGAGATCCACCGCCAGGGCCGCGAGGAGCTGGCCGAACTGCACGGGAAGATGGACCCGATCCTGCGCGAGATCGGCTACACCAAGGGTTCGGTCGGGGAGCGGATGCAGGCGCTTTCGCAGGATCCGCGCTACCAGTTCGCGCCGGGCGATCCGGGGCGGGCCGAGATCATGGCCTTCATCCGCGAGAGGATCGACTGGATCACCGCGCAGATGCCGCGCGCCTTCACGCAACTGGTCGATCCCAACCTCGAAGTGCGCCGCCTGCCGCTGGCCGAGGAACCGGGCGCGCCGGGGGCCTATGGCGGGGCGGGCAGCAAGGACGGGACCATCCCCAGCCGGATGTGGATCAACCTTCGCACCACCGACCTTCACCGCAAGTACGACCTGGCCGACCTCACCTTCCACGAGACGATCCCCGGCCACGTGTGGGAGGGCGAATTCTCGAACCGCCTGCCGCTGATCCGATCGATCCTCGCCTTCAATGCCTTTTCCGAAGGCTGGGCGCTCTACGGCGAACAGCTCGCGGACGAACTGGGCGCCTACGACGATTTCAAGGTCGGGCGATTGGGCTACCTGCAAAGCCTCGCCTTCCGCGCGTGCCGGCTGGTGGTGGACACGGGCCTCCACGCCAAGCGCTGGACCCGCGAGGAAGGCCGCCGCTTCTTCGTCGAGGAGAACGGGTCGAAGCCCGAGGAAGTCGCCTCCGAAGTCGATCGCTATTGCAGCTGGCCGGGGCAGGCCTGCGGCTACAAGGTCGGCCATTCCGAGATCGTCCGCCAGCGCGCGCGGGCGCAGCGGGAACTGGGCGGTGCCTATGACATGAAGGCGTTCAACACCGCCGTCATCATGGGCGGGAACGCGCCGCTGAACGTGGTCGAGAACACCGTCAGCCGCTATATCGCGGGCGCGCGCGGGTAAGGGGTTCTTGCGGGCGGGGCGAGGCATCCCCCCGATTCGCCAATGCCGGCTTGACCCCGGCGCGCGCTTGCTGCTGTTTGCGGGCGACAGGTCAGGGGGACGCGATGACCAACACGCTCTATTACGGCAACAATTTCGATGTGCTGCGCGAACACATCGCAGATGAGAGCGTGGACCTCATCTATCTCGATCCGCCGTTCAATTCGAACGCCAATTACAACATCCTTTTCAAGTCGCCGGAAGGCCAGCAATCCGACGCCCAGATCGAGGCGTTCGAGGATACGTGGCACTGGAACGACACGGCAGAGGCCGCTTTCGACGAGGTGATGAAAAGCGGCAATTCCGATGCCTTCGAATTGCTGCGGGCGATGCGCGGGTTTCTCGGCGAGAACGACATGATGGCCTATCTCGCCATGATGGCGGTGCGGCTGATCGAATTGCACCGGGTGCTGAAGCCGACGGGTTCGCTCTATCTGCACTGCGATCCGACTGCGAGCCACTACCTCAAGCTGCTGCTGGATGGGGTGTTTGGGCCAGTCAATTTCAGAAATGAGATAATTTGGCGGCGAACAAATGCCCACAACAAGCTGAGCCGCCAATTTGGCCCTATCCACGACACCATTCTCTTCTACTCGAAGTCGAGTGATTTCACTTTTCATCCCGGACGGAGGCCGCAGTCACGCGCTTACGTAGAAAAATCCTTTCCGTCTGTAGACGAGCGCGGTCGGTATCAATCGAATGTTCTTACCGGTGCAGGGACGCGCACTGGCGATAGCGGCAAGCCATGGCGTGGATACGACCCAACTCCGCGAGGGAGGCATTGGGCAATTCCGAAAAAGCTTGGAGACGAGGTTCCATCGGGCTTGCCCCTTACAGCGATCTTGGATGCACTCGATGAGAAGGGACTCATCTTGCATCCCAAGAGTGCAGGCGCATTGCCCAGATACAAGCAGTATTTGGACACAGCAGACGGCACTTTATTCCAAGATATCTGGGCCTATCAGCCGGGGACAAAAGGCTGCCTCGTTGGCACTGACGAGGGAATCGACGAAGATGTGAAGTGGCTCGATGCGGGGGGCGAGAAAATGCCTTATCCGACGCAGAAGCCCGTGGGGCTGCTTTCTAGGATTATCGAAGCCTCCTCAAACGAGGGCGACGTAGTGCTCGATCCCTTCTGCGGCTGCGGCACCGCCGTTCACGCCGCCGAGAAGCTGGGCCGCAAGTGGATCGGGATCGACGTGACCCACCTCGCCATCGGCCTCATCGAAAAGCGCATGAACGAAGCCTTCCCCGGCCTCGAATTCGAGGTGAAGGGCCGCCCGCAATCGCTCGCCGCCGCGCAGGACCTCGCCCGCCGCGACAAGCACCAGTTCGAGCTATGGGCGCTTTCCATCATCGAAGCCGTGCCATGGAAAGGCGGGCGCAAGGGCGCGGATGGCGGCATCGACGGCATCATCTATTTCAAGCCCGACGGCAAAAAGACCGAAAAGGCCATCGTCGAGGTCAAGGGCGGCGCGGTCGGCGTCAAGGATATCGGCCGACTGGCGCAGGTCATGGACCGCGAGAACGCCCCGCTCGGCGTGTTCCTGACCGCCCAGCCGCCGACCCGCGCGATGGAACGCGACGCGGCAGCGGTCGGCGTGTGGGAAAACGAATATACCGGGCGCACCCATCCGCGCCTGCAAATCCTGACGCTGGCCGAACTGTTCCAGAACAGGCGGCCCGATATTCCGTGGGTCGATACGTCCGGCCAGAAAAAGGCCAGGCGCGAGGACAGGACCGAACAGGGCAAGCTGCTCTGATCGGTCGGCCTGCGCGCTCCGCCTCAGCCCTTCCCGCCGAACAGACCCTTGGCGAGGCCGGCGATGTCGTCCATCGGACTGCCGTCGCCGTCGAAATCGAGCAGGTCGACGAGCGAGGACGGGTCTTCCTGCACCATGCGGGCGAATTCGGAAAGCGAGCCTTCGCCCCCGACCGCCGCGACGATCTGCGACAGGACGCCGGTGTCGAGCCCGGTCCGCGCCGAGGCCAGTTCGACCGTGTCGCCATCCATCTGGTGGGTCTGGCCGAGCACCGCGATCGCCTTTTCCGCGAGCGCGGGGTCGATCCCGACCTTGCTCGCCAGGTTCGCCACGTCGTCGGGCGCACCGGTGATGTTCTTCAGGATACCGTCAAGCACGCTCATACCTGTCCTCCCCTCAAGTCCCTCGCGGGATTCGCGGGGGAGATGATGGCACGCTTCGATGACCGCGCAAAGACGCCCCGCGCCGCGCGGGCGGTGGGCGCAGCGGGTCAGGCCGCGGCCGGAGCCGCCTGGCGCACGCCTTCGTCGACGTGGGCCTCGAACTCGGCGAAATTGTCGATGAAGAGCCGCACCAGCTTCGCCGCGGTCGCGTCGTAGTCGGCCTTGTCCGCCCAGGTGCTGCGCGGGTCGAGGATCGACTGCTCGATCCCCGCCTCGGACAGGGCCGGGACCGAGATCGGCACGTCGAAGCCGAAATTGGGATCCTGCCGGAACTCGACGTGTTCGAGATCCCCGTCGAGCGCCGCGTTGAGCAGCGCGCGGGTCGCCTTGATCGGCATCCGCTTGCCCACGCCGTACTTGCCGCCGGTCCAGCCGGTGTTGATCAGCCAGCACTGCACCGAACCCTTGGCGATGCGCTCCTTCAACAGGTTGCCGTAGACGCTCGGATGGCGCGGCATGAACGGCGCACCGAAACAGGTCGAAAAGGTCGCCTCGGGCTCGGTCACGCCGATCTCGGTCCCGGCGACCTTGGCGGTGTAGCCCGACAGGAAGTGATACATCGCCTGTTCGGGCGTCAGCCGCGCGATCGGAGGCAGCACGCCGAAGGCATCGGCGGTCAGCATCACGACGTTCGACGGCACCGGGCCGAGATTGTCCTTGCTGGTGTTCGGGATGAAATCGATCGGATAGGCCCCGCGCGTGTTCTCGGCGAGCGAGTTGTCGTCGAAATCGAGCTCGCGCGTGTCGGGGTCCATCACCACGTTTTCGAGCACGGTGCCGAAACGGCGGGTGGTGGCGTAGATTTCCGGCTCGGCCTCTTCGGAAAGGCGGATCATCTTGGCGTAGCAGCCGCCTTCGAAATTGAACACCGCGGTGTCCGACCAGCCATGTTCGTCGTCGCCGATAAGGGTGCGGCTGGCATCCGCCGAAAGCGTGGTCTTGCCCGTGCCCGACAGGCCGAAGAACACGCTGGTCCTGCCGTCGGCGGAGATGTTGGCCGAACAGTGCATCGGCATCACGCCGCTCGCCGGGAGCAGGTAGTTGAGGATGCCGAAGACGCTCTTCTTCATCTCGCCCGCGTATTTCGTGCCGCCGATGAGGATCAGCTTCTCGGAGAAATTGACCGCGATCACGGTCTCGCTGCGGGTGCCGTGCCGTTCCGGGTCCGCGCGGAAACTGGGCAGGTCGATGATCGTGTATTCGGGTTCGAACCCGGCCAGTTCCTCGCGCGTGGGGCGCACCAGCAGGGTGCGGATGAACAGGTTGTGCCAGGCAAGCTCGTTGACGACGCGCACGTTGACGCGGTGTTCGGGCTGCGAGCCGCCGAACAGGTCGGCGACGTAAAGCCGTTCCTTCCCGGCCAGCGCAGCCATGAAATCGGCCTTGAGCGCGGCGAAATGTTCGGGCGTCATCGGGACGTTGACCTTGCCCCACCACACGCTGTCGGCAGTTTCGGCATCGCGGACGATGAACTTGTCCTTCGCGCTGCGCCCGGTATGCGCGCCGGTCCTGACGACCAGCGCCCCGTGCTTCGAAAGCGAACCCTCGCCCGAAGCAATCGCCGCTTCGACGAGTTCAGGAGTGCCGAGGTTGGGACGGATTTCGGCCGAGGTTTCGATGCCCTGGCCGGCAAGCGGAAAAGCGAGCGGGGTCAACTTCTGGGTCTCCTGAACGGGAACGCGCTGGTGCGGACGGGTCCTTGCATGGCATGAGGACCGGCAGGCGCCCCTCGCTCTCCGCGACGGCGAAGCGACTCGGTGCGGTCCGGCCCCCCTTGCGCCATTCGGCATAGGGGCGCCTCGCCGCTCCGTCAAACCGGGCTGCGCCGGCCCGCCCGGCGGGCCGCGCAAAGCGCCGCGCCGCACGGTGCGCCCGCCCGGCGGCGTTGTCTTGGCCGGGCGCCCGCGCTAATCAGGCAAAGGCCCGATGCCCGCCGAGCAGCCCTGCGAGAGCCCGTGACGGCGCTCGCCAGCCGGGGCCGCGCGGGCTCGAAAGGAAGGACCCGATGTCGAGCAGCCATGACGAGGTCGGCCACAGCCCGGCCGGCACCCCGCGCCCCGCCGACGCCGGCGAAGTCGGGACGGCTGCCGCCCCGCGCAGCGGCGCGGCGATCGCGCTGGTCGACGATGATCGCAACATCCTCACCACGGTCTCGATCGCGCTCCAGGCCGAAGGCTTCGTCACCCGGCTCTATTCCGACGGCGAGACGGCGCTGAAGGCGCTGGTGGACAATCCGCCCGACCTCGCCGTGTTCGACATCAAGATGCCCAAGATGGACGGGATGGAACTGCTCCGGCGCGTGCGCGAACATTCGGCGCTGCCGGTGATCTTCCTCACCAGCAAGGACGACGAGGGCGACGAGGAGGCGGGGCTCGAACTGGGCGCGGACGACTACATTTCCAAGCCCTTCAGCCAGCGCCTGCTGATCGCGCGGATCAGGGCGATCCTCAGGCGCGCCGAACCGGCCCGTGGCGGCCGGGGCGAAGGCGGCGAGGCGGAGCCCGGACATCCGATCATCGCGCGCGGGCGGCTGTTCATGGATCCCGCGCGCCACCACGTCACCTGGGACCAGCGCCCGGTCAGCCTGACCGTGACCGAGTTCCTCATCCTCGAGGCGCTCGCCGCGCGGCCCGGCGTCATCAAGAGCCGCAACCAGTTGATGGACGCGGCCTATCCCGACGACGTCTTCGTCGACGACCGCACGGTCGACAGCCACATAAAACGGATGCGGCGCAAGTTCCGCAGCGTCGATCCCGAATTCGGCGCGATCGAGACGCTCTATGGCGCGGGCTACAGCTTCAATGATGTCTGACCGCCGCCGGTCCGACCACAGGGCGGCCACCCGCATGACCTCGCCCGCGCGGGTGCTTGGCCGCCTGCCCCCGGGCGCGCGGCGCGGCGCGGGCGAGAGCGCGGCGAGCGTGCGCGTCGGCGAACAGTTCACGACAACCGGCCGTTTCGCGCTGACCGCGCGCATCCTCGTGGTCAACATCCTGCCGCTGGTGCTGCTGGGCGGCGGGCTGTTCTACCTCGACGGCTACCGCACGCAGCTCATCAACGAACGCTTCAAGATGGCGCGGATCGAGGCCCAGATCACCGCCGAGGCGCTCGCCGGGGCGACGCGCGAGCGGCAGGAAGCGCTGCTTGTCCAGATCGGCAAGGAACAGCGCATGCGCCTGCGGATGTTCGACGCCGAGGGGCGATTGTGGGCCGACAGTTTCGCGCTGGCCGAGCCCGCCTTCCAGTTCAACGACATCACCGACGACAGCTGGGACCAGCAATTCGCGCGCTGGCTCGACCGGACGGTGGACACGATCGTCGCGGCCGAGCCGGTGCAGGACTATGTCGAGCCCGAAGCGCAGGAGGCCGATGCCTGGCCCGAGCTCGCCCAGGCGCGCGAGGAAGGGGTGAGCCAGGTGCGCCTCTACGACTGGCGCGACGGGACGCCGGTCATCACCGCGGCCGCGCCGGTCGGCCTCAACGGAGCCACCCTGCTGACGGTTCGCAACGCGGTCGACATCACCGAGAGCGTGCGCGCCGCACGCTCGACGCTGGGCATCGCGGTGCTGTGCGTGCTCGCCGCCTCGATCCTGCTCTCGCTGTTCCTCGCCCGCACCATCGTCACCCCGCTGCGCCAGCTCGCCAAGGCCGCGATGCGCGTGCGCGCCGGGCGCGAGCGCGAGGTCGAGGTCCCGCGCCTGCCCGAAAGGCGCGACGAGATCGGCCTGCTCGCCCGCGCGGTCTCGGACATGACGGGCGCATTGCGGCACCGGATCGACGCGGTCGACAGCTTCGCCGCCGATGTCGCGCACGAGATCAAGAACCCGCTCGCGTCCCTGCGCAGCGCGATCGAATCGCTGCACCGCGTCGATGACCCCGGGCTGCGCCGCGAGCTCGAACAGATCGCCACCCACGACGTGCGCCGGATCGACCGGCTCGTCTCGGAAATCTCGGACGCAAGCCGGATCGACGCCGAGATGAGCCGCGCCACGCTCGAACGCATCGACCTGGCCGATCTCGTGCGCGCGATCATCGGCAGCCGCGAACACCGCTCCGAAAACGAGGGCCGCCGGATCGAGCTCGTCGCGCACGGATTCGCGCCGATCGTCGCGGGCGTGTGCGCGCGGCTCGAACGGGTGGTCGAAAACCTGCTCGACAACGCCGTCTCCTTTTCGCCGCCCGACGCGCCGATCGAGGTCGGGATCGACAATGACGGCGAATGGGTCACCCTGACCGTGTGCGACTACGGCCCCGGCATCCCCGAGGACGCGCGCGACAAGGTGTTCCAGCGCTTCCACTCGGTCCGGCCCGAGCAGGAGGATTTCGGAAACCATTCCGGCCTCGGCCTCGCCATCGCGCGCACCATCGCGGAGGCGCATGACGGCACGCTGCGCGCCGAGGCCCGCCCGGACGGCCGGGGCGGCGCGTGCCTGCGCCTGCGCCTGCCCGCCGCCTGATCCCCCGCATGGCCGAACAGCCGGGCATGGTGCTGCAGGCGAGCGCGGTCGCGATCGCCGGGCGCGCGCTGCTGATCGAGGGCGCGCCCGGGAGCGGCAAGTCGAGCCTCGCGCTCGCCCTGATCGACCGCGGAGCGGGGCTGATCGGGGATGACGGCGTCACCCTTACGCGCCGCAGGGACGGTACGCTCGTTGCCGCGCCGCCGCCGCATATCGCCGGGCTGATCGAACTGCGCGGGATCGGCATTGTCAGGGTGGAACCCGCGCCGCCCTGCCCGGTCGCGCTGATCCTCACCCTGCCTGCGCCGGACGACGCGCCGCCCGAACGCCTGCCCGAACGCGCCGCACGTCGCACCCTTTTCGGCTGCGAGATCCCCGTGCTCGCCTTCGACCCCGGCACGGTCGCGCCCGCGGCAAGGGCGGAATGGGCGCTGCGGATCCATGGTCTTGCCCCGCCCGCATGAGGGCGCGCGAAAAAGGCGCTTCCCATCGCGCCGCGGCGGAGCGAAAAGGCGCGCGATGACCAGCCCCAGCGAACAGGAACCCGGCCGGGCCGAAGGTGCCGACGCGCCGCAGCGCCTGCTGCTCGTCACCGGGCTTTCGGGCGCGGGCAAGTCGACCGCGCTCGACGTGCTGGAAGACCTCGGCTGGGAGACGATCGACAATTTCCCGGTGCGGATGCTCAAACGCCTCGTCGCCCGACCGGGGGAGGAGCCGGGCCGGCTCGCGATCGGTTTCGATTCGCGCACGCGCGGCTTCGTCCCGGCCGACGTCATCGCGCTGGCCAAGGACCTTTCGGAACGCGGCGATCTTTCGACCAGCTTCATGTTCATCGACTGCGCCGATGTCGAGCTCGAGCGGCGCTACAACGAGACGCGCCGCCGCCACCCGATGGCGCAGGGCCGCCCCGTGCTCGACGGGATCGCGGCCGACCGCGAACTGCTCGAGCCGCTGCGGCGCTGGGCGGACATCGTGATCGATACGACCGCGCTCTCCTCGAACGACCTGCAGGGCCGCGTGCGCGAGCTGTTCGGCGATGACGGCGCGGACGAGACGACGCTCACCATCTCGAGCTTCGGCTTCGCGCGCGGGATGCCGCCGCTCGCCGACCTCGTGTTCGACATGCGCTTCCTCGACAACCCGCACTGGGTCCCCGGCCTGCGCGAACTGACCGGGTGCGACGCACCCGTAGGCGCGCACATCGAACGGGATCCCGCCTTCGCCGACGCCTTCGCGCGCATCCGCGACCTCCTGCTCACCCTGCTCCCGCGCTACCGCGCGCAGGGCAAGTCCTATGTCCACGTCGCTTTCGGCTGTACCGGGGGAAGACACCGCTCGGTCTACACCGCCGAGGCGATGGCGCGGGCCTTGCGTAGCCACGGATTTTCGCCCACTGTACGCCACCGAAATCTCGGCTCGCGCACGACGGACGAACTGGAACGCCGCCAGGCGGGGTCGAAATGACGGTCCACCTCTCAAACGAGGCGCGCCAGGCGCCCGCAAACACGGATTCTTATCCCGCATGATTGGTCTGATACTGGTCACCCACGGCCGCCTTGCCGACCAGTTCGTCGAGGCGATGGAGCACGTCGTCGGCCGGCAGGACGGGATCGTCACGGTCTGCATCGGCCCGAATGACGACATGGAACAGCGCCGGGCCGAAATCGCGCAGGCGATCACCGGCGTCGATGCGGGGGCGGGCGTCATCATCCTCACCGACCTGTTCGGCGGGACGCCCTCGAACCTCGCGATCTCGCTGCTCGATGCGGGCCGGGTCGAGGTGATCGCGGGGATCAACCTGCCGATGCTGATCCGCCTCGCCGGAGCGCGCAAGACGATGGGCGTGGTCGAGGCGGTCGAGGCCGCGCAGAGCGCCGGGCGGACCTACATCACCGTGGCGAGCGAGCTGCTCGGCGACGATTCGCGCACCCCGCGCAAGGCGAGCGGAGGCTCGGGCTAGCGGCGCGCAGGCTTGAACGAGGCCAGGGAGAGGGCCGCAGGATGAACGAGAACCGGACCGAAATCCGCCGCACGATGACGATCGTCAATCGCCGCGGCCTCCACGCCCGGGCGAGCGCGCGCTTCGTCGGGGCGGTGAACGCGCTGCCCGACGGGGTGGAGGTGCGCGTCGCCAAGGACGGCAACAGCGCCGCCGGGGGCTCGATCCTCGGCCTGATGATGCTCGGCGCGGCGAAAGGCGACACGGTCGAACTGATCGTCGCGGGCGAGGAGGCGGAGCGCGTGATGGAAGACCTCGCCGCGCTGGTGGAAAGCGGCTTCGGCGAGGACTGACCGGCCGCGGATCCCACCATGCGACGCCACATCACCGGTTTTTCCAATCCCACGGTCAAGCACCTGCGCAGCCTGCGCGACCGCAAGCACCGCCGCCGCGCGGGCGAGTTCCTGGTCGAGGGGCTGCGCCTGCTCGAGGATGCGCGCTCGAGCGGCAGGGTGCCGCGCCTGCTCGTCATGGCCGAGGAGCGCGAGCCGCACGAACTGCTCGCCCGGCTCGAACGGGAGGTCGAAGCGGCGGGCGGAGAGATCGTGACGACCACGCCCGACATCCTTTCGAAGATCACGGGCAAGGCCAATCCGCAGGGCGTGGCGGGCGTCTTCGCCGAATGGGACACGCGGCTCGACCGGCTCGAGCGCAGCGTCGCGCCGATCTGGCTGGTGGCGCAGGAGCTGCGCGACCCGGGCAATCTCGGCACGATGCTGCGGACGGGCGATGCGGTCGGCGCGGGCGGGCTGATCCTGGTGGGCGACTGCGCGGATCCCTTCAGCGCGGAGGCGGTGCGGGCGAGCATGGGGGCGGTATTCACGCAGCAGGTGGCGCGGGCTTCGTGGGAGGAATTCATCGGCTGGCTGCGGGCAGGCGAAGGCCAGCTCGTCGCCGCGTCGCTGCGCGAGGCCGTGCCCTATCGCGGCGCGGACTACCGCAGCCCGTGCTTCCTCCTCGTCGGCAACGAATCGCGCGGCCTGCCCGAGGACTACGAAGCCGAATGCGACCTGCGCGTGACCATGCCGATGCGCGGCCGGGCGGATTCGCTCAACGCCGCGGTGGCGGGCGCGGTTCTGGCCTACGAGGCGCTGGCGGCGCTGGAGGGGTGAGCGGCCAGAAAAGGTGACAAAGGTTACACCGTGTAAACTTGTTTCAGGGCGGATTTCCTGTTTGAATTCAGGGTCATGGCCCGGAATTCGGCAATGCGACGAACATGGGAAACGGGCGCGTTTCTGCCGCGCCGGGCAGGTCCCGGCCGAAAATCGGGCGGTTGCGGAGGGTGGGAAAGAGCAAGGCCCGTCATCGCGTCCCGGCAGGCAGTAGGCCGGCAGGCAGTAGGAAAGCCCTGCCCTTCCCGCCGCCGCCGCCGCCGCGACGCAGGGCTACTCCGCCGCGTCGCGGTCCGCCGGGAGCGCGGGATATTCCGCCTCGACCGCCTTCGCGTCCTCGGCATTGTAGCGCGGCGCGGCCTCGACCAGGGGGACCTCCTCGATCTCCTTGGCGATCTCCAGCCCCTTCTCGGCCATGCGGCGGCCCGAGGTCAGCACGTTGCGCTCGAAACTGCCGACGAACTTGTTGTAGTTGTTGACCGCGGTTTCGAGCCCGCCGCCCACCCGCTTCATGTGCTCGGCCGCGACCCGCAGGCGGTCGTAAAGCTCCGCGCCCATCCGGCCGATCTCCGCCGCCTCATTCGCCATCTTGTCCTGCCGCCAGACCTGCGCGACCGTGCGCGCGATCGCGACGAGGTTGGTCGGCGTCGCCAGCAGCACCTTGTTGTGGAAGGCGAAGTCCCACAATTCCGGATCGTGTTCGAGCGCGGCGGCGACGAAATGCTCACCCGGCACGAACATGACGACATAGTCGGGCGCGTCCTCGAACTGGCTCTGGTAGCCCTTGGACCCGAGCGTCTGGACGTGACCGCGCATCGACTTCGCGTGGCGGTCGAGATGGCGCTTGCGCTCCGCATCGTCGTCCGCCTCGAACGCGGCCTGGTAGTGGATGAGGGACACCTTGGCGTCGATCACCAGCTTCTTTTCGCCCGGCACCCGGACGATCGCGTCGGGCCGCAGTCGGCCCTCGCCCGTGTCGATCGACTGTTCGAGCAGGAAATCGGTGTGCTGCGACAGGCCGCATTGTTCGAGCACGTTCTGCAGCGCCCGTTCGCCCCAGCGCCCGCGCGCCTTGGGCGCGTTGGTGAGCGAATTGCCGAGCCGCTCCGCCTCCTTGCGGACCTGTTCCTGCGACACGCGCATCAGCTCGATCTCGCGGTTGAGGCTGGAAAAGGCATCGGCGCGCTGTTTCTCCAGCGTTTCGACCTGGCGTTCGTATTTCTCGAGCCGCTCGCTCACGGGCTTGAGCAGGTTGGCGACCGCCTCCTTGTGCTGCGACTGCGCCTCGCCCAGCCGCTTGGTCGCCTCGCTGTCGAACCGCGCGCGCGCGGCCTCCAGCACCTTTGCCCCTGTGTTCTCGAATTCCTTGAGCAGTTTCTCGCGCGATTCCTCGAGCAGGCGCTTCTGCTCCTCGAACCCGGCGCGTTCCGCCCGGTAGGTCGCGTTTTCGGCGCGGGCCTTGTCCAGTTCATCGGCCAGCCGGCCGGCCTGTCCGGCCCGCTCCTTCGCCCCGGCGAGCTCCACCTGCGCCTCGCCCAGTTCGGCCACCGCGCGCCTGAACTCCTCCTCCCGCGAAGCCAGCCGCGCGCGCAGATCGGCAAGCGGGCGCGCACCGAACCAATGGCCTACGACAAGGCCGAAAATGGCGCCGACCAAGAGCGCGGCGAGTGCGAGAATCGTGGGGTCCATAACACGTCCTTTAACCAGTCGGGTGATGGGCGTGCTCCACCACCCTGCTGGTTATCGAATGGCAAACCGCCAAACAAAATCAGCCTTTGCTTGCGCTTCGGTCTCGAAACCGAACTCCGATTGGCACACGCAGTTGCTCCCGTCGGACGAGAGTAACACCCAATAGCAAAGGCCGTTTAACCAGCGCAAAACGTGAGGGGGCAAAATCATGCCATCCTCCTCTTATGCGTGGTTTCGATTTGGCTGGAGTGCTGCGCGAAGCATCAGCTTGAAGATTTACGCTTTTCAACCCGCTAATACGCTCGCCTTCTTGATGGGCGTTCCGCAGGCAAAGTCTTACTCGCGTCGGTTCAGCATCGCATATCACGACGGACCTTAGCCGGTTGTCGTTTATCGCCCGACGGCATCAGTGATCGATAGGCGTCTCCTTCTCAATCTAGTTCACAAAACATACGCAGAACGCAGAGCGTGGCCAAGTGCCATCTCGGAACCTATCCCCGGCGCGGTTCGCTTCATCCACAAACAAGGAGCGAGCCCCATGTCGATCAAGGAAATGCTGAAGGAACACCCGCTCGAAGGCGGCGATCACGAGGACCGGCTGGGCGAGGCGGTGAAACACGCCATGTACGGCGCGGCGATCATGAACGCCTGCGCCGATGCCTGCCTCGCCGAACCGGACGCGCAGAGCCGCGCCGAATGCATCCGCCGCTGTCTCGATGCGTCGGATGCCTGCACCGCCTTCTACCGGGTCGCCTCGCGCCGGGTCGGCGGGCACGTCAAGACGGTCAAGGCGGCGGGCGCGGCGGCGATCATCGCCTGCGAAGAATGCCACGCCCTGTGCAAGCAGTATGACGAGGCCTATTGCCGGCGCTGCACGCGGATGTGCGAGGAAGTGATCGCCGACACCAAGGCCGCCGTGCAGGGCCTGATGGACAGCGAGGATGCGGACTAAGCACACGGCAAAGTCGCGCTGGCCCGGCGCAAAGCGCCGCAAGCGCGACTGCGCGCCCGCAGGGGCCCGTAGCGTAGCGAAGGAATAGCCCCGAGGACGAAGGCGCGGATGCGCCTTCGCAAACAAACTACGCCGCCTGGCGCAGTTTCTTGAGCTTCTTCAATGCCATCGACCGCTTGAGCCGCGACAGGTGGTCGATGAACAGGATGCCTTCGAGGTGGTCCATCTCGTGCTGGAGGCAGGTCGCCATCAGGCCGGTCAGGTGTTCCTCGTGCGTGTTCCCGTCGAGGTCCTGGTAGCGCACGGTGCAGGATGCGGGGCGGTCGACATCGGCGTAGATCTCGGGAACGGAGAGGCAGCCTTCCTGGTAGGTCGACAGCTCCTGCGCCGGGTCGAGGATCACCGGGTTGATGAAGACGCGCGGCTCCTTCCTCGTCGCCGGGTGGGTGTGCCTGTGCCCGTCATGGTCGCATTCCACGGGCTCCGCGTCCGGGTCTTCCGGCTGGAGGTCGATCACCAGCACGCGCTTGGGCACGCCGACCTGGATCGCGGCGAGGCCGATGCCGGGGGCATCGTACATGGTTTCGAACATGTCGGCGACGAGGGCGCGCAGGTCGTCGTCGAACTCATGCGGTTCGACCGGGGTCGAGACGATCTTGAGCCGGGGGTCCGGCACTTCGAGGATTTCGCGGATAGCCATGGCCCGTATTTAAGCCGGAGCGAGGATTTCTTCAATATGGCTGCGTTGCTGGATGCGCTAATCCAGCGGCCTCCTTGCCCTCAGCGCCTGGGCCAAGGTCCCTTCGTCGAGATAGTCGAGTTCCCCGCCGACCGGCAGGCCGTGGGCGAGCTGGGTGATGCGGACCTTGTGCGGCTCGAGCCGTTCGGCAAGGTAGTGCGCGGTCGTCTGCCCTTCGAGCGTCGCGTTCATGGCGAGCACCACTTCGTCGACCGCCCCGTTTTCCACCCGGGCGAGCAGCGCGGGGATCGCAAGGTCCTCCGGGCCGATCCCGTCCAGCGCGGAAAGCCTGCCGCCCAGGACGTGGTAACGCCCCTCGAACAGGCGCGCGCGGTCGAGCGCCCAGACATCGGCAACGTCCTCTACCACGCAGATCGCGCGTTCGTCGCGCTTCGGATCGGCGCAGATGCCGCAGGGGTTCTTCGTATCGACATTGCCGCAGGTGTCGCATTCGACCAGCGTCTGCGAAACCGCGTCCAACGCCTCGAGCAGGGCCGGCAGCGCGCCCGCGCGGTTCTTGACCAGCCACAGCACCGCGCGCCGCGCCGAGCGCGGGCCGAGGCCCGGCAGGCGGGCGAGCGCGCTGGCGAGGGTGTCGATCTCTTGCGATGCCATGGGGGGAGAGATAGGGGCGCTGCGAGGTTTCACAAAGCTCGGGCTCGGCTCTTATGCGCATCATCTTCATGGGAACGCCCGATTTCGCCGTCCCGGCGCTGACGGTCTGCCACGAGGCCGGGCACGAGATCGCCTGCGTCTATACCCAGCCGCCCGCGCGCGCCGGGCGGGGGAAGAAGCTGCGCCCCTCCCCGGTGCAGGCGAAGGCGGAGGAACTGGGCCTGCCGGTGCGGCATCCCCGGTCGCTCAAGGGGGCCGGGGAACAGGCCGAATTCGCCGCGCTCGGTGCGGACGTCGCGGTGGTCGCGGCCTATGGCCTGATCCTGCCGCGGGCGGTGCTCGATGCGCCGAGGCACGGCTGCCTCAACATCCACGCCTCGATCCTGCCGCGCTGGCGCGGGGCGGCGCCGATCCACCGCGCGGTGCTGGCGGGCGATGCGGAAACGGGGGTGACGATCATGCAGATGGAGGCGGGGCTCGATACCGGGCCGATGCTCCACGTCGTGTCCACACCGATCGCCCGCAAGACGACCGGGGAACTGACCGCCGAAATCGCGCAGATGGGTGCAGGGGCAATGGTGGACGTGCTCGCCGACCTTCCGGCCTTCCCTCCGCAGGCGCAGGACGAGGCGCTCGCCACCTATGCCCCCAAGATCGACAAGGCAGAAGCCCGCATCGACTGGACCGCCAGCGCCGAGGCGATCGAGCGGCAGGCGCGCGGCCTTGCTCCCTTCCCCGGCGCATGGTTCGAATTGGGGGAAGAGCGGGTCAAGCTGCTGCTGGCTGAACTCGCGGAAGGCTCGGGCCACCCGGGCGAAGTGCTCGATGCCGACATGACCATCGCCTGCGGCACCGGCGCGATCCGTCCGCTGCGCCTGCAACGCGCCGGGAAGCCCGCGATGAGCCGCGAGGACGTGCTGCGCGGGCGGCCCGCCGTGCCGGGGACGAGGCTTGGCTGACTCCCGAAGCGCAAGCAGGCGGGGCGAGAAGTGACCCGCTTCGCCCTCACCCTCGAATTCGACGGAACGCCCTTTCACGGGCTCCAGCGGCAGGCCCACGGGCCGAGCGTGCAGCAATCGCTCGAGGAAGCGATCCACCGGATCACCGGCGAGGAAGCCACGCTCCACAGCGCCGGGCGGACCGATGCGGGGGTCCATGCGCTCGCGATGCGAAGCCATGTCGATCTTGCCAAGGACATCGCCCCGTTCCGCCTGATGGAGGCGCTGAACGCGCACCTGCGGCCCGATCCGATCGCCGTGACCCATTGCGAGATCGTGCCGGACGACTGGCACGCGCGCTTTTCCTGCATCGGGCGGAGCTATCTCTACCGCATCGTCAATCGCCGCGCGCCGCTGACGCTCGGCAGGGGGCGGGCGTGGCACGTCGCCGCCGAACTCGATCCGCACGCCATGCACCGCGCGGCGCAGGCGCTGGTCGGACGGCACGATTTCACCACCTTCCGCAGCGTGCAGTGCCAGGCGAAGGATCCGGTCAAGACGCTGGACCGGCTCGATGTCACCGCGGCGCAGGGCGAATTCGGCCCCGAAATCCACGTCCGCGCCGAAGCGCGCAGCTTCCTGCATCACCAGGTCCGCTCGATGGTGGGATGCCTCAAGCTGGTCGGCGCGGGCACCTGGCCGGAACGTCGCATTGCCGCAGCGCTTGCCGCGCGCGACCGCGCCGAACTGGGGCTTAACGCGCCCCCCCACGGCCTCTACTTCGTCGAGGCGATCTATCCCGAACCCGGAGAGGAAACACGATGACGACGACCGGAAAACAGCTTTTCACCACCCTGACCGCCGACGGCAAGCTGACGCTCGAAGTGGCCGAGGCGACCTTCCCCGAGCCGACCGGCAACCAGGTGCTGGTCAAGATGGAGGCCGCGCCGATCAACCCGTCGGACCTCGCGATCCTGACCGGGGCGGCGGATTTCGACAACGCCGAATACTCGCCCGGCAAGGTCGTCGCCGCCATGCCCGAACCGTTCCTGTCGGGCCAGAAGGGCCGCCACGGCCAGCGCCTGCCTGCGGGGAACGAGGGCGCGGGCACGGTCGTCGCGACCGGGGACAGCGATGCGGCGAAGGCGCTGATGGGGCAGCGCGTCGCCTGCGTTCCGGGCACGGCCTTTTCGCAATACGCGATTGCCGATGCGATGATGTGCCTGCCCCTGGGCGATCACAGCGCGGAAGCGGGCGCGTCCTCCTTCGTCAACCCGATGACCGCGCTGGGCTTCGTCGAGACCGCGCGGATGGAAGGCCACGACGCGATCGTCCACCTCGCCGCCGCCTCGAACCTCGGCCAGATGCTGAACCGGATTTGCCAGGAGGACGGGATCAAGCTCGTCAACATCGTGCGGCGCGCCGAACACGTCGAACTGCTGAAATCGCAGGGCGCGCAATTCGTGGTCAATTCATCGGACGACGATTTCATGGACCAGCTGCGTTCGGCCATCGCCGAAACCGGCGCGTTCCTCGGCTTCGACCCGATCGGCGGCGGCAAGAACGCCGACCATGTGCTGAAAGCGATGGAACAGGTCGCCGCCAGCCAGATGAAGGAATTCTCCCGCTACGGCTCGAACCAGGACAAGAAGGTCTACATCTACGGCCGCCTCGACTTCGCGCCGACGATCCTGACGCCGTCCTACGGGTTGCAATGGACCGTCTCGGGCTGGCTGCTGACGCCCTTCCTCCAGCGCGCCGGGATGGAGACGGTGGTGAAGATGCGCCAGCGCGTGCTCGCCAACCTGACGACGACTTTCGCCTCGCACTACAAGACCAAGGTCGATCTGGAGGGGATGGTGACGAAGGAGGCGATTCTTGACTACCGCCGGATGAAGACGGGCGAGAAATACCTCGTCACGCCCTGGGGCTGATCGAGGCGCGCGCCCCCGCGAAGGCGGGGGTCGCCGCGCACTCGGCGAACGGCGGCTTTTGGTGAAGCGTCGGACTAGCGGGCTATGGCTGTTTGTGGGTGGAAAGCTTCCATCAGCGCTTGTGGGTTTCCGTCATGCGAACAGCCACCACGACGCCTGAGAGAAATGTCATGCCAGCAATCACGAGTGCGGCGTTGCCTAGGCCGAACCGGTCTGCAACCACGCCCGCAATGATGGCACCCGCTGCATAGCCAAGATCTCGCCAAAGCCGGTATACGCCCACAGCCGATGACCGCCACGATGGATGCGCCACATCACCGATCGCAGCAAGCAGGGTGGGATACACCATCGCCGTTCCCAACCCGAGCAAAACGGCACCGGTCGCAAACCCGGCAAAGGACCACCACAGCGCGATTGCGATGATACCCACGGCTTGCAGCCACATCCCGGAAGCGATGAGCCATTTTCGCCCCCAGCGGTCGGAGAGGCCACCAGTAATCAGTTGGGTCAGGCCCCACACCGCCGGATAAAGGGCTGCCAGAACGCCAACCGCGTCGAGCCCCAGACCGGCTGCTGCGAAGATGAGCGGGAACAGTCCCCACGCCAGACCATCGTTCAGATTGTTGACGAACCCGGCCTGTGTCGCAGATGAAAGGTTTCGGTCCCTCCAGGTCGCCAATCGGAAAATCTCTCCATTCGACGGAGGTTCGCTGAGCGTGCTGGCGGACGCTGCCTCATGGTCTGCGTGGCCTTTGGTTTCCTTGACGAGGAATACCGACAGAACGAACCCGAAAATCAGGAATATCACCCCGAGATAAAAGGGCTCCGGGCGCAGTCCGTAACGGGCCGCGATATAGCCGGTCCCCCATGCTGCGATGGCCACGGCAAAATAACCGGCAAATTCATTCAGCCCCATCGCAAGGCCACGGTTTCGCGGACCCGCCAGATCGATCTTCATGACTACAGCAGTGGACCAGGTCAGCCCTTGGCTCACTCCGAGAAAGACATTGGCAACAACCACCCAGTCCCAGCTCGGAGCCCACATCAGCAGAAATGGAACCGGAGCGGCAATGACCCACCCCGCCACGAGAACGGGCTTTCGCCCCCAACGATCACCCAACCGACCGGCAAAATAATTGGCAGCAGCCTTCGTGACACCGAAAACCGCGATGAACGAAAGAATTGCCGTCCGCTCGGCAAGCCCGAATTCTTGCTGGGCAAGCTCGGGCAGAATGCTCCGCTCGATCCCCACCATCCCGCCGACAAAGGCGTTGACGAGAACAAGAAGCAGGAACTGGGGCAGATTGGCGCGAAGCCCCAGCACGGGTTTTCTAGGCTCAGGACTCATTGCGGCAGCCAGAAGATGACGGTTGCTGCGATGCAGATGGCGGACATGAAGGTGTGCGCGCAGCGATCGTAGCGGGTGTGGATCCGGCGCCAGTCCTTGAGTTTGCCGAACATGTTCTCGACCTTGTAGCGTTGGCGATAGAGGGTCGTGTCGTGCGGGATGGGCACCTTGCGGTGTGGAACGGCGTGCAAAAGGGACCCCGTTAGCGGGGTGATCGGCGTCTAAAAGGGACCCCTCATTCTGATGGTGTAGCAGGCTGCCTGGTTTTCCAGGTGGTGAGATCGGGATGTTGGTTGTGGAGACGGTTGTTCGGATTCGGCGGGAGCACGCGGGCGGGAAGGCGATCAAGGCGATTGCGCGGGATCTGCGGTTGTCGCGCAAGGTGGTGCGCAAGGCGATCCGAGCGCCGGAAGGCGCATTTGATTATCGCCGCACGGTTCAGCCGCTGCCCCGGCTTGGACCGTTTCAGGAGCGGCTCGACGTGCTGCTGACGGAGAACGAGGCCCGGCCCCGGCGCGATCGGCTGCGCATGACCCGGATCCATGATCTGCTTTGCCGTGAGGGGTTCGAAGGTTCTTACGACGCGGTCCGACGTTACGCCCGGCGCTGGACGGAAGCGCGGCGCAAGGATGCGGGTGATGGGGCGCCTGCCTTCATCCCGCTCATGTTCAAGCCTGGCGAGGCCTACCAGTTCGACTGGAGCCACGAGGATGTGGAGATCGCGGGCAAGCCGATGCGGGTGAAGGTGGCGCAGATGCGGCTGTGCGCGTCGCGCGCGGTCTACGTCAGGGCCTATCCGCGCGAGACGCAGGAGATGGTGTTCGACGCCCATGCGCGGGGCTTTGCCTTCTTCGGCGGCGTGCCCCTGCGCGGCATCTACGATAACATGAAGACCGCGGTTACCACCGTGTTCGTCGGCAAGGAGCGGGTGTTCAACCGCCGCTTTCTGGTCATGGCCGATCATTACATGGTCGAGCCCACGGCCTGCTCCCCGGCGGCGGGGTGGGAGAAGGGTCAGGTTGAACACCAGGTTCAGACCATCCGAGGCCGCTTCTTCCAGCCTCGCCTGCGCTTTGCCAGCATCGAGGAGCTCAACGGGTGGCTGGAAGCTGAGTGCCTGAGATGGGCCGCAACGCACGCGCATCCCGAGCAGAAGGAGCTGACCGTTGCCGAGGCGCTGGAGCTCGAACGGCCAGCCCTGCAGCCGATGCTGGCACCGTTCGATGGCTTCCATGAGACCGCGCATGCCGTGACCGGCACCTGCCTGATCAGCTTCGACCGCAACCGCTACTCGGTCATGGCCAAGGCGGCGCGGCGGGCCGTCCAGGTCCGCGCCTATGCCGACCGCATCGTCGTGCGCCTCGGCGACGAGGTAATCGCAGAGCATGCCCGGCACTTCGGCCGCGACCGGACGATCTATGATCCCTGGCATTACCTGCCCGTTCTGGCCAACAAGCCCGGCGCTCTGCGGAACGGCGCACCCTTCCAGGGGTGGGACCTGCCACCGGCACTGACGCGGTTGCGGCGCAAGCTGGGCAGCGGTGATGAAGCCGACCGCCGCTTCGTGCGCGTGCTGGCAGCCATAATGACCGATGGCCTCGAAGCGGTCGAGGCCGCGGTCCGGGAGGCGCTCGATGCCGGCGCCGTCAGCGACGAGGTCATCCTCAACATCCTGGCCCGATACCGGGACCCGCCATCCGAGCGCCCCCTGGACGTGGTCGTCGATCTCAAGCTCAACCATCCGCCGATCGCGGACTGCGCGCGCTACGATACGGTGCGAGGCCTTGATGCAGCGGCATGAGATGATCGAGGCGATGCGCGCACTCGGCCTCAAGGGCATGGCCGGCGCGTTCGACGAGGCGGTCACCACCGGGCTGCAGCGCAAGCGCACGACCCACGAGATCCTGACCGACCTGCTGCGCGCCGAAGCCGCGCATCGTCATGCCGCCTCGATCCGTTACCGCATGACCGCAGCCAAGCTGCCTGTAATCAAGGACCTCGACGCCTTCGCGTTCGAGGGCACCCCGATCAACGAAGAGCTGGTGCGCTCCCTGCACGCAGGTTCGTTCCTGCCCGGTCGCCGCAACATCGTGCTCATCGGCGGCACCGGGACGGGCAAGACCCATCTGGCCACCGCGATCACCGCCAGCGTCGTGCGTGCTGGCGCTCGCGGGCGCTACTTCAATACGGTCGATCTCGTCACCCGGCTCGAGGAAGAAGCTCGCATCGGCAAGGCTGGCGCCATCGCCGCCCAGCTCGGCAGGCTCGATCTCGTGGTGCTCGATGAACTGGGCTATCTGCCGTTCGCCCGATCAGGCGGGCAGCTCTTGTTCCATCTGATCAGCAAACTCTACGAGCAGACCTCGGTGATCATCACCACCAACCTCGCCTTCGGCGAGTGGCCCACCGTCTTCGGCGATCCCAAGATGACCACCGCGCTGCTCGACCGCATCACCCACCATTGCGATATCGTCGAGACCGGCAACGACAGCTGGCGCTTCAAAAACCGCAGCTGACCCGATCAGAAAACCGACTTCGCGCTGCTGACGCCTCCGGTCGGGCTACGCCCTCCCTACGCCGCCAGCAGCGCGAAAACCGCGCCCAGCGTCAACCGATCCTCGCAACCGCAGAGGGGTCCCTTTTGCGCGCCGATAGGGGGTCCCGATTGAACGCCGATTGACACACCTTGCGGTTCGCCTTTGACGGGATGCACGGAGCAATGCCGCGCTGCTCCAGAGCGGCGCGAAACCAGTCAGCATCATAGCCCCGGTCGGCGAGCAACGCCTTTGCCTTCGGAAAGGCATCGATCATCAGTGCAGCGCCCTTGTAGTCGCTCATCTGCCCTTCACTGAGCAGCATGATCAGCGGGCGGCCCTTGCCATCGCAGACGGCGTGGAGCTTTGAGTTCAAGCCACCTTTGGTGCGCCCGATACGTCGGGATAGAGCCCCTTTTTTAGCAGGCTTGCTGCTGTCCGATGCGCCTTCAGATGGGTGGCATCGATCATCAGCTGATCGGGCTTCCCGCCCTTGGCGGCTAGCTCGGCGAAGATGCGGTTGAACACGCCCAGGCGGCTCCAGCGTATGAAGCGATTATAGATCGTCTTGTGCGGACCATAACCGACCGGCGCATCACGCCAGCGCAGCCCGTTCCTGATCACAAAGACGATGCCGCTCACGATCCGCCGATCATCAACCCGCGGAATGCCGTGCGACAGTGGGAAATAGGGCTCAATCCGGCGCATCTGCGCCTCGCTCAACAACCACAGCTCGGACAACAGCAACACCTCCCTGGTGCCGCCATTGAATCAACCGATTGCCTCCCGCGCAAGCGATTTAATGGGTCCTGAGCCTAGCGGTTTCCATCCAGCAAGCTTCTAACACTTCTGCCGTGCTGTCGAATGTCCATAGTGGGGTCGCAAGCGGAAAGTCCGCTTTCTCCTTCCGAAACTCGGAAAGCAGACCTCACCTCCCGTCGAACGCCTCTTGTATCCGCGCGGCGTCAGTCACGCCATTCGCGATCAGCACCATCAGCAGGATGCGTGCCTTGGCAGGACCGAGCGCACGCGCCGCGACGAGGCCCGTCGCGTCGTCGTCGACCTCGACATTGCGGTCGACCATGCCTTCGTCGACCCGGGCCGAGCGGACCACGGGGACGCCGTTCGCCGCTGCCTTGGCAAGCGCCTCGATCACCACGCGCGGGGCGTTGCCCTGCCCCATCCCGGCGAGCACCAGCCCCTTGCAGCCGATGCCGAGCAGCGCCTCGACCGGCTTTGCGTCCATCCCCGCGCCCGCGGTGAGGATCGCGACGCGCGGCAGCGCCTCGGGCCAGGCGTAGCGCGCCGGGCGGCCGATGCGGTGGGCGGGCGCGAACCAGTCGAGGGTCGCGGGGGTAACCCGCGCCAGCGGCCCTCTCGGATAGCCGCGGAAGGCATCGATGTTGGCGGTCGCCGCCTTCCTCACGTCGGCGGCGGCGAAGACCGTGTCGGCCATCACCACCAGCACGCCGCGCCCCGCGCTTTCGGGATCGCCCGCAAGCCGCACCGCATTGGCGAAATTGCGCATCCCGTCGCTCCCCACCGCGTCCGATGGCCGCATCGCGCCGACCAGCACCACCGGCTTGCCCGCGGGCAGGGTCAGGTCGAGGAGGAAGGCGGTTTCCTCCGCCGTGTCGGTGCCGTGGGTGACGATGATTCCGGCGAAGGACGGGTCATCTTCAGCCTCGGCGATCGCGGCGTGGAGCGCGTCCCATTCCGTCCAGCCGATGTCCTGCGAGCCGATCGCGGCGATGGTCCGCGGGATCAGTTCCGCCTCGAGCCCGAGCGCGCGGACCGCATCCAGCATCGTCTCGAGCGCGACCTCGCCCGCGGCATAGGCCTTGCCGGTGCGCGAACGGGCGGTGCCGGCGATGGTACCGCCCGTGCCGAGCACGAGGATGCGGGGCCGCACCAAGCCGCCGCGCGCCCTAGAGCGCGAGCGTGACGCGCGACGCGGCGCCGAGCAGCTTGCCGCGCTCCACATCGAGCGTCGCGGGCCGCTCCGCGGCCGGATAGGCCTCCCGCAGCAGGTCCAGCGCTTCGCGGATGCGCGCGGCGAGGTCGGGGCTCTCCGCGGAAATCGCGGATTGGGCATCCTCGAAGGTGCGCGCCGCGGCGCGGGTGAAGCCGTAGCCGTCGAGATAGGGCTCGTAACGGTCCGAGCCTTGCGCCTCGCCATACATGGCGGTCGCCCGGTCGATCATGTCGGCGGTGACGCGCGCGGCGACGTCGGCCCCGCTCGCCTGGCTGTCCGGGGCCTTGCCTGCGGCCTGTTCGATCGCGGCGAGCACGGCGTCGTGGCGCTCGCGCACTTCGGTCTCGTCGCCGCCGTCGAGGACCGTCTGCGAGGCCTCGTTGAAGCGCGGCTTGAAATCGTCGACGCCGAGCTCGGCGAAGACGGGGTCCATGTCGGCCAGCACTTCGGAGACCGGATGGCCGTACATCTCGGCGGCCGGGTCGGTCTTTCCGGCGCGGAAGGCGTCGTAGGCGGCAAGCGCGTGCGCCTCGGCGACGGCAAGCGCGGTCAGGTAGACGACGGGATCGCTCGCGGCGGCGGTGAAATCGACCCCGCCCTCGCCGCCTTCGCCGCCTTCGCCCTCACCGCCCTCGCCTTCACCGCCTTCGCCTTCACCCGCTTCGCCGCCTTCGCCTTCGCCAGCCTCGCCGGGCATGGCGCCATCGGCACCGGCGCTTTCGGCGGCGGGATCCTCGGGCGCTTCCTCGGCGCATCCGGCAAGCCCCGCCCCGGCCAGCGCGCCTGCAAGGCCGAGCCCGGCCCAACGCTTCATTTCGATCCTCATCGTGGTCTCTCCTTGTCCAGTTCGCGCGGGGTCTTAGCCGACCCGGCGACGGGCGCAAAGGGGACCGGCTCACGATGCCCGATCGGCCCGTGCTTGACCGGCCCGGCGGCGCGGCCTAATCGGCAGCCCTCCTGCGCGAGGGGGCGATTAGCTCAGTTGGTAGAGCATCTCGTTTACACCGAGAGGGTCGGCAGTTCGAGCCTGTCATCGCCCACCAGTTTCGGCCATGCGAAATCGTCCGGGGGATGATTTCGGGTCGAAACTCCCGAGCGCAGGCGAAGGGCGCGGATCCGCCCCATCCCTCGACCGGGCCCCTATTCCCCCAGCGCCTCGGCGATCAGCGCGCGTGCCTCGGCGCTGTCCCATTCGTAGCCACCCGCGACCCGCAGGACCTCGCGGCCCGAGGCGTCGTAAAGCACGGTCAGCGGCAATTGCCCGCCCTCGCTCATCCTCACGGCCAGTTCGCTGTCGGGATCGAGCCACGGTTCGAGCTTGCGAAAGCCGCGCTCGGCGAAGAAGGGTTCGACCTGCTCCGCCCCGCGAATGTCCTGGCTGACGGTCACGACCCTGAGCTCGCCCGCCGTCTCTTCGGCGAGCGCGTCGAGCATCGGCATTTCGACCACGCAGGGCGCGCACCAGGTCGCCCACAGGTTCAGCAGGACCGGCTCGCCCCCGAGGCTGGCGAGGTCGAGCGCGTTCCCGTCCGGGTCGGTCACGGTGAAATCGGGCAATGGCGCGCCCGCCTCCGCGCGCGAAACCTCCCCGGCGAGCGGCTGTTCCGCGCCGGGCGCGCCCGCGCCTGCCTCGTCGTCGGCCTGCGGCGCGCTCCCCGGTTGCGCGGAGCCCTCCTGCGCCCTATCGCAGCCGCCGAGCGCAAGGACCATCGCGGCGAGAATGAACGAGACACGCAACATACCGGGCAAACCTTCCGTTTCCGCAGCCCCCGGCGAACGCGCCGCGAACGGCGGCGGCAACGCGATGTGGGGCGGCCGCTTCGCCGAAGGCCCTAGCGCGATCATGCGCGAAATCAACGCCTCGATCCCGTTCGACAAGGCGCTCTGGCAGCAGGACATCGCCGCTTCCGAAGCCCATGTCGCCATGCTCGCGGCGCAGAACATCGTGTCGAGCGAGGACGCGCGCGCGATCAGCGACGGGCTGGCGACGATCGCGGAGGAATACGAAAGGGACGGCGTGCCCGAGGACTGGGACCTCGAGGACATTCACATGACCACCGAGGCGCGGCTCGCCGAACTGATCGGGCCGACCGCCGGGCGGCTCCACACCGCGCGCAGCCGCAACGACCAGGTGGCGACCGATTTCCGGCTCTGGGTGCGCGAGGCACTGGACCAGATGGACGACGGGCTGGCGGCGCTCCAGCGGGCGCTCGTCACCCGCGCGGGCGAACACGCGGCCAGCATCATGCCCGGCTTCACCCATCTCCAGACCGCGCAGCCGGTGACGCTCGGCCATCACCTGATGGCCTATTACGAGATGTTCCGGCGTGACCGTTCGCGCCTTGCCGATGCGCGCGCGCGGATGAACGAATGCCCGCTGGGTTCGGCCGCGCTGGCGGGCACGGGCTTTCCGATCGACCGCGACATCACCAGCGAGGCCCTGGGGTTCGACCGGCCGACGGCGAATTCGCTCGATGCCGTGTCGGACCGCGATTTCGCGCTCGATTACCTCTTCGCGGCGAGCGCCTGCGCGCTCCACCTCTCGCGCCTGGCCGAGGAACTGGTGCTGTGGGCGAGCCAGCCGTTCGGCTTCGTCCGCCTGCCCGACAGCCTTTCGACCGGCTCCTCGATCATGCCGCAGAAGAAGAACCCCGACGCGGCCGAACTGGTGCGCGGCCATGCGGGCCGCGTGATCGGCTGCGCGACCGCGCTGATGGTGACGATGAAGGGCCTGCCGCTCGCCTATTCGAAGGACATGCAGGACGACAAGCCCCCGGTGTTCGAGGCCGCCTCGCTGATGGCGCTGTCGATCGCGGCGATGACCGGCATGATCGCCGATGCGACCTTCGTGACAGCGCGGATGCGGCAGGCGGCGGAAATGGGCCACGCGACCGCGACCGACCTTGCCGACTGGCTGGTGCGCGAGGCGGGAATCCCGTTCCGCGAGGCGCATCACGTGACCGGCGCGGTCGTGAAGCTCGCCGACAGCCGCGGCGTGGCGCTTGCCGAACTGCCGCTCGAGGAGCTGCGCGCGATCGATCGGCGGATCGACGAGCGGGTGTTCGGCGTGCTGCCGGTCACGGCCTCGGTCGCCGCGCGATCCTCCTATGGCGGAACCGCGCCCGAACAGGTAAACCGGCAGGTCGAGCGGGCGCGCGCGGCGCTCGGCATGGACGGGAGCGAGGCGAGCGAATGACGGGACCCTGCCGGATGATGGCGCTTGCGGCGCTCGCCGCCGGGCTCGCGGGATGCGGGGCGACCGCGCCGCTGCGCCCGCCGCCGGGCGAAAGCCTGCCGGTCGCCCCCCATGGCGCGCCCGCGCGGCCCGATGCCGAGCAATTGCTCGAACTCGGCGCGCTTGCCGCGCCCGAACGTTCGGTCGAACTGCGCCGCCGTTCCGAGGAACGCGAGGACGACCCCTTCGACCTCCCGCCCGAATAGCCCCCCTTTTCAAGACGAGCAGGACCATGGATCACTTCGCCTACAAGGACGGCGTCATGCACGCCGAGGACATTCCCCTGCCGCGCATCGCCGAGGAAGCGGGAACGCCCGTCTATGTCTATTCGCGCGCCACGCTCGAACGCCATGCGCGCGTCTTCCGCGAAGCGCTGGACGGGGTGCCGGACAAGCTGATCGCCTTCGCGGTCAAGGCCAATCCGAACCTCGCCGTGCTCAAGGTGCTGCAGGGCCAGGGATACGGCGCGGACGTGGTTTCGGTGGGCGAGATGCGGCGCGCGCTCGCGGCGGGGATCGCGCCCGACAGGATCGTGTTCTCCGGCGTCGGCAAGACCGCGGCGGAACTCGTCGCCGCGCTCGAGGCGGGGATCGGCCAATTCAACATCGAAAGCGCGGAGGAGGGCGAGGAGCTGGCCGCCATCGCCGCGGGGATGGGCCGCACCGCGCGCTGCGCGCTCAGGGTCAACCCGGATGTCGATGCGGGCACGCACGACAAGATCTCGACCGGCAAGGCGGACAACAAGTTCGGCGTGCCGATCGACGAGGCGGGACAGATCTTCGGCCAGCTCGCCGGCCTGCCGGGCGTGGAGATGCGCGGCGTGGCGGTCCATATCGGCAGCCAGCTCGGCGATCTCGCCCCGCTGGAACGCGCCTTCGCCAAGCTCGGCGCGCTGGTCGGGGCGCTGCGCGGCGCGGGGCACACGATCACCCATGTCGATCTCGGCGGGGGTCTGGGCGTGCCCTACAGACGCGACGAAACCCTGCCGAGCCCGGCGGAATACGGCGCGATGGTCGCGCGCGTGACGAAGGACTGGGGCGTGACCCTGATCTTCGAACCCGGCCGCGTCATCGCGGGCAATGCCGGGGTCCTGCTGACCCGCGTGGTGCGGGTGAAGCGCGGGCTCAACCATCCCTTCGTGATCGTCGACGCGGCGATGAACGACCTCGCGCGCCCGGCGCTTTACGGCGCCTATCACGATTTCGTCGCGGTCGAGCCTTCGGGCGATAGCATGACCGCGAACATCGTCGGCCCGATCTGCGAGACGGGCGACACCTTCGCGACGGGCCGCGACTGCGACCGGCTGGCGGCGGGCGACCTGGCGGTGTTCCGCACCGCCGGGGCCTATGGCGCGACCATGGCGTCGTCCTACAATTCGCGCGGCTTCGTCGCCGAGGTGCTGGTCGACGGCGACCGCTACGCCGTCGTCGCCGACCGGATCGAGGCGAGCGCGATCATGGATGCCGAACGCGTCCCCGAATGGCTGTGACCCGCCCGCGCTAGGATGAGCGACCTTGCGAGCCTTCCCCTGTTCCACCGGATCGAAGGCCAGCAGGTGCTGGTGCTGGGCGAAGGCGCGGCGGCGGAGCCCAAGCGCCGGCTGGTCGAGCGTGCGGGGGGCATCGTCGTCACCGACATGCAGCGCGCGATCGACGAGGGCGTGCGCCTGGCCTTCGTCGCCTTCCCCGACGCGCGGGCGTGCGAGGCGGCGGCGATCAACCTGCGCTGCGCGGGGATGCTGGTGAACGTCGTCGACCGGCCGGACCTGTGCGATTTCACCACGCCGAGCATTCTCGAGCGCACGCCGCTGCTGATCGCGATCGGGACGGGGGGTGCCTCCGCCGGGCTGGCCAAGCACGTGCGCCTGAGACTGGAGCGGATCCTGCCCGAAAGCCTGGGCAGGCTCGCCGATGCGCTGTTCGCCGCGCGCGGCCGGCTGCGCGAGCGGTTCCCCGAAACCGCCGAGCGGCGACGCGCGATCGATGCGGCGCTGCGCGAGGGCGGGCCGCTCGACGTGCTCGACCCCGCTTCGCACGAGCGGGTCGCCGATTGGTCGGAAAGGGGCGAGCTGCCGCCACGTCAGAGCGTGGCCGAATTCACCATCCGGAGCGATGATCCCGACGACCTGACCGTGAAGCAGGCGCGGCTGCTCGGCGAGGCGGACGTCGTGTGTGCCGACCCGGCGATCTCCCCGGCCATCCTCGCCAGAGCGCGGGCCGATGCGGAGCGCCTGACCTGCGAACGCCTCGCCTGCCGGTCATCCGGGCGCCCGCGCTGCACGCAGGGGAGCGATACCGACGGGTCGCGTCTGACGGTCATCCTGCGCCGCGAACCCTAGGGCGGTTTTCCGCGCTGGCGGCCCGGGCACAGGCCGAACCGCGATCAGGCCGCCCGGGCGAGCGGGACGTCGACTTCCGCGAAATAGCGCGACATCGCCTCGATCGAACGGTCGGTCAGCGCGATGAAGGCGCGGCGGCGATCGGTTTCGTCCGCGATCCGCTTGAAGATGCCGGTGTCGACCATCTGCTTGAGCCAGCGCAGCGCCGTGGTCGCGGGGACTTCGGCGGCGATGCACAGCGATGTGACCGAAACCCGCTGCCCCTCCCCGTGCGCCGCGGTGAGGTCGAGCAGCATGTCCCACGCCGGATCGGCGAACAGCGCCCCGTCGAAGAACCGCGCGCGAGCCTGCCGGCCGGCGATGATCTTGCGGATCATGCGCGGATCGGGAAGCGGGGGCTTCTGCGAATCGTAGAGCCGCGCCGGGCTCGAGGGCTGGCGGGCCGCCGCATCGGAAACGGGCCGGGCGCCCTCCCCCGTCGCGGTGTCACCGTCCGGCCGGTCGTGAGCGGCGCCGCCCGAAAGCCCTTCGAGCTTGCTCGCGATCGCTTCGACCTGTTGCGACAGGCGCAGCAGGCTGAGGCGGTCCGCCTCGGTCATTTCGCGCACGCGCGGGTCGGCAATGTCCGCCATCACCTGGCCGACCGCGACGACCCGGTCCGCCCGGCCTGGCGCGACGAGAATCTGCGGGTCGCACTGGTCGAGCGTGCCGAAGACATCGTCGAGCGCCTCCAGCGAGGTGGCGACGACCAGCCGCGCGCCCGATTGCGCCGCCCGCATGTCGAGCCGGGCGAGCGCGGCGAGCTGCCGCGCGCCCGGTGCCGGGCAATCGATCAGGACCACGTCGCCCAGAAGGACGATCGGCCCGTCCAGCAGCGCATCGAGCGCGCCGCCGTCGATCGTGCGGAAACCCGCCCCGGCAAGGTCGCCCAGCATTTCCGAACGCCGCGCCGCGTCATCGGCAAGGACGGCGATCCGGCAGGGAAGGCCCGCGGCATCGCGGCCGCAATCATATGCGAAATCTGTGCTCATCGAATCGACCCTTTGTTCTTATTGGAACAGGTTTAGAACAAAAGGGGTTCATGTCAAGTCCAACAGCCGCCCGGCCGCCTGGACACGGGGTGCGCCTGCCCAATTCAGGGGCGGATTTCGATCGGCGTTCCGTCGGGAACGAGCCGCCAGAGTTCCTCGATCTCGGCATTGGACAGGGCGATGCAGCCATCGGTCCAGTCGCCCGGCAATGGCGGTCCGGGATAGCCGGTCGGCTGGCCGTGGATGAAGATGTCGCCGCCGGGAGAGCGCCCGAAGCGCGCGGCACGGGCGCGGTCCTCGGCATTGGGATAGGAGATGTGGAGCGAGAGGTGATAGCGGCTGTCGGGGTTGCGCCAGTCGATCGTGTAGAGCCCTTCGGGCGTGCGCTCGTCGCCCTCGAACCGCTTGTGGCCTGTCGGAGCATCGCCGAAGGCGAGGTTTCGGTAGGCCCGGATCGGCTGGCCGCCGCTATAGGCGATCAGCAGCCGCTCCGACTTGTCGACCAGCAGGTAGTCGGCAAGGAGCCTGCGCCCCGAGGGAATCTCGCGCGCTGCCGCGCCGCGGGAGCCCGGCACACCCTCCGCGATCCCCTCGCCCGGCGCTCGCACGACCTCTTCCCGTGGCCCGGCGCAGGCGGCCAGCGCGAGGAGGAGGAGGGCAGCGAGAAGGCGTTGCATCGCAGCGCTTTCATACATCGGCCCCGGTTGACCGGCAATTGCGCCCCGACCCCGTAGCGTGCCCGGGCGCCCCGATCCTCGACCGGTCTCAATCCTCGAAGGGATCGCGCACGAGGATCGTGTCGTCGCGTTCCGGGCTGGTCGAGACGAGCGCCACGGGGCATTCGATCAGTTCCTGCACCCGCTGGATGTACTTGACCGCATTGGCCGGCAGGTCGGCGAAGCTGCGCGCGCCCGCGGTGGATTCGCTCCAGCCGTCCATTTCCTCGTAGATCGGCTGAACCGCGGCCTGGTCGCCGGCATGGCTGGGCAGGTAGTCATAGACATTGCCGCGCAAGCGGTAGCCGGTGCAGATCCTCACCTTGTCGAGCCCGTCGAGCACGTCGATCTTGGTCAGCGCGATGCCGGTGACACCGCTGATCGCGCAGGTCTGGCGCACCAGCACCGCGTCGAACCAGCCCACCCGCCGCTTGCGCCCCGTCACCGTGCCGAATTCGTGGCCGCGCTCGCCCAGCGCCCTGCCGGTCTCGTCGTCGAGTTCGGTCGGGAAGGGGCCGGAGCCGACGCGGGTGGTGTAGGCCTTGACGATGCCGAGCACGAATCCGGCCGCGTTCGGCCCCAGCCCGCTTCCGCTCGCCGCGGTGCCGCTGACCGTGTTGGAGCTGGTGACGAAGGGATAGGTGCCGTGATCGACATCCAGCAGCACGCCCTGCGCCCCTTCGAACAGGACCTTGGCGCCCGCTTTCCTGATCTTCTTGAGCCGTTTCCACACCGGCTGGGCGAAGCGCAGGACAAAGGGGGCGACATCACGCAGGTCCTCGAGCAACGCCTCGCGGTCGACCGGCGGCTGGTCGAACCCGGCGCGCAGCGCGTCGTGATGGGCGCACAGGCGGTCGAGCTGCGGCTCGAGCGTATCGAGATGGGCAAGGTCGCACACCCGGATCGCGCGGCGGCCCACCTTGTCCTCGTAGGCCGGGCCGATCCCGCGCCCGGTCGTGCCGATCTTGCCCTTGCCCGCCGCGCCTTCGCGCAGCGCGTCGAGATCGCGGTGCAGCGGCAGGATCAGCGGGCAGTTGTCGGCAATGGCAAGGTTGTCGTCGGTGATCGCCACGCCCTGCTTTTCGAGCTTGTCAACCTCCTCGCGCAGCGCCCACGGATCGAGCACAACGCCATTGCCGATCAGGCTCATCGTACCCGATACGATGCCCGACGGCAGCAGGCTGAGCTTGTAGGTCGTCCCGCCGATGACGAGCGTGTGGCCCGCATTGTGCCCGCCCTGGAAGCGGACCACGGCATCGGCGCGGCTGGCGAGCCAGTCGACGATCTTGCCCTTGCCTTCATCGCCCCACTGGGCGCCGATCACGGTGACGTTGGCCATGTATGTCCCTTGTGAAATCCTCACCGCGCCCGGGCCCGGGGCCGCGCGCAAACCGGGCGGGGTTAGGCGCTTGGCGGGCCAAGGGCAAGCGGCTCTCGGCGAGTGGTCTTGCGCGCGCCCTGCGGGTGCGCGAAGGGTTCGCGCGGGGCGCGCGTCTTCCTGTGCGAGAACCCCGAGGAAAGGCCTTTGCCCATGACCCGATCGACCCGCATTCTGGCAGCCCTGCTTGCAGGCGCGCTCGCCGCGACGCCGATCCTCGCGCAGCAGCAGCAGCGCGCCGGGCGCCTGTCGGAGGATTGCCGCGAGGAGCTGATCGCGCTGTGCTACGAAATCGACGAGACCGACCGCGCGCTTTTCCGCGCCTGCCTGCGCGAACGCCGCGCGGAAATTCCGGAGAAGTGCAGGGCCGAACTGCGCGCCCGGATCGAGGCGCGCGGGCGGGCGAACCCGCTGGAGACCCGGCCCGAGGGCCTGCGCCCGGCGGCGAAGGTCACCCGCAGCGTCCTCTACGGCGATGATCCGCGCCAGCAGATCGATGTCTACGAGCCCGAAGGCGCGGTCGATCCGTTGCCGCTCGTCCTGTTCATCCATGGCGGCGGCTGGCGGGCGGGGAACCACAAGGCGGTGCAGGTGAAGCCGCCTCACCTCAACGCGCAAGGGTACTATTTCGCCTCGACCGGATACCGGCTCGTGCCGAACGTGAGCGTCGAACAGCAGGCCGAGGACATCGGCGCGGCTTTGCGCGCGCTGCGGGGACAGGCCGGCGCGATCGGCTTCGATCCCGATGCCATCGTGCTGATGGGCCACAGCGCGGGCGCGCATCTCGCCGCGCTGGTGGCGACCGATCCGCGCTATGCGGGCGAGGCGTTCGACGCGGTCCGGGGCGTCGTCCTGCTCGACGGGGCGGGCTATGACGTGAAGGCGCAGATGGCAGGGGCCGCGCCCGAGCTCTGGCAGGTCTATTTCAACGCCTTCACCGCCGACGAGGCGGTGCAGGAGGCGCTGTCCCCGATCACCCATGTCGGCGGGAAGGACGCGCCGCATTGGCTCGCGCTCCATGTCGAGGGGCGCGAGGCGTCGCAGGTGCAGTCCGAAATGCTCGCGGAGCGCCTGCGAGCGGCGGGGGTCAGGGCGGAGGCGGTGGCGATCGAAGGGACCGATCACGGGCGCATGAACCGCGAACTCGGCACCGAAGCGGGCGAAGCGCAGACGCGGGCGGTGGATGCCTTCCTGGCGAGGGTGCTCGGTTAGGGGCAGCGGGGCGGGAAGGTCGTCGAACTGCGCGCTTGCCGCCCGGTGCCTGACGCGGGATGTTGCTGCTCCCCTCCCCCCGGGGAGGGGCTGGGGGGGGTCGGCGGTGATGGCGCAGTGCGACCATTCAGGCGCCGCACACCCGTCCCCAGCCCTTCCCTCAAGGGAAGGGAGCGGGATGCGCGCAACGGAGAAAGGGCGCGAAAAGCCCCCTCCTTCCCAAGGCGGGGGTTTGGGGGTGGCTCCGCGCGAAGCGAAGCGAGCGCGCCTTCCCCTCAGACCCCTCCCCTCAGACCCCTACCCTCAAACCGTCGCGGTGACGTCGATCTCGACCATCAGTTCGGGCAGCGCCAGCCCCTTCACCTCGACCGTCGTGTCGGCGGGATAGGGCGACGTGAAATATCTCTGCCGCGCCTCCACGATCTTCGGGAAATGCGCCATGTCGGTGAGGTAGATCACCACCTTCACCACTTTCGACAGATCGCTCCCCGCCGCGGCCAGCACGCGCTCGATATTGGCGAAGGTCCGGGCGAGCTGGGCGTCGAAATCGCCCGCGCCCACGATGCTGCCGTCCTCCCCGATGCTCGCCTGGCCGGAGCGCAGCACGAGGTCGCCGACCCGCCATGCGGGCGCGATGAAATAGGGCGCGAGCGGGTCGTTCGCGGGGACGATCGGGATGGCCTTGTCCGTCATCTGTCCTGCTCCAGTTCCTTGACGCCTGCGCCTTCCAGCACATGGGTGCAGCCGAGCGCCGCGGCGTCCTCGCCCTCGCCCAGTTGCGCGAGCGTGCGCCAGCCTTCGGCGCGCAGCCTTGCCGCCGCCTCGACGTCATGGCCGAGCGGGAGGTAGATCGCCCGGCCGCGCTCGGCCTCGGGCGCGGCCTCGGCGAGGTGGTCGACATAGAGCGAGAAGCCGGTCGCCGCCTCCTCGCTCCCGCCGATCCGGTAGGTCCCGCCGCGCCCCGCCGCGCCGCGCAGGCCTTCGGCATAGAGGGTGAAGCCGAACCAGGTCTGGTATTCGAAGCCGTAACGCTCGGTCGGGTCGAGGGTCAGGCGCACCGCATCGCCATGCACCGCGGCGATCCGGGCCGCGATCGCCTCGAGCCCGTCGAGCCGCGTGCCGAGCGCCCCGCCCGCATCGAAGGCGCGCAGGTCGGCGAGCGCGCGGTCGAACGGCCCGGCCGCGTAAAGCAGCGGGAGATAGGCCTCGCCGCCCGCGTCCCGCAGCCCGCCCGCGTCCTTGGTGTCCAGTTCGCGCCGGATCGCCTCGATCTGGTCGGGATCGGTGTCGCCGTCCCTTTCGGCCAGCGTGTCGACAAGGTCGGGCAGGGTGAAATCGACGCTGATGCCAGTGAGCCCGGCGGCCTGCAGCGCCTCGATCGCCACCATCGCGATTTCGCTCGCTGCCGCGATCGTGTCCGCGCCGACCAGTTCGGCGCCAAGTTGCAGCCGCTCGCGCGCGGGGTCGAGCTGGCTCGCGCGGATCAGCGCGGTCTCGCCGCAATAGGCGAGGCGCAGCGGGCGCGGGGCGGCCTTCATGCTGGTCGCCGCGATCCGGCCGACCTGCGGGGTGATGTCGGAGCGCAGGGCGAGCGTTCGCAGGCTCGCCGGGTCGACGAAACGGAACATGGCCTGCGTGCGGATGCCCTGCATACGGCTCGCCAGCGAGCGTTCGAATTCGAGCAGCGGCGGGCGCACCCGCTCGTAGCCGTGGCGGTGCAGCACGTCGAGGCAGGCGCGCATCGCGGTGGTGATGCGCGCGGCGGAGGCGGGCAGGCGGTCCTCGAGCCCCTCGGGCAGCAGGTCGGTCGGTCGGGTCATGGGCGCTGGCGCTAAAAGGAAAACGGCCCCCCGACAAGCGCGCGCTCGCCGGGGGGCCGCAGGATCGGTCTTGCGCCGGGGCGAGAAATCAGAAACCGAGCGCCTTCACCGTCTTCACGCCCTCGAGCGCCTCGGCCTCGGCCATGATCTCGGCGCCCGGATGCTCGTCGAGGCTGAGCAGCAGCACCGCCTCTTCGCCCGCATCGCGGCGGCCGAGGTTGAAGGTGCCGATATTGATCCCGTGGCTGCCCAGCATGGTCCCGATGCGGCCGATGAAGCCGGGCTTGTCGTCGTTGACCACGTAGAGCATGTCCCCTTCGAGTTCGGCCTCGATGCCGATCCCGAAGATCTCGACGAGGCGCGGCGACTGGGTCCCGAACAGCGTGCCGGCGACCGAACGCGGGCCGGACGCGGTTTCGACCGTGACCCGGATCAGCGTGTTGAACGCACCCTCGCGCTCGTGCCGGATTTCCGACACGTCGAGCCCGCGTTCCTTGGCGAGATAGGGCGCGTTGACCATGTTCACCGTGTCGGAATAGCGCCGCATGAAACCCGCCAGCACCGCGCCGGTGATCGGCTTGCCGTTGAGCTGCGCCGCCGCGCCCTCGCGCTCGATGCTGATCTTGGTCAGGCTGCCGTGGGCGAGCTGGCCGACGAGGCTGCCGAGCTTCTCGGCGAGCGCCATGTAGGGCCGCAGCTTGGGCGCTTCCTCGGCACTGAGCGAAGGCATGTTGAGCGCGTTGGTGACCCCGCCGTTGACGAGGTAGTCGCTCATCTGCTCTGCCACCTGCAGCGCGACATTGACCTGCGCCTCGGTCGTCGAAGCGCCCAGGTGCGGGGTGCAGATGAAGTTCGGCGCGGAAAACAGCGGGTGGTCCGCCGCCGGCGGCTCGGTCTCGAACACGTCGAGCGCGGCCCCCGCGACCTGGCCGCTTTCGAGGCAGTCCTTCAGCGCCGCCTCGTCGATCAGCCCGCCGCGCGCGCAGTTGACGATGCGGATGCCCTTCTTCGCGTTCTCGAGCCGTTCGCGGCTGAGGATGCCCCGCGTCTCGTCGGTGAGCGGGGTGTGGAGCGTGACGAAATCGGCGCGCGCCAGCAGCGTGTCGAGATCGACCTTCTCGACGCCCAGTTCGATCGCGCGGTCCTCGGTCAGGAAGGGATCGTAGGCGATCACCTTCATGCGCAGGCCCTGCGCGCGGCTGGCGACGATCGAGCCGATATTGCCCGCCCCGATCAGGCCGAGCGTCTTGGCCGTCACCTCGACCCCCATGAAATCCTTCTTCGGCCATTCGCCCGCCTTGGTGCGGGTGTTGGCGTCGGGGATCTGGCGGGCGAGCGCCATCATCAGGGCGATCGCGTGTTCGGCAGTGGTGATCGAATTGCCGAACGGCGTGTTCATCACCACGACGCCCTTCCCGCTGGCATAGGGGATGTCGACATTGTCGACTCCGATGCCGGCGCGGCCGATCACCCTGAGGCTGGTCGCCGCATCGAGGATTTCGGGCGTGACCTTGGTCGAGGAACGGATCGCGAGGCCGTGATAATCGCCGATCACGCCCTTCAATTCATCCGGCGTCATGCCGGGCTTCACGTCGACCTCGCAGCCGCGCTCTTCGAAGATGCGCGCAGCGTTGGGGTCCATCTTGTCGGAAATGAGTACCTTGGGCTTGCTCATGGGAAATTCCTGAAAGGCGTCATTCCCGCGCGCGGGAACCCAGGGCGGCTTGGACGGCGTTTCGTGACCCTGGGTCCCCTGCTGCGCGGGGATGACGGGAGTAGAAGAAGACGGCTCAGGCCGCGCCCTTGACGGTGGCGTAGGCCCATTCGATCCACGGCAGGAGACGCTTGATGTCCTCCTGTTCGAGCGTGCCGCCGCACCAGATCCGCAAGCTTGGCGGGGCGTCGCGGTAGCCGTTGAAATCGTAGCCGACGTGCCGCTCCTCGAGCAGCTTGACGATCTTCTTGGGCACCGCCGCCTTCTCTTCATCGGGCAGGTTGTCGTACCATTCGCCCTGGAAGACCATGCACACGCCGGTATTGGTCCTGAGCGCCGGGTCGGAGACCATGTTGCGCAGCCACGGCGTCGATTCGATCCAGTCGAGCACGATCGCCGCGTTCGCATCGGCCCGTTCGATCAACGCCTTGCGCCCGCCGATCGATTTCGCCCATTCGAGCGCGGCGATGTAATCCTCGGTCGCGAGCAGGGAGGGCGTGTTGATCGTCGCCCCTTCGAAGATGGCGCGGTTGAGCTTGTCGCCCTTCTTCAGGCGGAACAGCTTGGGCAGCGGCCAGGCGGGATCGTAGCTCTCGATCCGCTCGACCGCCTTGGGCGAGAGGATCAGCATCCCGTGCTGGGCTTCGCCGCCCATCACCTTCTGCCAGGAATAGGTCGTGGCATCGAGCTTGGGCCAGTCCATTTCCTGCGCGAAGATCGCGCTGGTCGCATCGTTCAGCACCACGCCCTCGCGGCCCGGTTCGAGCCAGTCGGTATTCGGGATGCGCGCGCCGGAGGTCGTGCCGTTCCAGGTGAAGACGACGTCGTTGCGCTGGGGAATCGTGGTGAGGTCCGGGATCTGGCCGTAATCGGCCGACAGGACCTGCAGGTTGGGCAGCTTCAACTGCTTGACCGCGTCCTGGATCCAGACATTGCCGAAGCTTTCCCAGGCCGCCACCGTCGCGGGGCGCGCGGGATCGAGCATGGTCCACATCGCCGCCTCGATCGCGCCGGTGTCGGAGCCGGGCATGATCCCGACGAGATAGTCGTCCGGCACGCCGAGCAGTTCGCGCGAGAGGTCGATCGCGTATTTCAGCCGAGCCTTGGCGTCGGCCGAACGGTGCGAACGGCCGAGCGATGCGGTCTTAAGCCTGTCGAGGGACCAGCCCGGGAATTTCACCGTGGGGCCGGAGGAAAATTGCGGACGTTCGGGTTTCACGGGCGGCTCGTGCAGGAGCCCGCGTGCATATGCAGTCATGTATTCTCTCCTTCCAGAGAGCTCGCGCGGCGTTGGGACCGCGTGGCCCGCCAGCGCAGTTAAAGGGATTGCGCGACAAGTCAATGACGTGCGGACGATATTTCTCAAACCGATGTTTTCGGGAACTTTTCCATCGCCCGGGGCTTGTTGCGCGCGGGCCGGATCCGGCGCGGAAGCCCGTCGGATTCCGGGCGGTCTCCGGCTCGCGCCACCGCGTCGCTGCTTGAGCGCTCGGCCCGCCTCCCCTAAACGGACCGGCAGATGAAAACCTCCGACCTCCGCATCGCCCTGTTCAGCGGCAATTACAATTACACCCGCGACGGGGCGAACCAGGCGCTCAACCGGCTGGTCGGCTCGCTGCTCGACGCGGGGGCGAGCGTGCGGATCTATTCCCCGGTCGTCGCCGAGCCCGATTTCGAGCCGACCGGCGACCTCGTCGGCGTGCCCAACATCCCGATGCCGGTGAAGGGTCGCGGCGAATACCGCCTGCCGACCGGCCTCGGCGGCAAGGTCAGGCGCGATCTCGCGCGGTTCCGCCCGAACATCGTCCATCTCTCCTCGCCCGATCCGGCCGGGCACGCCGCGCTGCGCTGGGCGCAGGAACACGACGTGCCGGTGCTCGCGTCGGTCCACACCCGTTTCGAGACCTATCCGCGCTATTACAACATGGCCTTCCTCGAACCGCTGGTGGTGCGGCTGCTGCGGCGCTTCTACAATCGCTGCGACGCGCTGCTGGCGCCTTCGCAGAGCATGATCGACGAGCTGCTGGCGATGGAGATGCACGACGACATCGGCCTGTGGAGCCGCGGGGTCGACCGCGAGATCTTCGCTTCGACGAGGCGCGACCGCGCCTGGCGCCGCGCGCTCGGCCTTGCCGACGACGATGTCGCGATCGTCTTCCTCGGCCGGCTGGTGATGGAAAAGGGGCTCGACATCTTCGCCGAAACGATCGTCCAGCTCCGCCGCCGCCAGGTTCCGCACCGCGTGCTGGTGATCGGCGACGGCCCCGCGCGCGGCTGGTTCGAGGAGGCGCTGCCCGGCGGCATCTTCGTCGGTTTCAAGACCGGCGCGGCGCTTGGCCAGGCGCTCGCCAGCGGCGACGTGTTCTTCAATCCGAGCGTCACCGAAACCTTCGGCAACGTCACGCTGGAGGCAATGGCGAGCGGGCTGCCGGTGGTGGCGGCGGGCGCGACGGGTGCCTCCAGCCTCGTCGTCGATGGCGCGACCGGACGGCTCGTCCCGCCCGGCGACAGGGGGGGCAACGCGGGCGCCTATGCCGAAGCGCTCGCGCCCTACTGCACCGATGCGGCCCTGCGCGCGGCGCATGGCGCGGCGGGCGAGGCGCGGGCGGGCGAATACGGCTGGGAGGCGATCAACCGCGTGGTCGCGCAGACCTATGTCCGGCTGGTCGAGGATCGCCGCGCCCTGCAGCAACGCGAGGCGCAGGCCGCCTAGCGGGCCGGATGCGCCCGCTCCGCCTGCCCCCGGATCAGCGCAGCACCCCGGCCTTCGTCATCCGCGCCGCATACCAGGCCATGCCGATCACCGAGGCCCAGATCAGGAAGGTGAAGACGAGCTGGGCAGTGCCGGTGAAGGCGGCCGGCGCGTCGGAGGCGAAAAGGTAGGCGCTCGACCCGGCAAGGCCGACAAGCGCGGCGAGGAAGGCGTGACGGGCGAACCGGCTCCGCGCGAACAGCAGCAACGAACCCGCCACCGCACCCCACACGCCGAGCGCCCAGCACACGCTCGCCCAGAGCGGATAGTCCGCGAAATAGGCGAGGATCTCCTCGACGGTGATGCCCATGCTGTCGGCCGCCATCCCGAGATAGGCAGCGTTCGCGGTCCTCGTCATGACGTAATCGTTCGCGCCGCCCGCGAACCACAGGAGGCTCGCCAGGGCGAGCGCCCACAGGTGCCACGGTGCCTTCGCGCGTTCGCCCCGCACCGCGAATGCGTCGGTCATCGGCAATCCCTCCCCTTCCGGCGCGACCCGTTCCCGGGCGAAGCTACGCTCGCCCGGGCGAATCCGCAAATGCCGGCTGTCGCCGTGCGCGGGCGGGAGGGGCCGCGTTCAAAGCCGCTCGATCCGTTTGGCGACCTCGTCGATGATGTCGACGATCTCCTCCATCGCGGCCTTGTCGAGCCGGCCGCCCCGCGCCTTGTTGGCGAGGACGGTGGCGAGATTGCCGAGCGCGCGCATCAGGTCGGGCGAGCGGGCCTTCTCCGCGCGGCTGCCCTGTTCGTCCAGCCGCTCCATCAGCGCGTCGACCTCGCTCTTGCGCTCCTCGAGTTCGGCCCGGCCCTCCTCGGTCGCCTCGAACGGCTTCTTGGGACCGTCCGCCTCGGCCTCGGCGATCCTGCCCTCGTCGGCGAGCAGCTGCAGCGTCGGATAGACCGCGCCCGGGCTCGGCGCATAGGTGCCGCCGGTCATCTCCTCGATCGCCTTGATGAGCTCGTAACCGTGGCGCGGCTGTTCGGCCAGCAGGGCGAGCAGGGCGAGGCGCAGTTCGCCCTGCCCGAACATCCGCTGCCGCCGCCGGCGCCCGCCGCGCGGTCCGCCGCCCCATTCCGCGCCCCAGTCGGCGTCCCGGTCGCCCCGGCGCCCGCCGGACGCCGCCATCGCCATGAGCGGGCCGTAGAACTGCCACGCCGAACCGCGCCGGCCGTGGCGACCATGTCTCGAATACCGGAATCCTGTCATCGCAACCTCCATGTCGTGACTGCGTCAAGATATATCTTCGATACAGCGATGCAAGCGCGCCGTGGCATTTTCCGATCGAAGGCCTATGTCGCCGGACGAATGGCAGACCTGTTCGGAGACGACGCCCCCTCGCCCGCGCCCCCGCCCGCACCCACCGCGCGCGGGGACGCTCCGCTTGCCGACCGGCTGCGCCCGCGCGCGCTCGACGAGGTGATCGGGCAGGAACACCTCACCGGCCCCGCAGGCCCGATCGGGCGAATGGTCGCCGCCGGGCGGCTGTCGAGCATGATCCTGTGGGGCCCGCCCGGCACCGGCAAGACCAGCATCGCGCGCCTGCTCGCCGATGCGGTCGCAATGCGCTTCGTGTCGATCAGCGCGGTCTTCTCCGGGGTCGCGGACCTCAAGAAAGCCTTTGCCGAGGCGGACCGCATGGCCGAGGCGGGGCGGAAGAAGACCCTGCTCTTCGTGGACGAGATCCACCGCTTCAACCGCGCGCAGCAGGACGGTTTCCTGCCCTATGTCGAACGCGGCACGGTGACACTGGTCGGCGCCACGACCGAGAATCCGAGCTTCGCCCTGAATGCCGCCCTGCTCAGCCGGGCGCAGGTGCTGATCCTCGAACGGTTGGGGCACGAGGCGCTCGGCAAGCTGCTGGACCGCGCCGAAGCGGCGGAAGGAGCGCTCCCCCTGACCGCCGAGGCGCGCGCCGCGCTGATCGCGAGCGCCGACGGGGACGGGCGCTTCCTCCTCGGACAGGCCGAAACGCTCTACAATGCGGGGCTTGCGGAGCCGCTGGGGCCGGCCGAACTGGGCGCCTTCCTCCAGCGCCGCGTGGCGGTCTACGACCGGGACCGCGACGGGCACTACAACCTCATCAGCGCGCTGCACAAATCGGTGCGCGGCAGCGATCCGCAGGCCGCGCTCTATTACCTTGCGCGGATGCTGACGGCGGGCGAGGAACCGCTCTATGTCCTGCGGCGGCTCGTGCGGATGGCGTGCGAGGACATCGGCCTCGCCGATCCGCAGGCGCTGGCCCAGTGTCTCGCCGCGAAGGACGCCTACCAGTTCCTCGGCAGCCCGGAGGGCGAGCTGGCGATCGCGCAGGCCTGCCTCTACTGCGCGACGGCGCCCAAGTCGAACGCCGTCTACGCCGCGCAGAAGGCGGCGTGGCGCGCGGCGAAGGAGACGGGCAGCCTGATGCCGCCCGCCAATATCCTCAACGCGCCGACCAGGCTGATGAAGGAGATCGGCTACGGCGCGGGCTATTCCTATGATCACGACGCGCAGGAGGGTTTTTCGGGCGACGATTACTGGCCCGAGGAGATGGAGCCGCAGGAATTCTACACGCCGGTGGAACGCGGGTTCGAGCGGGAGGTGCGCGAACGGATCGCCTACTGGAACCGCCTGCGCGCGGAGCGCCGGGGTGGCTGAGCCGGCACGGGCAGCGGCCGCGAGCGCGGGCGAACGGGCGGGATCGTGAGAGCCTTCGACCACTTCCTCGCAGTCGACTGGTCGGGCGCGGCGGGCGCGCAGCACGCCGGGATCGCGCTTGCCCTTGCCCATGCCGATGGCGGTCCGCCCGCGCTGGTGCAACCGTCCCACCCGCGCGGCTGGTCGCGGAAAGAGGTGCTTGGCCTGCTGCTCGACCTTCCCAGCGACACGCTCGTCGGCATGGATCTCGGCCTGTCCCTGCCGCACGCGGATTGCGGCGCCTTCTTTCCCGGCTGGGCGGATTCCCCGGCGAACGCGCGCGGCCTGTGGGCGCTGGTCGAACGGCTCGCGGCGGCGGACGCCCACCTCTCCGCGGGCAGCGTCGTCGACCACCCCGAAATCGCCCCGTTCTTCCGCCGCCATGGCGGGCGCGAGGGCGCGCGGTTCCGCTGCGACGGGGCGGCGCACGGGCGCGGGCGCCTGCGCGTCACCGAACACGCGCAGGCGGCGATGGGACTGAAGCCCTATTCCAATTTCAACCTCGTCGGCGCGGCGCAGGTCGGCAAGTCCTCGCTGACGGGAATGCGCGTGCTCGACCGGCTCGCCGGGCGCGTGCCGGTGTGGCCGGTCGACGCGCTTCCCGCGCGCGGCAGCGTGGTGTGCGAGATCTACACCTCGCTCGCCGCGATCGAGGCGGGGCGTCCCGCATCGCGCGCCAAGATGCGGAGCGTCGAGGAGCTCAACGACGCACTCGCCGCGCTCGGATCGCCCCCGCTGGCGGGCTCCGGCCCGCTCGACGACCATTCCTGCGACGCCGCGCTGACCGCCGCATGGCTGCGCGCGGTCCACCGCGAAGACGCGCGCTGGACGCCGCGCGGCCTGACCCCGGCGATCGCCGTCACCGAAGGCTGGACTTTCGGCGCGATGTGACGATAGAGGCGCGTCTCCCCCAGGAACGCAGCGCCGCGCAGGCGCGCGGGGCGGAGCCGGCTTAGCTCAGTTGGTAGAGCAGTTGATTTGTAATCATCAGGTCGCGGGTTCGATTCCTGCAGCCGGCACCATCCTGTTTTCTAGGGTCGAAAAATCCCCTAAGAGCTTGAAGGGTAAGGAAAAATTAGCGGTTCGAAACCCTTCGTTTCTTTTGTATTTTAGCTGGTCTGCAAACGTCAATCTCAGCACCGCACGCTTGTCCTCAAAACGCGGAGAACTCCATAATTTCAGCGGGTTAGCCCGGATTATTCACCGGCGGTGGTCTGACGGGTTGGCGGGAGTGGCGTAAGCATTTGCATTGTTGTAGGAATGTGGTTGCTTAAGCCAGACCTGCAACGGGGCAAAATATGCCACAGACCACACCCGCCGGATGCGATGATAGCGCGTCCGTATTTTCGTTTCCAGCAGTGCGCGGCAAGAAGGTCACAGCTGCGTTTGACGGCGGCAGGCTGACCTCGGATGGCGGGGTCCTGGTGCTGGCTCAGGCCGAGCGCATGATGGGGCTCTGCCAGCGGCTTGCGGCGTGTATTGCCGATCCGCGCGATCCTGCTCGGGTGGTTCATCGGCTTGAAGATATCCTGCGCGCGCGGATGTTCGCGATCGCCTGCGGCTATGAGGATGCCGATGATCTCGACGCTCTGCGCGATGATCCGGGCTTCCGCCTTGCGCTGGGCAAGCTGCCGGGATCGGGTGCGGGGTTGGCCAGCCAACCGACGATGAGCCGCTGGGAGAATGCGCCGAGCACGCGCGAGCTGGCAAAGATGCTGGGGATCATGATCGACATCTACTGCGCCAGCTACCCCACTCCGCCGGCGGCGGTGACGCTGGATATCGATGACACCTGCGACGTCGTGCACGGCTATCAGCAACTCTCCTTCTGGAACGGACATCATGGGGAGCGCTGCTTCCTGCCGATCCATGTCTACGACACGGCAACGGGCCGGCCGGTGGCGATGCTGCTGCGCACGGGCAAGACGCCTTCTGGCAAGGAGGCGGCAGGGCATATCCGGCGTCTGGTGCGCCATCTTCGCCGCCACTGGCCCGATACCCACATCACCATCCGAGGCGACGGGCATTATGGACGGCCCGAGGTCATGGCCTTCTGCGAGGCGGCCCATGTCGATTACGTGTTCGGTCTGCCGACCAACGCCGCGCTGCGCGCTGATCCGGTTATCGTCACTGCCGCCGATGCCTGCGCGGTCCGCCGCGCCGAGTGCCAACTCCCGGTCCTGCACAGCTATGCCGAGACCCGCTACGGCGCGAAGAGCTGGAACCGCCAGCGCCGCGTCGTCGCCAGGATCGAGGCCAGCACGCTGGGCATGGATATCCGCTATGTCGTCACATCGCTAACCCAAGGCTCGGCTGAATACATCTATGACACGCTCTACTGTGCGCGCGGGCAGGCCGAGAACCTGATCAAGCTGCACAAGACCCAGCTGGCCAGTGACCGCACCTCGTGCCGGTCGGCGAACGCCAACCAGATGCGCCTGATCCTGCACACCGCTGCCTACTGGCTGCTGTGGCGCGTTCAGCAGGCGATCCCAAAGACCACCGCTCTGGCAAAAGCCGAGTTTACGACCCTGCGCCTGCGGCTGCTCAAGGTTGCTGCCCGCGTCATGGAAAGCGCCACCCGAATCCGCGTAGCGTTCGCCTCTGCGTGCCCCGATGCCGATCTGATGCGTGCCATCGTTCTCGCGCTCAAGCCTGCGCCGACGTAGCGGGCGCGGCAGTGCCGCAGAAACCCCGAGCCAAGTCCTTCAACCAGAAAAGCCCATCGATCACAGCGCGGTGAAACAGACGCCAGCGGTGCCGCACGCCCGCTCTACGCCGCCGCACGCAGCAGTGGCGTCAAGCTCGCACCGAGAGGCGCCCAACCGCATCGCCGTGAATAAGAGAGGTTAGCCATGTTGGTTTTCCGGCCCGAGAGACGGTCCTGAATTCTCCGATATGTGTGTAGGCTGATGATCCCATCATGCTGCCCTTCACGCAGATCGATGTTCCAATCCGGACGCTCGATATATCCGGCATAGAGCACCTGCGTCAGCCATTCCCGGACACGCTGGATGCGCACTTCGCCTTGCTTTGTGTCTTTCGGAAAGTCCGGCTGGGCTTCCAGGAAGCGCTTTACCTCGCTCAGCGTCTGCAAACGCCCGTCAGCATAGCGTTCAAGCGCCTCTTGAAGGATTGAGGCGACAGGTTCATCGCGAACAAGGAGCTTGCCGTGCGCGCCAACCTTTTCGTATTTCAATCCGATAGGCGCTTTGAAGACCCAATAGCCGTTCATCATCCGGCCCCACATGCGGTTGCGGGTCTGCTCCGCATTCTTGAGGCGATGATATTCGGCAAAGTTCACCGACATCATCTCCATCAACCAGGCTTCGGAGGTGTCGCCAAACTGGAAGGACGGGCATTCCAGTATCGAGTTGGTTTTGGCCAGTTCATCGCGGAACCACATCCAGATGCGGGTGTCACGCGCCAGGCGGCTGATATCTTCAATGATGATGACGTGAGGAACGCGGCGATTGGCGCGTAGAAACTTCAGCATTTCCTCGCTTTGAGGACGCTTCAGATCGCCGCCGGATGCATCGTCCTTGTAGGTCGCAACGACCTCATAACCCTTGCTTTTCGCGTATTCGACGCACCGCACTTCCTGGCTTTCCAGGCCGTGGCCTTCCGTTTTCTGCTTTGTATCAGAAACGCGGCAATAGATGACGGCAGGTTGTTTCTTCTCAGTCATTGTTCAGCTCTGTAATCATTATCGTTTCATCGGATTTTACCTCATCCGAATCAGCCTTGCCAGAATTACGTCGCTGTTTATCAACGACTTTCTGGACAGCATCTGTGCCGTAAGCACGGGCAACGAAGCTGTCGAGCAGGGCCCACATAACATCGATGAACTCGTCTTTTTTGTCATCCGCGAGGTTAAATTCATCCAGCAGGGGCCGGTATTTTTCATAGTCCGGTCCCATCTATTCCAACAAGCTGGCTTTAAGAAAAAGCCAGTCCTCTATCTTCAGTATACCACTATGAGTTGTATACTTGCAAATAAATCCCGGATTTACGCGGGTTACAGAGTTTTTCATTTTGTTATTCATCTGTATTCTCCGCATCAATATTTCGGGAAAGCTTCGAAGAGCGCCCCGGCTTGATCAGCCCAGACTGTCCAGGCATCGATCAGGTTTTGGGTGCGGGCGCGCTGAGCGCCGCCGGTTGTCTCACCAATTCCGTAGAGGCTGACGCCGCAGCCCTGGAGCAGATCACCGTTCGGCGCAGGCAACGGGGTTTCACCGCTGGCCAGACGTTCCGGGCTTGTGCCAGGCGACGCCTCAATCCCGTCGGTGAAGAGAACAAGCGCGGTCAGGCGTGTGCCGCAGGACAGCAGCGCCGCTTCCTCTTCAAGAAAGGCAGTGATGTGCGTTGTGTCGCCCGCAGGCAGGCGTCCGCTCGCTACTAGTTCCGGGAGGCTGGCGATCAGCCGTTCCACACTCGCCGCGACGCGGGCCGCAGGCATTCGCCGCGACACCGTGATATCCAGACGCAGCGGGTTATCGCTTTGGCTGTAGGAGCCGAAGGTGCGGATACGCAGCCGATCGCCATTGCCAAGGGTACGGATCATCTCCGCCGCCTTGCGCCCGGCCTTGGCCGCCATGACGTCGCTTTCGACGATGACATTCGAGGTCGAGACATCGAGCGCAATCATCAGATCGCGCGGGGTGCGCCGATCATCCGCGACGGCGGATTGGCCCAGGAGGCTGAGCATGGCGCAGCCAGCAAGGAAAGCAGCCTTAGTCATCGAACATCTCCAGATCATTCTCGGTGAGGCCGAACTCGGTGATCGCCACCGACACAGCGATGTCGAAGAGCACGTCGTCGCTGATCGCCTGTTCGAGATCGGCCAGAAGGGCTTTGAGGGCGGGCACATCGAGCGTGCCGACTTCATCGGGCAGGCCGAGGAGCTTGGAGCCGAGCCCGGCCAGCAGATCGCCCGCATCATCGGCCTTCATCAGCTTTTCAGCTTGGGCCACACGGCGCGGATAGCTCAGCGCGCGATCGGCTTTCGCTGATAGGATCGCCACGGCTTCACCTACCTGCGCTGCAGGCGATTGGGCATCATGATCCTTGAGATCGTGTGCAATCTCGCCGAGCGCGGCGTCAGCCTCAAAAATTTCAGCTTTGTGTTTGCCCGATTCCTTGAGGGGGATGAGCGCGCCGACAAAGTCGCCAGCAAGCTTGAGCGCCACGCCGATCAGGAAATGGCTCACCAGCACGGTCAGGAAAAACACACCGCCCAGGCCAAGGGTCGCGAACAGGAGGGCAATCAGCCCGCCATAATCCGCGAACAGATCGCGAAGGAACTCGACAAAGCTTTCATCGTCGGGCGCGCCATCGGCATCGGCGAGCCAGCTATCGAGCCCATCGATGCCGGTGGCCGGATCGAACAGCATGGAGGCTGCGACCTCAAAGCTCGTCATTGCGACGATCAGGCCGAAACCCAGAAGGAAGAGCACAAGCGCCACCAAACCGAGGCGCATCATCCAGCGATGGATTGCCTCGCTCCCCGGCTGACGGGTGAGCACATGCAGCGCGACGATCGCGATCAGGGAAGCAAGCGCGAGAAGGGTGATCGGCTGATTGCCGGTCCCGTCATCCAGGAGCGTCACCATGGTGTGGAGCATCAGTTGAAACTCCACCGCCAGCGCCGCCCCGAGCACGAGAAGGACAAGCGGAAGCGCCGCAAGCCCCGCCGCCGCCAGCAGGAAGGCTTTGCGCGCAGCGCCGTGCAGCGCGCCGATCATTTCAATCTGATGCGGGCGTAGCCGAGTAATTTGGCGAGTTGCTGGACGGGTGTTTGCCTTAGTCATGGTCGGCCCCTTTTCGCGCTGGCGAGACGGAGCAGACGCCCATGGTCGGCCTTCAGCCTCGCGAAGGCGGGCGTGTCTTCATGAAGGGTCAGGAAGGCATGGAAGGCGTCGCTCAGCTCCGCTTGGAGCTGATCCGCCGTTGCTTGTGCCGCGTCCGCCTCATTGCGGGTAAGCCCGAACAGCTCGCGCACCGCCTCAGCGGTGACCGCTTTCGAGGGCGGCTGCATCTCGCGCAGGGCCGCTTCGAAAGCATTGAGGGCTTTCATCTCGCTGACCTCTGGCGGCGTCGTATTGAAAATCCGGCTGTTCATAGTGATGTTTGATAAGCGCAACCCGCGCCGGGACGGGTTGTCGAAAGTTGTCGAATGAGGGAGAGCGGGGTGCCAAGCTTCGGAATTCGCTTAGGAAAAATGGTCGCCGAATTCCGGGCGGCGAACGAGATGAGCCAGAAAGACCTGGCGATCGCCGCCTTTAACGACGAGGCACAACGCTATTGGGTCTCGAAACTTGAAGGCGGGAGAGTTCATCGTCCGCATGAGCGGAAAGTCGATGCGCTTCGGCTGGCACTCGGTATCCCGCTGGAGACGATCGACGAAATCCGCGATCCGTCCGAGCGTGAGGCCGCGCTCCTCGAAACCGAAGAAAAGCTTGCTCGGTATACGGCCAGTCTCAATGAAGGCTTGGCGAAGAGAGGCTCAGTCCGAATTTTACCCTTGCGCCCGCAAGAGCCCGTTACGGCCAAATCGCTTGCCGAATACAAAGAGCAGCTCAAAAAAGCCAAACCTCCACGCACCTACGTTCTGGATGACGACGGCAATCTTGTTCAGCCCGGTCATAAGCTCAAAGACCTATAGGCTCAGCCTAAAATAGGATTAGGGCGGCGCAGGATTGCCCGTCAGAGGTCCATCGCTCGTTGGGCCGGTCCGTGATCAATCATCGTTACGCAAACCTGGCCGGGCGCGCCGAACGCGCAAGGGCCGCCCGCTCCATTCGCTCACGCATGCGTTCGCTCCCGTGTTAGCCCGCGCGAGGCCATAGCCTCGCTTTGCACGTCCGGCTTCTTCGCCCGGCCTTTCTCGTTCGCGTCCCGATCACGGGACCAGACAACAGCGAGAAAGGACCAAGACAATGAGTGTCGTTGCCCCTTAACCTCTCTTATTCACGGCGATGCGGTTGGGCGCCTCTCGGCGCGAGCTTGACGCCACTGCTGCGTGCGGCGGCGTAGAGCGGGCGTGCGGCACCGCTGGCGTCTGTTTCACCGCGCTGTGATCGATGGGCTTTTCTGGTTGAAGGACTTGGCTCGGGGTTTCTGCGGCACTGCCGCGCCCGCTACGTCGGCGCAGGCTTGAGCGCGAGAACGATGGCACGCATCAGATCGGCATCGGGGCACGCAGAGGCGAACGCTACGCGGATTCGGGTGGCGCTTTCCATGACGCGGGCAGCAACCTTGAGCAGCCGCAGGCGCAGGGTCGTAAACTCGGCTTTTGCCAGAGCGGTGGTCTTTGGGATCGCCTGCTGAACGCGCCACAGCAGCCAGTAGGCAGCGGTGTGCAGGATCAGGCGCATCTGGTTGGCGTTCGCCGACCGGCACGAGGTGCGGTCACTGGCCAGCTGGGTCTTGTGCAGCTTGATCAAGTTCTCGGCCTGCCCGCGCGCACAGTAGAGCGTGTCATAGATGTATTCAGCCGAGCCTTGGGTTAGCGATGTGACGACATAGCGGATATCCATGCCCAGCGTGCTGGCCTCGATCCTGGCGACGACGCGGCGCTGGCGGTTCCAGCTCTTCGCGCCGTAGCGGGTCTCGGCATAGCTGCGCAGGACCGGGAGTTGGCACTCGGCGCGGCGGACCGCGCAGGCATCGGCGGCAGTGACGATAACCGGATCAGCGCGCAGCGCGGCGTTGGTCGGCAGACCGAACACGTAATCGACATGGGCCGCCTCGCAGAAGGCCATGACCTCGGGCCGTCCATAATGCCCGTCACCGCGGATGGTGATGTGGGTATCGGGCCAGTGGCGGCGAAGATGGCGCACCAGACGCCGGATATGCCCTGCCGCCTCCTTGCCCGAAGGCGTCTTGCCCGTGCGCAGCAGCATCGCCACCGGCCGGCCCGTTGCCGTGTCGTAGACATGGATCGGCAGGAAGCAGCGCTCCCCATGATGTCCGTTCCAGAAGGAGAGTTGCTGATAGCCGTGCACGACGTCGCAGGTGTCATCGATATCCAGCGTCACCGCCGCCGGCGGAGTGGGGTAGCTGGCGCAGTAGATGTCGATCATGATCCCCAGCATCTTTGCCAGCTCGCGCGTGCTCGGCGCATTCTCCCAGCGGCTCATCGTCGGTTGGCTGGCCAACCCCGCACCCGATCCCGGCAGCTTGCCCAGCGCAAGGCGGAAGCCCGGATCATCGCGCAGAGCGTCGAGATCATCGGCATCCTCATAGCCGCAGGCGATCGCGAACATCCGCGCGCGCAGGATATCTTCAAGCCGATGAACCACCCGAGCAGGATCGCGCGGATCGGCAATACACGCCGCAAGCCGCTGGCAGAGCCCCATCATGCGCTCGGCCTGAGCCAGCACCAGGACCCCGCCATCCGAGGTCAGCCTGCCGCCGTCAAACGCAGCTGTGACCTTCTTGCCGCGCACTGCTGGAAACGAAAATACGGACGCGCTATCATCGCATCCGGCGGGTGTGGTCTGTGGCATATTTTGCCCCGTTGCAGGTCTGGCTTAAGCAACCACATTCCTACAACAATGCAAATGCTTACGCCACTCCCGCCAACCCGTCAGACCACCGCCGGTGAATAATCCGGGTTAACCTCTCTTATTCACGGCGATGCGGTTGGGCGCCTCTCGGCGCGAGCTTGACGCCACTGCTGCGTGCGGCGGCGTAGAGCGGGCGTGCGGCACCGCTGGCGTCTGTTTCACCGCGCTGTGATCGATGGGCTTTTCTGGTTGAAGGACTTGGCTCGGGGTTTCTGCGGCACTGCCGCGCCCGCTACGTCGGCGCAGGCTTGAGCGCGAGAACGATGGCACGCATCAGATCGGCATCGGGGCACGCAGAGGCGAACGCTACGCGGATTCGGGTGGCGCTTTCCATGACGCGGGCAGCAACCTTGAGCAGCCGCAGGCGCAGGGTCGTAAACTCGGCTTTTGCCAGAGCGGTGGTCTTTGGGATCGCCTGCTGAACGCGCCACAGCAGCCAGTAGGCAGCGGTGTGCAGGATCAGGCGCATCTGGTTGGCGTTCGCCGACCGGCACGAGGTGCGGTCACTGGCCAGCTGGGTCTTGTGCAGCTTGATCAGGTTCTCGGCCTGCCCGCGCGCGCAGTAGAGCGTGTCATAGATGTGCTCGGCCGAGCTTTCGGTGAGCGATGTGACGACGTAGCGGATATCCATTCCCAGCGTGCTGGCCTCGATCCTGGCGACGACGCGGCGCTGGCGGTTCCAGCTCTTCGCGCCGTAGCGGGTCTCGGCATAGCTGCGCAGGACCGGGAGTTGGCACTCGGCGCGGCGGACCGCGCAGGCATCGGCGGCAGTGACGATAACCGGATCAGCGCGCAGCGCGGCGTTGGTCGGCAGACCGAACACGTAATCGACATGGGCCGCCTCGCAGAAGGCCATGACCTCGGGCCGTCCATAATGCCCGTCACCGCGGATGGTGATGTGGGTATCAGGCCAGTGGCGGCGAAGATGGCGCACCAGACGCCGGATATGCCCTGCCGCCTCCTTGCCAGAAGGCGTCTTGCCCGTGCGCAGCAGCATCGCCACCGGCCGGCCCGTTGCCGTGTCGTAGACATGGATCGGCAGGAAGCAGCGCTCCCCATGATGTCCGTTCCAGAAGGAGAGTTGCTGATAGCCGTGCACGACGTCGCAGGTGTCATCGATATCCAGCGTCACCGCCGCCGGCGGAGTGGGGTAGCTGGCGCAGTAGATGTCGATCATGATCCCCAGCATCTTTGCCAGCTCGCGCGTGCTCGGCGCATTCTCCCAGCGGCTCATCGTCGGTTGGCTGGCCAACCCCGCACCCGATCCCGGCAGCTTGCCCAGCGCAAGGCGGAAGCCCGGATCATCGCGCAGAGCGTCGAGATCATCGGCATCCTCATAGCCGCAGGCGATCGCGAACATCCGCGCGCGCAGGATATCTTCAAGCCGATGAACCACCCGAGCAGGATCGCGCGGATCGGCAATACACGCCGCAAGCCGCTGGCAGAGCCCCATCATGCGCTCGGCCTGAGCCAGCACCAGGACCCCGCCATCCGAGGTCAGCCTGCCGCCGTCAAACGCAGCTGTGACCTTCTTGCCGCGCACTGCTGGAAACGAAAATACGGACGCGCTATCATCGCATCCGGCGGGTGTGGTCTGTGGCATATTTTGCCCCGTTGCAGGTCTGGCTTAAGCAACCACATTCCTACAACAATGCAAATGCTTACGCCACTCCCGCCAACCCGTCAGACCACTGCCGGTGAATAATCCGGGTTAATTCCCGGACAGTTCCTCACTGGTTGATTGGGTGATGTATTCTCGCGGGGCGAGGTAGCCAAGTGCGCGATGCGGGTGGACGGTGTTGTAGTGGTGGAACCAGCTGGGCAGCTGGTTGATCACGGCTCTGGCGTTGGGCTTTTCGGCGACGCGGACGTAGTCGCGCTTCATGGTGCGCACGAACGCTTCGGCCATGCCGTTGGACTGCGGGCTTTCGATGGGTGTCGTGCGCGGCCTGAGGTTGATCTCGCGGGCGAAGCGACGGGTCTCCCTGGCGGTGTAGCAACTGCCGTTATCGGTCAGCCATTCGATGGTAGTAGGGAGCCTGTTCACGCGGCCGAAGCGGTGCTCGACGGTGGCGGTCATGAGATCGCGCACGTCCTCGGCGGATATGCCTGCGGTGGTGGCAACAAAGCCCATCGCCTCGCGATCGCAGCAGTCGAGCGAGAAGGCGACCCGCACCTTCTCGCCGTTATCGCAGCCGATCTCGAAGCCGTCGGAGCACCAGCGGGTGTTGCGGGTATCGACCGCGACCCGCCCATCGTGGCGGCGCTCGTCACCCTTTCCGCTATGGCGCTGGAGCAGCAGGCCATGCACCTTCATCACTCGGTAGACCCGCTTGGCATTGGGCGCAGATGGCCCGCCATTGCGCGCCTGCCGCCGCAGGAGCGCATGGATCCGGCGGTAGCCATAGGTCGGCAGTTCGGCGATCAGGGCCTGGATACGCGCGACGAGCTCCTCCTCAGGCAGTGGAGGCCGGCCGCGGCGGCGTGCAGGAGCCTTGCGTCTGGCTGACGAGAGATGCTGCCGGGAGACGCCAAGCGCTCTCGCAACCGCGCTCACAGGTCGCCCTCCGGCAACGAGAGCGTGCGCAACGCTGTTTTTTTGGGTCCGGCCACGCGCGAGATCGCCTCGCGCAGGATCTCGTTCTCCATGGTCTTCTTACCGAGCATGCGCTGCAGCTCGCGCACCTGGTTCTCCAGCGCGCGATACTCGCTCGCCGGAACCACCTCGCCGCCAGCGCGGGTGGCGGACAGGGCGCCGCTTGCCGCCTGCCGGCGCCAGCCAAAAAGCTGGTTCGGCGCGACCCCGTGCATGCGCGCCACAAGCGACACGCTGTTGCCGGGCAGGAAGGTCTCTTCGACCATGCGGAGCTTCTCTTCCGGGGTCCAGCGCCTACGGCGCTGAACCCCTCCGAGAACCTCCGCATGCACATAGTTCCTGGGATTACTGTCGGTCATATGCCTCACTCTTACATAAGTGTGAGGTCCTGTCCGGTCATTTTGGGGGCCGCTTCAATGAGCAACCGCTACCACGCGACACCCTATGACATTTCCGCCACCGGCTTTTACTTCGACACCTATGAGGAATATCAGGCCCGCGCCGCTGTGCACCGCAACGAGTACGGCGATCCGGTCGAGGAATACGAAATCCAGTTCATCGACGGCGACAGCTACCGGCTCTTCGACGCGATCGGGGTCAATCAGGCAAATCTGAAAGACTGGTTCGAGCGCTTCGAGGACATGGATGACGACGAGGCCGTGAAGCTCATCATCCTGATCGAGCACTTCGGATACAGCGTCGAGGACGCCCTCGATCGGATCGACGATTTGCATCTCTTCGAGGGAACCGCGATCCAGTACGCCGAGGAACTGATCGAGAGCACCGGCATGCTCGACCAGATGCCCGAGAACCTGCGCTATTACTTCGACACCGAAGCCTTCGCCCGCGACATGGTGCTGGGCGGTGATATCACCCCGGTCGAGATTGATGGCAGGAGTTACATCGCCGATGGCGTGTGAGGGGCACACGCCCCTCATTCGCGCTCGCGGATAAAGTAATTTTATCATCGAACGCGGATATTGAATTTTTATCCGCGATCGCGTATATTCAACGATGGAGGAACACCATGCCGATACGCGATCCACAACAGCTCGGCGCAGCGCTTCAACGGGAGCGAAAGCGTCAGGGCCTGACCCAGACACAGCTCGCCGAAAAAGCCGGACTGCGCCAGCAGACGATTTCAGCCGTTGAGGGCGGCAAGCCGCGCTCCGAGCTTCAAGTCATCTTCGACATTATGGCCGCCCTTGGCCTTGAGGTGGCGCTCAGCCCGCGCGACGGCAAGATATCGCCAAGCTTTGAGGAATTGTTCTGATGGGCCGGAAACGCAAATCCGGCGTGCTCACCGTCGCGCTGAACGGGCGCGTTGTAGGCAGGCTTGCGCGCGCCGCCGATGGCGCGACGCGCTTCGATTACGCCCAGAACTGGCTCGATTGGGAATATGCGATCCCGGTCTCGCGCTCTATGCCGCTCGTGGACCGGCCCTTTACCGGCCTCGCCGTTAGGGCGGTCTTCGACAATTTGCTTCCCGACGATGATCGCATCCGGGCACGGATCGCGGCCAGAGTGGGCGCAGACGGGACAGATGCTTTTTCGATGCTCGCCGCGCTTGGCCGCGATTGCGTCGGCGCGCTTCAGTTTCTCCCGGAAGACATGCCGCCCGCACCGCCCGGCCCGCCGGAAGGCGAGCCCATAACCACAGAGGCAATCGCCGAGCGCATTCGCTCGCTCAGCGTCGCGCCGCTGGGCATGCGCGGCGGCGATGATGCGTTCCGCATTTCCCTAGCGGGCGCGCAGGACAAAACCGCCCTTCTTTATCACAAAGGCACGTGGCTGGTTCCGATCGGCACCACCCCGACCACCCATATCCTGAAGCCCCAGATCGGGATGGTCCAAACTCCCGATGGTGAGGTGGACCTCACCGACAGCGTTCAGAACGAGCATGTCTGCATGGCGCTTTGCCGTGCTCTTGGGCTGGACGTGGCCCCGACCGAAATCCTGGACCTTGACGATGATCTTCTCGTTCTCAGCATTGAGCGGTTTGATCGCCGCCTCGACAGCAAAGGCCGTCTCCTGCGGCTCCCCCAGGAAGATATGTGCCAGGCGCTCGGCATCCTGCCGACCGGCAAGTATGAGAGCCATGGCGGCCCCGGCATCGGAGACTGCCTTGACCTCCTGAAATCGAGCGATCACCCGGACGCCGACCGACGCGCGTTCATGAAGGCGCAGATCGTCTTCTGGCTGATCGGCGCGACCGACGGCCACGCAAAGAATTTTTCCCTGTCTCTGGAACCGCAGGGGCGCTTCCAGCTGACACCGCTCTACGACATTCTGTCCACCCAGTGGCAGCATGACCGCCGCCAGATACCCCGCAACGCGTTCCGGCTTGCGATGGCGATTGGCGACAAGCGACGGTATAAGGTGACGGAAATTGCGCCGCGCCATTTTGAGCAGACGGCGAAGCTTGCAGGCTTCCCGATCGACGCGCTGCATGAGGTGATGGGGGAGATCGTGAGCGAGCTTCCACGCGCCTCAGAAGCCTTGACAGATCAACTGGACGCCCGCGTGCCAGCCGTTATGGCAGAGGCAATCCTGGCCGCCGCAAACACGAGAGCGCAGCAGATCGAAGCGTATTTGAATGGCTGATATCAGCCATGCTCGTTGTATGGAGTCGGTGTCACAAGGGAACAGATCGACGGTAATACCAAGGAGCCTTAACCCGGATTATTCACCGGCAGTGGTCTGACGGGTTGGCGGGAGTGGCGTAAGCATTTGCATTGTTGTAGGAATGTGGTTGCTTAAGCCAGACCTGCAACGGGGCAAAATATGCCACAGACCACACCCGCCGGATGCGATGATAGCGCGTCCGTATTTTCGTTTCCAGCAGTGCGCGGCAAGAAGGTCACAGCTGCGTTTGACGGCGGCAGGCTGACCTCGGATGGCGGGGTGCTGGTGCTGGCTCAGGCCGAGCGCATGATGGGGCTCTGCCAGCGGCTTGCGGCGTGTATTGCCGATCCGCGCGATCCTGCTCGGGTGGTTCATCGGCTTGAAGATATCCTGCGCGCGCGGATGTTCGCGATCGCCTGCGGCTATGAGGATGCCGATGATCTCGACGCTCTGCGCGATGATCCGGGCTTCCGCCTTGCGCTGGGCAAGCTGCCGGGATCGGGTGCGGGGTTGGCCAGCCAACCGACGATGAGCCGCTGGGAGAATGCGCCGAGCACGCGCGAGCTGGCAAAGATGCTGGGGATCATGATCGACATCTACTGCGCCAGCTACCCCACTCCGCCGGCGGCGGTGACGCTGGATATCGATGACACCTGCGACGTCGTGCACGGCTATCAGCAACTCTCCTTCTGGAACGGACATCATGGGGAGCGCTGCTTCCTGCCGATCCATGTCTACGACACGGCAACGGGCCGGCCGGTGGCGATGCTGCTGCGCACGGGCAAGACGCCTTCTGGCAAGGAGGCGGCAGGGCATATCCGGCGTCTGGTGCGCCATCTTCGCCGCCACTGGCCTGATACCCACATCACCATCCGCGGTGACGGGCATTATGGACGGCCCGAGGTCATGGCCTTCTGCGAGGCGGCCCATGTCGATTACGTGTTCGGTCTGCCGACCAACGCCGCGCTGCGCGCTGATCCGGTTATCGTCACTGCCGCCGATGCCTGCGCGGTCCGCCGCGCCGAGTGCCAACTCCCGGTCCTGCGCAGCTATGCCGAGACCCGCTACGGCGCGAAGAGCTGGAACCGCCAGCGCCGCGTCGTCGCCAGGATCGAGGCCAGCACGCTGGGCATGGATATCCGCTATGTCGTCACATCGCTAACCCAAGGCTCGGCTGAATACATCTATGACACGCTCTACTGTGCGCGCGGGCAGGCCGAGAACTTGATCAAGCTGCACAAGACCCAGCTGGCCAGTGACCGCACCTCGTGCCGGTCGGCGAACGCCAACCAGATGCGCCTGATCCTGCACACCGCTGCCTACTGGCTGCTGTGGCGCGTTCAGCAGGCGATCCCAAAGACCACCGCTCTGGCAAAAGCCGAGTTTACGACCCTGCGCCTGCGGCTGCTCAAGGTTGCTGCCCGCGTCATGGAAAGCGCCACCCGCATCCGCGTAGCGTTCGCCTCTGCGTGCCCCGATGCCGATCTGATGCGTGCCATCGTTCTCGCGCTCAAGCCTGCGCCGACGTAGCGGGCGCGGCAGTGCCGCAGAAACCCCGAGCCAAGTCCTTCAACCAGAAAAGCCCATCGATCACAGCGCGGTGAAACAGACGCCAGCGGTGCCGCACGCCCGCTCTACGCCGCCGCACGCAGCAGTGGCGTCAAGCTCGCACCGAGAGGCGCCCAACCGCATCGCCGTGAATAAGAGAGGTTAGAAGCTGAATACGATCAAGCATTAATGACACCTATCTTGCCGCCACAGCCGCGATATGCCCTGCAAAGTCTGTCACGAACGTCTTCAATGACGTCAGCTCGCTCAAGTGCCGATAGCTGCCATCTTTTGAAGCCTCGCGCGGCGAAGCCAGAAACGCCGCGCTGTTATAGAGCCCTTCTTGGACAAGACGCTTGCAGAGAATGTCGTATCGCTGCGCGTAGGATGCGCGCTTGAAGGCGGGATCAACGGGGAAGTGCGGCTGCTTGTCCGCAACGGGCGTGTTTGACTTCGGGCAGTCTTCGACAAGCATGACCCACCCGAGGAACGGGCGCGGAACGTCCTTGCCAAACGCCCCTTCGCGGTAGGCCGTCCAGAGATCGTGCGCCGTGCCGATGGCTTCCTCGGAGCGGTTGTTGAAGTTGTTGCCGAAGGACGGCCCGACTTGCGACTTGAATTCAAGGGCGGCGACAAGCTCGCCCCGATACATGACGAGCATGTCCCATAGCTTGGTCGGCCTGAAAAAGCCTGGCAGAGTCAGAACGCGCTGCTGAACGCAGATATCTGCGAGCGCCAGACCGTTGACCTCGACCAGCGTTTGGGCGATGGCAAGGAAGCCATCCATGTTCTTGCCAGCGGTGACAGCCCCGCGCGATCCTGCGTCCTGGTTTCCTGACTCGATCTGCCGCGCCAGCGCAGCTTCACGGTTTCCCCAGAACAGTTTGACGGCTTCGCGCGCCTGGGCTTCGTAGTTGGCAAGTTCAAGACTCATGCGTCGGCATTCCTTTCAATCAGTTTCAGTTCGGCAGGGCTTAGCCCGTAAAGCTCGGATACAATTTCGTTAAGAGCATGGCGGTCGTTCGTCTCGGCGTAGTTTGCGAGACGCTGGCGCAAGTCGGTGCTAACGTCCGACCACTTCGGAATCCTGATCTTGCGAAGGTACTGCGCCTGAAAGCGCAGATACCCGCCCCGCATGCGGGTACAGTAAAGCGCCACGAAAAGGCGGGCGATGCCCGACCGCATGACGGCCTGAAGCGCGTGCACGTCCCACTCGTCCGAGGTGATGAAATAAAGATTGTGGTGGCGGGTAGAGCTCGCCCTTTTCGTACACGATGGACGCATCACCCTTGATGTCGGGGATAAGCAGCTTCTCGCGGTAGGTCAGCTCAGGATAGATGCGGTCAATGGTGCGATACCAGCCGCGCGGGTTCTTTTCGGCGACGTGGCGGTCTGCGATCTGTTCCTTGCGCTCTTCAAGGTAGGCGCGCAGCTTCGGGAAGTCCTCGAGATCCACGAGCTTCCCGTCATCGCCGAACGGATTGACGATCCCCTTCCCCGCCAGGCAACGTGCCCTTCGAGTATGTCGCGCGTCATCACGAGCGGCAGCTTGCGCGAGGGCTCGACATCAAGATTGCGAAGTCGCCGATGAAGGCTTGTCGGCGGCCCGTGGCAACGCCGATGCCGGACTTTGCAGCCCGCATCTTCAAGGGCTGGAAACCGCGCCTCGATGCGGCGCACGAGGGCGAGCTCATCGAAGGAGTCGAGCACCCACGGCTCGCCGCCTGCGGTGACATTCTCGATCTCGCGCACCTTGGTCTTTTTCGGAAGCTTGGCGGCGGTGAGATCGGCTGCGAGCGCTTCAAAGTCTTCGAGTCGATGGCGGGGCGAGCGAAGACGCGGGTCGAGCCGCCCGTCGCCTTTTCGATGACGGTGATGGCAGGGTATGCGCTGACCTCGGCATGGAAGGCATCAACGCCGTACATGTCCACGTAGGTCGTGAGCGCGTAGTGCTTGCTGACCAGCTCGCGGAGCTTCTTGCCATACTTGTTCTTCATCCAGCGGTCAGCGGCAGATGAAGCCAAGCTTGCCGCCCTTCGCCAGCAATGCCAGCGGAGCGCTCGATGAAGGGCACATAGATGTCGGCGCGATCATAGATCGTCTTGAAGCGCTTCCTGTACTCCGCTCATCAGCAGTCAGGAATGCTCTCCTGCCGAACATAGGGCGGGTTGCCGACGACATGTGTGAAGCCTGTGGGCAGGTCGGCCAGCAGGAAGTCGCCCTGCATCAGCCAGACATCGCACAAGGCGCTGCATCCTGACGACTGAGCCCGCGCTGTAGGAGCGTCTTGGCAAGCAAGGCGCGAGTGCCGTACAGGTGGCGGCGGTGCAACTCGACGGCGCGGATCGCGGGGGCAAGCGGCTTCGAAGGTCAGTTTGCCGTCACGCGCAGCGGGCGGCAACCAGGCGGTCGATGGCAGGAAGCAGGAAGTCGCCATCACCGAAGGACGGTTCAAAGCAGGCGGTATGCCGTAAGCGGCGCGGCCTCGGTGTAGCCGTGAGATCGAGGATGAATTCGACCACTTCGCGCTTGGTGAAGATCGCTCCGCGCTCTTCGATGCCGCCGTCTGTCGCCAGCTTCTCCACGGCCTCTGTCACAGGACAAAGGCCAGGGAAGGCAGGCTGCAAGGCAAGCGATGCTGTCACGGTCGATTCCTCATGAACAATTCAAGAACTCGTTGCCCTTGATAGCATGGATAGTGCAAGCCGTTCCCTCTCTTATTCACGGCGATGCGGTTGGGCGCCTCTCGGTGCGAGCTTGACGCCACTGCTGCGTGCGGCGGCGTAGAGCGGGCGTGCGGCCGCTGGCGTCTGTTTCACCGCGCTGTGATCGATGGGCTTTTTCTGGTTGAAGGACTTGGCTCGGGGTTTCTGCGGCACTGCCGCGCCCGCTACGTCGGCGCAGGCTTGAGCGCGAGAACGATGGCACGCATCAGATCGGCATCGGGGCACGCAGAGGCGAACGCTACGCGGATGCGGGTGGCGCTTTCCATGACGCGGGCAGCAACCTTGAGCAGCCGCAGGCGCAGGGTCGTAAACTCGGCTTTTGCCAGAGCGGTGGTCTTTGGGATCGCCTGCTGAACGCGCCACAGCAGCCAGTAGGCAGCGGTGTGCAGGATCAGGCGCATCTGGTTGGCGTTCGCCGACCGGCACGAGGTGCGGTCACTGGCCAGCTGGGTCTTGTGCAGCTTGATCAGGTTCTCGGCCTGCCCGCGCGCGCAGTAGAGCGTGTCATAGATGTGCTCGGCCGAGCCTTGGGTTAGCGATGTGACGACATAGCGGATATCCATGCCCAGCGTGCTGGCCTCGATCCTGGCGACGACGCGGCGCTGGCGGTTCCAGCTCTTCGCGCCGTAGCGGGTCTCGGCATAGCTGCGCAGGACCGGGAGTTGGCACTCGGCGCGGCGGACGCGCAGGCATCGGCGGCAGTGACGATAACCGGATCAGCGCGCAGCGCGGCGTTGGTCGGCAGACCGAACACGTAATCGACATGGGCCGCCTCGCAGAAGGCCATGACCTCGGGCCGTCCATAATGCCCGTCACCGCGGATGGTGATGTGGGTATCAGGCCAGTGGCGGCGAAGATGGCGCACCAGACGCCGGATATGCCCTGCCGCCTCCTTGCCAGAAGGCGTCTTGCCCGTGCGCAGCAGCATCGCCACCGGCCGGCCCGTTGCCGTGTCGTAGACATGGATCGGCAGGAAGCAGCGCTCCCCATGATGTCCGTTCCAGAAGGAGAGTTGCTGATAGCCGTGCACGACGTCGCAGGTGTCATCGATATCCAGCGTCACCGCCGCCGGCGGAGTGGGGTAGCTGGCGCAGTAGATGTCGATCATGATCCCCAGCATCTTTGCCAGCTCGCGCGTGCTCGGCGCATTCTCCCAGCGGCTCATCGTCGGTTGGCTGGCCAACCCCGCACCCGATCCCGGCAGCTTGCCCAGCGCAAGGCGGAAGCCCGGATCATCGCGCAGAGCGTCGAGATCATCGGCATCCTCATAGCCGCAGGCGATCGCGAACATCCGCGCGCGCAGGATATCTTCAAGCCGATGAACCACCCGAGCAGGATCGCGCGGATCGGCAATACACGCCGCAAGCCGCTGGCAGAGCCCCATCATGCGCTCGGCCTGAGCCAGCACCAGGACCCCGCCATCCGAGTCAGCCTGCCGCCGTCAAACGCAGCTGTGACCTTCTTGCCGCGCACTGCTGGAAACGAAAATACGGACGCGCTATCATCGCATCCGGCGGGTGTGGTCTGTGGCATATTTTGCCCCGTTGCAGGTCTGGCTTAAGCAACCACATTCCTACAACAATGCAAATGCTTACGCCACTCCCGCCAACCCGTCAGACCACTGCCGGTGAATAATCCGGGCTAAACCCGCGCGGGGCCATCAGGACATCGCCTGCGATCTCATTTCTACCAAACATAGTACCAGTCCTTCATCTCTAAGGTTCGAGGGTGCGGTCGCGGGAGCGGCCACCGGATTGCGTGGAGCGGTTGCGCGTGCGGTCCGGCTTGGCGCGATCCAGGGCCGCCCGCGTCCGCGCGGAGGGTTTTTCGAGGGCGTCGGACAGCGCCCGCGTTTTCGCGAGGTCGCGATAGAGAAGCGCCAGCTCGCTCGCATGGCGTTGCCGCTCGTTTCGGACATTGGCTTGCAGAGCGCGCCGTTCGGCCAATTGCCGGGTGATCAGGTCCTGGCGCTCTTTCGCATCGCGCTCGCGCTTGAAGGCGACTTCGGCCTCATTGCGCTTGCGCACGGCGCTATGCTTGCCGCGCAGCAGTCCCACACGCCTTTCAGGCCCTTGGAGAAGCGCGCCTGGCGGGCTTTGGATTCGACCACCCAGCGTTCCGCCTGACGCTGATCGAGCGCCCGCGCGCTCAGCCTTATGATCGGCGCGCATAGCGCGCCTTTTCGCGCGGATCGGGTTCAGGCGCTGTGCGCTTTCTTTATCGAGCGTCGTGATGTGACGCTTGAGGACCTTTTCCATCAGCTCTGCGACACGCGCCTTGGTCTCATCGACCGACGGCAGGGTTGACGGATCGCCCAGGCGCTCTTTTACGGCCTTGGTTTTCTGGCCGATCATGCGCGGGATCGCATAGACTTCGCCCTGGACATCGACCGCTACGAAGCCCCGGCGATCGCCTTGCGCCAGATAATAGCCGCGCTCTTCGAGCTGGCGCTTGAAGGCGGTAACGTCTTTCGCGCCGTTCCAGCATTCCTGGAAGGTGGCCTTGATATCGGCAGCGCTTTTCCCGGCGCGCCGGGCTTGTTGCCATTCGGCGAGAGTGAAATTCAGCGGGGAACGATGGTTCCTTCCATCTTGGCCGCGCTTATACCCATCAGGCAGATTCCAGCCATGTTCGAGGAACAGCCCCCGCGAAATCTCATTCAGCTTGCGCTTGAAATGCGGGAGATTGATCGCCCGCATGTTCTCAGTGTCGATCCGGCTCCACACTGCATGGGCGTGGCGGCGGCCTTCCTTTTCATGGAAGACGAGCGCCATCGGCTGGCGCTCCAGGCCCATTTCCTTCTCGATCCGGCGCGCGGCCAGCTCGAAGACTTCAGGCCGGACATTTTCCGTCTCGGGCGGGGAGAGACTGACCGAGAAGAAATGCTGTTTGCACTTCGTGCCCTTGGCCGCCGCTTCGGCTTCCAGGAACGCGCCATGCAGATCGTCGGAGACGAAGCCGCGAACTTTGTGCAGCTCGACATGCTCGTTATCGCGCTCATTCATCAGATGCGAGGCGAGCGCCCGCCCGCCGCCGCGTTGCGATGCCTTGATGATCATGGGGAAGGCTCCCCATTTCGATCATGGTCACCGTGCTCGCCCGCCGCCCGGCCAAAGGCCGAGGAGCAGCTTTCGCAGACATGTGTGGCTTTATCGGTTTCCCTTATGCCGAGGGCGGCGAGCAGGAAGCGCCGCATGATCCGGACATCATCACAGGCGCGCTTGATAGCCCGCTCAGTCTCATCGCCGAGGGGCAGCGCGCCGACGCGCGCAGCCTCGGCCAGTTCGTTCAGGTTTTTGGCAATCCGGGACGAGCCCAGCATGCCCAGGAGTTGAGCCAGCGCTTTCTGGTCTTTGACCGGATTGAGCCCGCGCGCCTGTTTGACCGACGCATCGGGATCGAACAACCGTGATTTGATATACGCGGAAATTGATTGCCGACCGGCATCCTCGATCAGCTTTTGCTTCTCATCGAAGCTCAGACGCAGCGAGAAGGGAGCGGGACGCTTTTGCGTCCGCTTGTTCCATTTATCCTGGCTGGGGCCGGAGCCTTGCCCGCCCC